>CAZZKG010000013.1:14588-71920 GCA_964654825.1 uncultured Gemmatimonadota bacterium | reverse complement strand
TAGAAGTGCTCGTGAAGGATGTCCATGACGTGATAGAGCTCGTCCTCGTCCAGCCGTTTCTGCGACCAGGTCCGCACCATCAGCGTGTCCTGAAACTGGCCCTTGAGACTCAACTTGCTGCCGGGATGGAGGATACGCTGGGTGATCATGGCCAACATCGACTGGTTCTGCGCTGGAGTGAACTCAGCGAGCAGTCCGGCGAAGTCCTCCCGGTCCCAGGCGCGCAAGACAGCCAGGGTCCCGGCGCCTCGCAGACAATCGCCCTGGTCAATGGCGAGTTCATCGAGATCGATTAAGGTGCGGCCCTTGAGACTCTGATCGATGAGGCGGATCACCTCTAAAGGAAAAGGTGAGAGGTTCATGAGGGTGCGGTGACGGGGTCTCCCCGTTTTCGGGTCACGGAAGGACTCGACCAAGCTGAAGTTAGGCTTGGGATTAGGCGAGCGTGTATTCCAGGACTTTTTGACGAACAAGGAAGCCTCCTATCGTGGAAGGAATCGGGGAGACCGAGCTCTTCATCCCGGTGGTGTTCAAATCACCCTCTTCTCATATCCCGCTGAAAGTGAATGTGCGGAAGAACCCGGGGAGTTGTAACGTCAAGACTCAATACTCGGCGCCGAGGCTGAAATAGCTTCTGCTCTTTCCAAGACTCCGGGTGAAATCCGTGGGCTGGGCGAGGTCGTAACGAAGGATGAAGAAACCGAGGTTAACACGTACACCGAAACCGTAACCAGCTTTCAGGTCCTCCAGACGGACGAAACTTCCATCACCCGAAAACGGCTTGAACACTTCCTCTCCGTTGACACGGAACCATGCCCCGCCGACATCTAGAAAGAACACGCCCCTGATGTTTCTGAAGGTGAGCGGCAGGGGAAATCCAAGGCTGAGCTGTTCGATGAGGGGAAATCTGAACTCGATGTTGGTGAGCCCGATCCTGGTACCCTGCAGTTCTCCGTAGTTGAGCCCACGCAGTGTGTATGGGCCGCCGATCCTGAAAGCGAGAGGGTCGGATCCATTGCTCATCGCTCCGATCACCCTCAGGGCGAACACATACCGCTGCCTGAGATTGTAGTACTTTCGCCAGTCACCGATGACCATCGTGTAGTCGATGTCGTGGAAGGCTTTTTCGACTTCGAGCTTGGCCCGTCCCCCGGAGATGGGCCCCGTGTATCCCCAGAGGGTGTTGTCGTGCACCAGAGCAAAAGTCGGTGCCATGTAGAACAGGTTATCGGTTCCCTGAAAAGTAAACATTCCGGGATTGATAAAGTCCTGCCGGAATATGTCATCGTTGATGAAAATACCTTTGAAACCAACCTCTACCCGATTGAACTTACTGAAGGGTCTTGAGAGTACTCCCTGGAAACCCCGGTACGTGCGCGTCACGAATTCATCCCTGGAGTTGATACTCGTCGGCTGGAAGAGAAGGTAATTGTTCTGATACTGGAACAGCCCGATCCCGATGTTGGTCCTCTTCTTCAAGTACCAGTAGATGAAGAACAGGTCCGAATCCTTGATGGATCGATAGAAGTTGGCCGCGATTTGCATGTTGTGATTGCCGAGAACATCGCTGAATCCTAACTGGGTGAGCCCGGCAAACCCTATATTGGAAGCGAAGGCCGCCCCGCCCGACACATAGTCCGGAGTGAACTTGAGCTTGTATCTCCTCAGGTTGAATTCGGTCGTGTCCGGGAGCAGGGGAGCGGTTCTATCATCGGTCCTCGTTTCATACTTTTCGAGGACCGTCAAGGTGTCGACCTCGTCGGAATAGAAATCCCGGAGGTAGACGAATTTCGATCGATCAACCGCTCTGGATTTTTCGATTTCTTCCTCCGGCTCACCGTTTACTTTCTCCTGGGCGAGTAGTGGCAAGTCCGGTTCTTCAGTGACAGGTGTGTATGGCTGTTTGAACCGCTGCGGTTCTCTCATCATATACAGATTCCAGCCACCCTCCTCGAATACCGAAAAAAGAAGAACATTCGCCTGCGGTGACCACGAAATAGCCTGACTTTCTTCGAGGATTCCCGTCACACCGGTCAGGACGCTCGTGAGTTGATATACATCCCTGGTATGAATATCAATAGTGAAGATATTCGATATCCCGGTCCTGTCGGATACAAATGCGATCTCATCGCCGTCGGGTGAAAAAGCAGGACCCTGATTTTTCCCTTCACTGGCAGTGAGGATCTCGATCTCCTCCGTCTTCATATCGAAGACAGCGATATTGGATGTGCCGAAGGTAAGGGTCGAGAAGTTAGTTTCCTTTCCACGATCGGTCGAAAAAGCGATCAATTGCCCATCAGGAGACCATGAGGGATCGGAGTCCGCATACCGGTCATCAGTCAAGCGCCGGAGATCACCTGTCTCGAGATCGACCACGAAGATATCGGAAGCTCCCCCGTCCAGACCGACGAAGGCAATTTTTCCCCCTTGAGGCGACCATGCAGGGGACATGAGACCATCGAAGCCGAAAGTGAGCTTTCTCGTTATCTTTTTCTTCTCGACATCCATCAGGTAAAGCGCATCTTCCTTGCCGACTTTAGCGACGAACGCAATAAACCGCTCATCCGGTGACCAGGTGATACTCGTCCTCAAGAACCGCAACGATTCGAGATCAGAGCTTCTCTCGCCTTCCACGAGTTTGGTGATATCTTTGCCATCCTGCGTCGAAGCCAGATAGATATCAGTGTACAGGCTCTTGTCCGACAGGTAAACGAATTTCTCCCCGCTTGGAGAGATCGATGGTACCAGGTTGTAGTGAGAAAGATCCTCGGCGTGATCTTTGATCTTTTTCCCGTACCGTGATGGTTTCTCGTATTCGGCAATCTGAGGGAGATACTGTTTTCTCGTATCTTCGAGCCACATCTTCGACAGCTGTTTGAGATCGATGCCGAGAGAAGATTTTATCGCTTTGTCCAGGTTTTTGTACAACGGCGCCTTCTGAATGATCTCCCCGATTTTCTCGTCACCGTATTTCTGTCCGATGAAATTAAAGACCGATTGACCGAACCGGTAGACTCTGATGTCCTGGGTATAGTTCAGTATTTCGAGCGGAAGCAGATATCCACCCAGAGATGCGTCACGGAGCCACATCTCGGTATGGTTGTTCATCCCGGCAGAGAGGTATTCCGCCATGCCCTCAACGAACCAGAGTGGAGGCTGAAAAACAAACGGGTTCCCGACAAGGCTCTGAACACCGCCGCCATAGAGAATGTCAAACTGGAACGCGTGGACCATCTCGTGGACGAGAACATGTTCGAACTGGGAATAGGATCCCATGAAGGGGATGACGACTCTCGATTTGAATATTTCTGTAAAACCGCCGACGCCTTCATCGATGAAACTGAGACTGATATTCGTCTGCTGGAAATCGGAATGAGAAGAGTAAACGACGAGCGGTATGGGGTGTTTTACTTCGTAGGCAAGCACCCGTGAAAGATAGTCATACCCTCTTTCGGCCATCTGAGCCGCATCCATCGCGAGCTGCCGCTCACCGGGATAGTAATATACCTGAAAATGCTCCGTCTCGATTATACGCCAGTCAAATTCATCATACTGGACTTTATTCTTACCGAAATAGGTGTCGTAATAATAAAACTGAGATGATAGTCGTGGTGCTACGAAGATGAGGAGGAAAACAATGAGAAATGATGTCCTTGGGATATTCATGATGTGCTCTTTTCACTTTTTTCTCTCGGCTTGCCCTCTCCACAGCAAAAGATACCCGCCCGAAGCCTGAAATGTTTCAATTTATCCTGTCCTGTACCTCCTCGACTATAGCGTCTCCCCACAACCGTTCCAGGTTATAGTATTCTCTTGCTGCCAGCTGAAATACGTGAACGACGAAATCAACGTAATCTATCAAAATCCACTGAGCCATCTCGTATCCCTCTACATGCCAGGGCTTGAGACCTTTTCGTTTTTCTGTTTCATTGATGATGTGATCTGCAATCGCTCTCACGTGTGTGTCGGACTCTCCTGTTGCCATGATGAAATAATCAGTGGTCATCGTTATCTTTCTGAGATCCAGAAGCAGAACGTCAAGGGCCTTTTTTTCGAGAAGGAGCCTGGCAATACTCTTCACTCGGTTCTTGTGAGTTCTTCTCCTCTTCAAAAAACCTCCATGAGGGGTGTTCACTCCTTGACGACCCAAACCTTTACCTTTCCCGTGACATCGGAATGCAGCCTTACCTCAATTGTGTATACACCGAGAATCTTAATGGGTTCATCCAGAAGCACCTGTTTCCTGTCGATCTCAAAGCCCTGCTCGGTCAGTTTACCAGCGATGTCTGCAGCAGACACCGAGCCGTAGAGCTGATCCTCTTCCCCGGCTTTCATCACGAATGTGAGGGAAGCCCCCGATAACCGCCTGGCTAATTCCTCGGCGGATTTCAGCTCTTTTTTCATCCTCAGGTCGGTGAGCTTTTTTTCTTCCTCGAGCCGCTTCATACTTCCCGGAGTAGCGGGATACGCAAAGCCCTTTGGGAGGAGAAAGTTCCGGGCGTGTCCATCCTTGACTTCGACGATATCTCCTGCTTCGCCGAGTTTTTTTACATCCTGTCGCAGAATAACCTTCATCGATCACACAACTCCTTTCCCATGCTCTGTTTTTCTCACATCCAACCAAATATCAGCTAAACCAACAACAAGCGCAAGACCCGCGGCCACAGGAGGAAACAGCAAAAAGACAACCAGGACAATCAGCCCCTTCATAAGGGGAGATGCGAACCTCCTGCCCATGTAATAAACCCAGATACCGACCCCCCGCACCATAACCAGCATCCCCATAACAAAAGCCATGTTACCACCGATTCGGCGTATCGTCCCCGGCAACGGAGCTATAAAAAGGACTATTCCGCCCACAAGCAGCCAGATCAGTTGATCATTGAACCTGAACTCCGAGAGGCCTTCCTCTTTCGGAAGAGAGCCCCCCTCATTCGAAGAGATCCTGAGCAGTGTGGCTGCAAGATAGCAGGCGATAACAGTCGCCAGTACCAGTAAGCCCGGGTACAGGTGTACAAATATTCCCACAAAGGTTTCCAGCCACTCGAGCGGGGCACCCTGATTGGTTTCGAATACCGAATACAGTCCGGAGTCGATGCCCACTTTTCCGTTTTCGAGCAGTTTGCTCGTGAGAGCTTCTTCGAATCCAGTAAACTCCTGCCATCCTGCTGCGGCTATGTACAATAACGTGACTGCACTTCCGGCGAATGATGCGATGATGTAGTTTGTACATTCGCCTCTGTCACTCCAGGAGGAGGAAAGCTGTGCCGCCGCCACGCTCGCACCACAGACATAGATCACCAGAAAAATGCCGTCTTCCCAGGGCGCAATGAACACCAGTGCAAGTAATGCTATGACAGCACCGGTGAGCTTTATCCCTGTCGATCCACCGAGTATCCAGAAGAAAACACCGACCGGCATAAGAAGTAGAAACACAGGATCAGTCGGACTGATGAAAAAGGGCAGTAGGAGAAGTGATATCACCCGGTATATACCGCGATGATCCCGGGGTCTCTTGGCTGTCTCCTGATCCAACGTACTCACTCCAGAGACAAAGACCACTTATCGACGAGATTCGCCTATGTAGGGTAAGAGTGCCAGAAATCTGGCCCTCTTGATCGCCGTGGAGAGCTGCCTCTGATGTTTTGCGCACATCCCGCTCGCCCTCCGCGGTACGATCTTGCCTCGCTCGGTAAGAAACTTGAGAAGAAACTTATCGTCCTTGTAGCTGAGCTCTTTGACCTCGCCGCTGCAAACCGCACATCTGCGTCTTCTTAAAAACCTCATAATACGTAAACCTCCACTTTTCAATATCACTTATGAATGATGAGATACCGCAACACCTGTTCGTCCAGCTTCAGTCCCCTCTCCAACTCCGGAAGCTGGTCCGGATTCGACTTGAATGTGAGTATCAGGTAGTTGCCGCTCTCTTTTTTCTTGATGGGATAGGTTAAACGCCGTTTCCCCCACCTGAGGACATCCTCGACCCCGCCACCGGCATCGGTGATCTTCTGGTCGAGATTTTTAATTCTCTCGTCGACCTGCTCATCCTCCAGACCCGAGTCGAGGATGAGAGTCATTTCGTAACCTCTTTCCTTATCCATGGTTCCTCCCTTCGGCCTTACGACCCCGCCTATGAAGCGGAGTAGGGCAATTCAGGCTTTGAACTTGATAAGAAGGATATCACCATCACGGACAGTGTAATCCCTCCCTTCGACGAGAACCGCTCCCTGCTCTCTGGCTTTCGCCATCGACTCGCACCGGAGGAATTCATCGGCCGATATGACATCAGCTTTGATAAATCCTTTCTCCATATCCGTGTGAATCTTCCCTGCAGCTCGTGCAGCACTCGTCCCTTTTTCGATGTTCCACGCTCTCGTCTCACTCCCCTTGATCGTGTAGAATGTTATGAGATTTAGCAGTTCCCGGCTCTCTCTGATGAGCTGTGACAGAGCCGAATCGGCTATTCCCAGCTCCTGGTAAAAAGAGGCTCTTTCATCTTCGCTGAGCCCGGACAACTCTGCTTCGATCTTTCCGGAAATGGCGACTGTCCCAGCGCCGGCCTTCTCCGCCTGCCTGTTAACGTCTTCGAACCACGGAGAATCTCCCGGCTTCCCGACATACTCCTCATCTACGTTCATCACGTAGAGTACAGGTTTCATACAGAGCAGACAGAGTTCACGGAAAGTGCGTCTGCCGGATTCGTCCAGTCGGCTCTCCTTTTCGCGGAGATTCTCTCCTTCCGAGAGAGAGGAGAGGAGCTCTGACAGGAATTCGAGTTCGAGTCTCTCCTTGTCTCCGCCACCCTTTGCCATTTTCCTGGTCTTTTCGAGCCGTCTCTCGATCACCTCGAGATCAGCAAGACGGAACTCTGTGTCCACAACCGCCATGTCATCCAGGGGAGAGAGTCCCCCCGAGACATGAACGACGTTCGACTCTTCGAAGCACCTCAACACATGGCAGATTGCATCAACTTCTCTGATCCGTGCCAGGAACTGGTTACCCAGCCCCTCGCCGTGACTCGCACCTTCGACCAGGCCGGCGATATCGATGAACTCGATCGTCGCCGGCGTTACCTTTTTCGGATCAGTGAGTGCGGCAATTCTCTTTAGAGTATCATCCGGAACCTCCACGATCCCGACGTTTGCATCGATCGTGGTAAACGGATAATTTGCCACCTGGGCGGTACTGTCTGTGAGCGCATTGAATATGGTCGATTTCCCGACGTTTGGAAGCCCGACAATACCCATACTCGTTGACAACGGGACCGCCTCCCTGACTCCTCAGATAAAGAGAGGAGCCAGAACAAGAGATATCACGCACATCAATTTGATCAGTATGTTGATAGAAGGACCAACGGTATCTTTCAGCGGATCTCCTACCGTGTCTCCGACGATGGCTGCTTTGTGCGTCTCCGATCCTTTACCGCCGAAGTTGCCTTCCTCGATATATTTCTTCGCATTATCCATCGCGCCGCCGCTGTTTGCCGTCTGGATACCCAGCATCACACCGGTCACAAGCGCTCCGACCAGAAGCCCGGCAAGCGCCTCTCTTCCGAGCACAAGCCCCACGACCACCGGTACCATGATTGCCATAATACCCGGCAGAAGCATACCCTGGATCGCACCCCGCGTGCTGATGTCCACGCACCGGGCCGAATCGGGTTTCGCCTTGCCTTCCATGAGACCCTTGATCTCCTTGAACTGTCTTCTCACCTCCTCGATCATCCTGTCGGCACTTTTGCTGACAGCCCTGAACAGTTTTGACGAGAAGTAGAAGGGAAGCATACCACCGATCAGAAGTCCGGCGATCACCATCGGGTTCTTCATGTCGGCTACCTGGATCTTCGTCTGTGCCATGTACGCGACGAGAAGGCTTAGAGCGGCGAATGCAGCCGATCCGATGGCGAAGCCCTTCCCGATAGCTGCAGTTGTGTTTCCGACGGCGTCGAGGTTATCGGTGATCTTCCTGACCCCGGGATCGAGATTCGCCATTTCGGCGATCCCGCCGGCGTTGTCCGCGATAGGTCCGTACGAGTCGACTGAAACGATCATACCGGTCGTTGCCAGCATACCGAGCGAGGCCATTGCGACACCGTAGATACCGGCAAGCTTGTGAGAAACGAGAACCGCGATAGCGAGCACTATGACTGGAATCATGGTGCTTTCCATCCCGACAGCGATACCCTCGGTTACAGTGAGGGCTGGACCCGATTTTGATTTCTTGGCCAGCACTTTGACGGGATTGTATTTTGATGATGTGAAGTACTCGCTCACAAAACCGATGACGATACCTGATATTACACCTGCGATCGTGGCGTAAAAGGGCCCGAACCGGGACACAAATCCAAAACGTGATCCGTCGAAACCGGCGTAGCCTGTCGCATTATCAACGATGAGATAGGTCCCGATAGCCGTCAATACGGCGGCGACATAGGTACCACCCATCAATGAACCCTGAGGATTAGACTTTCCGAACATCTTGACGAACAGGATACCCAGGATGGAAGCTACGATACCGACGCTCGCGATGCTTAGAGGGAGTAGTTGCAGTTCTTTCGTAACCAATCCCCATGCAGCGGATATGGCGAGGCTTGCGATGATCGACTCAACGTATGACTCGAGCAGATCGGCGCCAAGGCCTGCGACATCACCGACGTTGTCACCCACATTGTCTGCTATGACGGCCGGATTCCTGGGATCATCCTCAGGGATACCGGCTTCGATCTTTCCGACCAGATCAGCGCCCATATCCGCACCCTTTGTGTAGATGCCCCCACCCGATCTGGCGAACAATGCCACGAGGCTCGCACCCATCGCGTAACCGTTTACGATGATAGGATCACCATCGAATGTGAAATAGACGATGGTGAGACCAAGAAGTGCCAGACCGACCACACTCATACCCATAACAGCCCCACCCGATACCGCAACCGAGAGCGCTTCCCTGAGGCCACCGGTGACTGCCCCCTGTGTCGTGCGGGAGTTTGCCCGTGTGGCGATGCTCATGCCGATATATCCGGCCAATCCGGAAGCCACACCACCGGCGATGAAGGCGATCGAAGTCTTCCAGGACAGCTCGACTTCAGACAGATACGGACTGATGGCGATTAAAAATCCGATTACGACCATAAAAAGCCCAACGTACACATATTCTCTCTTGAGAAAGGCTTTTGCTCCCAGCTGGATGAGGTGAGATATCTCCTTCATCTTTTCGGATCCGCTATCTTTGCCGAGCACACTCATAGCGAGATAGATAACGAACACGAGTGAGAGCAAGCTTGCAACCAACGGAAACACGAGCATCCCCATTCAAACCTCCTGTTAAGACCCGTTCGGTTTCAGTTGAACAGGTTCATAGCTTCCTGTACTCCCTTCAGACAAAAACACTCGATCGCTTTCATGATCTTCGGGAATTCATCCAGAAGACTGTCCTCCTCATCCTCGGCGAATTCCGAAGTGACGAAGGAGCTGGCATCGACATCTTCTCTGTCTTCCGGCCCGATGCCGATTCTCAATCGCGCGAACGGTTGTGAATCCAGGGCGATGATAATCGATTCGACTCCCTTGTGACCACCTGAACTACCAGAAGCTCTGATTCTTGTCGTGCCGAGTGGAAGGTCCAGATCATCACAGATCACGAGCAGATTTTCAATGTCGAAAGACCAGTCCCGCTGGAAGTCCATAAGAGCGGAACCGCTCCTGTTCATGTATGTGTAGGGTTTCAGGAGGTGAACCAGACTACCGGACCACACTTTGCTCGACAGGAGATACGTGTCCTGGTCTATGAAGAGCGGAAACTTCCAACGGTAGGCCAGACTGTCGAGTACCCGGAAACCGGTGTTGTGTCGAGTGCGTTCGTATCTGCGACCAGGGTTGCCAAGCCCGACGAGGACTTTTGGAGACGGATCCGTCACTATATTTTCCCCGTCTCACCCTTCTCTTCTGTACCCTCTTCCTCTGCTTCTTCTTTCTTCGCCTTCCCAACGACCTCCGGTTCGGCCTCAGCTTCCTCCGGTTCGGCCTCTTCGACTTCAGCTTCTTTTATGACTGTCGGCGGAATCACCGTCGCAATTGGCTGCTCAGGATCAGTGAGAATCTCCACTTTATCGAGATGGATGTCCTTCACCCTCACGCTGTCACTGATGCCGAGAGCAGTGATGTCGATCTCTATCTTCTCGGGTATATCCCCCGGAAAACAACTGATGGAAACATCTCTCATGTGGTATTCGAGGACACCACCAAAATTTTTTACCCCGTCGGGAGTACCCTGCAGCACAACAGGGACCTCGACATGAATCTTTTCCTTGAGGGAAACCTGGAAGAAATCCACATGGAGAATCTTAGGCTTGAAGTGGTGAAGCTGCACCTCTCTGATAAGTGCTTTCATAGGTTTTTTTCGGTAACCCTCAACCATCAGATTGATCAACGTGTTTTCCGTCGAGATCGAACTGATCAGTTCCCAGAGAGTTTTTTCATCAGCAAACAGCGGCACGGATTTCATCCCGTGCCCGTAGAGAATCGCAGGTACCTTCCCGGTAACTCTCAATTTCCGAGCAACCCCCTTTCCGGTACCATTTCTGACCTGAACCGTAAGACTGACATTTCCCATCATTGCCTCCTCAAATAAATAGTGAACTTACGGATTCACCTTTCTGTACTCGTTTTATCGTCTCTCCCAGAAGAGCAGCGACAGACAATACTTTTAATTTATCTATCTGATTGTCTGGCGGTATAGGGATCGTGTCGGTAACGATCAACTGTTTGATAGTCGAATCCTGGATTTTCATCACCGCATCGCTGGATAGAACAGGATGCGTGATAGCAGCATATACGTTTTCAGCCCCTGCTCTGGAGAGAGCGCACGCCGCTTTCACGAGTGTCCCGGCAGTATCTATGATGTCATCCACGAGGACGCAATCCTTCCCGGACACATCACCTACTACGTTGAGTACTTCGGCATAATCGACGTTTCCAACCCGTCTCTTGTCGATGATCGCGAGTGAAGCGGGGATCCTCTTCGCTATCCCGCGTGCTCTGTTGGCGCCTCCGGCATCCGGAGCCACGATGACGAAATCCTTGAGGAGAAGCTCTTTGAGGTAATCGATCATCACCGGGGCCGCGTAAAGGTGATCAACCGGTATGTTGAAAAATCCCTGAATCTGTTCGGCATGAAGATCCATGGTAATCACCCTGTTCACACCTGCCATTGTTATCATATCCGCAACGAGTTTCGCGGTAATGGGCACCCTCGGCTGATCCTTCTTGTCAGAACGTGCGTAGTCGAAATAGGGTATGACCGCGGTAATGCTCCTGGCACTCGCTCGCTTCGCTGCGTCGACCGTGATGAGGAGTTCCATCAAGTTATCATTTGTCGGTCGACATATTGGCTGAATGATGAAGAGATCTTTCTTCCTGATGTTCTGATTTATCTTGATGAATGTGTTGTCGTTCGCAAACTTCAGGATGTCGACATCTGCCGGTTTTATATCGAGATATTCGCAGATTTTGAGTGCGAGAGCAGGATTGGCACTCCCCGGGAGGACGACAAAATCCATATTCTTCTGAACCATAACGTTTACCTCTCTAGCGGCTTACCTAGAACGAGCGATTCCTCTGCCCCCCGAGGACTCGAACCTCGACGCCGGGAACCAAAGTCCCGTGTGCTACCAATTACACTAGGGGGCACGATGAGAAAGAATAAATTTAATGCATATATATTCTATGTCAATAACTTAAGCCATCCTTTCCGCGGAAGAATCGTGGTCACCGAAAACGGCCGGAAATGGTCTTCCCCCGCGTTGGAGAACTCCTCGATTCAGGATTACGGGCAAAAGAAGACCCAGCCACGATCGTGACCGGGTCATAATGTCACAACTATATTACATTACTCGGACTTACCCTCCTTTTCTCATCAGCTGATCCTGCACACATCCAACCTGCTTTTTCCTTTCCTTCAACCCTAATTTCTCGTATGTGGCGGCAGCCTTCTTCAGATCTGCTGAGGCACGAGCAAATTTCGTCTCCCTCAGCCACAGTTGGGCTCTGGATTCGAGTACTCTCGCCAGAGCGTACAGAGCGCCCACCTGCTTTGCACGTTCGACACTTTCCTGGAGAAACTGGAAACAGAGAGATTTATCCCCCTGCTCGTACAGAACTGATGCACTGATACGTTGTGCTTCGATCTGAGAATACGGGTCCCCCATACCGGTTGCCCTTGCGCCTGCCTCTCTCGAGAGCGAAAGGGAAGTTTCGAATTCGGTGACATACAGCATCACTTCCGCCCGACCGAGGAGATTGATCACTTCGAGTTCTTCCCAACCGAAAGAGCTCGAAATCTCATGGCTCTTTCTGAAATGGATTCCCGCGGAAACAAGATCTCCAGCTTCCAGACAGGCGTTGGCCATGTTGTTCAGGCATCGTGCCATGCCCCTCTCATAATGCTGAGATTCATAGATCCTGAGTGCTGATTCGAACGACCTCAGTGCCATCTTGTACTTACACTCTGCGCTGAGGACTGCACCCAGATCATTGAGCATGTGTGCCTTCCAGGATCGATCACCGATTTTTTCTGCTAATCTGACAACTCTCTGATAGGAGAACCGTGCTTCAGTGAAAGCTCCCTGATCATACCGGAGGGCTCCCATACCCCCGAGGGCCCTCATGATGCTCAATTGATCCTTCCTGCCTTCTGCTTCACGGAGAGCAGCAGTGTAGACTCGCCGGGCTTCTTTTGACTCGCCGGTCTTCGCCCGGAGATGCCCCAAGCTCAACCTCGAGTCCATGTTGATGCCCGGGTATCCGTTCTCATCGGACTGCTCCATGGCCATACGGTACCACTCACCGGCGTCACTCCACTTCCCCATGGATTCGAAATATTTCCCCATGGCAAGGAAGAACCAGGGTATGCCCCTGAACCTGCCCGTCGAAATCTCGCTCTTCGCCCAGGCGAGGAGAGATGAAGGGTTTTGGGAAAGGGAGGGTTGTCCATCATCCAGGCTGGTCAGGAGCCTCTCGACTTCGTCGTTACGCTCCCGTCCGGTAGCCCTGTTCGATTCATCGAGCAGGTAACCGGCCAGCCGAGTTTTTTGTTCTCTATGCATTCCCCACTCCCTTATCGTTAAATACAGAAACCTCCAACCTGAAAAGCCGACAATACATTCTTACTCCCTGGAAAGGGCATACCTCGACATCTTGTTGATGATGATGATCACATCATTCTGATCAGGATCAAACCATGAATAAACCTGTCTCCAACCCCGGTGCGTCTCCCGGTAGACAACGATATCATCGCCGTCTGATTCGCCAAGGTCTTCTGATTCGACGTGAATCCTGAGATAACCGTTTCTGAGTTTTTTCCCGTCAGTCGAATTCAAAGAGAACGTGTATAAACCGTCATCGTCGATGCTGACGGTGATCATCATCTTCTCCCGCACCATGTGAGCGGACACATCAAAAGTGACAAAGCCGATCACACCGCTTCCACCTTCATCCGGTGTCACGAGAAAGGTCACTTCCTCCGGACCATCTCCGGCCAGTCCGGGTGCCGAGGGTGTCCTGGTCATAATATTGATCTCACTCAGGTAATCCTGTGTATCCTCTCCCGGTGCAAGCGGGTGATTTGCATCGTTCGCGCACCCCATCAGTAATCCAAAACCGATTACGGTGGCCAGTGCGATCATGCAGATTTTCCTCTTATCCTTTTTCACTTTGAACCTCCTTCTGGCTTTTCCATCGACCTGTCGATGAAAAAAAAGGGCTGCCAAGAGAACCTTCATTCTCCATTGGCAGCCCGACTGACATAGTCCCTGATCGGAACTTTAGTCTCGTAGCTTTGCGTCCTCAGGTTTCCCTGAGTTTGCCGTGAGCAATGGACCAACTGTGCGCTTCCATGAAGCAAGGGTCGTGCCATGGTAGATCGCACGAGAAGAACACTGCCACGATTCATTATCAAACAATGAGTTATAGATAATAACGACCTTCATAATCCGGTAGAATTCCTATTGCCGAGCGGTAATTCTGATGAAATTTGTAATGGCTTATGCTTGAGTATTATTCGGACACCCCGGAAAAAGTGCATAATTACGGGAGAAAAAGCCATGGTGGACTATGCAAAAAGATACAACCGGTTCTCTTACAACCTTTCACAGATCGCTTGAGGTCAGGCCACGATACTCACCAGAAGAGAAGCAGGATACCGAACAAACGGCAGAAAACACAAAATATAGGACAACATTGACATGTTTTTGCAAATATTGTATACTATGAACGATAGGGTGGAAAATGTAACCCGGGGTCTTTTTCTATCGGTGGCCGGTGCAGGGGCAGTTTTCAGAGGTCAGAACTGGTACGGTTGTCCTCCTGCATAAGATGTGTGGTCCATAATATCTCAACGAAGAGATTTGCTGCATTTGTCCAAGGGGAACCCCATTTTTTTGAAGTGACTCGATAATCTCTTGCCTGGGGGAAACATGAGAATAATATCGATCTCCAATCAGAAGGGGGGCTGCGGCAAGACGACCACCGCTGTAACTCTCTCCTCAGCGCTCTCGTACAAAGGACGGAAGGTTCTCCTCATCGACCTCGATCCTCAATCTCATGCAGGACTCTCTCTGGGGATCGACGTGGACGGTCTCGAATCTTCAATTTATCACGTGATGAAAGACCCGGCCGGGCAGGGGCCGGGAATCGATGACATCATCATCAAGATAAGGAACAACCTGTCGATTGCCCCATCGACGGTTCTCCTGTGTGCAATCGAGCAGGAGCTCTCGGGACTACCCGGGCGTGAGTACCGACTTTCTGAAATAATCAATACGCTCAGGCAGACCTTCGACTACATCATCATCGACTGTCCGCCCTCGATCGGACTCCTCACATTCAACGCCCTCACAGCGAGCAATGAAGTGATCATCCCAATCGAAGCTAGCATTTACAGCATCCACGGCGTGAGACGTCTGCTCGACGAGATCGAGCTTGTCGAAAAAAACAGAGGTCGATCACTCCCGTACACCGTGGTCGAGACCATGTATGATCACAGGATGAAATTTGCGAGAAGGGTATACAAGGACCTGAAGGAATACTTCGGTTCACGATTTCTCACTACCCCCATCCACCACACGGTGAAGGTGAGAGAGGCAGCACTTCACGGTGTCCCCCTCCACGAATATGCACCCGACTGCACGGCCTTCAGGGATTATGCGGAAATGGCGAACCATGTGATCTCCATTGAAGGTGATATGGTGGCAGAAGCCCTGGAAGGTATTTCTCCGCAGTACCTCATGCCGACCCAGGTCGAGGATGGGATGAGATTTGCCGTGTACGCCCCCGGTGCGAAACACGTCCAGGTTGCGGGAGATTTCAACATCTGGAACCCGCACGAGGGGAACATGAACCGGGATGAAGGTGGAATATGGTCAGTGACTCTACCCGTCCCACCGGGAAGGTACAACTACAAGTTTATCGTGGATGGGGACTGGATGGCTGATCCAAACAACCCGGACTTCGAGAAGGACGAGCGGGGAAACATCAACTCCGTCGTCGAAGCCTGATGGAAGATCCCGAAAAGAAGAATTTAAAAATCGGAGAAGTCGGTCACCTCTTCCTGTCGGGGCAGAAAGGCCCGCCGGGAGAGAGGCGGGAAACGATTCTGGAGGAAGCGTTACGAGCTCCTCCTCAGGTTGCCAGCGTTATTGCAATCTGTTCTGCCAGAGCTGATGTGAGCAGATCGATCTTCAGTGTGAATCTGGCAATGGAACTATCCCGTATCAATTGTCACACTGCTATTCTGCCCCAGCTTTCAATCGCTCCCAACGCGCTCACACTCCTTGGCCTCGACGGCCTCCAGGCATCTGGAGACCCGAAGGGGATCCAGACACTCACAGGCCCTTTCGGGATTCAGCTGCTGCTGCTCGATGACGGCCCGTCGATCCCCATCAGACACCTCAAATCCCGGACTCTGACGGCACTCGATGAAATATCACGGAAGACAAGTTTTATCCTGACCGAGATACCGGACAGTGTTACAAAAAAAGACATCTCTCTCCTCAAGCTCGCGGACGAGGCAATCCTTCTCGTGCCTCCCGATCCCGAGATGATGACCGGGGCTTTTCAGCAGCTGAAAATACTGGCCGACCTTGTCTCTGACCTGTCGGTATGGATCGTGGCGTGTGAGGTGGACTCGGCCGCTGACGGCGAAAAGATATACCGCGAGATGGAAGATCTGTCCGAAGAGTTCCTGGGGAAACGACTGGAGTATCTCGGGTTTGTTTACAAAGACCCGCGGTATTTCCTCACCTGCATCGAGGATCCTTCAGCTATCCTGCGAGGGAGATTTTCCAGGGTGAGGAAATGCATGTTCGATATCGGCAAGTTCCTCTGCATGATGGACGACCTGAATAAAAAAACAACCGGGCAGAGGCCCCCACTTCCCAAGAGACTGTGACCGGCCTACCCTGTCATTCGAGATCTTCGACCTGAACACCTTCCATCGACAACCTGCTGCTGATCATCCGGTAATCGGACATTTCACTCATCGTCCTCACGCACCCCGCCCGTTCACGCTCACTGGAGAAGAGAGCAAACACTGCTGATCCTGTTCCGGACAAAAGGGCGATTGTAGCACCCAGCTGAAGAAATGTGTCCCTGATTTCTGTGAGGACAGGATGCTGCTTCATTATCACTGGTTCGAAGTCGTTGACGGCGAGTGATCTGAGTGTGTCGAGCGAATAGAAATCCGCAGGAAAGAGACGCATAGCGGCCGCCCTCACTCGATCCCGATCGTCATCGAGTGCGTGGTATGCACTGCCGGTATCCACCTGGAAATCCGGTACACAGACCACCACCGGCCAGGCCGGGAGCGGACTCAACGTGATGAGACGATCTCCGCGGGACCAGCCGATTGCGGTCCCCCCCTTCAGGACAAACGGAACATCACTCCCAATGGTCCCTGCGAGTTCGAGGAGCTCGGCCTCTTTGAACTTTTCGTCAAACAGGACATTGAGTCCGGAGAGAACCGCTGCCGCGTCGGCACTGCCCCCCCCGAGCCCTGCCCCCACAGGTATGTTCTTTTCCAGTCGGATATGCAGGGGTTCATCAAGTCCGGCTGCCTCGAGATAATGCTTCGCTGCCCTGAATGCCAGATTCGCTTCCCCATCGGGAATCTCGAGGCCGGACAACTCGAGTGTTATTCCATCGCCACCACGCTTGATTTCCAGAGTATCCCTCACGTCGACACTCTGATAGAGGGACTCGACATAGTGATACCCATCAACTTCTTCGCCGAGCACCCTCAGAAAGAGATTTATCTTTGCTGCTGCACTGAGGACGATCCTTTTCATAGGTTTATCTCCATGGAAGTTTTACTGCCTGACACTTTCTTCATCACTCTTCGAACCTTTTACCTCGCCCCAGGTGAGATTTTCTTTGAAGAAGAAGATGAGTCCAACGATTGTCGTCGGGACATAGAGTATGAGATGGAACACGAGAGAGAATGGCAGACTGACACTTTTCGGGATATCGTAGACCGAGAGACCTTTTTCTATAAACCACTGAAATGTGCCAACGAAGCCCGGAGAAGACGGGATCGCAATCCCGATACAGACCACGCTTGTGATGAAATAGGGAGCGACGGAAGGGAGATCGATCCCGAACGCATCGAGCCCGAGTCCCATACTCCACCCCAGGAGAATCCAGTGGAACAGGGAGAGAACGAGGACAATGAGGATCAGTTTCCTGTCCTTCAGAATATCGAGACCCTCGACGAATGAAACCAGGATACCCTCCACTTTATGATGAAACCTGCCGGGGAGGATGCGGCTCCAGCTGGACAGAAGCCGGACGAACCCCTCCGGCATGATGACGATAAGCACGAGTATCAAAAGAAAACCGCAGAACACCAGGGTAGCGGCAACACCCACACTTTTGACCCAGGATGGATAAGTGCCCATGTGAAAGGTGACGATAAAAATGAGGAGCAGACTGAAGGCATCGAACAGCCGCTCTACCGCCAGGGTTGCTAAAGCAAAACTGGTTGAAATGTTTTCCTTCTTCGAGAGGACATATGCCCTGACGAATTCTCCGATCCTGGCCGGCAGGACGTTGTTCGCCATGAATCCTATCATCGTGGCACTGTAGAGGGATAGAATACGAATCCTGGCTCTGGGGAGGAGCAGAAAATACCACCTGAAGGCCCGGATCACGTAAAGGAAGAGCGAAACGAGTACGGCAATGACAAGAGGGAAGACTTCGATCTCTCTGAGGACTCTGCTCATCTCAGACACATGAAGCCCCGGATTGAGTATCTTCCCGGTATCTCCTTTCAATAAACCTTCGAGCAACTGTCCGGGGTCATGATTGAGGATCACCAGTCCCAGGAATATGAAACTGATTAAAAATCCCACCCATTTTTTCCATCCCACCTGGTACTCCTCCTCAGGTTTACCGTGTCATACAACTTCACCGCGCTTGGACTTTGGCGTATGCCATGACGGGAGGTTTGTCCTCTCCAAAAAAATCCTCTTCTACCACCATGTCGAATCGAATGTAAAGAGCCTTCGCAGCAGCCCTCACCACATCCTGTCTGCCGGTAGCGTATGTGAATACCCTGCTCATGCCGGGGGGAAGACGGTCATCTCTGACTTCTCTCCACCCGAGCCAGGGGATGGTCATGCCGGTACCGGGTGAGATTGGTCCTTCAACGACCCGGGTCAACACAGTCGTGGTATCGGTGAACACCTCGGTACCTGACTCGTTATATCCTCTCACATCGAGACGAATCGACCGGATCGGAGGTCCGCCCGGGACCGAGTGCCCTGCTCCACTGTTTTTCACTCGCACGGTCAGAATGGTCTCCTCCGCCATCGACATCGACATACTCAGGATTACGGCTTTCTGCAGGAGTCCCCCTGGCCCTTTTAGAGGTATCAATTTGTGGATCCCCCCGCCGGACTGTGCGCTTTCACCGCGTTGCACATGGCACCCGACACAGCTCTCCGCGTCCGAGGCGAAGCGACTCCTCTTCCAGTCCTGATATTCAGTGTATATCGTCAGGCCGGCTCGATTGACATAATGATGGCAGGAGGCACAGAACTCGGCAGTATCCATACCTTCCTGTTTGCGACAGCCATGCAAACCGGAGGGGCAGTCACCCGTTGGGCCGATCTTTACCTCTCCATCGATCGGCTCGTCAAGCCCCTGATCCTCTTCAGATTCAACCATGGTGTGACAGACATCACAGGTTACCCCTTCCGTTGATACGGGGTTCATAAAATACCTGTCACCTGTCAGGTAGGCGACCGGGGCGTGACAGCGTTCACAGAAGACCGTGCCGGTCTCCGCCGCCGCCTTGATGTATCCTGCCCTGCCGGCGTGATACACGAGGTTCTCCCAGCTTCTCGCATGAGCTCCTCCATTCCATGCGTTGTAAATCTCCGCATGGCAGCTCGAGCATAACTTTGCACTCTTCATTTCAGATCCGGCGACAGCCCGGGGAAGGACAAAAGGGATACCGGAGAATACGACGAGGAGAAGAAACGGATGATATCGCCCGGTGAAGAAGTGCGCCAACTTCATGAATAATCCCCCTCGAAACAGAGAAGCTCGTAACACTGCCGGATACAGGCACTAAATCTAACCATCCCCATCCGTGAAAGTCAAATGATATGAACGGTGGTGATATGAGGAATGGATCTATCACCTGACGGCGAAGGCTCATTAAAACCACAGCAGACCGTGATTTTTTAAACTGGCATACATGTTGTTTTTTCTTTATCTTATCGGAAGTTGAGAAAAAAATCCGTTTGTTAAACATGTACAAGCATCTGATCCGGGGGGGATACGGAGATGGAGCGACAGGACATTCTGAACACCGTGAAGAAAGAAAAGATTCGATTCGTTTATTTCTGGTTCACAGATATTCTGGGCATGCTCAAGAGTTTCGCGATCACCGATCATGAACTCGAGAAAGCACTCGATGAGGGTATGGGATTCGACGGCTCATCGGTGGAGGGATTCACCAGAATCCAGGAAAGCGACATGATCGCCTTCCCGGACGCGAACACGTTCAAAATCCTCCCCTGGAAGGTGAATGATTCCCGGATCGCTCGCGTGTTCTGCAACATCCTGAACCCGGATGGATCACCCTACGAGGGCGATCCCCGATACATACTCAAGAAAAACCTGCAGGCGGCCGCAGACATGGGATTTTCCTTCTTCACCGGACCCGAGCTCGAATACTTCTACTTTCCCAGCTCGACTGATCCCACACCGCTCGACAGAGGTGGATACTTCGACCTTCTCCCGCTCGACATGGCCGTCGACCTCAGGAAAGAGACAATCAAGGACCTCGAGAGCCTGGGCATCGGGGTCGAATACAGCCATCATGAGGTCGCTCCGAGCCAGCACGAGATCGACCTGACCTATGCGGATGCCCTGAGTATGGCGGACAACGTGATGACATATAAGATGGTGGTGAAGAGGGTCGCGCACCGCAATGGCTACTATGCGACATTCATGCCCAAACCGATTTTCGGTGAAAACGGGAGTGGGATGCACACCCACCAATCTCTCTTCAAAGACGGGAGAAATGCTTTCTTCGACCCGAACGGCTCCCACTTCCTTTCGGATGCCGCCAGACAGTATGTGGCAGGCCTGCTCACCCACGCGCGGGAGATAACCAGCGTCACCAATCAGTGGGTAAACTCGTACAAGAGAATCGTGCCCGGTTACGAAGCACCGGTGTACATCTGCTGGGGCCAGAAAAACAGATCGGCACTCGTACGAGTCCCTCAGTACAAACCCGGCAAGGAAAATTCCACCAGGGTCGAGTTCAGAAGCCCGGATCCGGCTTGCAACCCGTACCTGGGATTCGCCGTTATGCTCGCCGCCGGGCTCAAAGGTATTAAAGATGGTTACGAGCTCCGTGAGCCGGACGAAGACAATATCTACACGATGAAGGCAGAGGAAAAAAAGGCCCGCGGGATCGAATCACTTCCCGAAGATCTGTGGGAGGCCATCAAGCTCACCGAACAGAGCGCTCTCGTCAGGGAAGCGCTCGGCGATCACATCTTCGAGCAGTTTCTCAGAAGTAAGAAAATAACGTGGGAGACCTACCGGTCGCAGGTCACACAGTACGAGATAGACACCTTCCTGTCGATCCTGTGAATGTGTCCTGACCGCTCAATGATCTTGTTCATAAATAAGGTGATGCACCAAGGCTGTTGTAGTTAAGAGGATCATTCAGGGTCCTGGAAGCGGGGCATTCGCCACGGCATTCAGCCGGTCGGTGGAAGGGCCCGACTTCTCGAATCTGAACAGAGCAGCCCTCGCTATCATCGCACCATTGTCGGTACAGAGTATCGGCGGGGGGATGAAAAGCTTTACACCGCTCTCTTCTGCCATCCGTCCCATCTTCTCCCGGAGGAGCTTGTTACTCGCAACTCCGCCGACCATGAGAAACGTGGCCACGCCATTTTCCCGGACTGCCCGCCTGCTCTTCTCGACGAGCACCTCGATCGCCGCCTCTTCGAAACTCCTGCACACGTCACGTCTGTTTAAAGCGACGTACGCCTCACCCTTCGTCTTGACGAAGTTGACCACCGCCGTCTTGAGTCCGCTGTAGCTGAAATCGTAGACCTGGTCCTCCTTCGCCGTTTTGAGCATCGGGCGGGGAAACTTTTCGAACGTCGGGTCACCCCCGACTGCTTCGTTCTCGATGGAAGGCCCTCCGGGATAGGGCAGGCCGAGAAGCTTTGCCACTTTGTCAAAGGCTTCGCCGACGGCGTCATCCCTGGTTCTCCCGAGTATCCGGTATGAACCGAGTTCACCGCAACGGATGAGCATGCAGTGTCCACCGGAGACGATCAGTCCGAGGAAGGGCGGAGCGATCTCCGGATATGCCAGGATCGAGGCGAATAAATGTGCTTCGAGGTGATTGACTCCGATTATCGGTATTCCGTGCGATAGTGAAAGACCCCTCGCGAAGGATATCCCAACGAGGAGAGAGCCGACGAGGCCCGGGCCGTAGGTTACTCCGAGGACGTCGATATCAGAGATTGCCACACCGCCCCTTCTAAGCGCCTCCTCGAAAGTCGGTGTAATGGTCCTGAGGTGGGCACGCGAAGCAATCTCTGGTACGACACCGCCATACTTCAGATGCTCATCCTGGCTCAGCACGATGAGGGAGCGTATCGTCTCCTCACCTTCCAGGACCGCGACTGAGGTTTCATCGCACGAAGTTTCTATCCCGACGGTTATCATTCTTCAGGCCTCATCCGGATCTGCCGGCAAGTTTCACTCTGGAGAAAACTGTGTTTCCGGTAAATCAACTATACCATGGCAGGGCGGGAAATTCAAGAAATTCGCTCACAGAGATAGAGAATGGAGAATGTCAGGATGGTGTGCCTTTGTCTTTTCGCGTGGGACCATCGGCGGGTAACCTGATTGAGAAGACCGTGCCGGTCTCCTCAGTAGATTCGAAGCTGACCTCGCCACCAAGGTAACGTTCACCGAACAGTTTCATGCTGTATGTCCCCAGCCCTCTGCCGCGTTCACACTTGGTGCTGAAGGATCTCTGGAATATCTGTATTGCATCTCTTTCGGGGATGACACCCGGGTTCCACACATGGAAGACAGGAGTATTCTCCATGTGCTCGAACCACACCCTGATCGACTCCCCCGTCTCCACTTCTTCGAGGGCGTTCTTGATCATG
The DNA here is from genome assembly GCA_964654825.1 of uncultured Gemmatimonadota bacterium. Lineage (GTDB taxonomy): Bacteria > Gemmatimonadota > CAZMKB01 > CAZMKB01 > CAZMKB01 > CAZZKG01. The sequence goes on along the minus strand of CAZZKG010000013.1, from coordinate 49,212 downwards.
TTTGTCAGCACACGGATCAGCAAGGAAGAATCGATGACGATTTTCTCGTGAGGGTCCACCCGCTCGATATGGAAACATTCTCCTTCCGAAGCTCCGTGCACCAGAAAAATGGATTCGAGTATTGTGAAAACTTCGGAAACAGCGATTTTTTCAGGGTGAAGGACGAGGTCGCCGCGCTCGGCCAAAGTCAGTTGCTGCTGATCCTCGACCTCACGTGCCAGACGATTCGACAGGGTTACGATCGCCTCTGCGACCTTCATCGTACCTACTTTCTCGACGGTTTTCAGGATTGTACTTCAGTTCTTGAGCCAGCCGATCGTATTCAGAATGTCGTGAAAGAAGACTCGCTCGAGAGTCTCACGGCGTTTTTGCCCGCTGATGTCGTTGAACACCAGCACGGTGAACTGGAAAGATCCCACCTGCACGGGTGTAGCACGGATCCTGAATTCGTTCGATTCCACAAAACCGTTTTTCTGACTGGAGAAGAGACATTCCCCGACTACTACTTTATTTCCCCGCTGGCTGGTCAGGATCGAGAGTACCGCCCCGCAGGTCCGGCATGATCTCGAGGTACCGCAGCCCCCGGGGCCTTCGGCAGAGTGGATACAGCCGAGTACCTCTCCCGGACGATCTCCGACCAGGGAGTCGCAACTCTCGAGCCCGAGTAAATTGAGGAACTGCTGGTTCACTGCGATGATTTGCCGCTCGGGGTTGAGGATGAGGAGATGACCATCTATCACCTCCTCGATTGCCCTGATGAGCGGATCCCGGGCGACGAGTTCCGCCTGTTCTTCGAGTAAAGATCCGGTCCGGCGCTCAGCAGGCGCAAAATACGTGGACAACCGACCTTTTTCACCGCCGGGTGTTTTTTCCCTTTTCGAATTCATATCGAAATAACGAAATGCGCAAAAAGAGAGCCAGAACCGCTGGGGGAAAATGTAGAGATGAGGACCTGGAGCTCGTTTCCTCCATGGTGACGATCCTGCTCCGACCCTCTTCGCTTAAATCGGCGTACGCACCCGGTCGTCGGGCATTATTTCTAGGGAATAAAATCGCTTGGACGAGTGTCTAATGTATAAATTCGAGTGATATCCTCGTCCGACTGATAGTCAGATATAAAACCATGGGCGCGGAATAAGCCGCGTCTGCAGAAAACTTACCCGGAAGGAGCATTGAGTATGAGAGCAGCACGTAACGGAACACGGGGTTTACCGACCGCCACCGTCCTTATCGCTGTCACATTGACATTCGCACACTTTCGAGGAGGTTACGCTGACAGTTATGCGGAGATATACCGCCCCCCGGAATTGTTGAATCCCATAACTATCGTGAAGAATATTCCTTATAACGAGGGAGCCGATCCGGAGCACGAGCATAAACTTGATATCTATTATCCGGATGATGGCCGTCAGCACACTGTGCTTGTTTTTATTCACGGGGGCGGCCTGATCCAGGGTGACAAGAGTCTGTATAATGAGCTGGGGTGCACATTCTCCAGTTATCATGACTACGCCACTGTTATTGTCAACTACGAGCTCTCGAATCCAGATGACGGCCAGGCCGTTCATCCTGATCATATTAAGGATATCGCGGATGCATTTGCGTGGATAGTGGAGCATATCGACGACGCCGAGTATGACGGTGCCGGTGATCCCGAAAGGATCTTCCTGTTCGGACAGTCAGCCGGTGGATTTCTCAATTCACTCCTGGCTACCGACGGACAATACCTCGACTCGGTTGGTTGTTCCAGGGAACAGATTAAGGGTGTTATCACCATGAGCGGAATGTATAATCTTTACGGGTACACGAAATATCCGGACAATCCATTCGGACTGAGCCCGGAGGAGGTGGGGCAGTACCGGCTGATGTTAGGAACCACCATGGGAGGAATCCGTCCGTCCATCCTGATTCCGGCCTCACCATTCTGGCATGTCAGCGCGTCACAGCCTCCATTCTGTATCATTTACGCAGACTATGACATGCCGGGAATCGAGGTAGATGCGGTGAATTTCTATGATGAGATCGCATCATACGAGTACCAGAACCCGGAGCTCGTGTACCTCACCAGTGAGGATCTGGAAATCGTGTGGGAGGCAGCAGTTGAAGCGGCAATAGAGGCGGGGTTCAGCGAGGAGGTCGCCGGTCACTGGGCCGAAATAATGGCTGTAAATACCCATGATGGCAATCCTTACAATGAAGCGACAACCAGGGTAGTCGAATTTGTCGAGTCTCACTGATCAAACAGCAGGGATCGAAAAGTTTCAGGTAGCAGTGTGCCTTGGTACAGAAGTAGTGATCGAGCGAAATTAATTCTTTTTTTCCGCGAGTACGACCAGCGTGCGGGAGAGAGGGTAGACATATCCCATGCGGTGTGACTCGACAGGTTCCAGACCGACCTTCCGGAGGCAGGAGGAGAGAGATCGTCTGGTGAAGAACCGTATGTGGGCATCGGTTGGGTCGAAGTGCCGGTCGAAAGCGAAGAGAGCGAGGAGGAGGTTCTTCACGAGGCCGTGATAGGGAGCGGTTATCAGAAGTTTCCCCCCGACTTTGAGTACCCGTGCTATTTCGGAAAATGCGTTCCCGGTGTCGTAGACGTGTTCGATCACTTCGGAGGAGAAGATAAAATCAATAGAGCCGTCATCGATCGGGAATCGCCCACCGTCGGTTACTCTGAAGAATTGCACTTCGGGGTAGTGTTCACAGGCGAGATCGAGCGCTGTCCGGGCCACATCGAGACCTATGAAAGAAGCACCGGGGTTGATTTTCTTCATCTCCCCGATGATTTCACCGTCTCCACACCCGAAATCGAGAATTGTCATGTCCTCATCAGAGGGAATGAAGAGTGAGAGTTTCGGCCACTTGTAATCGAAATCGCACAGCTTCCGCCCTTTTCTCAGCGACCAGTAACGTTCATAGAAATCTCCGGCCATCCGGTACTCCTTACCCTTCTTCAATACCGACAGGTGTATGGAAGAATTATTTATACTTCTCTAAGTCTCCTGATCCTCACCGTTCGATGTTTTACCACTCCCGACGTTCGTCCTGCTCCGATGGGACGCGGTGATCATGGGAGATCTTCCACGAGTCCTTCTCCTGGCCACAATCCAGATGGTCTCGTAGAGATTGATGGAGAACACTCTGTTGATCATCCGGTAAAAGATAAATCTGATCCCTTCACGAACCCGCGCAAGGCCGGTGACGGAATAGTAGGGATCCAGCGAGTTGGAAACGATGTCGAACCCGCTCTTCCGTAGAAATGCCGCGAGTGTCGAGGAAGTGAAATGAGAGAGATGGATCTCTGTTTGAATTTCGGGGTCGAGTACAATTTTCTCGAACCGTACGAGTTTTCTGTATTTCACCACGCCGACGAAACCGAGTACCTTCTTCACGCAGTAACGGATGAGTCCACCGTGTCTCCAGAAAGCAAACCGGTCATTGGGAACGGCGATAAAAAGGAAGGCACCATCCTTCAACAGCTCACGGCATCGGTCTATCGTGGAGCCAGGGAATGGTACATGCTCCAGCACATGGAAGAGTGTGATTACATCATAGCTTGCCCGGGGGAATTCGACCGAGCTTTCGATCACGTTTTTCTTCAGAGTCACACCGAAGTGCTCCCGTGCGATCTGAACGGCTTCATCCGAGACCTCGGTCCCGGTGACTTCGAATCGCTCACGGGCTTGAAACAGGAACTGTCCGATCCCGGCGCCGACATCCAGGAGCCTGCCCTCCCGAACGTGACGGGTGACCTTCGACAGTCTCCTCTTCCAGAGCAGATCCCGACCTTCGAGCTCCTCGAGCCATGAATCGTACTTCCCCACCGTTGAATAGTAGATCTCGATATCCGCCATGGAGGGTCTCGGGTTGTCGAAGAGATAGCCGCAGGTGACACACATGTCGACATTCGCATCCGGATCGATCGTAAGTATTTGATCACTTCCGCACAGATCACAGTTATACAGACGCTCAAGGGGCATCCGGCTTCTCCGTTGGAGGGTCTCCGCCTAACGATACGGCAGTGCGGATATATATTACTGCCCTGCCGGAACAGGCGCAAGTGGAGTGAGCGGCTCTCCGGTCGGTCCCGGTTACCCTGCCCCTTTCTCACACGATGCAACCAGACAATGCTGCATGTGTTCTTTCGAACAGAGGATGTGAAAGTTTCTCGGCCTGCTCAGACTTTCGAAGTGGCGGCCGTATTTTGAACGGAGAGTTATTTTTCTCCTCGGGAGTCTGCGTCGGAAGAGATTAAAAGCTTTCTGAATGGATTGGTGATTCGAAATACTGAGAGGAAGAAGGATCGCTTCATACGGGATATCCTCGAACATATTTTCTAACACCTCGCTGAGGTGAGAGAAGAACTGGATGTACTCGGCATTGACTCCTCTGGGGATCTGGATACGGTCGACGATGATGCAGCCTGTTTTTTCGGTGAAATCGAGCATGTAAATATTGCCGATCCATCTGGCATTTCTGAAGATACGAATGTTGAAGAAGTTGGGAGTCAGCAGATGGTTGACTCCCAGTTCGGAACCGGAACAGTCCATGGACACACTCGACTTGGCCAGATCCATCCAGTCTTTCGTCGGATAGAATTCGAGTGAGGTGATTAAGATGAAAGTTTTCATGAGGGTTGTCCACGAATTTATCTTGTACCTCATGATATCTCCAGATTTGAACAACTGCCGCATCTGGATCAATTCCCTGTCGAGAAACCATTCTTCATAGAGGGTTCGGAAGCGATTGATGGTATTCTCCAGCGACTCGATGTAGTCATGTAATCTCTCCTTCGACCGGGTGTCGATTATCAATTTCTGCGCGATCGTGTCGACCCTGTTCAGTGCAGGCAGCAGTTCCCGGGAGGTCACATTATCCTGGAAATACCCGTACAGACACAGCCTCTGCTTCCCGGTCAGGCCGAGTTTGGCGATCTTCGCGAAGAGTTTCCTGCGGATCATGGAGGGTTCCACCGAGACGAGCTTCTCCAGGAGCCCGGGTATACGCACGAAAAGCAATTCGGCAAGTGCATTCTGAAAGAGTGCCTGTCTGGTCTCACCCCTTACCGACTGCTTCAGAGCCTGTAGAACGTCCTCGTTGGCAGGCAGGAAGAGAGCCGAGGCGACCATGAGCTGTTTCAGCTGACCCACATCGGTGTGCACCATCCGCTTCGACTGTGTGTAGGAAAGTATTTCGAGGCGAAGAAACTTCCAGAGCGCCCGGACCGATGCGTAGGCAGTGGCGGGCCCCGAAACCGAGTCGATGTTCCAGCAGTTTTGCAGAGGCTCCGGAAATGACCTGAGGACCGAAAAGATATCACGGTGTTGGGCTAGAGACACTACCCAGGGGATTCTATTCTCGATTGCAGAAAAATTGTTGATTAGCTGCAGATTGGCAATCTCCCGGTATTCGATGTTGTATTCTCGTATCTTGTTATCGTCAATACGGTAAAAATCTTTTCTGACACATGGTTTTGCGCCCGCCATTGCGGGTGGAATCACAGGCCGCCTCCCCTTCCCGGCGAGGTCGAGCATGGGGAGATAACCACCGCCGATACTTAGGAAATCGAGGCGCATGGCCTCCGATATCTCCTCAGCGGTTTCTAGTCTATGGGGGACTTTGTAGAACGGAGGTGTCCTGTCCATCTTTTCTTCTCTAGAATAAATAGGGACAGTCACCATTTATTGAAAAAAATAAATGATGGTGATAAAAATGGTGACTGTCCCTATTTATTCAGATGATATCACGAATCGAAAGAACTGTCAACCATCGGATGGATTTTGTCAGATGGATTTCTCTCCATTGACAATTCCCTCCTCAATATCTATCATCATCAGATATTAGCCGACGGGTGTTTACTATCCTGTCTGAGCGCATGGCTCTCTTACAATTACTTATTCCGGAGTCTTTCCATGAAAAAATCGTCGAGGATCTGCAGAACGGACAGAGTACCATTCAGAAGAAAATTTTCCTTGTTTCCCGATGATTTTATATCTCCGGCTATTTTGATCGCAGGCTGTGTGTTTTTCACGATCACGAGTCTGATGTCGCCGGAAAACTGTCGGGGAGAGAAGCTCAGTTCCCTCGAGACAAGAGCCGAGATGACGGAATTCAGGGAAACTACCAGTTATGAGAATACAATCGAATTCATCCGTCAGCTGCAGCGGGGGTCCCCTTATGTCAGGCTCGAGAAATTCGGTGAATCCTCTCAGGGCCGTCCTCTCTATGTCGCCGTGCTCAGTCGTGACGGACTATTTTCGCCGGGAGAGGCGTCACAGAGCGGGAAGCCGGTTGTACTCATTTCGAACGGGATCCACTCAGGCGAAATCTGTGGTAAGGAAGCTTCGCTCATGCTGATGCGCGAAATTATCCGAGGTGATCTCGGGGACCTCCTGGGACACATGGTGATACTCGTGGTTCCTGTCCTGAACGTAGACGGGCACGAGAACGTGAGCCTGTACAACAGGCTCAACCAGAACGGACCTGAAGGGGGGATGGGATTTCGAGCCAACGCTCTCGGGTTTGATCTCAACCGGGATTTTATGAAGCTCGAAACTCCTGAAATCCGTTCCTGGGTGAGCGACCTCTTCACCCGATGGCAGCCCCACCTGACCATAGACACCCACACAACAGACGGTTACGACCACCGATACGCCCTGAATTACCTTTACGACCACCACCCCACCATGCCCGCAGTCCTCGAACAGACTCTCGATGAAATGATCGACACGATAGCTCCGAAAATGCGTAAAGCCGGATACCCCATTCAGCATTACGGCGGGCTTCTCGATAAAACCAAGCCCGAGCTGGGATTTAAAATCTATCCGCCGTATCCCCGTCTCTGCACTTCATACGTTGCCACGCACGGGAGGCTCGCTCTCCTATCGGAAGCTCACTCCCACAAAGATTTCGAGACCCGTGTGATGGCAACCTACCACTTCCTCAAAAACATATTTCAATATGTCAACCTCAATGGTGACGAAATCGTCAGAGCTGTGGATAAGGCCACAGGGGAGCTCATCAGGCGGGGATCCGTGTATAATCAGGACGACGCCGTTGTGCTCGAGATGAGCTCCATACCATCGGGGAGGACGATTGCCATCGAAGGATGGAAAATGAAAGCAGTGAAGGACGACAGAACCGGCATGGAGATCCTGACCTACACACGGAAACCGCGTGATTACGTTGTCCCGCTCTCGGACTCCATCGTGGTAACCAGATCGGTTACGAGACCCGCCGCCTACCTCATTCCCCCCGAGTACGGCTCACTGGTGGTAGATCACCTTCTTCTGCATGGCATCCGTGTGGAACGAGCTGTCGAATCGTTTGCGGCCGAGGTTGAAGTCTATCACGTCGACTCGCTCTCTTTCCGCGACACTCCTTACCAGGGTCATCTACTTGCTACACCAACCATACAGAAGTCGGATCTTCGCACAATGAATTACCCGGCGGGTACCTATCTGGTGGGAATGGACCAGCCGGCGTGCGAGATAACCGCTCTGCTCCTGGAACCCGAAAGTATCGACGGCCTTCTTGCCTGGAACCGGATGAACAATATTACTACCGACCCGAAAATCCGTGAAGGTTGGGCACTGGCCAAACTTGGTGAGAAATTGATGGACCATCCAGAGATCGCCGAAGAATTCAAGGAGAAGGGAGAGTGCGACCCTGATTTCCTCGAGGACGAAAATTCAAAGGCAGAATTCTTCTGGGAGCACTCCGCGTACAAGACACCCGGAGTGGGAGACTACCCGATAACACGATGTACGACACGTCCGGCAGTGGCTGCGGAAATCGTACGCTGCCCGAAATGAGACTGCCCGGACAGTCCCGGAGTATTATCCTGTGGCCTCCCTCAGAACAGCGTCTGCCAGTTCGGGGACGAGAGATGCTACATCATGCGAAAGTTCCGTATCCAGTTCTCTGGGCGGAACGATGGACACGGCGAAGAGGACGATATCAGGGGATCCACCGAGGAGGTAGAAGGCATCAAGAACATCTTTCAGACCTATGTCATGCGCGGTGAGGGTCCGTGGATAATCTTTCGAAAAGCGAGGACAGAGACGTCGCACGGAGCCGGGAGGAGAGCCGTCCACCATCGCATCGATCAAAACGATTTTTCCGGCACTCTGCATCGGTTCGAGCAGAATCAAGCTGCCGGTTCCTCCATCGAGACACTCAACATTTTCAGGCAGACGCATGCCCTGTAGATGCCTGATGACATGAACACCGACACCCTCATCCCCCATCAGAATATTACCGATTCCGAGAATGAGGACACTGTTACTTCTCGAGCACATCTTTTCTCTCGAATTTCCACCCGCCTACCATCGATGACGTGGTTCCCCTGCCCTCGACGTAATCGTGATAGAAAACGAGATAAGTGTGGATGATGACGAATACGACGAAGAACCACATGAATACATGGTGCCACTGCCGGACAGCAAAGTCCCCCCCCATGACAGGGACGATCCAGGCGAACATACGAGGGAGAAGTGAAGTACTCATGCTCGAGTAAAGCGCGAAGCCGGTCGTTGCCTGGAACAGAAATACCAGAAATGAGAGAAAGTAGATGAACCCGGCGAGCGCGTTGTGACCGATGGAGATCATCCCGCGAATCTTGGTTTGCAGGATGTCTACCTTCAGGACTTCGAGAATTTCCTTCCACTGCCCCGTCGTGTGCGGGATGAAGTTGTTCCACCTGGCATACCGGTTGCCCACAAATCCCCAGTAACACCTGAACAGGAAGTTGAAGAAATAGACGAAGGCAGTGACGAAATGGGCAAAACGGACCGTGCCGAACCAGTACTGCTGGTACGCTTCGTTCGAGTAGGAGATCGCCAGGGGATTACCGATCAGGTAACCGGTGACGATGAGGATCGCGACACTGATCGCGTTGATCCAGTGGTAGATACGTACCGGAAACTCCCAGACGTAAATGCGGTGGTACCCTGCATGATCCATCTCAGCCATGGCAGTCTCCTTTCTCTAGTAAAACTGCACGGTGTGCACGTGTTCACCGCGAGGATCGTACAGGTGCACAGCGCAGGCGATGCAGGGGTCGAAGGAGTGTATGGTCCTGAGTATCTCGACCGGCTGATCGACATCAGCCACGGGGCTGCCGATGAGTGCTTCTTCATACGAGGAACGCTGCCCTTTCCCATCCCGGGGTGATGCGTTCCAGGTGCTCGGAACCACGAGCTGGTAATTTTCTATTTTTTTATCCCTGATACGGATCCAGTGGGCCAGGGCGCCGCGCGGTGCCTCTGTCATACCTACTCCTTCCGCAGTCGGCGGCCAGGTGGATGGATCCCATTTCTCCCGCGTGAAAGTTCGGACGTCGCCGGCTTTGATGTTGGTGAGCAGTTCATCATAGAACTCCTTCATCCAGTGTACGACGAGCCGTGTCTCGAGACCCCTGGCAGCAGTACGGCCGAGGGTCGAGAACAAAACGGTGACCGGCACCTCGAGATGCCCCAGAGCTTCAGTCACCACTTCCTTCACATCCTCGCGGCCGGAGGCGTATGCTACTAGCATCCGTGCGAGTGGCCCGACTTCCATCGGGCGGTCCTTCCAGCGCGGTGTTTTGAGCCAGGAGTACTTCCCTTCGACATCCAGGTGGTCGAAGGGTGGTTTCGGACCGGTGTAATTGAATTCTGTCTCACCGTCCCAGGGGTGTAACCCTGCTTCATCACCCTTCGAGTAACGATACCACGAGTGAGAGATGTACTCCCTGATCTCTTCCGAATCCTTCCCGTTGACTTCGTGTACTTCGCTCAGATTCCGGTCGATAATCGCGCCTCTAGGAAACTTGAAGGAATCGGGCTGGTTGTATCCGCGTGTCGGGAGATCACCGTATACGAGGTAGTTTTTCAACCCCCCGCCGACTTTCGCCCAGTCTTTGTAAAAGCCGGCTACAGCGAGGAGATCCGGAATGTAAACCTGCTCGACGAACACAATCGCATCCTTGATGAGTTTACCTGCATGGTTGAGACGCTCCATGTTGATCGCGTTGACTTCCTCGGTATTGATCGAGCAGGGTGCACCACCCACGAGATAGTTCGGATGCGGGTTCTTCCCACCGAAAATCGTGTGTATCTTGACCAGCTCCTTCTGCCACTCGAGAGCTTCGAGGTAGTGAGCTACGGCCAGCAGATTTACCTCCGGGGGCAGCTTGTACGCGGGATGACCCCAGTAGCCGTTTGCAAAAATGCCGAGTTGCCCGGATTCCACGAAAGTTTTGACACGATTCTGAACGTCGGCAAAATACTTCGGTGAACTTTTCGGCCATCGCGAGATCGCCTGTGCGATCCGGGAAGTCTCCTCCGGACTGGCTGAAAGCGAGCTGACGACATCGACCCAGTCGAGTGCGTGCAGGTGGTAGAAGTGGACCACGTGGTCCTGCACCATCTGGGCACAGAACATCAGATTTCTGATGAGCTCTGCATTCTTCGGTACCGAAATCCCGAGAGCGTCCTCCACGGTCCGCACACTCGCGAGCGCATGAACAGTTGTACAGACTCCGCAGGCCCGCTCCGTGAATGCCCAGGCATCACGCGGGTCACGTCCTTTCAGAATCTTTTCGAAACCACGGACCATGGTGCCGGAACTGTACGCTTCGGTTATTACACCGTTGTCGACGACAGCTTCTATTCTCAGATGCCCCTCGATGCGTGTGATCGGATCGACTACGATTCGGCGTGCCATCAGCTATCATCTCCTTCCTCAGAACCCTTCTCAGGAACGGATTCCTCTATGTGTTCGTTTATGAGTTTCCGTTTCCGGATGTTCGTGGTAATAGCGTGAGCAGTCACGCCGACTGCGACCCCTGCACCAACTACGACTCCGATGGTATCAGCAGTACTCTCGATACCGAACCCGGGGAATGAAGCCAGGTGGCGGTAGAACGGCCCATTGTCCCAGAAACCGTTCTCACTGCATCCAATGCAGCCGTGTCCGGACTGGATGGGGTAACTGGTACCCTCATTCCACCTGGTCACAGAACAGGCATTGTAGGTCACCGGGCCGCGGCACCCCATCTTGTAGAGACAGTAGCCTTTTCGCGCTTTTTCATCATCCCACACTTCTACAAACAGGCCCGCGTCGTAGTATGGCCTGCGGTAACACGTGTCGTGAACGCGGCGGCTGTAGAACTCCTTCGGCCGGCCCTGGCTGTCGAGTTCGGGAATACGCCCCAGTGCCAGCACGTGGGTCACAACACCTGTCATGACATCAGCGATCGGAGGACAACCGGGAACGTTGATGACCGGCTGATCCAGGATTTTGTGAATGGGTGTTGCATTAGTCGGGTTGGGGTTGGCACTCTGGATACATCCATTTGACGCACAACTGCCCCATGCGATGACTGCCGCGGCATCGCGTGCGGCCTCCCGAAGAATATCTTCTGCGGATCTCCCTGCGATCATGCAGTAAATACCCTCATCTTTCATCGGCACGGACCCTTCAACGAGAAGAACATACTGCCCGGCGAAGTTTGTGATCGTGTCGTGCATACACTTCTCAGCCTGGAACCCGGCGGCAGCCTGCAGGGTTTCCGTATAATCGAGAGAGAGGGTATCCAGAACGACGTCCGCGACGATCGGATGTGAGGAACGAATGAATGATTCACTGCAGCAGGTGCATTCCTGGAAATGGAGCCAGATGACAGGAGGACGGGGTTTGTTCTCAAAAGCTTCAACGACACGTGCCAGGCCTGTCGCGTGAATCCCCGCAATACCTGCTGTGAAGCTGCAGAAGCGCAGGAATTCCCGCCGGGTGTACCCCCTGTCCTGCATGGACTGCCAGATCGATTTACCGGGGTCGGACATAGAACCTCCTTGCTGAGGTTGTAGAAAGGCGAGAGTTGAAGAATCGTTTTGGTGAGTGGCGGTTCGGTATCCCTTCAAGTGTACTCCATCGTTCTCAGAAGTTCCTTCGTGCGCCCCCTTCAGTCTAACACTCGCGAGAGGAACTCGTGCTCCGGAGTCTTAACCGGAGTGCATGTAACAAACACTGTCTTATTTTTATTTCGGGATATACTGGCTGATACCGCCTTTCGGCTGGAAATTGCAGGGTTGAGGTTGTTAATGAAGCATGGAAAAACTGCCCTGTGCAGCATTTAAAAATACTATCACGATCACCCCCGATTGTCAAGTTGAATCGAGAGGGAGTATCTTGCGATCCGACAGTGAGGCAGTTATTATTCATATGGACATAAATAAGGTGGTGATATGACTGAATTTACGAGAAAAGAATTCATCAAATTGGTGGCGGGATGTGTAACAGGCGGGATGCTGGGGTTCTTCACATCCACCACTCTGAGATCTCAAGACTTAGAAGAAAATCACGACGAACATGAGGGTCTGGTCGAGATACCGGACGCTGCTCATATGGGTATCCTGTTCGACGCCACCCGTTGTATCGGGTGCCTTGCCTGTGTGAGACTCTGTAAAGAAGAGCACGGACTCCCGCCGGATATGGAAAAAGAGCTCTCCGCGAAATCGATGACCGTCGTCCAGAAAAAGGACGGTTACTTTATGAGACGTCTCTGCATGCACTGTCTGGACCCTTCATGCGTATCGGTATGTCCCGTCGGAGCTCTTACAAAACTGGATTACGGAGCGGTTGTCTATGATGAATCAAGGTGCATCGGCTGCCGGTACTGCATGATGGCATGTCCATTCAAGGTCCCACGATATGAATGGTGGAGCCGCAATCCTCGTATCGTCAAGTGCGACATGTGTCAGCATCGAGTCCGGGAACAGAAAGAAGTGGCCTGCGCATGGGTCTGTCCTCTTGGTGCCACGACGTTCGATACCAGGGATGCACTCCTCGAGGAGGCACGTCGCCGAATCGACAAAGAACCGGAGAAATATCAGGATCACATCTACGGTGAAAAAGAAGCCGGCGGGACATCGACATTGTACCTGCTTCCGTTAAATGCCAAAGACGTCGGCCTGCCCGAAAACCTTGGCGAAGAGCCGTTCCCTCATCTCACCTGGCAGGTCATGAGGAAGATTCCTTATGTCATCGGAACCGGGGCTATCATGCTCTGCGGTATCTGGTGGATCATCAATCGACGGATAGAGCTCGAAGAGATGACAGAAAAGACGAAAAATGTCAGTGGCAGCACTGATTCTACCGGTGGAGAGGAGAGCTGACGATTATGACTGTCTCGATCCGGAATAGAAAATTCCAACTCACGCCGTTCAGGATTTTAGCCGCCATTGTTCTTGCAATGGGTGTTTACGTGACGTTTCTGAGATTCTGGGGAGGGCTGGGCAGAGTCACCAACCTGAACGACACATTTCCCTGGGGCATATGGATAGCGTTCGATGTCCTCTGCGGAGTAGCGCTGGCGGCCGGTGGTTTTACCATGACCGCGATGGCGTACATCATGGGAAGTGAACGATACCGTGCAATCGTTCGTCCCTCTGTTTTGACGGCATTCCTCGGTTATCTGCTGGTCGTCGCCGGCCTCATGTTCGACCTGGGTCGACCCTGGCAGATCTGGCACCCCGTCGTTATGTGGAATCCGCACTCCGTGATGTTCGAAGTCGCCTGGTGTGTGATGCTCTACACGATTGTGCTTGCAGCCGAATTCAGTCCTATCGTGTTCGAAAAATTGGGCTGGAATCGTCCACTCAAACTGTATAAATCCGTTTCCATCGTATTTGTCATGATGGGAGTGTTGTTGTCCACACTCCACCAGTCATCACTCGGCAGTCTCTTTCTCATCGTGCCGGAGAAGGTACACCCCCTCTGGTGGAGTCCCCTCCTGCCGATCCTGTTTTTCACCTCAGCGATCATGGTCGGTTTCGCCATGGTCATCGTCGAATCCCATCTCAGTTCCCGGGCATTCAATGAAAGCCTCGAAAAACGGCTTGTCGTGGACCTCGCCCGGTTCCTCTTCGTATCGCTGATCGTATTCCTGTCGATCAGGGTGCAGGATATCGTCAGCCGTGACGCGGTGCAGTACCTGTTCAAAAACAGGATGGAGACGTATTTCTTCTGGATCGAGCAGCTCCTGTTTTTCATCCCCCTCTACGCGCTCTCCCGGCCCGTTGGCAAAATCAGTGAGAAGTCAATATTCTGGAGCGCCGTGTCCGTCGTCGTGGGGTTGATGTTCAACAGGTTCAACGTTTCGATTACTGCTGTGATAGCAATGACGGGGAACAAATATTATCCGTCATTCTATGAAGTGTTCACTTCGTTCTTCCTGATCATTCTGGGTGTTGTCGTGTTCTCACTCGCAGCCAAATATCTACCCATATTCGAACATCGAAAAGAACTGTCCCTGGCGAAAGGATAAAAGCATGAAACCGACGTATTATCTCATTGTAGGAGCAGCAGTCGGCCTGGTTGTCGGCCTTGCGCTGAGCATTCCGTACGCTCAGGAGAGCGAGGAGAATTTCGATATGGGTAAGGTCACCTCGAGGCAGTTCCAGGAATACCACACCAAGGGTAAGCCAAACGACTTCTATGTCTTCCAGACAAAGTACAACAATGGGACACAAATCGAATTCCACCACAAATATCACATCGAAGACATAGGATTACAATGCGTGGAATGCCACCACGTGGAAAGCTGCACGAAGTGCCACCTGAAAAACGAGACACACACGATGCACGTGACGGAAGGGAAAATCGCTCTCCACGAGAATTGCATGGGTTGCCATCAGGAAATTGGGGGCCCCACGGAGTGTGATTCCTGTCACAAGAGGTAGAGAAAGAGTACCGGGAGAGCTTCGGGAAATTTTACCCGTGTACCTCAGGAAGTAAAACATAAAGGGTTTAATAAATTTTCAGTGAGGGCGCTCGCGGCAATCACCTGTTCCATCGGGGATGTTGGTCTGCCCAGTAACCTCCCCCGCTTACTGAGGCTTGTCGACCACAAAACGCCCTCGAGAGATCTGGCTGGAATCAGCTCAATGAGTACACCTCATACGATCTGCAGCGCAGGACATTATTGTGAAAGATGCTCCAGGGACAGTTCCCATTGTATCACAAACCGTACTGGATGTCAAACGACCGGAGGCTGATAATTTCCATGAAACAGATTTACCTGGATTACAACGCGACGACACCTGTCGATCGTGATGTGGCGGCTGCTATGCGGCCTTATCTCACTGGACACTTCGGCAATCCTTCCAGCTCACACAGTTACGGGCTGAGAACCAGGGAGGCCGTGGAGAAGGCACGGGGGCAGGTGGCGGGACTGATCCGGTGCAAACCAGACGAGATAGTCTTCACCAGCGGGGGAACCGAATCCAACAACTATGCGATTAAAGGTGCGGCACTCGCAGGAAGGGGAAGAGGTAATCACATCATCACCTCATCAATAGAACATCCTGCGGTGATCGAAGTCTGCAGATATCTCGAAGCGAATGGATTCCGGGTTACCTATCTCCCTGTCGATGAATCCGGACTCGTTGATCCCGTGAATGTGGAAAAGGCTATCACTCGCGAAACCATTCTGATTACGATCATGCACGCCAACAACGAAGTGGGGACGATACAACCGGTTCGTCAAATCGCCGAGCTGGCCGGCCAGAGAGGTGTCCTGCTTCACACCGACGCCGCTCAATCCACTGGAAAGATCCCGACGACAGTCGACGAGCTGGGAGTCTCGCTCCTGTCTGTCGCCGGTCACAAACTGTATGCACCGAAAGGTATCGGTGCACTCTACGTGAAACAGGGGGTAGACCTCGAGAAACTGATACACGGTGCCGATCACGAACACAACAGGAGGGCAGGGACCGAAAACGTACTCGAAATCGTCGGTCTCGGTCAGGCCTGCGAGATCGCGGACCGGGATCTCGATAAGAACATGGCACTTTTGAAGGAAATGAGGGACCGGCTCCGCGAAGGATTGTTGAACAGGCTGGACGGGGTCATGATAAACGGACACCCGGAACAGTGCCTCCCGAATACACTGAGTCTGAGTTTCCAGGGCCTCGAGGCAGACTCTATCCTGATGCGGATGGATCAGATCGCAGCCTCCGCAGGAGCTGCGTGTCACTCGGACACCGTGAAAATCTCTTCAGTACTGGAAGCCATGAAGGTGCCTCTCGAATTTGCGAGGGGGACCATCCGTTTCTCAACCGGCAGATATACGACCGGCGGAGAAATCGATGCGGCGGTCGAGGTTATTGTAAGTATCGTGAATGATTTGAGGGCAAAAAAAACGGAAGGGTCAGGCTGCGGGGAGCCGTGAGGGGACGACGACCGAGAGTTTATCCATTTCCTCCTCTGATTACCTCTGACATGATCTGAATACCGCTCACTTTGAGTACATTGTCCACACTCGACGAATCGTAACAACTCTCCAGCTCGGCACGCAGGGAGGAATCAACTGATACAACCTGAAAAACCGGTGAGGGCGGTGTAGTACCGTAACTTCCGCACACAGGGCACTCATCCCGGCCCTCTGAGTGCACCTCATCGAAGCAATCACGACAGAACGGCCTCAGGAGAACCTGGGAAACACCCCCGATGAACTCACTTGAAACCAGTTCGGTATCTTCAACCCTCGATGTAACCCTGAACCAGGTCTCCGCGAAATCATGAGCGATCATAGTAGTGATCACAAGTGTGTTCCTACCGAAGTTCAGCAGTTTTGACAGAGTATCCGAATCGGGACACTCTCCCACAGCGATCACGTCAGGGGAGTGTTTCTGTACCCTGTCCAGAGTCACAGCCAACCCACTCCCGTCAAACCCTTCAACAGGCACCTGGCAGGCGTAATCGAGCACATCCAGTACCGAATCCTCGAGGAGATAGATTGATCTCCCCTGATCTGAGAGGTGCTTCAGCATGGCATACATGGTGACGGTTTTCCCATTTCCCGGGGGAGATGAGATCACGATGAGTCCATGATTGTGTCCGAGAAGTTTTTCGCACTCCTGATACTGATTTCCCTTGATACCGGCGCCTGAGAGACCGCCTAAGTAGAGATTCCTGTCAACCGGTTTAAAAACCAGGCTTTCTCCCTGCAATGTTTCGAGTATACTCACCCGGATGGACAATTCCTCCCTACCCACATGGACTATACAGAGATCTCCCGATACCGGGGAATTCCTCTTCCCATTCAGCCCGAGGTACTGCCTGAGAGAAGGAAGCTGATCCCCTGTTATTTTCATCGCAGAAGGATCGATGATTCTCAGTTTCCTCCCCCTCCCCATTCGTATGGACATCCCACCGCCCTTCCCATCGAGGTGCAGTTCACTGCAGTTACTACTGTTCATCTCGAACAGGAGACTTCTTAAAACACATCCGGCAGCAACCAGATCATCATTCACTCCGGATAACGACCCGCCGGATCCCTCCTGAAGGTTGACCGCCGTGCAGTGTTTGAATCCTGCACGCGAACAGACGGAAACCTCTGCTTTCAGACCGGTCGCCTCCTCGATCTGTTCGATGAGGTCAGTATCCAGAGGATCAACCATTGCGAGGTGGAGTATGCTCCCCTCAACAAACAGCGGCATTACTTCATTACTGCGGAGAAACTCGTGATCAAGAAGGGAAACGACATCATCGGAAACAAAGAACCGATCGAGAATCACGATAGGTAATCCCAGCTGTTCTCCAAGATAGTAAAGAAGCTGCTCTTCGGTTATTGCTCCGAGAGATGCCAGAATTTCCCCGAGTCGTCGCTTCGTCTCTCTCTGAATTTTGAGCGCCCGCTGCAGGTCACAAACGGTGATTACACCTTCAGCCAGAAGCATCTCACCCAGTTTCTCATGCTTTTCCCAATCCAAATACAGACACTCCTTAATCCGGGACTGCAGCGTGTTCTCCCACAGTCAGTACATCATCACTGCAGACCGGCAACAGGCACCTGAACACACTGCCTTCACCGCTTCTGCTCTCAGCCCAGAGCAGGCCGTCATGAGCAGCGGTGAAGTGTTTCGTAATAGTCAGACCCAGGCCGGCCCCGCTCACAACCCTCGTCATGGAGGAGTCTTCCTGTATGAATTTATCGAAGATCGTATCGAGTTTTTCCCGGGAAATCCCTGCTCCCCAATCCTTCACTGCAATCTCGATAAACGAGTTGGAATTCGCACGGGTGACACGTGCCGGAGTACCATTTCCGTTCTGCAGTATCGATGAAGATCTCCACCCGGGGGGCAGTTTTCTGTTTTTAGGTAATCTTCTGGACAACTGAGTTACCAGACTGGCATTGATCTGTACCTTCTGGCCTCTCTGTGAAAATTTTATGGCATTCGTCAGCAGGTTGATGATAATCTGTTCGAGTTTATCCGGATCCGCAAAGAGTTTTGGAAGTGACCTGGACACTTTCTTGACGATCGCGACATCCCGTTCTTCGGAAAGACCGTTGATCCTGTCGATCGCGATATCGAAAGCTCTTCTGATCTCGAGCTCCTTCCGATTGATCGTTGAGCTCCCGGACTCCAGCCTGGACAGCTCCAGTACATTATTAATCATTCCGGCAAGCCTCGATATGTCCTTCTTCGCGAGCTGGAGGAAACGGTACTGCTTCGGATTTGAATCTCCCAGTTTATCGGACAAGAGGAGATCGATGGAATTATTCAGTGAAGTGATCGGAGTACGCAATTCATGAGAAATGAGCGAACTGAAATCCGCTTTCATCCTCGAAATCTCTTCCATTCGATCCTGATATTCCCTGATCGAAAACAATCTGGACAATCCGAGAGAAATCTGAGAGGTGACATTGCACAGGAAAGTCCCCTCTTCATCAGTGAATTTTTTCCCCTCACCCTGGGTGAGATAGATAGCGCCGAACACTCCCTTCTCACCGCTGAGAGGGAAACAGAGAGTGGTCTCGGGATTCTGGCTTATCCGCTTCGCAGATGATCGTCCGAAGACATGCTCCTCGATAGGCCGTTCGAGCATTTCTCTACCGACAAGCTTCGTTTTCGTCAATTCCTTCATAAGATCATGCAAAATCATTTTCGTACTGCGGGGACTCGAGGATCCGTTACTGTTCACGAGCAGGATATTCCTCCGGCTTCCGATGAGAAAAAGAGCGAGTGAGCCCAGAGGAAGAATTTCCCTCAGAGGATCTGAGATCGCACCGAGGATGCTCTCGGGTTCCAGTTTTTCACTGATCCCTTCGAGGATCCTCTGCGCTATCCCGAGTTCCATGGCTCTGAAGTCGAGGAGTAGGTTAGTCCGGTTGAGTTCCTCGTTTGCCCCCCTGAGTTCTTCGAGTAATCTGGCATTACTGATCGCGCTTGCCAACTGGGAGGAGAAGAGAGAAAGTCTGATAATGTCTTCTTTCCCGAAGGCATCCCGCTTCGGACTTCCGAGGTCGAGGACTCCGACGAGTTTTCTTCCTGCAAGCAGAGGGACAGCCATTTCGCTTTTTACATTCCTGCGTCCGTTCATGTATTCCGGATGTTTGGCCATATCCGGTACCAGCAGAATCTTTTTCTCCTTAGCAACACGGCCTACAACACCTTCACCGTACAGGGCGATTTTACTCTTGGAAAGACCGGACCGGAGCCCTTTACTGATTCGAGGATAGAGCCCGGTCTTCTTCTCATCAAGAAGGTAAACAGAACATGCCGGATAGTGAAACATCCTGCAGAGTACTTCCAGGCCATGTTTCAGGATTATGTCCACATTCATTGTAGAAGAGACGGTTCTCCCGACTTCCCATTGCATCTGAATCTCGTTCACTTTTTTTCTCAGTTCAAACTCCAGGTTTTTCGCGTGCGTAATATCCCTAGCGATTCCCTTCAGTTCGGTAACTTTACCCTTTTCATCCATGACAGGGTATAATCTGAAATTCAGGATCATTCTTCGTCCACCGGTCCGTGTAACCCCGCAGGAGAGTTCTCTTGGTCGATATGTCTGACAGACCTCTCTCTGAACTTTCCTGAGATTTTTCCTGTCGGAAACATCGATAAAATCTTCGAGAGCTGTCCCTGCAATTCTCTCCCGGGGAATTCCGAAGAAAGTGACGGAAGCCGAATTAGCGAAAATGATCTTCCCACTGATTGTGATCCTGATAACCAGGTCCTCCATTTCCTCGATGAGCTCACGATAATTCCGCTCGGAAACCTCGAGGGTCTGAAGAGCGAGCCTTTCGAATTCATCTGAAAGATAGATCCTGTTGTTGTCTATCTCAGATTCTATCAGATCACACATCATCCTGATATCATTCTTTCGTCCCTCGAATCGTTCTATCACCTGGTCGATAGTGATCCGTTTCAGTTTCATCTGCGCGTGAGTGAGGAGAGTATGCGGGATCCCTACCTGGAAGAACAGAGAAGCCATGCGTTTCAGGGAGCCTTCACAGTCAGTGCGGTCTCTTTTTTCCAGAACCTTGACAAAAGAATCGAAAAACGTGTCCATTTCGGCGAAAAACAGCTTTCGTGTCTTGAGGCCTTTCCGGGAATTGAGCTTTGGTTTGTTGTGGAGAGATTCTTTCCAGGCTTTAAGGATGACTCGGCGCGCTTCGAGAAGTGCTACCGAAAGCACCTCCCTCTTTGCTTTCCTCATAACAGGACTCCACGCGGGAATTACCCTGAACTCTCGATAAGACTTCCGACTTTTTTCTCGAGATCATCCAGTTCGAATGGTTTATACATGAAAGCATCGGCCATACTCCAGGACCGGAACAGTCTTTCCTTGTTGGAGTCGGAGAATTTTGCACCCGTGAGTATCAGGACTGGAAGTTCTTTTTCCAGCATTTTCCTCCTTGCTTCTTCTTTAATGATTCTCGATACTTCATATCCATTAATTTTGGGAAGGAGGACATCGAGGATCATCAGATCCGGCTCCTCGGCTATGGCAGCACCCAGCGCCTCATAACCGTTCGCAGCCGTGATGACTGAATAACCTTTCTGTTCGAGGATAAATTGGATGGTGGTCAGCGTGTCAGGTTCATCATCAACAACAAGTATCTTCTTCATGGAATGCTCCCGATGGAGTTCAACGGCCGAATTCACTCACACCAATAATAAACAGGGCTGTCTTCTTTCTGAGCTTGGAAATCATCTGGCAATTGTGACAATCGACTTTCCCATCTTCGTACATCCAACATCCAAGGAGCTTCGATACTTTCTCGAGGAGATCCTGCGCACGGATCTTTCGAATCCGGGGATCCTTGATCCGGTTTATCTGGAGGGTCAGGTCCTTGATAACCGCTTCTTCTTTACTGAATATCTCACATTGGATTTTTGAATTCCTCACGTTGGCCATCCTCTCCGTTTAACGACACGGGTATGTGGATGAAAGTGTGTGCCGCATCGCCGGCTTAAAACTACAATATCCATGCCAGTTGAAGATGAGGAGACAAAACATGGGAGGGTGGTACGTAACTCCATGAAAGACAAGACAATAACATTTCTTGTTTATTCGGTGATCACTTCGGTCGGAGAGACTCAGGGAAAATATTTCATCGATAGGGGGAAGAGATTATACATCAGGGGGTATCTTCTGACAGGAGTGAGTCCTCTGGGATTGCCTGGAAAAGTTTGGGTTGTTCACTGATGAGTTCCACAAAATCCGGGAGAACGATCATCGGAGAGTAATAGGTCTCACCTGTCGGTGGGATGTTGATCTCCAGAACAGCTTTGATCTCTTCCGGTTTGAGACTGGCTATCCTGCTCTCCATACCGGTTACGAGTATGTCGATTGTACCGGGCTTTGCATGGTATGTCTGCTTCAATGCACCGGTGATCTCAACGGCGATATTCTCCATCCTCCGTTCTATAATCCGTTCTATCTCTCCGCGTATAACGACGGTTTCCTCAACAGCCTTCAACGTACGGAAATCGTTCAAATCGATCTTCGCCACCAGCTCGAATTCCCCTGAACTCGAGGGAAGCCGGACGAGTTCAGTAGGGATACTTTTCCTACCTTTCAGTTCCTGTCGTGCGCCCCTGATCCTGACCTCTGCCGGTTCGACGGTCAGCTTACCTTTTTGAATAAAACCCTCTTCGATTCTCTCCACCATCGGCATTACAGTGAGGGTCTTCTCCGTGAGCCAGTCGAGTTCTATCAAAATCGATTGCGGCTCGAGAATAGCAAGGGGCCTCAGTGATACACCTTCCGGGATGATCACGTCCTTGGGATTGAGCGGAATTTCCAGCCGTTTCGGTTTTTTTTCCAGAACTGCGAATTCGAATCGGGGTTTGTTCCACAACAGTTTGAGAAATTCTTTACCCTGCCCCTCGAGGAGTACGCGTGCATTGCCGTGACCGCTGCTCATATCGACCAGTGCGGTATCTTCGAGAATAATCGAAATCGGGATAGAATAATCCTCCTGCTGGACCTTGTTGGTAGCCGAGTGGAACCAGAGAAACACAGCCAGGGCAAGAGCTGCGATCTTCAGGAGAATATTGGTCGAGAACCAGCCTTTGAACTGTTTGAGGAGTGGGTTTCGAGTACTGGGTCCCATTGTGGGTCTTGTCATCCCGCAAGCAAGAGTTCGTGTTGTGGTACGAATTCACAACCGGATACCGTCCGGCGGACTTTCATCTCACAAAAATATCCACGCACGTAACCCCTGTCAAGAATACTCCTCTCAAGTACAGAGGGATCATTTAGGTGAATGCAATCCGGTGGATGCCTCGCCACAACAACTCTGGCTTGTTTTGTGAAACTGATAATGCGCAGCTAATTTTTATCCTTGGAATCGAGCAGCTTTTTGATCGCAGCGTCGAAGGATGGCTCGTCTCGATACCCCACCCATTTTTGACGTATACCCCCCTCCCGATCAACAATGAAGGTGGTCGGGATACCGGTGATACCACCATAGTTGTTTACAACCTCACCGTCAGCCATAGCTACAGGGTAGTCAATCGAATACTTCTTGATGAACGGTTTCACCACCTTTTCTCCCCCACGGTCGAGGCTTATCCCGATTATCTCGAGGCCGTTTTTGTGATACTTCTCGTAAAGCGAGACCAGATGAGGTGTCTCAAGTCTGCACGGCCCGCACCAGGTGGCCCAGAAGTTTACGATAACGACATTCCCTCTCAATGAAGAGAGAACGATCTCGTTCCCATCGAGCGATTTGAGTCGAAAATCAGGGGCTGCCTGAACCCTGAGTTGCCCGATGGCAGTTGTGGAAAAAACCCAGATAAGGAATCCGGCAGCCGCAATCGAAACGGCTGACCTGACGGTGTGTTTTTTAATCTGATTATGCAGCATGAATGTCAAAACCCTCTCCTTCTCTAGAGTAATCTGCAGATTCGTCAGTGTACAAGAGCCTTCTTCACCTCGAAATTGAAATCAGGATCCCATTTCTTATCATGACAAACCGTACAGGTTTCGTTGACTACTTCCGCTGTCCTCGTATTCCCTTTCGATCTGATGTGTTCTTTCCCCTTCCCGTGACATGATTCACACTGCACGTTAACCAGGACCGGCGTTTCGTCCAGGTTCGCGAACCCCCCATCCCCATACCCGGTGGTGTGGCAACGAAGGCAATCCCCATCCTCGGACTGGTTCGTCTTTTTCAAGTGTGAGAACGCACTGCTGTGCGGAGTCTTCAGCCACGCATTGAATTCTCTCACATGACAGGACCGGCACCACCTGGATCCTTTGTAATCACTCCCTTCGACCTGACTCAGAGGATCGACCTCCTTCTTCTCGGTACCGGAGGACGGGAGCTTCGCAGCCGAATCTTTATATGCTTCGTAAAAAGCTACCATGGTCGGGTCCTCGGACAGTTTCGGGCCGAGCGTAATCATGGTCCCTTTGAATGATTCCACTTTGTTATCCGGACTCACCTCTAGATCGAGCCTCCCGAGCCATTTTCCCTGATTGCCGGCCTTGGTGAGAACAGCGTTCCCCACCCGTGTCGGCTCGGTGGTTTTTCTGGACCCGTGGGCTGCGATGATCACGTCGATTTCGGGGAATTCGTCCGCGAGATCGAAGGATTTCGTGAAGCCCAGGTGTGACAAAACGACGATAAGATCACACTTCGAATCGAGTTCGGGAAGAATTTTCCTGAGTTCCTCGTTGTGGTCCCTGATGTCCCATATCTCGGATTTTCTTGTACCGAGTTTCATGAGAGCGGAAACGACACCGATTTTGAGGTTCTTTTTTTCGAAGATCCGATACGGTTCTCCGAATCTTTCACCGTTGTAGTAGAGGTTCGTGGTTATAACCGGCAGTTTTTTCTGATCAACGATCCCCTTGAGATACTCGTACCCCATGGAAAGCTCCCGCTCACCGATGGTGATCGCGTCATAATGCATTTTAGCCATCGCCTCCAGGGCAACGGATGTTCTGTACATGCCCAGCTCGGTGGCCCTGTCGCAAAAATCTCCACCGCCGAGAAGAAGAATATCACCAACCTCACTTCTTATATCATTTATGGCTGTCGCCCTCCGGGGAAGCCCACCTTGCTTGCCCTTTCACCCGCAGGGTTCTATTCTGCCGATCTCATCTGCGATATATGCTATCGTGATCTTCGAATCATCGGCAGAACGGGCGGTGTTGAGCTGGAAAAAACCACCCAGCATGAAACCAAAGAATAACATCACCGAAAATACCGTGCGAACCTTCCTTGCCATCAGTGAAAACCTCCTTCTCTCACTCGCTCAATCTGTTGATTCGGTAAATAATCTGATACAGTTTCCGATTCTCAAGAACAAATATCGGAATCAGGAAAATTGACCGCAAGAGTTTTATCTTTAATTATACCACAAAATGCCCTAAATGTTCAATCCTTTCGGTCGAGTTATTCATATGATTTCGAGTAACACCTTTAATCTTCGATCAACCCTCTTACATTATTCAAATTGTTGTCATGCATTTCAGCTCGAATCATGGATTTGGCTAGGTGATTTCGGTCTGATTCGAGGCCCGAGGCGCGCGATAAATAGGATAAATAGGGACAGTCACCATTTATTTTTTTTGTCACCATTATGTTATTTTTCAATAAATGGTGACTGTCCCTATTTATCGTTGAGAACGATGAAGCTGTCCAAAAGCACTCGCCAAAATCGGAATCGAATGAATAATTCGGGCCAGGATTATTCTTCCTTCACGAAGATGTCTCCGGCGACATCCGATTCGAGGGCAACCGTAGTCTCGTCGACTTTTAGAACAATCGAAGGTCTCTTCTGCAATAACGTTATCCTCGCACCCGGGAGAATGCCGAGGGAGCTCAAGCGGGATAGTCTCGTCTGTGCATCCGGTGTCATGAACACGATCTGAGCAGAGCTGCCGGGTTCGAGATCCAGGAGCGGTCTTACGAGTGGTTTGAGTTTTTTCGTTCCTAGTCTGCAGCAGTTTCCCGGAGGGATCTTCCTGCCGTGCGGACAGACGGGCGGATGGCCGAGAAAGGTGCACACGCTGTCGGTCACCATCGGGCTGAGAATGTGTTCAAATCTGCAGGCACTATCTTCGAGCTCAGGATCCTTTATGCTGAAGAGCTCGTGGAGAAGACGTTCAGCGAGACGGTGATTCCGGACGAGAGCTTCCGCCCTTTCCATCCCCGGTCCTGTCAATTCGACGCAGTCTCCATTTCGTTTTATGAGTTTGTTCTCCTCGAGATTCTTGAGGAGATCCTCACCATTCGGCTGATCGCCGATATCCTTCACGAGGACCCTGTCACCGAAGTTGCCCTCATTGAGAGTCCATATTCGCTCTAATACTTCTTCGTATTTCTCTTCCATGGGAATAGACCCGCGACTTTTCTGAAGAACCCAAGGACCACGCTGTGATCATGCAAGATAATCCGGTACCCGCAGTGAGGACATTCAATATACTCACAGGAGCTGTTCAGCGGACAGTTCGAGCACTTCGACAGTTCGTAATCTATAACCGCCCCGCAGATGGAACAAGTCAAAACACGACCCCCGTCGACCTCAGGATAAGATTGAGAACCCCACCTACGATGAAGGCAAAGGGAACAATGAATAATACCATGTACAGGGTAGTCACCAGACCACGCTCCTTGATCATGATCAGGAGATTGGCCACACAGGGGATGAAGAGTGTGATGGTTACGATACCCACGACGATGCCGATCGGATCGAGAAGACCGCGCTGGGCCATCGAGTAAAGTCCCGCAGCTCCGTAATCCCTCCGGAGAAAGCCGACGATAAACGCTTCGGAAGCTTCTGGAGGCAGCCCGAGAAATCCTTTTACGATCGGGGCTCCGCTCCTGTGTATCGCAACGAGGGCTCCCGTTCTGTCAAGAGTAAAAAGGATCAGCGTACCCAGGATGAAGAGTGGTACGGCTTCCTTCAGATACCACTCGATCCGCGCGATTGTCTTGATTACGATGTTCGACAGCCTCGGAACTCGCAAGGGAGGAAGTTCGAGGATAAAATCCGAACTCCTCCCCCCCAGCAATCTGGCCGAAAGAAACCCGACGAGGAAGATCACCCCCGTGACGATGCCTGCCCAGATAAGTGTCGCAACCGGTGAGAGGCCTCCCAGCATACCAAGAATTACCCCGAGTTGAGCGGAACAGGGGACCCCGAGCGCAAGGAGCAGTGTCGTGATAACCCTCTCTTTGCGGGTTTCGAGAATCCTCGTCGTAATCGTCGCCATGGTGGCGCAACCGAGGCCGAGGATCATGGGCAGAACCGCTTTCCCGTTGAGGCCCATGAGCCTGAACAGACGGTTCACAACCACCGCGATCCTGGGAAGATATCCTGAATCCTCGAGGACACCGAAAAACAGGAAGAAGGTCCCGACGATGGGGAGAACGATCGCTATGGAATAGGTGATCGCCATCGTTATCACACCATAATCCCCGATGAGGAGATCACTCACGAACCGATATATGCCCTCTGGTAGAAAACCGCCGAACAGGGTCTCGATGAGAGCTGCTGACCAGGGATTGATGTAGGCACCAAACAGATTTACTTCGATCAGATCAACGAGATAACCGGCTCCGAGCTTGCCGACCAGTAGATACATGACAAAGAGAGCACAGAGAAGAATAGGGACACTCCAGACGGGATGAATCGTGATGTCGCTGAGTTTTCCTCCAAAAGCAGTTCGACCTACCACGGGTTTTCGCGACACCTGTTTGATGATCCAGTCTATGGTCCGCATCCTCTGCTCCATGATCGCCGCCGATATCGGCCTGTTGAGTGACACCTCCAGCTTTCTCATAGCCATGCGTAGGGTGACCAGGTCATCCCTCTTCACTTTTTCCTCGATCCAATCCCAGAGAGGGCGATCACCGCATAGGAGTAAGATGGCAAGCGCGCGTCTGGAGATCTTCACCTCCGGCAGATGGACGACGCACTCCTCTATCGCCTTTTCCACTTCGGTGCTGTAGGAGAAGGAAAAATCGGCCTTTTTCTGTTCGAGAAGACTCTGAGTGAGCCTCCTCACCCCTTTTCTTCTGACAGCGACGGTCGGGACGACATCAACTCCAAGTAATTTACTGAGCTTTCTCGAGTCTATCCTGATGCCTCTGGTGAGGGCTTCGTCCATCATGTTGAGGTTGAGAGTGAAGGGAAGACCCGTCTCAACAAGTTCGAGGGAAAGGAGGAGTGCCCGCTTCAGATTCTTCGCGTCGGCCACCTGGAGGATACCATCCGTCTTGCCGTAGAGAATGAGATCGCGTGTGACTCTCTCATCCTCCGAGCCCGGATGGAAGGAGTTGATCCCCGGTGAATCGACGATCCTGCCGTCCCAGTGATCGAGCTTTGCATCACCCAGGGTAATTTCGACGGTCGTGCCGGGATAGTTGGAGACCGTGACGTAACTCCTGGTGAGGAGACTGAAAATGACGCTCTTTCCGACATTCGGGTTGCCCACAAGAACGACAGTCTTTTTGGATTCGTCCTTGAAGAGTCCTGCACGGCGTGCTTCTTCGTATGTCTCTACTTTGTACATCATGGCATTATAATATGGTGTAATCGATGCCTGTTATCAATACAGTGGGAATCAGCGCATTCTTTTGAAACCACTCCGCTGGAAACGGGATTGTTCTCATTGCCGGGAGGATATCTTTCTGATCTCTTCGACCCGGTCGGCGATCTGCTTCAGAGCAACACCGGATTTCTCTCTCATGTGCAGGTGAACGAAGCTGGTGAGAGGTGTGCGATCCGGATTTATCTCGATGACCCACGCTCCGCTGTCGATGGCGGTAAGGGGATGATTCGCATCATGGTGTCACCGGATCAGGGATGAAGGTGAGAATAAAGATGATCAGTGTCAAGATCCCCACCAGTCTTCTGCCCCTGCCGATGGGAACACTCTCATCGACCACAGGTGGATGAGGAATCTTCGCAAGGAAAAGGATAATAAAGGCCCAGAGGAACCAGCCCGGCCAGCCGTTTCTGAGAAAGATTAACACACCGAGCCCGATCAACAGGATGAAGATATACGTGGATACCGTTTTCTGTTTTTTTCCGAGAAGGGAGTATATGATATGCCCGCCGTCGAGCTGACCGATCGGGAGTAGATTGAGAGCGGTTACGAAAAACCCTACCCAGCCGGCGAACGCCACCGGGTGGAGCATCACCTCACATCCTTCGGGGACCGTGCCGAGCGTGAGAGTCGAGAGGAATTCGAAAATCAGTGAACTGCCGAGATGAATACTGCCCGAGGCGGTAGCTGCATCGACCACAGCAAAATGCGAATGCAGGAGACCATAGTATGTAATCGGGATACTCACGATAAACCCGGTGATCGGTCCTGCGGCACCGATGTCGAGGAGCATCCTGCGGTTGTAAATGGGAGACTTCATCCTGATAACAGCACCGAGTGTCCCGATGATACTGGGAAAAGGCAGAAAATAAGGCAGTGTCACGTTGAGTCTGTAATGCTTCGCTGCCATGTAATGCCCGAGTTCATGAAGTCCGAGGACAGCCAGGATGGTAGCGGAAAACGGAATACCGACCAGGAGAGTGGAAATATCGGAGAGAGGATCCTCTCCACTCAAAACCGCTCCGAAGAAAAGTGTACTGAAGACTGTCAGGAGGAAGAGCAGGAGGTTCAATTTCCAGCGGAACTGTCTCTGCCCGTTCCGTACGATAGTGAAGGTGAGAAACCGTTCCCCTTCTATCTCTTCGATGAAGTATACGGCATTCATCTCACCCGCCAGCTGGTCGAGGTAGCCTTCCGAAGATAAAAAATGATGATTCAGTTTCCCCCGGATGATCGTTTCTCCTCTCGCGCCGAAGATCTTGAAATCCCCGTCGAAGAGCGATTGCAGTTTGTGTCTCAATACATCGTCGACCACGGCTCGATTCCCGCTTTTATTGGAGTTCTGTGCACCACTAAAATAGCCACACATCCAACCTGCCGCAAGGAATGCGGTGTATCTGTCGGTGTGAGGGGCATGGAATTTGCATTAGT
Source organism: uncultured Gemmatimonadota bacterium (assembly GCA_964654825.1). Classification (GTDB taxonomy): domain Bacteria; phylum Gemmatimonadota; class CAZMKB01; order CAZMKB01; family CAZMKB01; genus CAZZKG01. Next base: position 19,938 of record CAZZKG010000013.1, on the reverse strand, counting down.
TGTTGGTGAGAGCGAAAAATCAAAACCAGCCCGGAAAGTCCTTGACATGGAATATCTGTCGTGTTAGAATATGTTATGTGTTGATATTGTAGTTTTCTCTTTCCGGATGGCTCTCATTAATTTCACCACGAAGGATTTTGATCAAGAGTTCTATTAATCCCATTATTTGGATATTTTCGTAAGGCTTTACCCTGCAGGACGGGGGAGGAGAGAAACAAAAACAGGGTATTCCTGATAAGACCCCGGTTCTCTCGCTGAGCCTATCTTCACAGAAACCTCTAACAGTGAATGGAGAGATGAACGACACAAAAAGCATAATTGAGCATAAGCTGGTGAGCATCCACGAGATCAAGAAAAGGTCAGTTGCTGATCTTCACCAGATGGCGGATGATCTCAGCATCACCAATTTCGCCAACCTGAGAAAACAGGACCTGATCTTCCTGATCGAGCAGCATCTCCTGGACAACGAAGTTGTGCTGATGGGAGAAGGAGTACTCGAGATCCTCCCGGAAGGGTATGGATTCCTCAGATCACAGGATTGGAACTATCTGTACGGTCCCGATGATATTTACGTCTCCCCCTCCCAGATTAAAAGATTCAACCTCAGTACGGGAGACACTATTCTGGGCCAGGTCCGACCCCCTAAGGAGGGAGAGAGGTATCTTGCTCTCCTCAAGGTTGAGAAGATCAACTTCGACGATCCTGAAGATGCCAAGTTCAAGATCATGTTTGACAACCTGACACCGCTTTTCCCGGACGAGAGGATCAACCTCGAGGATAAAAAGGCTGATCTTTCCATGAGAGTGGTCAATCTTGTCGCTCCCATTGGAAAGGGTCAGCGTGGACTCATCGTGTCGCCTCCTCGTGCAGGTAAGACAATACTCCTGCAGAAGATAGCAAATTCGGTCCTCGAGAATCACCCGGAGATCATCCTCATCTGTCTCTTGATCGACGAACGGCCTGAAGAGGTCACCGACGTGCAGCGACACGTTGATGCCGAGGTCATCAGCTCGACCTTTGATGAACCGGCAGACAGACACGTACAGGTGGCCGACATGGTGATCGAGAAAGCGAAGAGACTTGTCGAGCATAAGAGAGACGTCGTGATCCTCCTCGACAGTATTACGCGTCTAGCAAGGGCTCACAACCAGGTTGTCCCGCACAGCGGTAAGATCCTCTCCGGTGGTGTTGATGCTTACGCTCTGCACAAACCGAAAAGATTCTTCGGAGCAGCACGGAACGTCGACGAAGGTGGCAGCATTACGATTATCGCTACCGCTCTCGTCGAGACGGGAAGCCGAATGGACGAGGTCATCTTCGAAGAGTTCAAAGGTACGGGCAACATGGAACTCGTCCTTGACCGACAGCTCGCTGACAAGAGGATTTTTCCTGCCATCGATCTGAAGAAGACGGGAACCAGAAAAGAAGAGCTTCTTCTTGCGAAAGAAGAGATCAATCGAGTCTGGGTTCTGAGGAAATTCCTCCATGATCTCAACCCGGTCGAAGCGATGGAATTTCTCCTGGAGAAGATGTCCAACACCAAAACGAACGCCGAGTTCTTGGCCTCGATGAACACATGATTCAGAGCCCCGGGAGGATTCTGGCCATCGACTACGGCAGCAGGTGGGTTGGTCTGGCCTGGAGCGACCCGAGTTTCACCATCGTTGCTGATTCCCGAACGTTGGATTTGAAGGGCACACATGTATCGGTCGAGGATCTCATCAAAGACCTTGTCGGTGAGATCGGAGTGAGCCATATTGTTGTCGGGATGCCGTACAACATGAACGGAAGTGCCGGTTTCAAGGCGAGGGAAACCCAGGAATTCATTGGGAAGCTGAGTGAGAAGGTAAGCATACCGATTTCCCACTGGGACGAGCGACTCACAACCGTGAGGGCGGAAGGCGAGCTCAGAAAACTCGGAAAAGGCAGAAAGGGGAGAAGACAGGTGGACGAGATGTCCGCCACCTTCATTCTCCAGGATTACCTGAGTTCGATATCCAGCCAGGAGGACAAACCGGCTACCTCCTGATCGATCTTTTACGATAATGTTCCATTTCGTAATTCTCCTGACACTTCGCGTCCCTGCCTCGACATCCCTTTTTATGGTAGTAGCTGTCACTTAAAATAAATAGGGACAGTCACCATTTATTTAACAAAATAAAAAATGGTGACAATAAATGGTGACTGTCCCTATTTATTAAGAGAAAGGGGTCACAAAAACGATGAATCCATGCAACCGCGCACATCTGCTCGTGAAACACGCTCTCCTGGTGTCACTGATTTGCATACTGATTCCGAGATGCGGAGACGCCGATCAGTCCCGATTCGATTCTGAGCGTATCGTGGAACACGTGAAATTCCTGGCCAGCGATTCGCTCGAAGGCAGACTGGCCGGGAGCAGAGGAACACGGATGGCTTCTGAATACATCAAGGACCGATTCGTGAGACTTGGTCTTCGACCGGGTGGAGAGAACGGGAGCTACTTCCAGGATTTCTCTTTTGTAAGTGGCGTCGTTACCGGTGAGGCCAATGAGCTTCAGGTAACCTGCGGTAAAAAATCCCATCCCGCAGAGTATGGTGTAGACTTCACTCCCCTGGGCGCATCTGAAAATGCCGAGGTTGAAGGTAAGCTGGTGTATATCGGTTTCGGTCTCAAGAACGATGAACACCATTACAACGATTTCGGTGATACAGATCTCTCGGGGAAGATTGCCGTCGCACGCTCCGGGATCCCTCCCGCGCTCGAGGGATTCGAGCAGGCGAAGGGCAAGTTCCTCGTGAGAAAAAAAGCGATGCTCGCCAGGGAAGCCGGGGCGGCGGCTCTTCTTCTCATTCGCGAGAGAGACAGCGAGGAGGCCATGGACCGGATCACCTATGACGGTACACCCGGTGACGTGGGGATCCCTTTAGCCGCTGTCAGCATGGAGTATGCCGATCAGGTGCTCGGCTGCGGCGGCCTCGCGATAGATCCGGCCCAGGATGTGGCCACTCCCTTCGTGATGCAAGATGTACGGGTAAAACTGAGAACGGAGGTCATCCAGGAGCGCGCGACGGGAAGAAACGTGCTCGCCGTGTTACCCGGCAGTGACCCCTCTCTGAGCAGCCGGTTCCTGGTCGTCGGGGCGCACTACGACCACATCGGTACGAAAACGGCGCCTGACGGGAGTAAGATCATCTTCAACGGGGCCGATGACAATGCCTCGGGTGTCGCCGGACTGCTCGAGCTGGCGGCATCTCTTTCAGAAAACCATCCGGGTAGAAGTATTCTCTTCATCACGTTCGACGCCGAAGAACTGGGTGCTCTCGGCTCGCTTCACTTCACGAAAAATCCGACGATCCCCCGCGAGAGCATTTCGGCCATGGTGAATCTCGACATGATCGGCAGGATGAAGGACAGGATCCTTATCGTGAGCGGCTATGATACTTCACCGATGTGGGATGAACTCCTCGACAAATCAAACGAAGGGATCGATCTCGAGATCAAGAAGAGCGCCGGCGGGTTCGGCGGCAGCGACCACACTTCATTCTACAAGGACGACATCCCGGTCCTCTTCTTTTTCACCGGTGCGCATGATGACTATAACACTCCTCGCGATGACTGGGATCGGATAAACTCCGAAGGTGAGGCGGTCATCCTCCAGTATGTCGATCGCGTCATCCTAGACATCTGCAGTGCGGCGAAAGAACCTGAATTTGTAAAATCCCAGGTTAAATCCCATGGTCAGGGCAGGAGCGGACTGTCCGTGTATATGGGTACGGTCCCCGATTTCACCTTCGAGGGGGAAGGATTCGCGATCATCGGGACGAAGGAGGGAAGTCCCGCCGAGGCTGCGGGCCTCGCCAAAGGGGATGTGATCATCGGGATGGATGGCAGGGAAGTACGCAACATCTATGACTTCATGGGTGTCCTGAGCGGACACAAACCGGGGGACATGATCGATGTAGTGATCCTCCGTGGAGGGGCCACGCTCACGCTTTCAGTAACGCTGGCAAAAAAATAAGGAACCCCCTCCCTTGAAGGGAGGGGGCTTTACGGACCAATCGTACTACTCTTTTCGTCTTACTTCACACCTGCAGGTGGTTTTCTCAGCGTTACGGTTTCGGCATAATCGCCGTCCGTATAGTCACCCAGAAGCGAAGGCTGGTCGCCGGGAACACCTGCGGCAAACGTGCAGGACCCGACGCTGAAGCTATACGGCTGGCCTATCTGGAACGCAGACGGAGGATTCACACCGTCATATCCCCAGAGATCGAACGTACCCGACGAAATGTCGAAAACGAAATAGATTGCCATACCGAGAGTCGCGATGTAGGTCCCGGCGGTGACATTAGGTGGATCGAAGAGGCCGATAACCGGCTGCAAGGTGACTCCATCACATGTCCAGTCCCACAGACCATAGACGTTCCCGTTCGGATCGACCTGAAGCTCGAGCTGATCACAGAAATTATCCAGTGAAACACAGACCTGCGCGTTCGCCTGGGTGGCTCCAAAGGAGAACAAACAGACCGACAGGATGGCTGCGGTAAACAGTTTCTTCATCGTTCTTCCCTTCCTCTAAAGTGTTGTTTTTGAGAAGGTTACCTTGAAGGGCACCCTCTCAGGTTCAATTGGTCGTATGCAGAAGCACATTCCGTGCCAGTTTCAGACTAACAATTTAACACTATAGATATCAATTGGTTACGAGATCCGCCGAGGCAGATAGTCGGGAGTGCAACGTTTCACATTTACAACACATCAAATTCAATATTGGACATGTTCATTTATAACAAGATGTTATGAGCAATTCATCAATGAAACACCATTACAATATGAACACCAGCGAGGACCATCTCGATCTCTGAGGTGAACCGGTCAGAAAAACGAGTGAACTCACCCGAGTAGCTTTTCCAAAAGGAGCGACTGGTTGGAGGCGATGACAAAGGGAATAACGTCGATCGTCTACGAATAACTCGGATACCATTGCAAACGTGAAAAAACGGCTTACATTTTGCTGTATGTAACAAATTGCGGGTTTTATTCACGCACGAACTTTTATAAGATTCAAATGGAGAATATAATGTCCAAGGTCGACGGTAGAGATCACCCGTTGTTCGTACCACCTGAGAACCGGAAGGTCGCCCGCGAAAGGGCTGCCGGTTATGTCGAAAAAATCACCGACTACCTCGACGCGGGAAAGCATATCCCGACAGGCATGACCTGTACTGACCAGTATGACGAGAACAGGAAGAGGATCCTGGAGGTGCTGGGCGGTTCGGAGGATGACTGGAAGGACTGGAAATGGCATCTTAAAAACTCCATCAGAAGTACATCCACTTTATCGAAGATCATCAGCCTGACCGACGATGAGAT
>CAZZKG010000013.1:0-14488 GCA_964654825.1 uncultured Gemmatimonadota bacterium | reverse complement strand
GACTACATCGCGGGATCCCCCGAGGTGAGAGATGTGCTCCTCACGGGAGGGGATGCGCTTTCCCTTTCCGATGATTATCTCGACTGGATCCTCTCCCGCCTGGAAGTCATCCCCCACGTCGAGATCATGAGATTGGGATCGAGGATGATAGCAACCCTCCCCCAGAGGGTAACTCCGGAGTTGTGCAACATGCTCAGCCGCCACGATCCGGTCTATCTCAACACACAGTTCAATCACCCGAAGGAGATAACACCCGAGAGCCGGCGTGCGGTCGACATGCTCATCAGAGCGGGGGTGATGGTGGGCAACCAGTCCGTTCTTCTGAAAGGCATCAACAACGACAAGAACGTGATGAAGAAACTTGTCCACGAGCTCCTTCGCGCCCGGGTACGGCCCTACTACATCTTCAACTGCAAGAAGCTCCGGGGCATCAGGCACTTCCGGGCTCCGATAGCGGACGGCATGAACATCATGGAGAATCTGAGGGGTTACACCTCAGGTCTCGCTGTCCCGACATTCATCATCACCGCTCCGGAAGGGAAGGGAAAAACACCGCTGGCACCGACATATCTCCTCAATATGAACAGGAACGGCAAAGTACTATTCAGGACCTGGGGTGGATCCGTGTGTGAATACGAAGATGAACTGCCGGATGGTAATTAAGCCGCGTGCGGTTTGTATGAATCCGATGAATCAGATACCGGACCAGATGAAAGAGAAGATGCGGGATGGCATCACCTCCTTCGTGGATTCTCACCATGACGAACAGCTCGATTTCCTCATCCGTCTCTGTGACCAGAACAGTTACACGGATAATAAAGAGGGTGTTGACCGGGTTGGAGATATGATCCTGGCGAACCTTGGTGGTATCCTTCCTGTACACGAGGTGATTAGGCAGGAGAACTGCGGGAACCATCACATCCTGAGGAGCAGTTACTCCTCCGGTGCCATCTACCTGATCGGTCACATGGATACCGTTTTCCCCCCTGATCATCCGTTCCAGAAGTGTCACACAACCGGTGATGTACTCACCGGTCCCGGCACTGGTGATATGAAGGGTGGTCTGGCTGTTATTGTCTTTGCGTTGAAGGCGCTGAAAAACGTCGGCTTTCTCGATGAGTTGAATCTGATTCTGATACTGGGCGGTGATGAGGAGACAGGATCGATCACATCCGGTCCGATATACCTCGAGGAGAGAAGCAATGCAATCGCCTGCCTGGTTGCCGAATGCGCAGGCCTCCGGGGTGAAGTAGTTGTCTCGAGAAACGGGAAGCTGGGGGCACGCATTGACAGCTACGGGAAGGATCGTCACATCGGAAATGGCGAACATGAAAAAGCAAGTGCCATACTCGAACTGGCTACGCGAATCATCGCCGCCGAATATCTCAACGGGCTACTGCCCGGCGTGACCATCAACGTCGGGAAGATCGAAGGGGGGCTGGGCCCGTGTACGATACCATCCCATGCCGGTTGCCTGCTCGATGTCCGGTGGGTGGAAGAACATCAGAAATTGATAACAATGAGCAGGTTGTCCGAGAAAGTCACTGTCAGTCAACTGGATGGCTGCCGTTCGGAGTTGAACATACTCAATTCCCGACCTGCCATGACTCTGCACAGCGGGACGGAAGAGATGCTTCGTCTGCTTCAGGAGACCGGTCACAAACTCGGTCTTCGGGTCGGCAGTGAGCACCGGCGTGGGACGTCGGATGCCAATTTCTTCGGATCAGCTGGTGTACCTACCATTGATGGATTCGGGCCGATCTGTCGTGATGACCATACAGCTGATGAACACATCAATATTTCGAGCCTCGCACAACGAACCTTACTCCTGGCCCACTTTCTCGTGGATCTTGGACGACGCCGGGGAACAGTATGAGACGGAAGTAAGTAAAATCATGTTAGAGAGGAGACAACCAAGTTGAAGGTCGCCGTCATATACAACAAACCGGAGATAAAAGATTCCGATGTCATCAATGTGTTCGGTATGAGGACAATGGAATGGTACAGCAGGGAAATAGTTGAGCTGGTTGCAACATCACTCGAACAGGGTGGACACAATGTGAGAACCATCGAAGGCAATATGCATGTCATCGATGAACTGGAAAATTTTATGCCGAAGGTCGTCCGTGGGGAAAGTCCCGGGATGGTCTTCAACATGGCCTACGGCATCCAGGGGCAGAGCCGTTACACGCACATCCCATCCATGCTGGAGATGCTCGGCATTCCATACATCGGCTCGGGGCCCGCCGCTCACGCAATAGCGTTGGACAAGGTGATGTCGAAGATCGTTTTCCAGAACCACGATCTTCCGACACCGGCGTTCAGGATGTTCTCCAATGCGCAACAAAAAATTACAGACATCCAGTACCCCGTAATCGTCAAACCGAGAATGGAGGCGGTTTCTTTCGGTATCCGTCTGGTGGACAACGATAAGGACCTCCGGGAGGCCATCTCGACCGTGACCCGGGAGTTCCAGCAGCAGGCTCTCGTCGAGGAATTCATTCCGGGCCGGGAGTTTGGAGTCTCTCTCCTGGGAAACGAGCCGACCCTGGAAACCCTGCCGGTCGTCGAAATCGACCTGAACGGTGATCCGAACTCGCTGCAGACGTCACAGAACAAGAAACAGAGTCCGTTTCAAAAGATCTGCCCCGCGGACATTTCCCCGGAAGTATCCGAAGAATTGTGCGGGTACGCGCGTGGTGCCTTCAACGCGCTGGGACTCAATGACTTCGCCCGTGTGGATTTTCGCATGGATCCGGAAGGCAGGATCCATATCCTAGAAATCAATTCCATGGCGAGCCTCAATAAAACAGGCTCCTTTGTCGAATCCTCACGGGCCCACGGATGGAGTTTCACCGATCTCGTCAACAGGATGCTGGATGTCGCTGCCGTGCGTTATTTCGGGAAATCGTGTTTGAAGGAGATCGGCGGACACAAGAACACGAAGAGGAGGCCGGAGTTTCTTCATGTGCGTTTACGTCGTTATCTGAGAAGCCACCTCTCCACGATCACCGGATACATCGAGCACATGGTGTCGATCAACAGCTACGTGCAGAATGTTGAGGGCGTAAACACCCTGGGTGACTGGATTTCGAACCGATTCCAGCAGCTGGGTTTCCGGAGACAGGTATATCCACAGGTAGAAGTAGGGGACATACTCTACTTTACCAACCATGACGAAGGGCAGAACGACATCCTCCTGCTCGGTCATCTGGACACGCTCCATGATTACAATGCTCATGTCCCCTTTAGTGAAGATCGAGGCAGAATTCTCGGATCAGGAGTTACGGAGAACAAAGGCGGCCTAGCCATCATTATCGTCGGATTTCAAGCATTACGCTTCGCCCGGGTGCTGAAACATCTGAAGTGCGGTGTCCTCCTGACATCAGATGACACCCTCGGTGGTATTTTCAGCAGAGAGATCATCAATGACATTGCCGGAAACTCGAGGCACGTAGTTGGGACGAAATACGGGGATCTCGAAGGTGGTATCGTGACATCGTACTCCGGGATACAACAGTACCAGGTCGAAATCACCAACAACAAGAATAGTAAGAATAAAAAGATCGCAAACGTCGTGGAAAATATTTCTCAGAAAAATCTCGCCTGGTTGAAAATATCCTCAGATCAGAAAGGCATCAGGGTGAAAGTGGACACTCTCACGGCACAGGGAACCTCCGGCAGCGGATCTGATCACGCGGTGGCATCACTGTCGGTCTGCTACACCGACAAGAGCCAGAGTGACAAAATCGACGAACAAATCAGGAAGATCGCCGAGAAAGGATCGAACGGCGGTTTACAGGTGAGAATCAGAACGGGGGAGAGGCACTTCCCCGTAACATGCAACCGGAAAACCCGTGAGTTTTTCAAAAGAGTACAAAAGCTTGCGCAGCTCCTCGAAGTACGGGTCGAACCGGAACACCGCGACACCTTTTCAGGTATATGCCATGTACCTGAAGATGTGCCGGTTCTGGGGGGTTTCGGACCTCTCGGGGTCGGGAACGGGTCATTACATGAATATATCGTGCGCGACAGTCTGATCGATCGGGCCGCGCTCCTCGCGCTCGTCATTCACGACTGTGCGGGACGGGAGTAGAAACTTCCGACAGTGATTCTGCTCGTGTGTGACATCCTAAACGTACACCTTTCTGATTCAAGCTCATCCACCAGGGGATATCAACAAATAATTTCATTTTTATTACCGAGTTCCTCCCCCTTCCCCTCAAGAACGGTCCTCAAAGGGAGAACACACTCACCGAATCCCTGCTCCAGGACACACTGATCCCTCGGAGAGTGAAATGTTTCTCAGGAGGGCGGGAATGGAGAGGTTCTCATGCAGCAGTGTCAGCGAACGGTCCCGCCCGGACGGAAGTGGTCGGATTGAACGTTTTGCAAAACTTTCTCAAGTAAATCGAGAACCTTGAGTTGTTCAGCCCATTTCTTTAGATAAGAAAAATCCAGCGCATCTCCCTGAACCCTGAGAACACCCACAACATCTTTCAACTGTTGTTCAGATACGACTCCGCATTTACGAGACCAGTGCAATTTGTGAAGTATCGTATCTTCAGCGGAGGCGATGAAGAGGAGTAGTGAACCTTGCTGTGGATCAAGCACGCTTCTCTTTGCTCTTTTAAATGCGGTGACATCATAGGCACCTGCTTGAGAACGAAAACGTCTGTTTTTATCATCGTATCCAGATGGATGAGGTTGAAGGTGGAGCACCTTGCGATAGCATCGTATATCATTTCTGGATCAATGTAACAGGTGTTTTTTAGCTTGCGAACCAAAAGCTTAACATGGGAATCATTCAGGTCGGCTATTACATCAACATTAAGAGTAGCACGAGGTAATCTGTGAGCTGAACTGGCTATCGAGCCTCCGATGTAATAGCCGATAGCGAATTCCCTGAAAGCTTCGACTACTGGAGTTATGGTTAGAATAATGTCGGATTGAGTCAGAGTTGCCTCATTTGAAGAAACTTAGAGAATCGCCGAGCTATTACTTCACCTTAAAAATATGCAACAATTTTTATTTCAGCCTCTCTTTTGGCAAGTTCTGGGTGCCTTTTCATTATTGCCTGGCGAGAGAGGTCCATGATTGTCTTCGAGATCGAGCATGTCAGTTCCAAGCGCCGCTTGATCCCAGCTCGACGCAGTAATTTGATTTGAGTGTAATCAGCTTCTGCATGAGTATCACGTGAGGTAATCATCAATGATTCATTTCTTTTGGAGGATTGTATGAAAATTTGCACAGACTCAGGTACAGTTACTTTCTGATTATACCCGGGAATCCCTAGCCTGTCAACCACATTCAGTCAGTGGAATAGCAGTGGATCAGATATAGATTACATTTCACCAGAGTATATCAATCAGGTGTGCTATGGTTGTATGTTTTTACCGTACTACCAGGCCCGGACCTTAACGGACAAGGAAACGAAAACGGGAGTAAGTGGGAGGGGGGAACGAAGCACGGGTTCCCATTCACTTGAGAAAGAAGCTGGTAATCGAGGTAAAACTCACCTGTCCTCGCTGGAGGGCGGAGATGAAAATTTTCTCGTCCGTGATGGATATGGAACCAATCGCGAAGATCTTCTCTCATTTGAGAGCGATCATTTTGCGCGTGAATGTTTCGTCTCCAGCTCTCAAGACGTACAAATAAACACCCGACGAAACCTGTACTCCTTGATCATCACGACCATCCCAATATACCTTATGGATGCCCGGTTCAAGTGAAGAATCAACAAGTGCCTTTGCTCTCCTGCCGCGGATATCATAGACAGTGAGACTCACATGCTGAGCGGAAGCTCTGGTGTCTGGGACGTCAAATGAAATACTCGTCGAGGGATTAAAGGGATTCGGGTAGTTCTGGGAGAGCACCCAAGACTTAGGAGGTCGAAAAATTTCTCCATCATTACCGCCGATTCCTGTTTCACCGTAGAATTCGAGGACTATTATCCCCTCCGAACTGTTCGCAACATACGCATAGTGATCTCTAACGTCCACCGCCACTGCATCGCCGGGGGTCTGATAGCGTCCTACCTCGGAAGGATTGGCTGGATCTGCGACTGCTATCACCCGCAGGCCTCCTGCTCGAGAAGCGACATATGCGTAGGGAAAGCTCACGCTAACACTCCGTGCGTAGTCGGGGGTACCCAGGTATCCCGCCTCAACAGGATTCGAAGGATCCTCAATTGAGATGATTCGCAAACCCTCTCGTCCTGAAGCGAGATATGCATAGGAGCCGCTTACCGTCACTCCGCGCGAATAGCCGGGAGTATCCAGGTGACCCACCTCGACAGGGTTCGATGGATCCGCAATTGAGATGATTCGCAATCCTGCGTAGCTTTCAGCTATGTAAGCATGAGAACCGCTAACGGCAATTCCGCGAGCTTTATTTGGGGTGGAGTAATAGCCAACCTCAAACAGGCTGTCAGGATTCGCGACAGAGACTATCCGTAGTCCTGCGCCATTATCTGCGACATAAGCGTAGGAGCCATTTATAGCGACTTTCAGTGCAGAATCGGGGAGGCTGCAATACCCAACTTCAAAAGGTTCTGAGGGATTAGCAACTGAGATGGCGCGCAATCCGCCCTCGTTATCGGCGATATAAGCAAACGGACTCTGTACAGCAATTCCTTCTGCATAACCAGGAGTATCGCAGAATCCCACCTCGGAAATTTCATGGTTATCGGTGAGCGAGATGATCCGCAACCCCCCCGAACCTGAGGCGACGTAGGCCAATGAATCACCCGCTACTATCTCATTTGACCATCCAGGAGTTTGGAAAGATGCGACCTCGGTAGGAAGGAAAGGATCGACTGCTGAGATTATGCGTAATCCTCGACCATCATCGGCGATATAGGCATGGGAATCGTGCAAGGCAACATCCCAGGCATAGCCTGGTGTATCGCAATAGCCGACCTCGGATGGATTTAAAGGATCTGCAATGGAAATAATTCTCAGTCCCTCGCTTCCATCCGACACGTAGGCATGAGAATCACTGACAACGACATCCAATCCGAAGCCGGGAGTGTCGAGATACCCTATCTCAACCGGTTCTGTGGGATCATCAACGGAGATGATTCGGAGTCCTTCCATAAAATCCGATACATATGCATAAGCGCCACTGACTGCGACTCCCATTACATGGAAGCTTGGCAGGCAAAACCCCACTTCAAATGGGTCCGAAGGATCATCAATTGAGATGATGCGTAATCCTCCAGTTTGATCGGCAATGTAGGCAAAAGGTAACCTCACGGTGATTCCGGTGGCCGCCCCAGGCGTATCACAGTGTCCTGTCAGGGAAGGGCTCGTAGGATCTGAAACACTGATGATCTTCAATCCCTGCCTAAAGTCCCCGACATACGCATAAGAACTGCTCACGGCAACTCTCCATGCATAATCCTGGGTGTCGTATGTTCCCTCCTCGAAGGGAGATGAAAGGTCGCCCACCGAAATAATAATCAGGCCAGCTTCACTAGCTCCGACATATAGATGTTCATCTGAGTAGAACAGGCCTGACACTGTCCCCGGAGTCTGTACTTCCGAGATCTTCTGGGGATTCGAGGGCTCAGCGATGTCCAGGATGTAAATGCCCCTGCGCGATCCCAGGAACACAACATCCCTCGATGAATCGATCGCTACGGCATACGACACTCCAAAAGGCCATCTTCCGATGGCTCGGACGTTCAGTGAGTCATGCTGCATGTACTCTGTTGGAATATTGGGAGGAGAGGTGTTGACATGTTTCCTTTCCTGCGAAAATACTGTCTCGCTGCCAGGAATACTCGCAAAAGTTGCTATAAGAAAAAACAAAAAAGAGCAAAGCCTCTTCATATTACTCCCTATTCCTGACAACACGATCGAGATTCATCTCCTTGGGCAATGATACCAGAACCTGTTTTTTGTGTCAAGTCCGATAGGGAATTTTAAATTCGCACCTTCCTGGTTCTACCTCATCCAGTGAGAGAAGTTAAACCAACAACCCCATTTTTCCGCCCGAGCACCTCACTTCAGATTCATGCCATCTTGTCTCTTATCGCCGACACGGCCTGCTCGGGTACGGGATTCCCCAAGGATATCACTTCTTCATCCAGACTGATGATCGGTAAAGCCTTGGGACCGAACGAGCGGATGAGCTTCTGTATTTGACTGAAGTTGTTCATGTTCTGTTCATCGGAAGAATTCAGTACCTCCACATTGAGATCAAGCTCCGTCTCAATTGCAGTTTTGAGATTCTGAATCTCTTCCTCCGATTGCCCCACCGGGCCGCAGCATGTGGATTGTGGTCCACAGGGAAACTGTTGAGGAGACATAAAGATTCTCACTGTGCAATTTTCGGTTGTCATAATCCGACCTCCTATGGTTTACAACTGCTGCCGCAACCAGGACCGCAGGCGGACACCAGGGTTTTAAGTATGGTTTGTTGATTGATATTAGATCCCTCGAGTTGTGCCGCGATACGGCCCGGTGGAACCACCGGAAAAACCGCAACTGATTTGACGGATGGAAATCTTTTTACAAAGGATGCTTCCTGAGTGTCGTTTATATCCACATACTGTGTCGTTACTTTTCCTTTGAAGTAAGCTTCAACGGACCCCAGTATTCCTTTCACTCTCTTGAGTTCATCGGATTTATCTTCATACAGACAGAGGAAGACTGTCTGGCCTTTCTGCAGAGAAAGTATCAGGTCGGCTTCTTCATCCGATACAAGAGATGACACCACAGATTTTTTTTCCATCTTCTTCCCGAACATTCTGGTAATCGCTCCGTTGGGGGCTATGACCAGGAGGGAAGGTGTCTCCTGCGCTTTTTGTAGTTTATATTGATCGATTACTTCACCCCTGTCTCCGTCGTGATTCGCCTCGACAATACGAACTTTATCCGGGAATTCTCGTGACACTTCCTCGAGAATCTCCCTCTTCATTGTTCCGTCGGCGTCGTCACCGTCTGCGAGAAACAATAGCGCAAATTTATTCTCCTGTTCGCAGGAGGTGAGTTCTTTTTGCCAGGATGGCAGCTGATTCTTATTCTGGCACCCCGACCAGGAGAACAGCACCAGGCAAGACAGCAGGGCAGAAAGACAACAAACTCTTTTCTTGATCACCATGCACCTCCACGTTTTCGTAAAACAATTATTGTGCTCCCCATACGATGAAATAGATGCCTAAAATCAGAAGCATCACTGCCATAATTTTCCTGATGAGAGACGACCATCTGGATGTGATATTTCCAAGCGCACCGCTGAATAATCCGATGGCAAACAGGGGGACACTCTGTCCGATAGCAAAGGTGCCCAGTATGAGTGCCCCGTGGATCGGTCTACCCTGAATTCCCGCATAGGTGAGTACGATTGGGAGTGTCGGAACACAACACGACGAACCGAATCCGATCACGCCGCCCATGAGAATTCCGAAGACCAGAGCAGACCAGATTCCTCTTGTTTTCATCTGCGGCAATGCTACAGTGGGAAGTTTTACTATCCCCAGCAGTATTATACCGATCACGATACAAACCACGCCCACGAGATAATGCCAGTATGGTCCCAGATATTTCTGAAATGTCAACCCTGCGAGGGAAACAGTCACGCCGAAAATACTCAGTATGAGGACAGATCCCAGCATGACAATAAACGGGATCAAAAAAAGCCTTCTCCGGGTGATTTCCTGCCCACCGATGAAACCGATTATCGCCGGAACAATCGGTAGAAAACAGGTGATTGCACCAATCCCGGCCAGGAAGCCCAGCAGAAGGCTCACAGGATAGGAGAGCCACTGCGCGTTCTCCAGGTATACCGAATACTGGCTGATTGTTTCTACCATGAAGCGGATTCCTTCTAAAACAGGTTGAAAACATAACCGGCGATTACACAGCCGGCGAAACTAGTGAACACATACAGGACGAGGACCTTCGGTTTAAAAACACCGGAGAGCATCGCAATCGATGGGAGAGAAAGTCCCGGTCCGCCAAGGAGGTAGGCGAGAGTCGCGCCCCCACCCATCCCCTTTTGAATCAGAGCAAGGGCAGTCGGAACCTCGACGTACGTACAGACATAGGCGAGAACGGCAACGAGGCTGGAGACGAGAACCGAATTCAGCTGCTCACCACCTACGAGGCTCACGACGATCTGCGTCGGGAGGAGGACCTTGATGGCTCCGGCGATAATGACGGCGAGGACGAGATAGTAATTGAGCTGAAGGAAAAAGTCCCAGGCCTTCTGTACCATGTTCCGGAGACGCCGGTTGAATGAGAAACCGGTATCTCCCTCAGGCAGAACGAAGCATGCCGCCGTCATGTCTCCGGATTGATCGCTTATCTGAGGCAGGTGCCACAACCCGTTTTTATCACGATCGATGATACCGGCCTCGCCGAGAAGATAGAGCCTCTCTTCTTCACCGGGAGCGAGATCTTGAGTGGCCAGTTTTCCCGGGTTGTTCGAAAGTGCCATCCCCACTCGAAAGGCGAACTGCTGGAGTTCCGGAGAGACACTCGGAGTGACAGCGAGCTTGACGAATCTCCTCAGGAGCCTCTCTTTCCTCTGCCAGCAGGAAAGGAATCCCCCGACGGTAAGGGCGATGAAAAATGTCCCCAGAATCCTCCCGACGGCAAGTTTCCACCCGAGCACGCCCGCTGTAATGAATACCGCCGGAACATTGAGCATCGGGGCGGCGATGAGGAATGCCATCGTGGGGCCGAGTGGAATCCCGGCTTCCACCATACCGGCAAGAACCGGGACGATGCCGCAGGAACAGATCGGGATGACCGCTCCGGACGCCGTTGCCATCAGGTTGGCGGTTAATCCGCCGTATCCCATCTTCCGTTTCACCCTCTCCCACGGAATGAAGGTCACCAGAGAGGCGGCGATCAGCATCCCGATCACCCAGTACTGGAAGAGTTCCGTCAGGACGGCGGCGCCTTTAATGAAGACGAACCAGAGTACCTGGAAGACGTTCCATGACAGCGGGGTCTCGATCTCGGTGAGTCGGGCGGTCTCCCCGGACAGTCCTTCCGGCTGGAGAAGTCCGTATTTGAGGAGTGCACCGAAGGAAAGATCATTGACGGCAACGTAGGAAACGGCGGTGAGATAGAAAAGTCCCACCAGCAGCAGGAAGAACCATTCCCTTCTGTTTGGTTTCCTGATCATACAATGCTATCCTCGTGTTGCTCCCTGCTCTGCGAGCTTCTGCCACTCATCACTTTCACAGCCGACTACGCATCTCCCGTCCTCTCTGAGAGAAATCCTCTTCATCAATCTCTCATACTCCAGGGATAAGAGTTCTTCCGGGATGGCTCTCACCGCCTGAAGTACCTGCTTCTGAAAACGATCCGGCTGCTGTGACAGGAAGTAGAAGACCCACTTCCCTTCTTTCCTGTCTTGTACAAGCCCTTCACTCTTGAGAATCCTGAGATGCCGCGACACATTGTACTGGCTCACATCGAGCGAATCCATGATCTCACACACGCAGAGATCCGTATTCGCCCTGCACAGTAACCACACTATTCGCAACCGGGTCGCGTCAGACAACGCTTTGAAAACACCTGTATATTCCTCCATAGGCATCACCTCGCATTCACATATGCGCTAATGAACATATAATATGCCCGTTTTCTTCCGTCCTGTCAATGATTCTGGGGATCATACTATCAGAAAACGAAGATTATCGGAAAAGAGCCTCAGGCAGTGTCTTCACGAATTCCTTTATCTCATCACGCACCCGCCGGTAATGGATAACGATCTCCTCCTCGTTCTCTGCCCCTTCTGCGAGACACGGGGGATCCTCGAATCCGACGTGAAACACCTTTGTCAAGGCAGGAAAGACAGGACAGCGTTCACGCGCGCTGTCACACACAGTGACGACGCAGTCGAAAATGTCATTGTCGAGATCGTTCACATGCTTAGAATACTGGCTGGATATATCAACGCCGATTTCTGCCATGACCTTCACGGCGTAGGGGTCCAATCGGGAGACTTCGATCCCGGCGGATGACGGCTCAAGCACCTCGCTCTTCAGGTGGCGAGCCAACCCTTCAGCCATCTGGCTGCGACAGGAGTTTTTCGTGCAGAGGAAGAGGATTTTCACTTTTTGTGGAATTTCGATGTGTCGTTTCATGATCTTCTTCTTATTCGGCGTTGTCGACCGAGACAGGTACAGTATCTGACATGGAGATGATTCTTACTAACTTCTCTGTCTCTCACACAGGGTCTCCGGATCATGCCTGAGTACAGTCTTCAACCTCTTCGCATCGTTTCGTGCTTGAGAAGTTCTGGTGAGCGAATTTAGCACGGGATCGATAAGGGAGAAAGGTACACCGGGCAGGTCACTTTCCGCCAAGCTGTAATAGATCCATCGTCCATGCTTTCGGGCGACGATTACGCCGGCATCCTTGAGGATCGCCAGATGCTTCGAAACAGTCGACGGAGCCAGCTGGAGCAGCTCCACGATCTGGCAGACGCACAATTCCTTGCCGCGCAGAGCCAGTACTGCTCGTAATCGGTTCTGCTCACCAAGCGCTTTGAAAATCTTTACAGAAGGATAGTCTGTCACCATGATCCTCTCTCACAAATGATATCTTGAACCCGGGGTTCGTGGAGCGGAAACCCTGATTTTTTCAAATCGTTGGTCATAAAAGAAGCTGAAACCAGCGGTCCCGCGTGAGGCGAATCGAGTCGCGGACACGGATCGTTACCGAACCACGAGGCTGTACCGCATCTTGATTACCTTCTCCTCCGGGTCGTCCGTCGTGATGATGATGGTACCTACCAACCCACCCTTTTTCGCCAACACCTTCGGTTTCGGCTTTACTTTGAGCTTGTATCGTACACCATCTTCGACATTCGCCAGATCGAACTGCAGCCGATCGTCCGGATCCTCCACACCGAGAACATGGAGTGTTTCGGTATCGGATCTGTTGACAATCTCTACATTCTGCGCGTTCTGATCGGATATCCCCTTAGATTCGACGAGTTTGAAGTGCAGCATTTCGGGAGTCACCGTCACATCTCCGATCTTGTTTCCACTTATCTTCAGGGTCGCCGCGGCATGCGAGGTGTCCTCCGTGTGAACGGTTACGGACTCGTTGATCCTTCCCTGCGGTAATCCCGGTAATATTCTTATCACGTATTCAATCTTGCCGGGATTTTCTTCCGAAGCTTGAGCATCCACCTGTTCGGCGGTCACGAAGGGTGAAGAGGTTGTTATTTCGGTTATTTTCATCTTGTCCGGGTATTTTATGGCAAGGTTGGCGTGTTTCACTATGGTATCCCCCTTGCTGATCTCTCCCACATTCAGAAAGGAGGGGTCAAAACCGAATTCTACTTCTACGAAGGCGGTTATGGTCAGATTCACTGTCGGGTCGGCCGGATCGTTCGACATCACCCTTACGGTTTTTTTCTGACTGCCTTTTTTCCTGCCAGGTTTGAACGTAACTTCTATTTTTCCTTCCCCACCCGGGGGAATGTCCGTCTCTGTCAGGACGGCTGCGGTGCAACCTCACGACCCTTTCGCTTTTATGATCTCGAGTTGCCCGTCACCCGTATTCCGGAATACGAAGGTATGCGTTACACTGCCGTTCTGGGGGATCGTTCCGAAATCATGAGACATCTCCCGGAAGGATATCTTTGGAACTCCAATACCCGCTGAATCTTTGCCGCTCTCCTGCGCTGCCAGGAGAGGTGTACCGTGCGATTCTCCAGTGACACCGCTTCGAGCACCACGGTTCGGACGAGGTGCCGCCGTGAGTAATGTCTGGATAAAACCCAGAGTAATGGTGATCAGAATGATTCTCACCATTGAGAAGACAGGTCTCTTCATCATGTTTTTTCTCCCATTGTATTGTTTCACTGTATCCCCCCGGAAATCCCTCGGTTCTCCCAGTGTTAGAAACTGCCGCATGCTCTATCTGACACCTGCTGCGGTGGGGCTTCTGAAACCCCGCCGTATCGAGGTACCTGCGAGCATGTATGCGTATCTATTAAAAAAAACAGCATGGTGACCGCACGGTTCGACGAACGTCAATCCTATACTTCTACAGATAACGAATTATAATCGGTGGATTGTCGACTGTCAAGCATTCTATTATTCCCCGCTCTTGCCTTCCTGAGAAACATTCCACCTCCGGAGGGACCAGTGTGTCCTGGGAGGAATAATTCGGTGAATGTGCTCTCCCTTTGAGAATTGTCATTGAGTGTGAGAGGCAGGAATCCAAAGCCGCCCTTAGACGAACCGCCAGGGAACAAGCAGTACAACTTCACCGATCCGGAAAGCCACATTATGAAGGAGGACGGCACCTTTGTGCAGGCGTACAATGCCCAGGCTGTAGTGGACACGGAGAGCCGGTTTATCATCGGAAAACGTGTCAGCAATGAACCCAATGACAAGAAGGAATTGGTGGCGGATGTGAGGAGCATTACACCGGTGTGCGGCAAGCCCGATGTGGTATTGGCTGACAGTGGTTACTACAGTGAGAATGGGGTCGAAGAGGTGGAAACA
>CAZZKG010000012.1:71656-76243 GCA_964654825.1 uncultured Gemmatimonadota bacterium | reverse complement strand
ATAAATAAATAGGGACAGTCACCATTTATTTAAATGGTGACTGTCCCTGTTTATCACGCCCCGGCTTGACGGCGGTAACGTAATCAGTACATTATTGTTTGTGAGGCATTCGCGGCCGGGTGGCAGGCAGGTTCGTTATTCCGGAGGTCGGTATGAAGCTCTCGAAACCTTCTCTTCTGGTTCTCCTCCTCGTTTTCGCACCTTTTTCTATCCTCTATGAGCCATTACCGACTACTATGTTCCCCGATGTGCCGGGAACGCTCTCCCGCCTCTTCACCCCCGAATCACTCCGGGCCGCGACCGGGACTGGGCCCGTCCCGGCCGATGTTGAAATGAAGATCCATGATGCAAACAGCGTGTGGCTCGGCATCACTAACACCGGCCAGATCGGACTTGATATTATTCATGGGAATACTGAAGGTTTATGGCCGTCCGGGACACCGAACAATTACATCTTCGGCTCCGGGCTCTGGATCGGGGGGCTCGCCGACCTGGACGGTGACGGGACGAAGGACACTGTAGTCGTCTACGGGTACGATCCGCTGTCGGGGCGTTCGGAGTACCGGGAGGGCCGTGTGGGACAGGATCCGACTGATCCCCTGACCAGGATCTTCAGTTCGACCGTCCTCGAGGATCTGCTAGATTGGCCGGATGAGTTCCGTGACGGAGAAGGAACACCGATCGTTCACTCCTGGCAGGATTTCGTGACCATCTACAATGACATCAGCGGTGATCCCGTTTTCGAGACCGGCCGCTGCGGGATAGAAGTGAAGCAACGGAGTATGGCCTTTACCGGGGGGTTCAACAGCAACACGATCCTGATTTTTTATGAGCTCACCAACCGGTCGGACTCTCTCCCCGATGGGCCCTACACCCTTGAAGAAGCGTACATCGGGTTCATTGCAGACATGGACATTGGTGACAATTTTCAGGATGACATGACCTCCTTCCTCGATTCGGTGGATGTCTACGGCAGGGAGAAGGTGTCGCTCTTCACGGCCGTTGCATGGGACAGCAATTTTGTAGAGGACAACTTCGAGGGTGATCCGGGCTTCGTGGCGACTTTCTTCCTGCAGCCTCCCGGGAATCCGTGGGACGGGGTCGACAACGATGGGGATGGAATCGTCGATGAAAATCCGTTCGATGGTGTGGATGACGACGGGGATGATGTACCAGACGACATTCCTGATGAGGTGGATGCGGTCAGCGAGTTCCATTACACCGTGACATCGAATCCCAGCGTAGGTCCACCACCGAGTGATCCTGTGAGTGACCCCGAAGCTTACCGGAAGCTTCGCTGTTTGACCGATGAGGACTGCGGGGAATGGGACTTCGCGACGGATGTCAGGTTCCTCATATCCTGCGGCCCCTTCGACCTGCCCCCGGGAGAGAGCCAGATCGCAGGAGTAGCGATTTGTTTCGCCAACGCGGTCGGGGATCCCGAATATCTGGAACTGCATGGTGATCCGCCGCGGCCGGACCCGCAGGATTCAGTCCTCACCGAACTGGTAGCCACGATTGTCGGTGTCGTGGATCTGTATGAGTCGGGATTCTACTGGGAGGTCGACAGATTCGACATCCTGGGTACCTCGATACTCGAGGACACGAACGACGCTTCAGGTCCGTACCTCGTCTATACGAATATTATCGACAGCATCCCCCTGGCACGCACGACTCTCCACTACAGCGTCGACGGCGGGCAATACGAGGAAGTGGAGATGGAAAACGAAGCTCTGAACCTCTTCTCCGCCGAGATCCCCGGCCAGTCCTTCTGGTCGACGATTTCGTACTACGTACAGGCGGTGGATTCGGCCTACCAGAGCCTGCGCGATCCCGAGGATGCTCCCATCACAACGTATGACTTCTCCGTGCTCGATGTCCCCGACTTCTCGTCCGTGTCCTGCGAGGGATGTGGTGAGGGACGCTTCATCGCCCCCGCCGATTACAACCTCGATGGATTGATCGACCTTCTCGTGACGACCCAGGGGGGACCGATTCTCTACCGAAACGCAGGGGATTTTGTCTTCGAAGACGTCACTTCCGCTGCAGGTCTCCTGACTCAGACCTCTTTGAACGGAACGTCGTGGGGGGATTTAGATAATGACGGTTTTCCGGATATTTTCATTGCCTCATATTCCGTGGATACTCCGCACATTCTCTACCACAATCAGGGTGATGGCTCCTTCGAGGATGTGACGGATCTGTCCGGTATCTCTGATACTGTTGTCACGACAACCGGTGTCTGGGGCGATGTCAACGGTGATGGGTTGCTCGATCTCGTCACTGCCCAGTACGGGAGGGATCGTCTCTACGTGAACAACGGCGACGGGAAACTTACCGAGTCGGCACAGGAGTGGGGGATCGGTGAAGATGTGAATGACAGAGCGGCAATCCTCTGTGATTATAATGGTGACAGCCACCTGGATCTGATACTGGTGGGAGGTACCAGGAGTTACGTGTATGAAAATATCGATGAGGATTCTTTTGTAGATGTCACTGCTGGTTCCGGGATAGCTGATGGTATCTGGCAGAGCGTGTCGGCGGGAGATTACGACGGTGACGGCGACATCGATCTGCTCTGTTCCGGTGAGCAGTTGACGCTTTATGAGAATACCGATGGTGAGGGGAGCTTTTCCGATGTCACCGGGGATTTTGATCTGGCCGGGACAGCCGGCGATGCCGCCTTCTCAGACATAAACGCCGATGGGTTTCTGGATATAGTGATGGCACCGCCTGCGGTGCTGATCAGGAAACCGGGTGAGGGCTTCGTCGATCTGACCGAACTTTCAGGCATTTCATCGACCGGCGGGAACAGTGCATTCGTCCTTCCGGTCGACCTGAACAACAACGGACGTCTCGATCTCGTGGTTGACGATATCTGGAGAAACGATGCGTACGGCGGCTACTTTCCCCGGCACTGGCTCGAGCTCTCCCTGAGGGGGACTCTCTCCGGCCGGTCCGCCTGTGGCGCTGCAGCCCGCGTCCACACCGGTGAATTGTCGATGGCGAGATGGGTAAGCGGGGGTGATGGAAAATCCCAGGGTTCTCCCGTGCTCGCCTTCGGACTGGACACGCTCTCAGTTGTAGACTCGCTGGTGATCACCTGGCCGTCAGGCATCAGACAGAAGCAGGCCAGTCCGGGGGTCGACCGGCTTCTCGTTGTGGAGGAGGATTCGACGCTTGATATCGGGGGACGGAGTGATCAGTCACCCGTGGTGCCGCGGGCCCTCGCCCTGAGGCAGAATTTCCCCAACCCATTCAACCCCGCAACGACGATTTCATTCGACGTTCCCGGAATACCGGAGCAGCTGCAGGAGGTGTCGCTTCTGGTCTATGACATGCGGGGTCGCCTGGTAAAGAGGCTTTTCGATTCTTCAATATCACCCGGCCGATACCGGGTCGCGTGGGACGGGCGAAACGACCGGGGAGAAGAGGTGAGCTCGGGCGTCTACCTGTATGTGCTGCGAAGAGGGGACAGGAGCTTCACCCGGAAGATGGTGGTGCTGAGGTGATGGTGATCCGGATCGGTTTTTCTATGCGGTGGGCACACAACTTTAAGGCTGGTAGAGGATTGATGAGCTACCGGAACCAGTTCATGCGGTAGGAGAGAAGCAGGGTGAGGTCCCAGAGCCCCTCGCTCCTGCCGTTCTCATTTTCCATGTTGCTGATTCCGATCCAGGCGGTGTCGAGCTTGACAAAGAGATCACGGCTCGGGTTGCATCTCACCGAAACCGAGTAGATCCTCCGCCTCTCCACAACACCCTGCAGGAAGGAATCACTCTTCCCGAGGGATTCCTCGTCGGTGTCGAGCCTGATCTCCCCCCGCCTCCGATACGCGAAACCGCCGGTGAGGTTGAGATCCCCCGAGACCGCCCTGCTTACCGTGAAGCTCGTCTGGTCGGTGTCGGGACCGAACGGGTGGCCTATGGGTGAACCGAAGTGCTCGTAGTCGGTGTTGAGGCCCCGGTGGACGTAGGTAAATGAATTGAGTCGCACGTACTCGGTCGTCAGCGTCGTCCCGAACCAGCCGAAGGGATCGATGATCGAGGCACCCTGAAGAAAACCGAGGTTGTCGGGCCTGGGAGGTGAATCCTCCGGCCTCTCTTTCAGGATGATCTCATCGACCAGAAACTCACCGTAGAGCGCCAGCTTCGGGTGGGGAATCAAAAACCAGTGGAGCGCATGACTGAGATTCACTTCCCTCTGTTCGCGGTCGCCCTCCTGCTGGGTCGCATAGATCGCCATGAACGGGTTCGTGAACCGCAGGTCGAATCCGCGACCGACCCCGGTCACGACCGCGGTCTCGGAAAAACCGAATTCGAGCCAGGAGAGGGGTTTCATGTCGAGCCGGTGAGCGTAGAAGTATCTGGACACCATGCTGCTGTCGGCCACTCCGGCGTCGGGCTCCCCGGGGTCCGGGAACTCGTCGTTGAGCTGGGAGAAGAGGCTGGTGAGTGTAAACCACTTTGCCTTTAGTTTCAGAGCAGCCGCGTCGAAGGAAGGGGAGCTGTCGCCGAGGATGAGGCTGCCGCTTTTTCCCGGTCCCCACCTGAACCGCTCACGTCCGAACTGGAATTCGAAGTGCGG
>CAZZKG010000012.1:46469-71556 GCA_964654825.1 uncultured Gemmatimonadota bacterium | reverse complement strand
TTTTTCCCGGTCCCCACCTGAACCGCTCACGTCCGAACTGGAATTCGAAGTGCGGGCGGTTGTACTTGAGGTATGAACTCCTGAAGCGCAGAGGACGTTTCGGATCTCCCTTCACCCTGGCGGTGGGGTCGTTTCTCATTTCCGTGTCGATCCAGGCGATCTCGGATACTGTGAAGTGCTCACCGAAGGAGAGGGCGAAACCGAGCGGGAAGACCGCCCTCAGTTTCGGGTCACCTTCGTCCCCGTGCCTGATGGGAGCGAAAGCTGGCTCGAGCTCGATATCCTTGCCGGTCTTACTCACCGTAACATCCGCTCCCACCTCCGCGTGCATGCCGTAGAACTCATCCCTCCTGCCGCACCGGACCTCCTCGATCTCGGGCCCGAACTCTGTCTCGAGCAGGTTTTTCCACTCCCCGAGAATACGGCCCCGATCACGCCCCGGCCGGGTGAGATCCCCCTCGACCTCGATGACCAGCTTCGCAACCTCGCCCCGCGTGTACGGCCGGTTGCCGTAGAGGAGCGAGCTGCCATATCCTCTCAGGAGAAGCTCGTCGATGACGGGGTACGCCCAGTGTCCGAGCGGCAGGTTTTCATGGAGCTCGGCACGGGCCGGAGTCGACACGAATGCCGGACTCAGAACCAGCAGAATAGAGATGATGATTCGCCGGGTAGGTATTCGGTGATCGGTCATAAGCTCAGTGCTCTCAGAATAATTATCAGCTCGATTCGGTGGAAAGTCTCGATCCATAAATATGCCCGGGCTCAATATTACCCGCGTAACCCTTTTCAGTCAACAACCTTTTTAACCCCTCCCGATTTCGCGAAGTACCGCTTCGTGAGCGGGTGGCTGATGAGGAATATCGTGGAGGGGGCGTAGATGAATGCAGATACGAGAAACGCCACCACGGCGGTCCGCAGGGCTTCGGGATTGTGGATGAGCAGATGATAACCGTAGGCGAGCAGGTTCGAAATGATGCTGGGGTAGAAGACCCCCTTGAGATATCCCTTCCACCGCTTCTTCTCCTCCAGGGAGAGCTTCTCCGTCCATCCCCCGAAGAAGCCGGCCCAGAGTATGCGGAAGAGCCCGTGAAAGGTCGCATATTTCAGTGCCAGCGACACACCGGCGGGGTAGACGGCGAAAAACGCCGGAAACCACTGGGCGATTGATGACCACAGCCCGAGCTTCCAGTTAAAGACCGAAAGGATCGAGGTAACCTGTTTGACGAAACGGCTGTCGTTGTCCTCTTTCATGATTTTCCAATTTAACCCCGGGCGGGAGCTGCATCAACAATAAAACAAAACCTCAATTCGTTATCCCCGGAGTTATTGTATTGAATAACTTTCTCTAAGACCTGCGGCCTGGAACATCCTGCTGTCTCTCCTGAGGGCTCGAGGATTGATATGCTGTCTATGGATGGAGTGCCTATTCCTTGGCGTTACCCCCTTTTTCCCTCTAATTATAGAAATTGACAGGAGATTCGTATTGCTGTATCTTTAACGACGATTTTCCTTGTGATTAGAGGGCTTACCTTTTGATGAAAATCCTGTACTGTACCAATTTCTATTCCGGGGCCTCGGGCGGGGTGAAAGTCTACATCCACTCGGTGGGAGAAGAGCTTCTCAGGAAAGGGTTCCCGTTCAGGCTCGTCGTGCCGGGGAAGGACAATCGGATTGAGGAGGCGCCGGATGCGGACAGCCGCGTCTACACCTTGGCATCACCGCGGTTCCCGGTAAACCGGGATTACCGGATGATCTTCCCTACCGATTTTCTCCCCTGGTTTCGCAACCGTCTCGGAGACATAGTACGGATCGAGCAGCCGGATGTGGTGGAGGTGAGTGACCTGTGGACCCTGATCTATCTCGCCAGAACTCTGAAACATCGACCGGGATGGTACGGTCTCAGAAAGAGACCTCTGGTGGCCGGGTTCTCCCATGACAGGCTCTCGGATTACATGATCCATTACTTCAAACCCGGTATCCGGCAGAAAACCATGCTCGGGTTCTCGAGCTGGTATGTGAGAAACATATACCTGTCCTGCTTCGATCTGCTGCTTGCGAACTCCGAGTACACCGCGGCGGAGCTCAGACAGTACCGGGATTCTTCGGCAGACAGAAGCCACCCCGCCATAAGCGTCGTCCCGCTCGGGGTCGACACGAGGACCTTTCATCCATCGCGTCGTGATGAAACGTTTCGAACAGATTTTTTACCGGGGGGTGACGGCCTGCTTCTCCTCTATGCGGGCAGACTGGCGAAGGAAAAGGGGCTCGACAGACTCGTGCAGGCAATGAAAATATTCCGAGGCAAGGAGAATCGCCCGGTCAGGCTTCTCATGGTGGGGGACGGCAGCCGGAGAAGCCGTATCGAGGAGGCGGCACTCGAGAACATCACATGTCTCGGACATGTCACGGACAGATCTCATCTCGCCAGAATATATGCGTCATCTGATGTTTTCATCACGCCCTCGGTGAGAGAAGGCTTCGGGATTGCCCAGCTCGAGGCCATGGCCTCCGGCCTGCCGGTAATATGTCCCGATGTGGCCGGCCAGATGGGTTTTATGGGAGATGAAGCGGGTCTTGTCACCGGAGGCAGTGCCTCCGAACTATCTGACGCAATCGTCCGGATGTCCGGCCTCCCGGTCGGGGAGCGGACCCGGATGGGACGGGCGGCGAGACGGATCGCCAAACAATTCTCCTGGGAGCGGACAACGGGAACGATACTCCGGATTTATAGAGAAGCACTCGAGCAGCAGCGGGGGAAAGAGATGTATGAGGCACGTGAACCTGCCCTTGCCCGTTCTGCCGGTGATGGGCTCGAAGGCCGGGAGGTTCGACCATGACGTACTATGCGGATCTCCACTGTCACTCCAGGTATTCCAGCAGGCCGAGCCAGTTCTATCTCAAGCTCATCGGCGCGAGGGAGAGCTACACGGATCCTGCTGAATTGTACAAACGGCTCAAGTCGAGGGGTCTGGATCTTGTCACGATCACCGATCATGATACGATAGACGGTGTCCTTGAAATCGCCCACCGGAAGGATGTCTTCATAAGTGAAGAGCTCACCTGCTATTTCCCCGAGGACAGGTGTAAGGTCCACGTTCTCGTCTATGACATAGATGAGGAGAAGCACAGGGACCTCCTCGAGCTCAAGGAAAACATATACGAGTTGAGTTTCTACCTGCACACCCACGAAATTCAGCATTCGGTGGCTCATCCTCTTTTCAGGCTGAACGGCATCCTCGATGCCACGCACATCGAGAGACTCCTCCTGCTTTTCAGGAACCTCGAAGAGATCAACGGGGGGAGAAGCCAGACGTTCAACAGGCTGGTTTCCAATATACTCGACCACATGACACCGGAATTCATGGAGCATCTTGCCGACAAACATGACCTGACCCCGGTTGGTGCGTACCCGTGGAAGAGAGGGAGAACCGGTGGGTCTGATGACCACACCAGCCTCCTGCTCGGTTCCACCTGGACCTCCGTAGAAGAGGCTTCGGGTGTGAAGAGCTTCCTGGAAGGGATTTCGGGTGACTTCGTTCGGGCCGGGGGGGTGGATGGAACAACCACAGGCCTCGCTCACAGCATCTACCACGGATCCTACCACTTCCTCAGGGACAAGGTGTTCAAGGACACCTCACGGAGCTCGGAGATCATCTCCGCCGGTTTCATCACCCGTAAGGTTCTGGGGGAGGATGCCGTCAAACTGTCCTTCAAGGATGGTGTCAGGTATGTCGCGAGGAAACTTCATCTGAGGAGAAAATCGGAGAAAGAGGAAGAGGCACTTCTCTCGATCACGGAAATAAAAAACATTTACCGGGATATCTGGAGCAAACCTCCGTCCATGCGTGGGAGTTCCGAGTTCGTCAAGCTCAACGACAGGGTGTTCGAAACCGTCAGCCTCCTGTCGAACAAACTGTTCCAGCGGCTCTTGTACAATTTTGGCCATAAGTTCCTCCAGGGACATCTCAGCGAAAGTATCAGTTCGGTCGGGTCGATCTTCAGCCTCTTTACGACGCTCGCTCCCTACATGATCGCCTCCTCCCATCAGAACAAGGACCGGGAACTTTTGAGGAATATCGCCGCAAATTTCAACCTGGATTGGGAGCACCGTGACGAAAAAATCGGCTGGTTCACCGACACCTTCAGCGAGCTGAACGGTGTAACAGTGACGATTCGAAGAATGGCAAGAGAGGCGGTGATATTCGGAAAAGATCTCCGGGTGATCTGCTCGTGCGAAGAGGGATTCGATTCAGACGTGAAATACAAAAATTTCCCGCCGCTGGGGACATTCAACATCCCCGGAAGCGAGTATCAGCAGATTCCCTTTCCTTCCTGGCTCGATATCATGAGATACTGCGAGGTCGAGGGTTTCACCCGACTCGTAATCAGCACACCGGGCCCTGTCGGGCTCTCGGCACTCCTGGCCGCGAAAGTCCTCGGGATTAAAACCACGGGTATCTTTCACACGGACATTCCTCTCTACGTGAGGATTCACACCGAAAACGAGACATTCGAACATATCATGTGGAAATACATTTCGTGGTTCTACAACAGTCTGGACACCATATACATCGCTTCTGACTATTACCGATCCTACCTGATCGAGCACGGGTTCGATCCCGGGAAGATGCGGATTTATCCGAAAGCAGTCGACGTCGAGTCGTTCACGCCCGCCAACCGGGACACGTCGTTCTGGCAGCGGTGGAATTGTAACAACGAAATCAAACTGCTTTATGTGGGCAGGGTTGTGAAAGAGAAGAACCTCGATGTCCTCGCTCGCTCATTCAAGAAGCTTGCGAAGGATCGAAACGACGTACTACTCGTCGTCGTCGGAGACGGGCCGTACCGGGAGGAGCTCGCGGAATTTCTCAAAGGGGAAAACGTTCTTTTTACCGGTATCCTCGAAGGGGAAGATCTTTCCAGTGCCTATGCTTCGTCTGACATCTTCGTATTTCCCAGTACGACTGACACATACGGGAACGCGGTGCTCGAAGCACAGGCATCGGGTCTTCCGGCGGTTGTCACCGATTCCGGCGGAGCCCAGGAGGTCATCAGACCTGACAAAAGCGGGCTTGTGGCTACATCGATGAATGTCGAGGCATTCACCCGGGCGATCGAAGCGATACTCGAATCACCGGAGCTCAGAGAGCGGATGGCGGCCGAATCGAGAAGAGTCGCTCAGGAGCGTCACTGGGACAATGCTTTTATGACTTTCTGGGACCAGAATGCCGGAGAAGAGTCTCCGCCTGCTAATTTGTGATCTCGAACGGAAGCTCGGTCACAGAGCTACGGCTGTCCTCCCCGCTGTGTACAGTAGCTCTCAGATAACAGTCCGCGGAAGTGGAATCTGCCGAAACAGTCCACTGGAATCTGCCGCTGTTCGAAATGTCCTGGGCAATAGTGGTCCAGGGGCCCGAGGACCCTTCGACGGAAAGTTCGAGGTCGACGGAGGACACACCTCCGCCGGGTACTCTGCTCACCCACTCGATAAATCTGACCGAGCCGGATGTGAATGTTTCGTATCTTCCCGGTGAGGTGATGATGATAGAGAGCCATCCCGTGGTGGACGCTTCTTTGTAGAACCGCAGCTGGTTGATGGCATTGTACCAGGGTCCTTCCTCATCGAGGAGTACGATGTCCGGATATCCGTTGTGATCGGCATCGGGTCCCACCCTGAGAGCGTTGACGTAACCCGGTGTGCCCGGAACAGAAAACTCATCGGCCTGATTCCAGTTCCCGTTTCCGTCCCCTTTCCAGACCGTTACCGTTCCGTAACCGGCCGCTACCAGGTCCATCGTACCGTTTATGTCCATGTCGGTGAGCTGGGAAATCTCGTAGTCTCCCGAGCTTGGGAGACCGGTACCGGCATCCGCCCAGGTGTTGGACCCCTGCCAGGTCCACACCTCGACGCCGCCGTTTCCGTTTATCCAGGAGAGGTCCTGGTAGCCGTCGCCGTTTATGTCCCCGAGGTCGGGACCGATCCGACCGAGTAATCCGGATGAAGGCAGGTTCCCATCGGCCAGGGTGAAATCGCCGGTGCCGTCGCCGAGCCATACGGTGCCGTTCTCGTTGGCGGCGCACAGGTCCGCGTTTCCGTCGGAGTTCACGTCACCGAAGACGATGTCCATGGTGGAGTTTCCGCCGAGGAACCCGAAGCTCTGCACCCAGGAGCCGTCACTCTGGTTGATGTAGACGTGAATCCCCGATCCTGATCCAAACGAGTTTGAAGCGATATCGAGGTCGCCGTCGTTGTCGACGTCGGCGAAATCGGTGCCGAACATTCCCCAGGATTCGCCGTTCGTGGCGAGACCGTCGTCCCAGGGGGTCCAGTTCTGCCCGGTTCCGTCGCCCAGTGCCACTTCGATGAGCTGGTCACCGAAGTCGTTGGATGAGTAATTGTGGTGCATCGCGTAACCGGCGTCCATCAGGCCGTCGTTGTTGACGTCGCCGAGGGCCACACCGCCGTATCCGAAGTTGCCGTTCTGGTACACGCTCCATGAGCCGGCTCCGTCACCGAAGTGTACCATGATGCCGTGTTCGCTGGTGTTGATGTACGGTGAGCCGTGATCCCCGATCGAGATGATGTCCACGTTTCCGTCATCGTCCACATCCACCATTTCAAGTTCCGTCCTCCCGCCGTCCCACGAAGGGTCCTCCAGTCCGGAGGAGGATTGTTCGTAGTTCAGAATGTGAGGCGTCCTGAAGCTGACGGCGTGAAAATTCGCGGAGGGAGAAACCTCGATAAAGAAGAACGTGAAAACAGCGAGAACTGTACTAATCAGGAAAAATTTCATTAGAAACCCCTCGTTCTGGTTATTACTAAGGATTCACTACCTGTCTGAGATTATACCAGAAGGTGCCACGTATGTCAATCGAGTATCGGTGAGAATCGGCCAATCTTTTTTCAAAAAGAAGCGGGAGGAGGAAAGCGGAGGCGGGAAGCCGATCCGTTCTGTATCAGTACTCGCTCTCGCAGAATGGGTGACGGTCCCCGGATTCTTTGAGGACCAGAGCCAGTGATGTTCGCCGGAATTCTTCCTCGATGTTTCTCACTGCCTCATCGATACGCCTGTGCAGGGGGCAGAGCTCATTCTGGTGATTCTCGATTCCAAGAGGGCAGTACTCGATCCGCCTCAGCGGGTCAACCGCGTTGATGATATCCAGCAGGTTGATCATTTCGGCAGGTTTCCGGAGCGAATATCCTCCGTGGAGCCCGCGCTGCGAGAGAACAAGTCCGGCCCGTACCATCATCTGAAGGATTTTCGAAAGGTACCCTGTGGGGACCAGTGTCCCCTCGGCGATCAATTCGGTTGTCTTCGGGTGGCCATCCCTGCTGGCAAGGTACAACATGGCGCGGAGTGCGTATTCCGTCGTCTGGGAGAACATTGTTTTTTCCTAATTAAGGATATTCATATCTATATATCTTGACATCTATAAAATACAACTTATTATTATCGGTGTCAAGTCGTCTGTCATCAGGAGGTGTAGTATGAACGAAAAGCTGGCTAAAGTGATTTTCTGGACCGGCACGCTCGTTTCTCTTGCTCTTTTCCTCGCTCTCACCGTGGACAGCCACCGTCAGTTTGATACACTGACCCATGCGGACCGAATTGATGAACAGGTGGTTTCCGGGAAGAGAGCCTTCGAGCGTTACAACTGTAATGACTGTCACACCATTCTGGGATTCGGTGGTTATTACGCACCCGATCTGACTCGTGTTTATACGAGGCTCGGTGAGGGCAGTATCAGGCGACGCCTGAAGAGCCCTGAGGTGGTCTTCCGAGATTCCTACCGCAAGATGCCTCAGCTGAACCTGGACACCCAGGAGATCGAAGACATCATAGCATACCTGCGCTGGGTTTCAGCCATAGAAAACAACGACTGGCCGCCCCAGCATTCGGAAGCACGCTGGAAAAGTTCCACCAGACGACTCCTCGCCGGCGCAGTCCTCTCACCGGGGGCCGCTCTTGTTAAGGAGGGAGGGTGTCTTGCATGCCATACGATGGGAGATGAAGGAGGGCGGATAGGTCCTCGCCTGGAGTGGATAGGGGAGAGACGGGATGCACGCTGGATTGCGGATTATCTCGAGAATCCCGATTCGATGGCAAAAGGTGTCGAAATGCCCGCATACGGCCATCTCGATGAAGGACAGCGGATGATGATCGGCGCATTTGTCGTTTCACTCTCGGCCCGGGATCGGAGGTGACATCATGAAATACCAGAGCCAGCGGGTTGCACACGCTTATTTTGTAATCGCACTTCTTCTTTTTGCACTGCAGATCATGATGGGGTTGTGGCTCGCCGTGCAGTATTTTGTCACTATCCCACAGGGTGTGGTTGACGTATTCCCGTTTTCCACATCCCGCGCCATGCACACGAATCTCCTCGTCCTGTGGCTGCTCCTGGGGTTCATGGGGGCGACCTTCTACATCGTTCCGGAGGAGACCGGGAGAGAACTGGCCTCACCGAAACTCGCCATTGTACAGCTCATCCTCCTCGTCGCGACCGGGGTTACGGCCCTCGTCGGGTTTCTCTTCGGATGGACACAGGGACGGCCGCTCCTTGAAATTCCACGCCCTCTCGACCTGGTCATTGTCGTTGCCGCACTGATGTTCCTTTTTAATGTGGGTATCACCATGATCAAGGCAAAGCAGTGGACACCCGTTCAGGGATCTCTCCTGGCGGGACTCGTCTTTCTCTCCGTTCTGTATCTTTTTGGGATTCCATTCTACAGGAACCTCGCGGTAGACTGGTATTACTGGTGGTGGGTTATTCACCTGTGGGTCGAGGGTGCCTGGGAGTTGATTACGGCAGCGATTACGGCATTCGTTCTCATAAAACTCACGGGAGTGGAGAGGAAAATCATAGAAAAATGGCTCTATGTCGAGCTCGGGCTCTTTCTTTTTACCGGAATCGCCGGGACGGGGCACCACTATTACTGGCTCGGGGCACCGAGGTACTGGTTGTGGGTTGGTGGTATTTTTTCGGCTCTCGAACCTCTCCCCATATTCCTGATGCTTTATGACACGTATATTCACGCCAAACAGAGTAAACGTGCTTTCGAACCGAAACTGACCTGGATCTATCTCTGGGCGAATGTGATCCTTCACGTCATAGGTGCCGGGCTGTTCGGTTTTGCCCACACCTTACCCATGATCAACTACTACACGCACGGCAGCCAGGTTACCGTGTCACACGGACACCTCGCATTCTACGGCGCTTATGTACTGATCAATCTCACGTTTTTCTACTATGCTCTGCCACGCCTGAAAGGTTTTCCCGACGGCAGATACCTGGAAAAGGGAGGGCGTCTTGGATTCTGGTTGATGTCTCTGGGCGTCCTCGGGATGAGTCTCGGGTTCGCTGTGGCAGGTGTCCTGCAGACGTACCTCGAGCGGGTGCAGGGACAACCGTACATCGTATCCCAGGAGCCGATAAGGTTCTGGATGTTCGTGGTCTTCGCTCATGGACTGCTTATGGTGCTGCCCGGTGCACTCCTGGTCATCAGACATCTGCTGACGTTGAAGCCTGCGGCTGAGCCGGCGGGATAGAGAGATCTTCAATCAGAGAAGGGATCAGAAAAACAGTTTATGCTTCAGCAGTGCTCTCAGCTGCCGTGGCACATGTCGGGCGACACCTCTTCTTGCGGCCCAGAAGTGCCTCCACAGGGACAGGTTTTTTTCCGACCATGTAAAAGGGTACCGGCATGCAAGTAAACCGATACCGGCACGCTCCCGATCGCAGAGCGCGGAAGCGTCATAGGTTAGACCTTCGAAGAGCTCTGTGACATAATTCCAGAGCCTGTTCATCGAACTGTTGAGATGGATATCATCGAAAACGATGATCGTCGGCTGGAGACGATTAGCGTAGATCGCAGCCGAGTAGAAGGCCTGGCGGTAATAGTGTATTGTGTCCACGAAAAGTAGATCGATACTCCTGTCGAAGTAGCGTGTCACCTGTTTTACTACTTTCGGGTTGAGAGCATCACCCTGTATGCGATTAATACCACGATGCCTCTGAAATCCTTCTTCATTCAAGTGGGTGAGATCGACGGTGACCAGTCGACTTCTCGATGCGGCGTCTCTGCTGAGTCCATGATTCATGGACATGATTGCTCCGCCAAAGTGGGTGCCGATCTCCAGTATGTGCGTGAGTTCCTTGATCCTCACAAGACCGGCGAGTAAATAATAGTATTCCGGGATGTCCCGGGATACTGCGCCTTTCCAGTGTGGATCTCCATAATAACATCCACTGAGATCTATTTTCTTTCCTTCGATCATCGCCTGTCGGCTCAACTCCGACAGGTCAGACAACACCCCTTTTTTTTCTCGCCGGGACATCAAGATTGAAACTCCTGCGGGGATCATCCCCGGGATATACTCGGGCCGATTTTTCTGACTATGAATCCGTATAGGATATCCCAATCAGGAGAAAAAGTCAAACCGTACCTGCTTGTCTGGACTCTCTCAATAAAAACAGTCCATAATTCTCTCCTGGGACGAATCCTCCTACATTCATCTTTCTCATATTCAGTACTACAATATTCCTCTCACAGTTTATTAATCGATACATATTGCATGTTCCTGCGTGAGAAAGGTCTGAACAGCAGTAATCATATCCACCTGTCGCACAGACGGTAGTACAAATATCGTGCTGCTCAGAAAACTTTTCATCGATCGATTCTGACAGACCTGGTAACTGATCGTTCCCGGGGTTCTTATCCTGTCTGCCTTTTGATCAATATGTATCACAACGATGTGTGATTGGTTATCCGATATCTCGATTCTCTCAATACATCTCGCAGTACACGAACGAGTTACAATAATCCATCTATAGACTTGTGTGGGGGGATGCAGAAAGTTGAAAACTGAGATTCATCCGTATCCGGGGGCGACCGTGCCATGGCATATTTTTTGCTTGTTCAGGGATACCGGTTTCCCTGATCGATTGATTCGGAGAATATCATGATACGAAAAGCAGTTCGTTTTCTTGCCCCCGTCTTACTGTGTCTTGTGAGTATTCTCGTCTACCATTCTGCGATTTTTGGATCGGAGGATCCGGAATTTCCGAGACTGGCAAACTGCTTCCTCCCGCATTCGCTGTATGAACGGGAGGTTGAGCCTCTTTCGAGATTTGATCTTCTTGTCATTGAGAAAAAACTCGATGAAACGGAGAGGCAGAGAGGGTTTGTCGATACAATCAAAGAACTCAACCCGGACATCATACTGCTAATGTATGTGCAATCCGCAAATGCGAATCCCAATGAAAATCCAAACTCCCCCATCGCAGATGCATGTGAAGAATACGATTGGTGGCTTCGGGATTACCAAGGGAACATCCTGGACTATGAAAATTTTCCCTCGATTCTGATCAATATGACAAATATGGATGCCGCATCCGGCAGTCACCCCAATGGGGTGAAGCCGAATCAGTTCCTCGCTGAATGGACCATCAATGAACATATAGCCCTCTACTCGCACTGGGACGGCATCTTCTATGACACGTTCGCAGACAACCTTTCGTGGATGCATCCTGATGTCAAGGATGCGAACAGGAATGGGATACCCGAATACGATCGAGATACAAATGGTGATGAACCGGTTTTTTCGAATATATGGTCGCAAGGTGCGCTGACCCTTCTCGACAACACGCGGGCACTCGCAGAGGACATCATCATTATCGGTAATGGCCTTCACCGTGGCGCACTCGATGGACTCAACGGAAAGTTTCAGGAGAGTTTCCGTCCAAGCAGCAGTAAGAACATCCACTATTTCTGTACGAATCATAAATACCTTGTTGATGGATCGCGGACACCGAAAGTGTGTATCATCAACGGCAGCTTGTCGGGACCGAATCTGACGGATTATGATTTGATGAGGTTCACTCTCTGTGCTACTCTGATGACTGATAATTATTACAGCATCGACTACGGAAGTCACTATCACTCTGAGATCATCTGGTACGATGAATTCTCGGTGAAGGATGATGGGAGTGTGAATGCAAGCATAACCAATCTCAGTCAGAGTGTCGATGCCGAACAGACCACCATTCCTGTCTCATCAACTGATGGATTCGCATCCAGCGGTGTTTTGCAAATCGATGGGGAACAGGTCTACTATGGAAGCAAGGACGCAAATCAATTCTTGGACTGTTACCGGGGATTCACGAGGCGGAGTAAATATGATCTGAGAGCCTCACATGCGGATGGGAGCCAGGTCATCCAACACTATGCCTCATTCACTCACTATCTCGGCAAAGCCAATGGTCCTTCATTCGACGTGAACGATCCTGCCGTCAAACTTGACGATCTCCTCGAAGCCGCCGGCTGGAGTGCCGATGAGGATGAGGCGGAGAATATCGATTCACGTGTGTGGAGGAGAGACTTCGAGAACGGTATTGCTCTCGTAAATCCCACCGACGAAACCCGGGTGGTATCAGGACTCGGGCAGAATCTGTACAAAAAGATCAGCGGTATCCAGGATCCGCAGCACAATGATGGAGGTCTGGTCTCTGGAACGCTGAGCATTTCGCCGAAAGATGGTTACATCCTTCTTAATACTTCTGATTCGGACACCACACCTCCGGCTCCTCCTGAAGGATTGAGAATCCGGCCGTAGTCCAGCCGGCGATGGATAAGGACACCGCCCTTGAGGATTCTCATATTCCCCTTCCTCACGCCCTGTGGTTCGGGTACCTCCAGAACCTCGAAACGTCACCGTATGGATGAACAGGACCATT
Source organism: uncultured Gemmatimonadota bacterium (assembly GCA_964654825.1). Classification (GTDB taxonomy): domain Bacteria; phylum Gemmatimonadota; class CAZMKB01; order CAZMKB01; family CAZMKB01; genus CAZZKG01. The sequence goes on along the minus strand of CAZZKG010000012.1, from coordinate 58,818 downwards.
CAGGTTCCTCCTTGTATTGATTACGCCGGAAGATATGTAGGAAGATTTTTCCCGCCGGAGAATATTGATCAGGAGAAACCTGCGAGGCCGATCACGAGCTTTGTTGTGTCAGGAACCTACAAAGTGTATAAATATGTACCAGTTACACCACGAAAGAGTAGTAAGGCCACGCTTACTTCTCAATGGCATGCAATATGCGTAATAATCCCCCAGTTTGGTACCGGTTGGGTTCGCTTTAGGCAACACCGTGGGGGAAATAATGAATCGGTTCAGAGTGTGTTTTGTCCCAATAGTGGTTATTGCTCTCTTTCTGCTCTTCCCCGTGCAGCTTTTTCCCATTTCGATCACGCTTGACTGGAATCCAAATACCGAATCCGATCTCGCCGGTTACAAACTCTATTTCGGAACAGCTCCCGGGGATTACTCAACGATCATCAACACGGGAAATGTGATCGAATATACCGTAGACGGCTTCGAAATCGGAACGACCTACTATTTCGCTCTTTCCGCCTTTGACAACGCAAACAACGAGAGCGGCCTGTCGGAGGAGATCTCGTATGTGGCTGGATCCGACTTGACCGATGTCCTGCACCTGGTTCGCCCCAATGGAGGGGAAAAGCTCCGCTCGGGTTCCAGCTATACCATTTCATGGGAAGCGCATCCCGAGATCGAGAAAATCAGGATCTGGCTTTCGACCGATGACGGCTATACCTGGGAGATAATCAAAGATAATGCAGAGAACACCGGAAGCTGGACATGGGACGTTCCCGATATCCTGTCGGATCAGTGTATCCTCAAGCTGGAAAAACAGGGGAACCCGAACATCTATGACTATAGTGATGCATATTTCACCATCGATGAGAATGGTGAAGATACTGATGACGATCTGTGTCTCCTCAATCCGAGTGGTGGTGAAGAAATCTCTGCCGGTTCGAGTTACACGGTAGAGTGGAGCACACCTCCCGAGATCGAGAAAATCAGGATCTGGCTTTCGACCGATGACGGCTATACCTGGGAGATAATCAAGAACAGAACGCTCAATGACGGAAAATGGAAGTGGACGGTTCCATTTCTTGAGTCGGGTCAGTGTATCATGAAGCTCGAAAAATACGGGAATCCCGAAATCTATGACTACAGCGACGAATGCTTCACGATCAGTGGTCAGCTGGGGGTCGATGATGAGGAAATCGTGAATCTACCGAGAGCGATCGAACTCGAGCAGAATTTCCCGAATCCGTTCAATCCAAGCACGCAGATATCCTACGGCCTCCCAGAAGACGAAAGCGGCAGTGGCCTTCAATACGTGGCGGTGACGGTTTACAATGCCCGTGGGAAGCTGGTGAAGAGGCTTGTGGATGACCGACTCCCTCCCGGACGCTACACGGTCCACTGGGACGGAAAAACGGATTACGGTGAAGACTCTCCCTCCGGCATCTATTTCTACCTCCTCGTGGTCGATGGAAAGCCGCTTCCCGCACGGAAAATGCTCCTGGCGAAGTGAGGGCGATTATCCCTTCCTTCTTTTTAGCAATCCTTTGAGGCCCAGCAGGATGTAGGTGCCAAGCTCTCCGTGTTTCCAGAGGAGCTTCAGTTTGAATAGCCAGAAACGGAAGTCCAGAACCCGTGACAGAATATATCGCTGCCTGAGGCGCCGCAGCTCATCGATACTCATCCCGGGTTGAAGGAGCAGGGGGATGTTGTCGACCGGCCGGTATATCTTCAGGTATTCACGGTTCTCGTACGGCACTGACCAGTCGAAACCGGTCGGGAGCAGGTTGTTGGTGTGGGCGTACTCTTCGACCCTGGTACCGGGGTAGGTGCGGATACCCGGATTGTAACCGATGAGGGTTATCTTCGATCGGTTTTTCCTGATGAAAGAAATGGTACGCCCTGCCGCTTCCACCGTCTCCCCGATGTGGCCGACCGTGAAAAAGGCTTTTGTCCGGATCCCCAGTTCTCGACACCAGGAGAGGAGCATCTCCGCTTCCTCGATTTTGATCCCCTTGTGCATTTCATCGAGAACCCCCTGGTCGGCAGATTCGATACCGATGTCGATGTAGTAGCAGCCGGCCTTCCTCATTCGTTCGAGCAGCGGTTTGTCAACCGAACCAACCCGCACTTCGCACTCCCAGGGCATAACCATACCACGCCGTTCGAGTTCGTCACAGAAAGTCAGAACATGTTCCCGGCTGATAGTGAACGTACTGTCGAATATCTTGACACCCGATATCCCGTACTTCTCAATGAGGTGTTCGATCTCATCGACTACGAGATCCGGTCTTCGCATGGCATACGAGCGCCCGAACATCTTCGAGGCCGAACAGAAGGAGCAGGCAAACGGGCAGCCTCTCGCCGTCATGATGTGCAGGGCCGGCTCGTTGAGATAGTCGAGTCTCATGTCGTATCGATCGATGTGGAGAAGATCGCGGGCGGGGAGCGGCAGCGAATCAAGCGCTCGATTAAAGGGACGAAGTGGAGTGCTGACGGCCCGGTCCTCGTTTCGGTAGGAAATGCCCCTGATCCCCGAAAGCTCACCGCATTCTCCGCCGGCCTGCTTCCACCGGAGAAGTTCGATCACTGTTTGCTCACCCTCGCCATGGACTACGATGTCGATGTCCGGGATGTGGGTTAGCGTCGATTCCGCGGTGAATGAGGCATGAGGGCCGCCGTAGACGACTGTTGCCGGGGGATAGGCGACTTTCGCCTGCCGTGCTCTCTGGAATGCCTCGAATCGGGAATGACTCGTCCCCCCCGATCAGTACCAGTGAAGGGGTTAACTCTGCGGTGAGGTTCGCTATGTCCGCCTCTTCGACCTGTTCGTCGACCAGACGCACTGTTTGTCCTGATTCCCTCAGCACGGCTGCGATCCACGCCATTCCAAGCGGCGGCATCCTGTCGAAAACCCGCTGTCTGATACGTTCCGGGTACACTGCGAGTATGTTTTCTCCGGCCGTTTTGACTCCCTCCGATCGTGTTTGGGATCAGGACTGTTCTGTTGGAGAAGATATTACGCAGGAACTGCCGATCACGCAAGGAGCTGGACGGAAGATGAATCTTCAACCTGGATGCATGCCGTGATCGGAGGAGGGGTGGTAGACCCGAACAGAAATTTATTCAATATGAAACTTTTCTTCTCCACGAGATCTATAATATAGTATCGACTCAATGAGGAGCAAAAATCCGGCCGCACTCCGGAGGTGCATGATGAGAAGGAAGTGGATTCCCCCCGTTTTCGTATGTCTCTCTCTCGGATTTCTTCACTGCGACAGGCTCCCGTATGCTCCAGAAGGATTAGCCTGGAGGAATCTCACGCTCTCCGAGACGCAACTGGTCGAGTCTGTCAACGGTTTCGGCCTGAAGCTCTTCGGAGAAGTAAACAGGCAGGAGGGGGTGAAGAACATCTTCATTTCTCCGCTCTCGGTCTCTATGGCTCTAGGGATGACCTATAACGGGGCAGCGGGGTCCACCGAATCCGCTATGAGCCGGACGCTAGAGTTCGGTGGAATGACGCTCGAACAGATCAACGAATCCTACAGCGGGCTTACCGATCTCCTCCTCAATCTCGATCCCGACGTGACTCTCGAGATCGCAAACTCCATCTGGTACAGGAAGGAGCTCCCGGTGGAGAAGGATTTCATCAAACGGACCACGGACTACTTCGGCGCCCTCGTTACAGGACTCGACTTCGGTGCTCCGGGGGCCGTCTCGAAGATCAACGCCTGGGTGAGCGAAAACACCAACGGGAGAATCGAGGAGATCGTGGACGACCCAATCGACCCATACTTGGTGATGTTCCTCATCAACGCGATCTACTTCAAGGGTACCTGGACCTACCAGTTCGAGAAAAATAGAACGAGAGACGGCAACTTCAACCTTACCGACGGATCGAAAAAAAATTGTAAAATGATGACGCTCGAGGGGGATCTCGACTATTCGTGGGCGGAGAGCTTCCAGGCCGTGGATCTGCCGTATGGGGAAGAAGCATTCAGCATGACGGTTATCCTGCCCTTAGAAGACCAGGATCTGGATCTCCTCATCTCCCAGATCTCTCAGTCGACCTGGGACGGGTGGATGAGTGGCTTCGACAAGCGTCAGGTCCACCTTGAGATGCCGAAGTTCACACTCGAGTACGATCTTTTATTGAATAGCGTACTCGAGGCGATCGGAATGGGCGTGGCCTTCGACCCCTCCAGTGCCGACTTTTCAGGGATGTGTATAGACCGCAGTCTCTTTATCAGCAAGGTGAAGCACAAAACTTTCGTCCAGGTGGATGAGGAGGGAACAGAGGCCGCGGCAGTGACAGATGTCGAAATGGGAGAAACCTCAGCGGGCGGTCCAACCCTCATGTTGGTGGACAGGCCCTTTCTCTTTGCGATCAGGGAGCACTTGTCGGGGACTATTCTCTTTATCGGGAAGATCGTGGATCCGGTCTCCTCATGAAGAAATCGGAAGAATACTGCCTCGGAACCGGCTATTCCGCGGCAGAGGAGATGAGCGCCTCGATCCCGAGCATATAGGATGCTGTTCCGAACCCGGTGATAACGCCGATACAGCCGGCGGCGGTAACCGAACGCGCCCGGAAATCTTCACGGGAGTGGATATTGCTGAGGTGAACTTCTACAACCGGGATGTCCGCCGAACGGATCGCGTCTGCGATCGCGTGGCTGTAGTGAGTATATGCGCCGGGGTTTATAACAATCCCGTCCGCCCACGAAGCTGCCTCCTCTATCTCATCTATGATGGCCCCTTCGCCGTTACTCTGGAATGTCTTCAGCTCGAGCCCTCTTTCTCCGGCACACCGCGCGAGCTCCCCATCGAGCTGTTCGAGGCTCACGGTGCCGTAAATCTCAGGCTCTCTCTTACCGAGCCTTTTCAGGTTGGGTCCGTGGATCACCAGGATCTTTTTCATCGGCTTCCTCCAGTATTTCGATGAGCCTGGATGGTTCGATACCTTCGATAGTTTCGATCTCACCGATCCGGGCCGGGACGACGATGGTGAGTTTCCCTCTCCTGGCCTTCTTGTCCAGGAGCATGGTTTTTATCATGTTGGTCTTCTTCTGTGCTCCTCCTGTTTCGAGAAGATCGGCTTCATCGAGCAGATGGATGATTCGCGCCGCTTCACCCCCGGAAATTATGCCGAGGGCGAGGGATACCGCTGTCGCGGTGCGAATACCGAGGGCGACGGCCTCACCGTGGGAAACACCTGTGTAATTACTTCCCTGTTCGATGGCGTGGCCGAACGTGTGGCCGAGATTGAGGACTTTTCTCTCGTTCTGTTCATAGGGGTCCCGGCTGACAATTTGAGCTTTCTGCTGTATGCACCTGAAGAGTACCGGCGCAAGAAGCGCGATGAACCTGTCCCTGATTTGTTCGATGAGGATCTCCAGGGTATGAAAAGCGTCTTCTCCCTCGATGATCGCGGTTTTCACCACTTCGGCGAAACCCGATCTGTACTCCCTGTCGGGGAGGGTGAGGAGGAGTTCCGGATCCGTTAGCACGAACTGCGGATGATAGAACGTGCCGATGAGATTCTTCGCGGAAGCCGTGTTTACGGCATTCTTTCCTCCGATGCTCGAATCTCCCTGTGCCATGAGTGTCGTCGGGATGTGAACGAGTGAGATACCCCGCATGTATGTGGAAGCGGCGAAACCTGCGACATCACCCACGACACCTCCGCCAAAAGCTACGAGCGTCGCATCCCTCTGGGCTGAAGCGCCGGCGAGATAGGAATGGACACCGGTTACCGTCGCCATTGTTTTGCTCGACTCACCTGCCGGAAATACGAAGATCCGGTGATTGAAGCCAGCTTCTTCGAGGATCCGCTTGAGGTTGTCTCCATGAAGGGCAACAACATTGGAATCGGTGATTACGAAGATGTCACCTCCCGTGAGGTGAGAGGAGAGTAGTTCCGGAAGCTGCTTGAGGGTACCTCTCCCGAAAAGAATCGGATACGATCCTCCGGCCGAAGTCGTCACCGTCTGCCGCCTGATGGGGGGCGAGAGCCTGCTGAGGATTTCGATTGCCAGCGCGTCAGGTGGAAGTTGATCCGTGTCGACCTGTTGCTCGATGCTCCCATAGACGGCCTTCCTCTCTTCGAGGAGGGTTATTATCCTGCGGTCACTGTCCTTCTTCGAAAGTAGTGGCCTGGATTTACTGCCACCGACTCTTCTGCGGATGGTGTCGACACTGGCATTCAGGCAGAAGAGTTCGCCGGAACTTTCGAGAGCATCCCTGCTCTCCCTGTCCAGAATCATCCCTCCGCCGGTGGCGATTATCATGTTCCTCTTGAGAGAGAGTTCGAACGCCAGGGTTCGTTCCTCTTCCCTGAATTTCTCCTCCCCGTTGTTCCTGAAGATGTCGGAAATTTTCAATCCGAGCCGTTCCTCGAGGATCTGGTCGGCATCCACGAAGTTGAATCCTGTGAGCCGCGCGAGTTCTCTCCCCACGCTCGTCTTTCCGGTCGCCATGAAACCGGAAAGCACTATATTGGGATTCTCTAACATTCCTTCATCCAGTTCATGTAGTCCTCGTAACTCGCTTTCATGTCCTCCAGTGAATCTCCCCCGAACTTCTCAACCATTTCGGCAGCGAGGACCCATGCCACCATCGCTTCGCCGACCACGCTCGCCGGCGGGACGACACAGAAATCGGATCGCCGGAACTGGGGTATCTTCACCTCTTTTGTCCTGATATCGACGGACTGGAGGCCCTTCTTGATCGTCGCTACAGGCTTCACGTATCCTCTGATGATCAGCGGAGCCCCGTTGGTCATCCCTCCTTCGATACCGCCATTCCTGGAAGTCTCCCTGTAATACCCCCGGGTACCCCCGTGGAATATCTCGTCCTGGACGAGGGTACCGAATTTCGTACTGGATGCGATGCCGTCGCCCACTTCCACCGCCTTTACTGCATTAATCGCCATGATCGCGAGTGCGAGTCTCCCGTCGAGCTTCCTGTCCCACTGAACGTAACTGCCGAGACCCGGCGGAAGACCTTCTGCGATGACTTCGAACACACCACCTATAGTGTCCCCGGCGGCAATGGCTTCGTCGATACGTTCCTTCATCTTTTCACAGGCTTCGGGATCCAGAGTGAAGAGCGGAGAGCTCTCGACCCTTTTTCTCATGTCCTCCATGAAACTTTCCGGTATATCGGTCTCTACACCGCCGACGTTGATGACGTGGCCCAGCACGTCGATGCCGAACTCTCTCAGGAGGATGTGTGCCAGTGCACCCGTGGCCACCCTGACCGCGGTTTCCCGCGCACTTGCCCTTTCGGCTACCGGATAGACGTCATCATGCCGGTACTTGAGCATGCCGGGCAGGTCGGCGTGGCCCGGACGGGGAACCTTCCACGAACTCTTCTTCCCTCTACGGTAATCAACAGTTTCGATGATGATGGTTATCGGCGCGCCTGTCGTTCGGTCGCCTTCGATCCCAGAGGTAATCTCGAATGTTTCTTTCTCAACGGTCATCCGCTTGCTTCTCCCGTAGGGGATTCTCCGTCTGTCGAGGTAGCTCTGGATGAAGGCGGGATCTATCTTCACTCCCGCGGGGAATCCGTCTACGAGTGCGACGAGACACTTGCCGTGGGACTCTCCCGATGTGAGAAATCTGAGCATGAGGATCTACCCTCCCTGAAGTTCACAGTCTGTTAAGTACGTATTCGGCATCGATATCCACAGCCAGCCAGATCCTGAGAGATTCGAGGGCCTGGTGTACGAGCATTCTCACGCCATTCATGGTGACCGCTCCCCTTGCCTCTGCGTATCGAAGTAGAGGTGTGGACTCGGGTTCGTACACGATGTCCACGACGACCTGCCCTGCGTGGAGCGGACAGTCGTAGGGGAGTGGTGATGCGTCGGGAAACCTGCCGCTGCCGAGCGGTGTCGTGTTGACGATGATGTCAGCCTTCTCGGTTGTCTCCCCCGGGAGGTCACAGGATAACCTCATGACACGGCGTTCGACCGGGGGGAATCCGGAAACCCATGCTTCTGCTAAAGCCGAAGCGCTTCGGTTGTTTCTCGAAGCCACCGTCAGTGAGGAAACCCCGCCGGTGATGAGGCCGTAGCAGACGGCCCGTGCGGCCCCTCCCGAGCCGAGCACCAGAACCCTTTTCCCGGAAGGATCAAATCCACGGTCTTCGAGGGATCGCAGGAATCCCTGGCAATCCGTGTTGTACCCTATGAGTTTCCCATCATCCTTCTTGATGGTATTGACGGCTTCGATGTTACGAGATTCAACAGAAAGTCCATCGAGAAATGCTATGATCTTCTCTTTATATGGTATCGTGACGTTGATTCCGCTTATGGTCGGTCCTCTCATATTCGTTAAAAAAACAGGGAGTTCGGATTCCTCTACAGAGAAGGTCCGGTAAACCCCATCGATATTACCTTTCTCCATTGCAATCGAATGGATGCGGGGGCTGAGACTGCGTGAGACGTCCTCGCCCATCAAACCGAAGACATGCTTTTTATTCTCGCGCATGTTCAGGATGAGATCACCTCTTTCACCCGTGTCATGAAGCCGGGGAACGAGATGTCGACGCATTCCGATCCGGTCACTGTCGTCCGGCCCTCGGCAACGAGCCCCGCAACCGTCATCGACATGGCTATCCTGTGATCACCGAAACTTCGGCAGGCAGCTCCCTTGAGTCGAACCGGCCCGGTGAGAGTGAGCCCGTCCTCCTCCTCTTCGAGCTGTGCCCCCATGTTCCGCAAACCTTCTGCGATGGCGGTGATCCTGTCGGTTTCCTTCACTCTCAGTTCCCCTGCGTGCCGGATGGACGTCTGGCCGTCTGCCTGCGTCGCCAGAACCGAGAGAAGCGGGAGTTCGTCGATTGATGCTACGACCTCCCCTCTCGATAAGGAGATACCCTTGAGTGGAGAGTGCTCGATGAGAATATCGCCGACCGGTTCCGGACCCGATGTGCCGTGCTCCATGACAGTGATCTTCGCCCCCATCCTCTCGAGCAGGGACAGGAACCCTGTTCGTGTACTGTTGACCCCGACTTTTTTAATGAGCAGTGAGCTGCCTTTGACAATGACTGCCAGCGCTATGAGGTAGGCGGCCGAGGAGAGGTCTCCGGGTATATCAATGTCAATCGGCAGCAGCTCCGGGCCTCCATCGAGTGAGACAGTACCGTTTTCACTCGAGATACTGGCTCCCATGGTTTTAAGAAAACGCTCTGTGTGGTTTCGCGTCACGTGTTCTTCGATAACCGAGGTTACGCCCTGGGCCGACAGACCGGCAAGAAGTACGGCTGATTTCACCTGGGCGCTTGCCACGGGCAGAGTAAACCGTATCCCGCGCAGGCCGCCGCCTCTCAATCCGATAGGGAGCCGTTCTCCGTCTTTGCGGCCGACGAACCGGGCTCCCATTTCTTCGAGCGGTGATTTTACCCTGCCCATGGGCCTCTGTCGCAGGGAACTGTCGCCTGTGAATACCGTCCAGAACGGATAACCTGACAAGAGACCCAGAAGAAGTCTCGCTGTCGTGCCGGAGTTTCCGCAGTCGAGGACGTTACCGGCCTCGGTGAGCCCTGATCGGCCGTTCCCGTAAACAACCAGTTCTCCTGCCTCTTTCTCGATGGGGGTCCCGAGCAGTTTCATACACGAAACAGTACTTTTAACATCTTTGCCCGGACAGATGTTTTTGATCCGGGATGTCCCCTGCGCGATCCCGGCGAGAATGACCGCCCGGTGTGAGATCGATTTATCCCCCGGGACCATCACCTCACCACGAATTATTTTCGCTTTTTCGACTTCTATCATATCTATAACTCTTTCTTAAACCTGAGACATGGGGTTCAGAGCGTTCTTCCGAGCGCCTGGGCGATTCCTCTAAGATTTTCCATCATCCTTGAAAACCCTTCGGCCCTGAGACTCTGGAGCCCGTCACATAGTGCAGTGTCCGGGTCAGAGTGTACTTCGACGATCAGCCCGTCGGCCCCTGCAGCGATAGCTGAGGCTGCCAGAGGCGGTACGAGTTCACGGTCACCCGCGGCGTGACTCGGGTCCACGATGATGGGGAGGTGCGACAATCTCGAAACGATCGGAATCGCAGCGAGGTCCAGGGTGTTTCTGGTGTATTTCTCGAAGGTCCGAATTCCTCTCTCACAGAGTATCACCTGTTCGTTCCCACTGGCCAGGAGATATTCTGCGGACATGAGCAGCTCCTCCATGGTAGACATCATTCCCCTCTTCAACAGTATAGGTTTTCTGAGCTTACCCAGAGCATCGAGGAGTGCGAAATTCTGCATGTTCCTGGCACCGACCTGGAGGATGTCGGTGGTTTCCGCGACGACATCGATGAGAGCCGGAGAGATGATCTCGGTGACGATCGCCAGTCCGGTTTTCTCTCTCGCTTCCGCGAGCAGCTCGAGTCCCTTCTCACGGAGCCCCTGGAAGCTGTACGGCGAGCTTCTGGGTTTATACGCCCCGCCTCTCAGTATCCTTGCCCCGGCGTCTTTCACTATCTGAGCTGTCTCGAGCAGTTGCTCCCTGCTCTCCACGGCACAGGGGCCCGCCATGATGGTAATCTCATTTCCGCCGATGGGGATCCCTCTCACGCGTACAATGGTTTTTTCTTTCTTGAACTCACGGCTCGCCAGCTTGAAAGCTTTCTTCACAGCCTCGACTTTCTCGACTCCGGGAAGCTGGTTCAGTTCCTCGATGAGAAGAGCACCGGCATCCTGGACGATCCCGATGAGCATGGAAGAATTACTTTTGGTAATATGAGGAGTGAGCCCGTGGTTCTCGAGAAACTTGATTACACCGGAAGTCTCTTTCAGGCTGGCACCCTCTTTCATGGTGATAAGAATCATCAGGTCCTCTCTCAGCTCGGTGAGGAGTAACAGATCATGTGTATATCAGCTCACGAGGATATCTTTCATTTCTTTCAAGTACCGTGAGACCGGCTCCACCGGATCATCCGGGTTGGCCCTGATCAGGTCGACGATCGCGCTACCGATGATAATACCATCTGCCTGGGGAATGAGCATCTTCGCGTGCTCCTTTGTGGAGATACCGAAACCGACGCAGACAGGCTTACTGGTGTTCTTTTTTGTCTCCGACAGAAACGAGATGATCTCCGGGGGTAGATCCCTGCGTGATCCTGTGACGCCCGTCACGGACACTGCGTAGACAAACCCGCCGGAGCGCTCGGCAACCATCGATATGCGGTCCCTGCTGCTGGTGGGAGCGACGAGGTAAATACTGTCGATCTCCTTTGCCTTCAGAAGACGTTCGAGGTCGGTCGCCTCCTCCGGAGGCAGGTCCGGAGTGATGACTCCTGAGATGGGGACACCACGAGCCCTGTCCGCGAATTCTCCGAGCCCCATTGCCAAAATCGGGTTGTAGTAGCTCATTACGACCAGGGGTACACCGACATCACCAGATATACTCTTCAGAGACTCGAGCGCTCCCGAGAGTGTCGTCCCGTTTTTCAGGGACTCCTGAGAGGAAAACTGTATTGTCGGTCCATCCGCGATGGGATCCGAGAAAGGGATCCCCGCCTCGATGATATCCGATCCGGCACGGCCCGCGGCCTGTATGAGTTCGAGACTTTTCTCCATTGTGGGATAGCCGATCGTAAAAAAGGGAATGAGCGCCTTTTCTCCATTCTCTGTGAGTAACCGGAACCTCTCTTCTATCTTCATCACGATTTTACCCCCAGTCTGTCACCGATTGTCGCCATGTCCTTGTCTCCCCTTCCGGAGAGGCAGAGCAGCACTGTGTGGCCTGGCGGTATGGATTTTCCCGCCTCCCGCATGATATAGGCGAGTGCGTGAGAAGGTTCGAGGGCGGGGATGATCCCCTCGAGTTCGGAAAGTTTTTTAAATGCTGTTACAGCTTCGTCGTCGGTGACACTCCGGTATACCACCCTTCCTGTCTCTTTCAGATATGAATGTTCCGGTCCGACGCCGGGATAGTCGAGACCTGCGGCGATGGAGTGGGTGGGAGCGACCTGGCCGTCCTTGTCCTGGAGCAGATAACTCAGTGATCCATGGAGGACACCGGGAGTTCCTTTGCTGAGCGATGAGCAGTGCATGTGAGTCCCGTCTCCGACTCCGCCCGCTTCGACACCGACTATTCCTACTTCGGTATCTTCGAGAAATGGATAGAACAGACCGATCGAATTCGAACCGCCCCCGACGCAGGCCACGAGGAGATCCGGGAGTCTCCTTTCGGCCTCCAGAATTTGAGCTCTGGCTTCGATCCCGATCACTGACTGGAAATCTCTGACGATGAGAGGGTAGGGATGGGGACCGACTGTGGAACCGATGATGTAATGCGTGGTCCGGACATTCGTGACCCAGTCCCTGAGAGTTTCATTCGTCGCATCCTTCA
>CAZZKG010000012.1:0-46369 GCA_964654825.1 uncultured Gemmatimonadota bacterium | reverse complement strand
ATAATGTTCGTACCTGTCCTCTCGTACAACCGTGAGCACATTTCCGGCGTCTCCCTTCCATGGAGCTGCGCGTAGTCGAGTCCCAAAAATTTCACTGTCTCGACAACGTCGTCGATTGGCTGATCCCGGAATACTCCCACTGTCCGGGTCCGTCCCCGGAGCTTCTCGATGATACGGAGGGCGGTTTCTCTATCGATGGCGCGGCGGGATTCCGCAAACACGAAACCCAGCATGTCGGCACCCTCATCCGCGCACGCAGTGGCATCTTCAGATCTCGTGATGCCGCAAATTTTAACCAGCATTCACTCTGCCTCCGGCCGCCTCCTCCGCTGAGCGCATAAGATGCTTGATCTTCTTACCAGGGTCACTCGCGGTCACGAGAGCCTCCCCGATGAGGAAAACTCTGAAACCGGCCCTGGCGAGGAGGGTGATGTCGAAATCGGTCAGTATTCCGCTTTCGGCGACCGCGATCACTCCGGAGGGGACTTTCGAAACCAGGTCGACCCCTGTCTTGAGGTCGACATCGAAGCTCGTCAAGTCTCTGTTGTTGATGCCTATCAGGCCGGCTCCGCAGCGGACGGCAATCGTCAGTTCGTCCTCCGAGTGGACCTCGACCAGCGCTGACATACCCAGCTCCTCGGTCAGGCCGATCATACTCTTGAGTTCCCCCTCATCGAGGATCGCCGTGATGAGGAGGACGGCATCGGCACCGATGGCTCTCGACTCAAAGATCTGGGATGGGTCGATGATGAAATCTTTCCTGAGGACGGGTATCCGTATCGCTTTTCTCACAGCAACGAGATCTTTCTGGGATCCCCCGAAATGTTTGCGATCGGTAAGTACGCTGACGGCGGAAGCCCCGTTTTTCTCGTAAAGGAGTGCGAGTTTCTCCGAGTTGTTCTCGACCGACAGCTTCCCTTTAGACGGCGACTTTCGTTTCACTTCGGCAATAATGGAGATACCTTCCTGAAGAGCTCCGGTGAAGTCGAGCGGACCGGTGGCTTTGAGAGCCTCATCGTGTAACTGTGCAAAGCTCTTTTGTGACCTGCGCTTCTCCACCTCTCTTCTTTTCTCTTCGATAATAGTTTCGAGAAAATTCATACTATTCTCTCCCGATTATATGAGCTTCACCTGGTGGTCGTTTTTTACCCGGATTGTTTCGATCCGCGGATTTTTGCTTCTGTTTTCCCGAGTTCCCGTGATAGATTTTTCAGCCTGTCGAACGCTTCGAAGGCTTTCCCCGTGTCGATCGCTTTCTTCGCGGACTCGATACCTTCAGCGATAGAACCCGCCTGACCCGACACGAACAGGCCGGCCCCTGCGTTGAGAAGGACGACATCCCTTGCCGGCCCGTCTCTTCCCTCGAGGACCTGGAGGAAGATGTCCCTGCTTTCCTCCGTCGTGTCGACTCTGATGCTCTCCAGGGGCGATGACGATATACCGTACTCCTCAGGAGTAATAAGGATCCTCGTGATCCTCGATCCATCATAATAGTGACCCTGTGTCCTTCCGGAGATCGAGATCTCATCGAGGCCGTCATCGCTGTGTACTACCATGGCCCGTTCGGCCCCCAGTTCGGCCAGGACCCTGATGAGCTTCGGGGCGAACCGCCCATCGAAGATGCCTACCAGCTGTCTCCGCACAGACGCAGGATTCGTCAACGGTCCCAGTATATTGAAAACTGTTTTCATCCCCAGTGTTTTTCTCGGCCCGGCCGCATGTTTCATGGCCGGGTGGAGCTTCTGGGCAAATAGGAATCCGATACCAATTTCGTCGATACACCGTGCTACCTCCGATTCACCAAGTCCTATTTCCACCCCCAGCAGTTCGAGGAGGTCGGCACTGCCGCAGGAGCTAGAGACGGCCCTGTTTCCGTGCTTCGCAACACCGACACCGGCACCGGCGATGACGAAGGATGCGGTTGTGGAAATATTGAAGGTGTTTGTCCCATCTCCACCGGTACCGCAGGTGTCGATGAGGTCATCCCGTTCGGGCAGGATGCGGACGGCATGCTGCCGCATTACGGTCGCGAACCCTGTGATTTCGAACACGGTCTCCCCCTTCGTCCGGAGAGCGGCAAGGAAAGCCGTGATGAGGGCGGGCTGAGTTTCTCCCGAGACGATCTCTTCCATCACTGTCATTGATTCCTGTTTCGTGAGATCCCTCTTGTCCGCTATCTTCGCGATCGCTTCCCGTATCATTGTCATCCCTCCAGGAAATTTTTGAGGATCATGTGCCCTTCGTCGGTGAGAACCGATTCGGGATGGAACTGGACTCCTTCTGTGTGGAACTCTCTGTGCCTGACGCCCATTATCTCTCCCTCGGATGTGTAGGAGGAGATCTCGAGACAGTCGGGCAGGGATTCCTCGTCTACGATGAGTGAGTGATACCTCGTCGCGACCATGGGATTGGAGATATTCTTATAGAGTTTTGTTCCGTCGTGGTAGATATTCGACGTCTTCCCGTGAAGGAGATTTAGTGCCCCCTTGATCTCTGCGCCGAACACCTGTGAGATACACTGGTGACCGAGACAAACGCCGAGGATGGGAACAGATATATGGAATTTTTTAATGACCTCGTTCGTGTACCCGGCATTCTCCGGCCTACCGGGCCCGGGCGAGATCACTATTTTTTCAGGAGTGGGAATGTCATCCGAGAGGAGCCTCTCGTCGTCGTTCCTCATGATGAGAAGGTCACAGTTCATTTCCCCCATCATCTGAACGAGGTTGTACGTGAATGAATCGTAGTTGTCGATGACGAGTATCATTTGAATCCCTCCTCTGCCATCTCGATAGCTCTTGCGAGTGCCCGCAGTTTATCGAGCGTTTCCCGGTATTCCCGTGCGGGTTCCGAGTCGAACACTATCCCTGCGCCTGCCTGAAGGTAATATTTTCCGTCTTTCAGTACGATTGTTCTGATCGTTATACACATGTCCATGTTCCCTCTGAGATCGAAGTAACCGACCGAGCCTGCATAGGGCCCCCTTCTCGTAGCCTCGAGCTCGTCGATGATCTCCATGGCTCGTATCTTGGGTGCACCCGTGACGGTACCGGCAGGAAAAGCGGCTCTCAGGAGATCGAACATGTCCTTTTCCTTCGAGAGTCTGCCCGTAACCGTCGACACGAGATGCATGACGTGCGAATAGTATTCGACCTTCATCAGTTCCGTGACCTCAACCGTTCCATAATCACAGACCCTCCCGAGGTCATTTCTTCCTAGATCCACGAGCATGATGTGCTCCGCCCGCTCCTTTTCATCGTGGATGAGCTCTTTCGTCAGGTTTCGGTCTTCCTCGGAATTGCCTCCTCTCGGTCTTGTGCCGGCAATCGGTCTCACCGTCGCCTGGCCATCATAGAGAGTGACCAGGGCTTCAGGCGAAGACCCGATCATCTGGCTGCACCCCCAGTCGAGGAAGAACATGTAAGGTGAAGGGTTGAGCATCCGAAGAGCCCGATAGATCTGAATCGGATCGGCATCTGTCTCACCCGCAAGACGCTGTGAGAGGACGACCTGGAACACGTCACCCGCCTTGATGAATTCCTTCCCTTTCATCACCATTTCCTTGTATGATTCCTTTGTAGTGTTCGACACCGCAGGTTTGCCTTTCCGCTTGGTCCCCGCATTGACGTTTTCGGGCAGGTTGGACAGGAAGGCTTGAGACAGCCGGGCGAGCCTTTTTGTCCCCATGTCGTATGCAGTCGATGGATCTTTCCCCGACTCTACCAGTGTTGCAAGGATGGCTTTTCGTTTCGCGTGATCGAAGACGACGAGACTCTCCGGGATCTCGAGATGGATGTCGGGGAAACCGAGTTCGTCCTCGGTACCGTCCTGTATCTTCTCGAAGAATCTTACGGTGTCGTATGATATGAAACCAACGGCACCCGTCAGGAAGGGAATTTCGGTGTCGATCGAATCAATCTTCACTCTGTCAGATATATCCCTGAGAACTTCGAGAGGGCCGCCCGATTTCGACAGGGGAAACCGTTCGGTTGTCTCGCCGTTTTTAAATACACACTCCCCTGATTCGATGGTGAGCCGGTACAGAGCGCCCACGCCGATGATCGAATAACGTCCGACACGTTCTCCCCGCTCGACACTCTCGAGCAGGGTATTCGCCCCGAGGGATCTGAGCTTGATGAATGCTGATACGGGAGTTTCGAGGTCGGCCGGGATCTCGAGCGAGATCGAACTGAGGCCTCCTCTGGCATTCTTTCTGAAGGAATTGAAATCGGGGTTGAACCGGGTCATGCTGCGCACTCCATAGATTTTTGTATAGATATAAAAAGCCCACCGCATCCAGGGTGGGCTCATCGAGTTGTGTCCTGCTCAGGCGATCTGGTTAATCTACCTAGAACCTCCGCGAAGCCCGCCCCGGGTGCTTCGATACCACCAGCACCAGGCAGAAGCCTCGTTAGAAAGATAATACAGCGGATGAACGGTTGTGTAATTCACAAGAACTCTCAGCGTTATTAATGATTATTTCCCAAAAGTATACCACATTGAAGGGGAAATGTCAAATGGTTGTGGGAGTAATTGCCCCGATCCGGAGTAATCCCTTGCGTCGCATATCGATCGTTCGGCAGATAAATTCCGCGCGCCGTAACGATACTCTTCCTGTTCAATCGAAGGTGGCCCAGCCCGGCATCTGGTCCAGGTGGATGTCGAAAACATGTACGGTGACCAGGTAGAGGAGGGCAGTGATGAAAACTGCTCCCACTAGGTTGAGCAGGATACCTGCTTTGGCCATCTGCCAGATTCTCACGCGGCCGCTGCCGAAGATGATCGCGTTCGGGGGTGTCGCGACAGGCATCATGAATGCGCAGGATGATGATATGGTGGCGGGTATCATGAGAAAGAGCGGATTGAGCTTCAAGGGTATGGCGATGGAAGCCAGGACCGGCAGAATCATCTGAGCGGTAGCCGTGTTGGAGGTGAACTCGGTGAGAAATGTGATGATGAGGCACAGGAGGAACACGATCAGGACAGGGCTCATCTCGCTGACACCCGTGAACCGTTCGCCGATCCAGGAAGAGAGCCCCGATTCGCTCATCCCTCCGGCAAGTGCAAATCCTCCTCCGAAGAGAAGTACGATTCCCCACGGCAGCTTCGAAGCTGTTTTCCAGTCCATGAGTGTGCCGGTATCCGCCCTCCGGGATGGAATGATGAACAGGATAACAGCCATCGCTACGGCAACAGTTCCGTCATCCACATTTTTCCCGATGGAGAGAAGTGTCGCCCAACCGGGTATGGTAACCGATCCCATCACGATGTCCTGTCTGGTGAGCCAGAGGAGTGCGGTGAGGACAAAAATAACGAGTACCGCCTTTTCCTCGAAGCTCGGGAGCCCGAGCTTTTCGTATTCTTCTCTGATGGTCGAGCGGTCGATACCTTCACCGTCACGAAGCGGGTAGATGAGCCGGGTGAGCAGGTACCAGGTAAAAATCAGAAAGACCGCCGAGAATGGAGCTGCCATGAAGAACCACTTGGAGAAAGAGATTTCCGGTCCATCCGGAAACGTGATGGCGTAGATCCTGGAAAATGCTAGATTCGGGGGCGTTCCCACCAGGGTCGCGATTCCTCCGATCGAAGCGGCATAAGCGATACCGAGCATGAGGCACAGAGCGAGATTCTGTCCTCTGGTACCGGTTTCGCTGCCGCTGTTTTCTTCGATCTTCGAGATGATTGCGATTCCGATGGGGACCATCATCATAGTGGTGGCGGTGTTCGATATCCACATCGACAGAAAAGCTGTTGCTGCCATGAAGCCCAGCACCAGTGCGCTCGTGCTCCTGCCGATCGACAGTATGATAAGGAGTGCTATCCTTCTGTGGAGGTTCCACTTTTCCATCGCCAGGGCTATCACGAATCCGCCGAGGAACAGGAAGATAGTCGAGTTGATATAGAGAGGAGCCGTCTCGCTCCCGGACATGATCCCGAGGAGGGGAAAGAGGACGATGGGGAGAAGGGCCGTAACCGCGAGGGGAATTGCATCGGTGAGCCACCACAGCGCCATCAGGACCGCTACTGCGGCCATCCGGCTGAGAGTTTCGTCCCCGGGATCGATCTCGATTCTGGTTAAAAACACCAGAAAAAGGATCACTCCGAGAAACAGACCGACATTCTGTCCTGCAGTCCTTCCCTTCTTAAGCATTCCAAACGTCCGGTGCATGGAAACAGAAATGAGAACGAAGTACACTCATAGTAACATAGTGTTTCGTCTTCGGCAAGGACCAAGATCACCGGAGAAATGCAGAGCCCGCACACCGATGACGGGATGCGGGCTCTAATTGGAAAATGTATCCTGCTGTCCGTGCGGTCGAATCAAGTTACCGTAGCGGCTATTTCAGGAGCACCATTTTCCTGTAGCCGGTAAATTCACCGGCCTTGATCCTGTAGATGTAGATACCTGATCCCACGTGGTCACCGTGCTCGTTCCTGCCGTTCCAGGTCACATCGTGGGTGCCCGGTTTCATATTCCGGTTCTGTAGCAGTGTCCTGACTTTCATGCCGCGCAGGGAGAATATCTCGAGTGTCACGCGAACCCCATCCACAGCACTCTCGGGAACATCGAAGCTTATCGTGGTCTCGGGATTGAAGGGGTTCGGGTAATTCTGGGAGAGGGCATAAATCCTGGGAAGGCTCCCGCTGTTCCCGTCGGGTCCATCGATGCCGCTCGGCAATCTGGTGTAGAAGGTCCACATCTCGCTGTCCCGCGTGAGGGTGTCCTGATCCTCCGCCGTGACGAACCAGGTGTATGTGGAATTATCTTCGAGCTCAGGTGTGGTGAACGTCGTGTCGGTGAGGCCTCCCACCGTTACGGGAGTATCACCTGCTCTCCGGTACGTGACACTGTAGATAAATGTTGTGTCATCGGGATCGGGATCCGTCGCGGTGTGCCACGTGAGCAGAACCGCAAGCGGTGGAGTTTTGATCGTGTCGCCGTCAACAGGTGCTATCAGGTCGAACGGGTTCGGAGCGTCGGGAATGCTCACGAAGAAGCTCCAGTCGGTATTGACACTCTCGGTCGTGTCCTGCCCGGTGTTGTCGAATGCGTATACCTTCCAGAAGACCTCTGCGTCATCGGGAAGAGAGTTGTTCGGGTTGGGGATCGCATCCCCCATCTGCCTGCCTGCCATGATCCTCTTCGACTTTGCCTTGGCAGGTGAGGGGCCTCCGGCAGGAGTTGGACGTGAGAAGAGAGATGTCCTGCTGCTCTTTGTGTACATGTCCATGAGCTGTGCGGGAGGTATCTGGTACTCGCTCACCGTGAGGCTGTCGACCGTCATGGTCGAGTCGGGGTCAAAAACAGGGCTCAGTCCGAAAAGGAGAGTGTAATACACGGTGTCACTCGGGTTGAGTTCCAGCGCATCCATCCAGTCCATATGCGGGGAAGCAGTTTCTAGAGTGTCCCCGTCGAACGGTTCGAGCAGGAAGAACGGGCCGGGTGGGATCTGTGCCGTCGGTCCTCCCGCTGCAAACTCCTCGATGTTGTTGTTTCTGCCACCATGGAGCATGAGACCGCAGTACCAGTCGCCGGATGTGCCGTACGTGGTGTCAGGGTCGGATAATCTGTTGTCGAAGACACCATTGACGAAGTAGTCGAAATTGTTACCGCTCGCATCCTGTGTGATCACGATCCGTATCTCGTCTCCGCCGATAGGATCGGGGAGATTGGCGGGGACACTGCTGATCTGATTCGTGGGGACACCGCCGATGACGTTCCAGAGTGATATCTTGTCAAGGACGTCATGGCGGAAAATGAGGTACCCATTGGCATCGGGATCGGGAGCGTCCATCATGAGGACCAGCCCGGCATTCCTCGTGCCCTCCGGGTCGACACTCTCGGACCAGATATAGGAAGCTTCTTCCAGGTTTGGTGACGCATTGAAGATCGCGACGAAATCCCACCTGTCCTCGGAAGACAGATTGAGCAATTCTCCACCTGCGAGGCCGAGTTCGGGGTCTGCCGTCCACCAGGGGCCGAGAATGGCTCTCTCGAAGTCATCCACCGCCAGTGTGGTTTGAGACGACACGGTTGTCGTGTCTACCACGTTGGATATCTCCGACCAGTTTTCGTTTTCATCCCCTGTCTTCATGGCGAAGTAGTACATGACATCCGGGGCGAGACCGGGGACGGTAAACTCCTGATACGTCCCGTACGGGAGCGGGGCGGGCTCGCCGACAGCTTCCGTCGCCTGGAGAAAGTTGTTCTGGTTGATTGGGTTGAGAGAATATCTCACGTCATAGACGTCAGCAACGCCGAGTGTGTCAGTGTCGCCTGGTGCATGCCATCCCAGGATGACGTGTGTCCTGTCTACGCCTACCACCTCGAGATCGGAGATCGTGGATGGAGGTATGAAGTCCTCTGTTTTTGCCGTCGCCACATTGCTGAGCCCCGAGAAATTGGCTGAAGGGAAACCATCACTGACCTTCATCGCGAAGAAGTACTGGGTGTCGGGGTCGAGCCCCATGACTACGAGGCTGTCGATGGAACCCGGTGCCGATGGTACAGGCTCACCGGTAATACGGACCGCATCGATCCAGTTGTCTTCCGTGATCAACTCGGAGTGATGCCGTATCTCGTATGATTTTGCCGTACCTGCCGTGCTGTCATCCCCGGTTGCTGTCCAGCGGAGCACGATTGAACTGTCTGATCTCACCGAGGCAGTGAGGTTGGTCACATCCGAAGGGGGCAAGGAATCATCGAAAAAACTGATGAACTTGAACTCATCGACATTATTGTGTGCTCCCCCTCCGAGAAGCATTCCGCAGTAGAGTGTGTCTCCGTTGCCGTAAGTCTTGGCGGGATCGGTGATGGTTGCGTCGAGTTCGTGATTGTAGAATATATCGAAGTGGTGACCATCCACGTCACTCCTGAGCCGGATCTGGAATGTGTCGCCCGTGGCCGGATACAGGCGGTCCGATATCCCTGTGCCGATACGTGTGGTCATGACGCCATTTTCGACCAGTCTAAGTGCGTACCGGTTCGTACCCAGGTTTTTAAATATGACGTATCCGTTGGCCAAGGTATCTGCACCCGAGAGCATGACAGCGATGCCGCCCTTGTCAATACCTTCTGCAACGGCACTGTCTCCCCAGACGAGAGAAAGAGCTACCGGATCGGTGTGTGGGAGGTAGACAGCAATATCGTCCACCGTGCTGCTGGTATCGGTGTCGTCGACCTCGCCTGATGTAATCACCAGTGTTGAATCCTCGAGCCAGTCAGCACCGAGAGGACCGTCGGCTCGTTCGAAGTCATCGACGAATACGGTGTCGGCGGTCGGTGATGGCTGGAGGATCCCGGCACGGGATATTGCTGAGGAAAAGAGCAGAAAAACGGAGCAGAAAAGAATCGAGACGAATTTTTTCTTATTCACGATAATCCCCCAGGTTTTCGATGGCTGTCGTATCAATAGAATAATACTCCTCGGGATGACCTTTTTCAAGTTAAGATCAAATATTTTATTAAGACACAGACAACTCTGTCCCCACGAGACCTGTCGGAGCACATTTTCTGTGACTGAGAATCAGCAAAATTCCCGGTTTAATAGTAATGAAAGCAACATTCATGCCTGACTTTCTCCTGATTTGCACCGATGGATGAATAAATCAGGGAAGAGCTGTCATCTCGAAAAAGTCCGGCCTTTCTTGACAATTCGGGATGATAACTCATTATTTAATAAGGAGATTCATGATGCCTTCTGCACCAGGGCGGATATTCTTCCAATTATGGGGGAAATTACCATGCCCGTTCAATCCGGCAAGATTAGGTTCCTGTGGTCTGTCGTGACTTTTCTCCTCTGTAATTTTTATTCACCCTTCCTCACCGGTCTTCGAGATGTTTCTGCTTCAGAAATAAGCTGTCGGAGTGGTCAGATCACGATCGACTCCACAACTGTTCTCGATGACACCAACGATCTGCTGGGGCCGTACGAGATAACGTCACGGGTCATGAGCCCTGATGGTATTGCCGGAGTGTTCCTGTATCACAGAGCTGACGATGAGAGCACCTTCACCATACAGGCGATGCCTCTTCTGTCTGAAGGTGTCTATTCTGTGGGAATGGAAGGTCCCGGGAGGGGGGGAGGATTTTTCCATTATTTCATTCACGCGGTGGACTCGGCATTTTCCGTGAGGAGGGACCCGGAAAACGCCCCGCTCGAGACCTATGGATTCAAGGTTTTCTATGTGCCTGATTTCATCCCACCTGATTCGGTGGCCGGTATAGACAGCCTTTATCCGGGTACGGGTTTCGATCACCAGTGGGATGATTATGATAACGACGGTGATCCAGATCTCTATCTGGTACCTCCTTCATCGAGTGAATCGAACAGGCTATACAGGAATGACGGAGGCAGGCTTTTCACCGATGTGACGGAAACTTCAGGTGCCTCTCTCGCCGGCTGGATGTGTGAGGGCACCTCTTCCGGAGATATCGACAACGATGGGGATATTGATCTGGCAGTGATAGCCGATCTTACACATCCCTTCCTCCTCAAGAACAGGGGCGATGGCAGTTTCGACGATGTCTCTGAAAGTGTCGGACTCACAGGCGGCCTGCTCACTCCCCGTTCGATCGGTATGACGGATGTTGATACGGATGGTTTCCTGGACCTCCTCGTCGTAGCAGAGGATGGGATTTTCCTGTACAGAAGCCGGGATGGGATATTCTTCGAAAATGAGGCCGGTGTAAGGGGATTGCCCTCATGGAGAAGTGATTTCACCGATGCCCTCTTATTCGATGCCGATCGAGATGGGGACACTGATGTCCTCTTCATCGGGAACAGCGGCGGCTTTTACTCGAACGAGTCCGGTTACTTTGTCGATCGCACGTCAGACTCCGGCCTCGGAATGAGCACATCATCCGGTACGATACTCGATCTGGGATCTGATGGGGATCCGGATTTATTGTTGAATGGAGCCGGAGACACACTGCTGCTGCTCGAAAATGACGGGAGCGGTCGATTCTCCGACAGAAGTGACGACTTCGGAATGTCCTCGATCACCGGTACGAATCCCGTTGCGGCGGATTTCAACAACGACGGGTTGACCGATATTGGATTCATGGATGGAGACCTTTTTCTGCTCGAAGAAGGCGAGAGATTTCTCGATGTATCGGTTTTCAGTGGCATCAGCCGAATTTTTTCCTTTGTGGATGCGGACGAGAACGGTCTGGTGGACGTCTTCATGGGGATGAACCGACTGAGCCTTAATGTCGGTTTTCCCGGCGGAGTCGAGAACAACTGGCTCGAAGCTGATCTGGTCGGCAGGGTGAACAACAGATCTGGAGTCGGTGCGGTGGTCATACTCTATGCCGGGGACACGATGTGTATGAGAATCGTGTCGGGATCTTCGCCTGTTCCGAAACGACTTTCCTTCGGCTTCGAGGAGGAAATGCCCGACAGCCTTGTAATCCGCTGGCCTGCGGGTACGGTTCAGGTCGAGACGGATCTAATGGTGAATGCTATCACTGAGATCGAAGAAGATTCGACACTCACCTCGGTGGAAGATCTTTCGGATCCCTCCAGGCTCCCTTCGACTATTGTCATGTACCAGAACTACCCGAACCCCTTCAACCCGCAGACCACGATATCCTTTGAAGTTGGTGGAGAGCCGGGGTCGGTGCACGAGGTGAACGTGACGATCTACGACGTGCGGGGCCGCCATGTTAAGACCCTCCTCGATGGGAAGCTGGAAGCAGGTCGCCACAGCGTGGTGTGGGATGGGAGGAGTGAAGCAGGCGGCCGTGTGGTATCGGGAGTATACTTCTCGACTCTTCAGACCGATGCCGGCAGGTTCACCAGAAAGATGACGGCGATCAGGTGAATCCCCTATGGATCTCTAAACCAGTCCGGGGCCTGTGACTCGAACCGTTTTTTTCCTTCCGGGTGGGGGAAGGAAATAAAGGTTGCGTGGAGGGCGAGCCTGGATCGTCCCTGTCTTCTCGGATGAGATCCCGGTCTCGGAAATTGCCTCATACCTCCGTGAACCGTGTCATCCATTACAGGAAAACCGATGTGAGCCGCATGTATTCTTATCTGGTGAGTCCTGCCGGTCTCCGGTATCGCTTTCACGAGGGTGAGCTCTCGTCTCGAGAAATATTCGATCGGGGTGAAGACGGTAGTCGCGCTCTTTCCGGAATTTGTTACTCCGTAGGCATTCTTCGATTCCGGGTGGCAGACTCTCCCGATCGGTACCTCCACGGTAATCTCATTTGTGAGATGACCCAGGAGAACAGCCTCGTACTCTTTCAGGACACATCGATCTCTGAACGCCTGTGCAAGGATACGGGCGGCGTCCCGGGTTTTCGTGAATACGACGAGCCCCGAGGTCTCGATGTCGAGCCTGTGTGCAGGGTGAATCGTCTCCCCGGGTCGCCCGTCTCGGAGCAGATGAAGGAGAGTATTTCTGAAGTATGCTCCGCAGGGCACGACCGGCAGACCTCCGGGCTTGTCCACAACGATGATGTGGCGGTCCTCGTGAACGACATTGTATTCCGATTCGACCCGGGGCTCATCCCTTTCTTCTCTGAAGAAAATCAGTACATCGCCAGTTCGCAGAATCTCGCAGGCCCGGGCACATCTTCCGCACATCTCGATACGCCCTGCTTCGATCCACGCTTCCCACTGCCTTCTTGTGGCATACGGGTACATCTCAGTGTAGAAGCGGATTACCGTCCAGCCATCGAACCGGGATCCGATGATGTTTTTGAAGAAAGGTTTCTCTGTGCTCATTCCCTGAAAATGTAACAGTTACCGAAGGGCGGTCAACCGGGTTGCATTAATTGACAAATCAGATTTCCAGAGTAAGGTAAAAATTCCGGAAAAGCCTTGGATTTATGCTTGACACCGTATCACCGGAGAAAGTACATTTAAACGGGGGTTATTTCTGCCCGACGTGCTCAACGAAATTCTGCTACATTCACAGGATTTCAGACCTTACACCCTCCCGGCAGCAAAAAGTACGATTCGCTCCACGCCGGATGGTGAGTAAAACGTTTGCATGAATCGAGGGGAGGTGCGCCAGGTGAAAGTGATCAATGTGTGTATGTCCTTAGGTCTGGTTTTGTTCCTGGTCGTTTCGGTTTCCTGCTCCAGGGAGTCTGATGAGACCGCTCAGGTGGAACAACAGGTCCAGGTAGAAAAGCCTGTCCAGGAGAGTGCTGGAGATGTGGCTGAGAGGACCGGCCAGGATCTTATTGCGAAAGGGAAAACTCTCTTCGCGGATACGAACCTCGGGACCAACGGTAAAGCGTGCTCGACGTGTCACGCAGGTGGTGAGAATCTGGCCGGGAAAGCCGCGACCTATCCCAAGCATGTCGAGACGATGCAGAAGGAAGTCGGATTAGACGAGATGGTGAATATGTGTATCAAGGGTGGTCTCGAAGGTGAGCCTCTTGATATGGAAAGTGCGGAATTGAAAGCGCTGTCAGCTTATCTTGGAAGCCTTTAACCAAAAATCCGTCGGTTACGACTCTCATCCAGCAGGTGTGCGGACCTGCTGGATTTTTTTCTCCTGCGCGGGACGGAGCTTCTCCTGTTTGAGACTCGCTGTGGAATGATTATTTTCATTGAGGAACGGATGTGTACCGAGAAGAACATCGCGGCACCTGGACATCTCAGGCTGAACTATAACCTTGCTAAGGTTGTGAAAGCAATTAATATTGAAACGAATTGTATATTTGTCCTCACTGGATAGAACTTATGATTTGAGTTGTATTCAGGATTTCAGTCGATCTGCGAGTTTTCTGAAAGGGAAAAAGCAATGACAGAAGAGACTAAAAAGACGCTCACTCAGATGACGGCATGTGCCGGCTGAGCCGGGAAGATGGGGGCTGGAGCCCTCTCCCGGCTGATCGAAGGCTTGCGTGATTCTCTCGGGGATGAAGTCCCCGAACAGCTTCTCGTGGGTCTCGGAGATGGGGATGACGCGCTCGTCTGGAAACTGTCAGATGAGAGTGCCCTCATCGCCACCACTGATTTTTTCACTCCGATCGTGGATGATCCGTATCAGTATGGCGCGATAGCGGCAGCCAATGCGATGAGTGACGTGTTTGCCATGGGTGGAAGGGTGGCACTCGCTCTCAATGTCGCTGCCTTCCCAAAGGATCTTCCGCCCGAAATCTGTTCGGAGATTCTGAAGGGTGGAGCCGAGAAGGTGCGGGAGGCAGGGGGGATAATCGGCGGCGGACACACGATCTTCGATGATGAACCGAAGTATGGACTCTGCGTGATGGGCTTCGTACATCCTGACAGGATCGTCAGAAAAGCCGGCGCCCTGCCGGAGGACCGATTGTACCTGACGAAACCGATCGGAACGGGCCTCATCACCACTGCGGCCAAGGGAAGGAAAGCCAGGGACGAGCACATCGAGGGCGCCATTGTCAGTATGAGCACACTCAACAATGCGGCAATCGAAGTGGCATTACAAGCCGACCTGCACGCGGCGACCGACATAACCGGCTTCGGGCTCCTGGGACATACTTCTGAGCTCGCCACCAGCAGCGGTGTGGATCTGGAGATTCACTTCCCGGCAGTACCGCTTTTGGAAGGTGTGGATGAGTATGCCTCTCTGTCGATCTTTCCGGGAGGGACTCATAACAACCTCAAGCACTTCGGGCCACGTGTGGATCTGGACGGGGATGTCACCGAACAACAGAAGCTCATTTTAATGACTCCGGAGACCTCGGGTGGGCTGTGCCTCGCCGTTGGAACGACAAGCGAGGACGGTTTCCATAGAGAGATGAAGGCCGCAGGTCTCGACGTGTGGCCCATAGGCCGGGTCATTGACGGAACCGGCAGAATCCGTGTGAGAGCATGAAACGTGGAGAATGATCCCGTGTCAGCAAATCTGCTTGCCTCCGACGGGAAGGGAAATGTTCTCGAGATCCCGGGCTATGAGATACTGGGGAGGACCGGCAATGATCTGGAACAGCTGTCCGATGAGGTCCTGATCCAGCTCCCGGAGGGGAGCGAGCTGTTCGAGCTGCCCGGGAGAAGACCGGTTGCTCTCGATTGCGAGAATGGGGAAGTCAAAGAAGTGGCGGAGTTCGACGGCAACGAACTCTTTGCGGTATCGGCTTTTCCCCCTCCGGCTCATACCATCACTCATACCGCTGCTTTTGCCCGCGGCGAAGGAGCTCCTGTTCTACCTCTCTTCGCATACTCACCGGTAGGCTGGAGGGACGGTGGTTTTGTGACAGGCGCCCTTCGAACCGATGAGGACCGTAGGCAGGATCCGGCTCTGTTCGACAGAGAACAGATCGAGACAAAAGCCCGCGGGTTCCTGCAGAAATACCGGGGAAACAGGCTGGTGGAACACATCACCGGTACATGCGCGCTCGAGTACGGCTGCCCGGCAGCGATGAACTACGTTCTCGGCAGATGGGAGATGCCCGTACCAACCTCCCGGGAATGTAATGCCGGGTGTGTCGGTTGTAT
Source organism: uncultured Gemmatimonadota bacterium (assembly GCA_964654825.1). Classification (GTDB taxonomy): domain Bacteria; phylum Gemmatimonadota; class CAZMKB01; order CAZMKB01; family CAZMKB01; genus CAZZKG01. The sequence goes on along the minus strand of CAZZKG010000012.1, from coordinate 30,929 downwards.
CAGCCGGCAGCCGGATGGTACGTTTTCGAGCACTCAGGAGAGGATCGGGTTTACCCCCACCGCCGGCGAGATCATCGAGGCTGCGGTCGATCACATCGATATCGCGGACAATCCCATCGTTAGCTTCGGTCAGGGCTGTGAAGGTGAACCGCTCCTCGCTGCCGGCGTAATTGCAGAAGCAATAAAGGGAATACGGGAAAGGACGGGTAGGGGAACACTGAATCTCAATACGAATGCCAGCCTTCCCGATCGGGTCGAGGAACTCTTCCATGCCGGTCTCACTTCGATGAGAGTCTCGATCAACTCGGCGAGACCGGAATTCTATCACCGGTATTACCGACCGCGGGGGTTCGGGTTCGATGATGTCCTGGAGAGCATGAGGAGAGCGAAAGAATCCGGCGGTTTCCTCTCGTTGAATTACCTCGTTTTTCCGGGCTTCACCGATTCACCGTCCGAGATCAGTTCGATGTCGGGGATCATCAGTACCTTCGCTATCGACATGATCCAGTGGCGGAACCTCAACATCGACCCCGACCTTTATCTCGACCTGGTCGGTCCCGTCGAGGAGAAGGGAATCGGAATAGACCGAATGATTGAGACTTTCAGGGGCGAGTTCCCGGGACTTTTGCACGGATACTTCAATCCCTTCCTCAGCACAACGGGGTGATCCCAGATGCTCGAACCCGAACGACACAGAAACGCCACCGAAACTTTCTTCAAACACTTCTCCCTGTCACCGATGGGACCGGTGACGGAGTTTCTCCGTGAAGTCATGGATCGGTACACAACTATTCCTTACGAGAACCTGAGCAAAATCATCAGGCGGAAAGCGGCTGTGTCCGAGGAGGAGAGACTCCGGCTCCCTGAAGAGCTTTTTACCGACTACGTAGAGAGAGGTCTCGGCGGTACCTGTTTCTCTCTGTCTTATTATCTAATGACGATCCTGCATAATGCGGGTTTGAGCTCTTGTATCTGTATGGCCCATATGGGAAACAGGGAAAATGTCCACTGCGTCGTGATCGTTGAGACACCGGAAGGAAAATACCTCCTCGACCCCGGCTACGTTGTTACCACTCCCGTGCGCATCCTGCATGATTCACCCGTGTTCCTGAGGACAACCTTTACCTGTATCCGGCTCCAGTACGACCGGTCCCGTGACCTGTTCCAGCTCTTCTCGGGGGAGAGCGGCCGAGAGAAGCTGCGGTACCGGTTCAGGGATATGCCGGTGAACCCGGAGGAGTTCATTGTTCACTGGCAGCGTTCGTTCGAGATGGAGACTCTGAACAACATCTGCATCTCACTCAGGAGGGGTGACACCCTCGTGTACCTGCACGGGAATTACTACCGGGAAAACCGCATCGATGGATTTCGGAAGAAGAGAATTAAAGATGATCTGTACGGGACGATACAGCGTGTTGCGGGAGTGAGGGGAGGGATCGTCGAGGAAGCGATGGGGGCTCTCAGAAAGCAGAGGAGGACACAGGAACAGGGCGATGGAACCTGATCCAGTAAAATACCTGATAGGAATGATTTTCAAGGAAGAACGGTATGCCGACCGGGCGCTGCGCTTCCTCGGGGAGAGAGAGGGGGATGTGGATTTTGTGAGCCCCCCGTTTCCCTTCGACGAGACGGATTACTACCGGGATGAAATGGGAGCACCTCTGTATCGGAAGTTTTTCACCTTCAGCCGGCTCAGAAGTCCGGGCGACCTCGTCGGATTGAAACTGGTGTCCCGTGACGTCGAGGAAGAGTTGAAAAGACAGGGGAGTCGGACGGTAAATCTGGATCCCGGTTACATGGATTTTGGTAAAATTGTTCTCGCTTCGTTCAAGTACAAGGTAAACAAGATATACCTCGATCGCGGAGTATACGCGGATCCGGTACTCTATTACGAGAAGAGGACATTTCTCCCTCACCCATGGACCTTCCCGGATATGAGGGGAGGGAGATACGAGGAAACCTTTCTCCATGTACGGTCTCTTTACAGGGAGACCATGAAAAGGGTGAGGGAGAACAGGTGATCGTGGTCAGCTCTCATCTTCTTCTTCATCTCTGGATCGAGTCAGGACATCGAGAGGGTTGGGTTTTTTGTGCGCGGTGGGATCCTTCAATTTTTCTTCGAGGTCCTTCATCCGTTCCTTCTTCCTGAGACCCTTGTCCTTCCCCGTGAACATCTCCTCAATCTTTTTCTGTTTCTCCATTCTGTCCGCTTTGAACTTCTCGACCTCCCGGGACATCTGTTCACTGTCCACGGATCTGGGAAGCTCCTCGAGCTCGAGATGATTCAGCACATGGTACCGATCGTCGAAGGCGCCTTCGACGATTCCCAATACTGATATCTCGAGCAGCTTGTTACAGAGATGGAGTGTGAGATCCATCGGAAACCCCGTGAGTGTGGAGATATCTTTCGCGGTGGGCATCTTTCCCTCCCGGTGAGAAAAAAGCCGCACCGCAGAGACGAGGATGTGACCCTGATCGTACGGGGATGTTGAAACGTCCGTCATTTCAAATAACCTTTGTCCGATATTCTCTCCAACGACTAAAACTACAGCTTGGACACACTCATCGCAACCCTCATTTGGAGACTCAGGGTATCTCGAGGAGGATCTTCCCGAACTGGTTTGCCTCTTCCATGCGCTCATACGCCCGGGCGAAGTCATCCATGGGAAATTCGGAGTCGACTATCGGTCTGAGCCCGGACGACGTGACCGCATCGAGCATTTCCCGGAATTCCTTCCTGTTGCCCATGGTCGAACCGAAAATGGTCAGCTGGTTCCAGTATATCCTCGCGATGTTGGTCACGGGGTCCGGCCCTGTGGTCGCACCGCACGTGACGAGCCTTCCTCCCCTGGCCAGGGATCTGATACTGGTAAGCCAGGTGCTTTTTCCGACACTGTCGACGACGACGTCAACGCCTCTCCTGCCGGTGATCCTCCTCACCTCGTTTTCGACGTCCTGGTCCCGGTAGTGGATCACTTCCTCTGCACCCGCTTCTCTCGCCCGTTCGAGTTTCTCCCGGCTGCCTGAGGTGGCGATCACCTTCGCCTTCAGCATCTTCGAGAGGATCAGGCATGCCGTCGACACACCTCCCCCGATCCCGTGGATGAGTATCCATTCTCCTTCCCGCAGCTCGGCCTTCGAAGCGAGCATCCTCCACGCTGTGACGAATGTGAGCGGGAAAGCAGCTGCTTCTTTCAGAGATACGCCTGGTGGTACGGGGTGGACGTTTTCCCGCGGCACGCTCAGGTACTGGGCAAATGTTCCATCCAATCCCTCACCCAGGAGAGATATCTTATTGCACAAGCTGTGCTCACCCTGAGAGCAGTACTCGCACCTGCCGCAGGCGATAGTCGGGTCCAGAAGCACGTGAGTTCCGGCCTGGAGATCGGTTACATCGTCTCCCGTCGCTGCAACAGTCCCCGATCCGTCGGCTCCACAGACATGAGGATATTTTCCCCCCGGCAATCCCATTCTGACCCACAGGTCAAGGTGATTGAGAGACGCCCAGGCAAGCCTTACCAGCACTTCGCCTTGGTCGGGAGATGGGGTTTCGATCTCCTCGACCTCGATGCCGGGTTCTGGACCCGGTGTTCTGAGAACGACTGCTCTCATAGATCTGCCCTCCACATTTTCACGAGACAGGAACCATTACCGGAATCGGCTCGGTGACACTCTACCGGTGCCGGGAAGCCGACGATCAGTTTTCTCTCCTTGATCTTCCGGGTTTTTATGTAATATATTCCCTCTGAGATGTTTTTTACAGGGGATCAGCGTTGATAATTAAAAAATATTCCAGGTCACTTACGTCTTTACTGTCTGTGCTCCTCCTTTCTGTTTTACTGGTGGCTGTGGCCGGGTGCCGGCGGGACGAGGAATCACCCAGGCTGGTGATTCTGATCGTACTCGACGGATTCAGGGCTGACTACATTGATCGGTTTCTTGATGTTCTGGATGACGGAGGCCTGCGGGAACTCACAAGTAACGGGACCGTTTTCAGCAACGCACGCGTTGATTATTTCTTCAGCGCGACAGGGCCGGGACACGCTGCAATTGGTACAGGGTGTTATCCGGCTCAAAATGGCATCATCGCAAACTACTGGTGGGACGCTGACCGGAATAAGAAAATCGAGTGTGTTCATGCCGGAAAGAGCCGATTGCTCAAATCGGCTGAAGGCGAGACAGATGGGGCCTCGCCCTCTTATCTGCGGGGACCTCAATTCGCAGAAGTTTTCAAACAGGCTTCCGGCCCCGGGACCAGAGTGTTCTCCGTTTCAGCCAAGGCCAGGTCTGCTGTGTTGCTGGGTGGGCGGGCGGCCGATGGAGTTTTCTGGTTCGAGGACGGGGTAGGAGGGTTCACATCCAGTTCTTTTTACGAGGATAGCATCCCCCCGTGGGTCGAGCGTTTCAACGTGGAACATGATCTCACCCGATACTGCAATGAATACTGGAATCTCCTCCTTCCACCGGAAGGCAGACGGCTGTGCGGTCCTGACAGCTGTCGGTTCGAAGTGGACGATTTCTCCCTCGGGATCGTTTTCCCCCATCCCCTGGCCTGTTCTCCTGACGCGGATCCGTCATCATTTCACCACATGCTCCGTCACACACCTGTTCTCGATGAGCTCACCGGTGACTTCATTCTCAGGCTGATAAATGAGGAAGGGCTTGGAACTGATGACACACCTGATCTGCTCCTCGTATCTTTCTCGAGTATCGATGAGATAGGTCATGATTTCGGTCCGACGAGCCTCGAAGTGGGGGATGCCATATGGCGGGTAGACCGGCAGATCGCACGTCTCCTCGATGCATTGTCACGGTTTCTCGTTGTCAGAGAAGATTGTCTCCTCATTGTCACTTCCGACCACGGCATGACGCCTTTACCTGAGCTGTCCTCTGCGTCCGGCAGAGACGCCGGCAGGGTTGTCACCGGGCCGGTGGAAGGCCAGAAGGATCTCGTTGACGTCGAAACTTTAATCGAGAAGGCTCTCGGCGAAGTCTATGGAGAGAATGACTGGGTTCTTTCTGTTCCCTATCCGTCAGTTCATCTGAACATGAGTCTTTTCAAACGCAAAGGTTTACCCGGCGAAGATGGCATCGAGCTGGCCAGAGAGGCTCTTCGAGGGCTGACCGGGGTGAGAGAGGTAGTCACTGCAGGTGAAATCGCAATCGGCCATGATCCCGGATCTTTGGTGTGGCCGGCCCTCGAGCGGTGGTATTTCCCCAAACGGTGCGGTGAACTCATCATGCTCATCGAGCCGGACTACGTGTTCAGCTCCGCCGTGTACGCGATGAAAGGCGGCACTAATCACGGCTCGTTTTATGATGAAGACTGTCATATCCCGCTTCTCTTCTACGGGAAAAACATCCGGAGAGCAGTGAGAGAAGATACCGCCAGCCATGTCGATATAGCCCCATCGATCCTCAGTGTTCTCGGTTTCGATGACAGCGGGATATTTGACGGAAAACCGCTTCTGTGAGCCTGTCTGATCGATGGGGAGATATCGGACGATTTACACAAAACAATCTTGCTACCGGTTGATTTATCTCCGAGAATGTGCTATAATTGTTTTGTATGCTTCAGAATCGAGCTGGGGACGCGATGAATTTCTGTGTAAGGTCTATATTACTTAGCATGTTAACCACCCTGATCGTGGCCTCTTCAGGTCATGGGTACTATTCTTTTAGACCTGCCCGGCGTGATTATATCGTCGGGGTTGTGCCAATCAATACGAAAACTCTTGATTTTAATCTCGATGGTTTTACCGACATGGCAGTCCTGCGGGGATGGTTGAACGGTACCCTCACGATACTCGAGGGCTCACCATCAGGCGAATTCGAATCCGTCTGGGAGATGCCTTGCGGAGAGTTTCCGAAGAATCTCTCTGTAATGGATGTGAATCGGGATGGATTTCCGGACATTGTCGTTACGATTGCAGGTGAAAGTGTTCTCCGTACCTTCTGTGGAGATGGGACAGGGGTATTCACCCAGGAAGAATCATATTATGCCGGGATCTTTCCCGTCGATCTTCAGCTGAATGACTTAGAAGGGGATGGTGAAGATGAGGTCTTCGTGACCAGCGGGTCTACCCTGTTCATATTCAAACATGCCGCCGAGGGGGGTCTCGTCAATTACAACCAGTACCCCATTATCGATTCGTCGTCGGATTTCAAAACCGGAGATATTAACGGCGACGGATTCATGGATGTGGTTCTCGCTTATCAGAGAGAAGGTGTCCAGGTTTACTTCGGCGATGGCAGCGGAGAGATCTCATCAGGTATCATACTCGATGATAAAATCGGTAATAATCACTTGCCCATGAAAATCCTGGTGGAGGACATTAATCTTGATGGGTTTGATGACATCCTCACCTACCATTCGACTGCAGGGCGGGCCGATATCCTCTGGGGTGATTCACAGGGTAGTTTTACCAGGACGACCATTACGTATGATATTTCTCTTCCTGTAACCTTTGAGACGGGTCCGGAGGGCGGCGGCGGCTTTCTCGACCTCCTCCTCATTAATCAATATGCCGGTTCCGTTCAAGTATTGGAAGGCGGTATCTGTGGTGTCATCACAAAAGGGCCGATTCCCGAGACAATGCCTCCTCCCGCAGGCATGAAGGAACCGCGCGGTAACTCGGTGGTTTGTTTTACGGAAAAAGAACCCCCGTACCAGTGCGGACAGATCACCGTGTGGGCCGCCGTGAATGATGTAAACAATGACGCTTATCCTGATCTGCTGGTGCTCAACCGTGGCAGCGGCACTCTCTCCGTCTTTCTCGGGGATGAAGACGGTTCATATCTGAGGGCACCGAATTTTAAGACGGGGCCCGGCGATCCCGGTACAAAATCGGTGGTGGTTCTCGATGCCAATGAAGACGGGTACGATGACGTCGCGGTTGGTTTTCGACGGGTAGATGAGGTCTCCATCCTTCTTGGTGACGGACAAGGCAACCTGATCTATCATGGTTCATTTCCGTATGACGGGCATGGTACGAGCACACTCGCGACAGGGGATTTCAATGAGGATGGTCATGAGGATATCGTGGTGAGGAACGTCCGCTCTGCGAGTGTCTCGGTCCTTGTCGGAGACGGGACAGGTGAGTTCGAGTCCGTGGGAGAATTTTTCACCGATGTGGGTACACACCTTGTAACTGTCGTGGACATCAATCAGGACACGCACCTGGATGTCATAACACCCAATTCACGTGGAGGGTCCATTACAATCCTTCTCGGTGACGGCACCGGATCCCTGCAGCCTTTCGTGGATATCCCGGTCGGCCTCGGGCCCCACTCCTCAGTGGTGATTGATTTTAACAGGGATGGATTTCCTGACCTCGCTACGGCCAATATGTACGAGGACAGTGTGGCCATATTACAGAATGAATCCGGGATGCTCACCCTTATTGAGAAGATTCCTGTTGCCAGGTATCCGATCTCTCTGTGCACAGGGGATTTCGACGAGGATGGCTACGATGACCTCGCGGTTGCAAACATTATGGGACTCACAATCGGTGTCCTGTTTGGTACCGGGACGAGTTCCTTTCAGCCTCTCGAGCCCGATTTGGTAGCCGGTCGAGGGCCGCACTTCGTCGTCTCGGCCGATCTTGACCGCGACGGTCACCTCGATCTGATCTCTCCTATCACCGGTAGTGATGATGTTGTCGTATACTTCGGGGAGGGGGATGGAAACTTCATGAGAGATGAGTACTTCGGTGTTGGTAACAATCCGCACAGTCTGGCAGTCGGGGATTTCAATGGGGATCAGATGCTGGACATCGTTACCGCAAACATGCTGTCCAGTGATGTTACCCTTCTGATAAATACAATCAATCGTGGGTGCCCTTTCATCGGCCGTCAGAATTAGATCCGGGCTTCAGGGTACGGCGAATGGATCTTCCGGGTCCTCGAAGTGTAAGCCATCTGCACGACTTCTCACTGTTCTCCGCACAGGTGATCCAAAAAGATGAGTAGTCCACATGAAACCCGCTTTGATAGATAAGAGGAGAAGTATGATGCTCAAGCCGCTGTTGTTGATTTTATGCCTGGTTCAGCTCGAAGACATTATCGTAAATCCAGGTGCGGTGTTCCACCGTGATCCAGTCGAGTTTCCCTGACAACAGGCAGACCACAGTCGCTCGAAAAATGTTCCGCCCCCGGAATCGCCTCTTTCACGGGGGCGGTTGTTTTTTAAGAAGGTTTATTGTGCGTGGACCATCACCTGATCCCCGTTACGCATGATCGCCCTGATCTGTCCCTCGTCATGATCAAACTCGGTCGAGCTTATCTGAGACACATGGTACATGATCATGTCCCTGTCCGGATTGGTGAGGAGTTTCTGCAGATCTGAGGCATCTAGCGTGTAGGTTCCCGGGTTCGAGTCCAGCGTGATGATGATTCCTCCGGGAAACTTGGGAGGGGCTGGAGGTCCTCCCCGCCGGGGTGGTCTGTGTGGAACGAAGTGAAGGACAACCTCTTTGTCTGCTTCGCCTCCCTCCCACGTAATCGTCAGGTCTTCATCCCGGTTGATAACATCACCGTGAGAGTGGCTCGTGATTTTTATCAGACTGGATGGAGATGTGAGTGAAAAGGTGACCGGGCTGAAAAGATCAGAACCTGTCACTTCGAATTCATAAGAAGCATCCGGTGTGAACTCGATGACTTCAACTGGACTTCCGGGAGGCCGGGAAAAATTCGAATACACGATCCCTCCGTCCGGGGTTTCCTGCTCGAGCAGCTCGATCCGGTCTGAAGGATACGTGAAGAAAACAGATCCCATATCAATACCGGCCTGGGAAAAAGGCGGATCACCCTCCACCGGTTCATCGAAACCGATAGCGAAAATGTGGCCTGTCATCTCCGGTTCACCGCCGTCCGGTCTGAGGGGGTGGTTCCAGGTGATCGAAAAAATACCGATACTCGGCTCCACGTCGGTCCCGCTCATGGACAGGAGAGTGAGTTCGTCATCAGCTTCTGCCGCTGCTGTGGGGTATAGAGATGAATCATTATCCGGAGCGCTTACATCGGAACAGTTGATCGCGCTTCCCATGATAACCAGAATTAAAAAACCTGTCAGTACTGTACGCATGTTACCTCCTGTTCTTCCTGTTGTCACTCAAGGCCAGTGAGCTGTCCCGTGCCGACAGTTCGACATTCAGCCACCGCTGTTTCCATTCCCGTCCTCATAACGGTTACAACAGCATTCCAGGCCCTTCATTCAGTTTCATCATCTTAGACAGAGGAATCCCTGCTTTTCTTGCAGACATCGCAAAAAAAACTTTACGGAAATTTCAGGGAAGTTCGGGAGGCTCCGGCGGTGGAGGCGGATGCCTGTTGTGAAATCCCGGGCCCATACCGGGGGGAGACGGCCGAACTCTCAGGATGGCGTTGTAGAACATCTCCTGTTGTTCCGGGGAGAGGACGGATTTTGCGCTGATGAGCGCTTCGGTCGCTTTTTTGCTGATTTCCAGCTGGGTATCAGCAATCTCCTCTAGCAGAGAGTCCACCCTTTCTCGGGATACCGGATCTTCCTGCATTGCCTCGAACGTCTGGTCCTCGAGGTCGTGGATACGTATCTTGAGATTACTCGTTTCCTCACCGAAATCGTACAGTAGATCCCGGAGTTGCTCTCTGTCCTCTCTGTCCAGCCTCATTTCCGGGTGACCTTCTTTCCCGAATGAACCTCGTCTGCCCCGACCCGAAAAGGGCATTCCTTCGTAATCTCTCGATTCACGCGTGAACCGGAAGTAGACGAAGCTCCCGATGGTGGCCAGGTTTAACACGATAAGGAACAAGAGAATGCCGATCAGTATCTTGAGTTTCATTAGAGTTCCTCCTGCTCTCCTCCGATGATGTCTTCCAGATCCCGGGCGAAACTGTCCTGGGAGAATGCTTCGTAGTAGGCATTGATGAGTCCGGTGTCGTCGAGGTCATCCGCAGGTATGGAAAGCCCCTTCCCGAGAAAGATCCCCAGGACCATCGCCAGGGCAGTCATCACTCCGAGAAGTGAAACCCTCACCCAGCTGAACCCCATCCTGTGTACAGAAGATTCGATGCTGTTTCCGGCGATGGAGCTGATCCTGGCAGGCAGGAACGGGTCCGGTTCCAGGTGTGGCAACGACTCGGGATCAGGCTTGTCGAGGCACTGGGACATCCTCTCGTAATACAGCCTGCATTCTCCACATTCCACGAGGTGGTCGCGGATGCGGCTTCGTGAACCTTCGTCGATATCACCGTCGTGCCAGCCCTGAAATCTTTTCTTTACATGGTTCCGTTTCATGGCGTATTGTTACCTCTCTTTATAACGTTTAACGTCTACATACCGGATACTCACCGTTATCTTCACATGTGTTCCACCCAGGGTTCGAGTCTTTTGATCAATTTTTTTTTCGCCCTGTGGATCCGTGATTCGACTGCGCTTATACTCAAATCCAGTGCGGTCGCGATATCCTTGTAACTCATCTCATCATAATGGTGGAGCACCAGCGGTACACGGTACTTCACCGGGAGAGACTGAATCGCCGACAGTACTATCCTGGTGCGCTCTTCCCCTTCGAGTTGCCTGTCGGGAGCCGGACAAGATGTCCATCCCTGAAAGGATGATTCGACCTGATCCTCGTGCACGAAATCTGTTATGCTCCGGTCCATCATGTTGATCCACTTGAATCTTCGCTCCCTCTTCAGAAAATTCGAGATGTGATTTACCGCAATCCTGTATATCCAGGTGTAGATGTGCGATTTACCTTCGAACCTGTTCAGGTTTCGGTAGATCTTCACAAATATTTCCTGTGTCATATCCCGGGCGGTCTCTTCATCCCCGGTCAGCCGGAAAACAAGGTTCAGAACCCTGTCTGCGTACTGTTCATAAATGTTTTCAAACGAATGTGACTCTTTTTTATCCAGCAAATCAATTACTCGACCGGTTCTGTTCGACATTACCTGCGAACAAATATGTTCTGAGTGTATGGTGGTTTCTTTGGACATACGAGGTACCGTTCGCCGGGATCAGGATTTTCTCCAGGATCCCTCCATACATTTAGACAATCATCTCTGAAGTTTCTTGCACGCATGGCCGATAATTATTCTCTGTCCGGTTCGAGAGAGTCGACGGGATCAGAAGTTGTCGATAGTAGGAGAATCCGGTGAAGGGACAGCTGGTCCTATCTCGTTCTCTTCAAATGGGAGTAGAGCTTTTTTAAAATTTTCACCAGGTTTTTTTTATCCTTTTCGGGAAGTACAGAGAGTAGAGAACTGAGTTTCTCCTCGTGCTTCTTCACTGACACCTTATAGATACGCTTCCCCTCTTCCGTCAGCCGGACCAATTTTAATCTCCTGTCCGTCAGCGGTTTGTTGCGCTCGACGAGTCCTTTTTTTTCGAGTCCTTTGATAACTGTCGAAATGTTGCCCTTCGTAACGAGGAGGTGCTCAGCGAGTGTGTTCTGATTTATCGGGCCCCTGAATCCCAGATTGACGATGATGTCGAACTGGGGAGTCGTAAGTCCGTATCCGCGGAACTCGCGCTGATTTTCAGAGGAAATGAGATGGAAATTTTTCGAGATGAAGAGCCATGCTCTGATGGAGTCGATGTCTCGCATGTCGTTTATAATTAAACTATCACGCTATTTTGTCAAGTGGGAAATCAGAACTGGGTGTGACTGCTTCTCAGTGGTTCTGTTCATAAATACGGTGACATTTCGGGAGTGCCTGTGCGCCCGAGCCGCAAGTCGCGAGGCGGGCGAATACACCCGAGATGGTATGCAACCAACCTGACCTCCACCGATTCAGGAGTGAAGAAGTCGAATTATGACATTGACGAATGTACCCTGCCCGCATATTATCTCACCATACAATGAAAAGTGTTGAGGGGTGAGCATGCAAACCGGACAGCCGCAGAGACACTCAACAGAAGGATGGGTGACGACGTTTCACCGTCGCGAGAAGGAAGCAGGTGGAATCGTTCCCTACTTCGTCTCCACGGTCTCGAACATGTGGCCCTTTCTGGAACAGGTCAAAAGTCTCTTGTATCCGGGTGCGAGAGTACTCGAGGTCGGGTGTGGTCCCTGTCTCATCTCCACCTGGTTCTCGCATCTCATCGAGGAGAATCTCCGGTGCTGCGCACTCGAATACGACCGGGGAGTTCTCGACTACGCTCAACGCAACATCATCTTCTTCAGAGCACCGGTGACTCTCGTCCATGGGGACATGTTCCGGCTCCCGTTTCTATCAGACTCATTTGACATCGTAATACATGACGGCGTGCTCGAGCACTTCAGTGATGATGAGATCAGGGACACTATTCGCGAACAGTCCAGGGTTGCGAAAAACATCGTGTTTTCCGTCCCAGTGGCCAGGGCGAAGGGTTTCCCCGGTCTGTATGGTGACGAACGGCTGTTGGATATATCACGATGGAAGGGGATACTCGAAGAGACCGGAGCTGTCACGGTGAAAAAGATCGCCGGAACGACGCCACCCCGAGGTGTTTTATCTCGTACTCTCTGGAGACTCGCAGGTGTACTGGGACTCCCCCGTTTCCGGTCGGTTATCGCTTCGGCTGTTACATTTACGCTGTCGAGGCGGAAATAATGGTCAGTACATGTAGCCGAGTGCCTTCAGTTCTTCTCTGTCCTCCTCATCGAGCGTGACCTGACCTGTCCGCTCCTTCGAGGGGTGAGTTGATATCCACATTTCGAGGAGATCCCGGAAAGACGTGAGAATGCCCGGGTCGACGGTCACGATCTCTGTTTCCTTCACTCCATCTCCCAACGTGAAGATCGACTCGCTGTTTTCCCGACCACTCAGGAGGTACTTGAGTCCTCCTTGCCTGAGAGCGATGTCGACCACCGAACCGTCCATGGTGTAGGCCTCTGAAACGGTGAGGTCTTCTCCGGATTCAGCTGGATTTTTGAACTCAGGTCCCAGACAATCGAGCAGGCTGAAACTTTCGAACGTTGAATGTTTCCCTGTCCCGAGCCAGCCCAGGATCGTCGCCGGGATCTGTCTCGTCTCGACCGGTGTTGTGATACGTGTTCCTCTCGCGATACCGGGTCCCCTGAGAATGAGGGGAACGTGGAGGACGGTCTCATACATAATCTTCGCATGGCCTGCGTGGATGACATTGTCGAAAAGTTCCTCTCCGTGGTCGGCTGTGAAGATCACCAGGGTGCTGTCGATGAGACCTGCGTCCTCTAATGATCCCAGGAGATGGCCGATTACATCATCCAGATAGGACACCTCGCCTCTGTAAAGGCCCCGGATAAGCTCGATGTCTCCATCAGTGACGGGTAACCTCCCCTCGTTTATCTCATGAGAATCGATCTCTGACATGTCGAGTACCGCGTCGATCCCCTCGGTGTACTTTTGTCTGAATGAGGATGGCGGATTGTACGGCTCGTGCGGATCATAGTAGTGGATCCAGGCAAAAAACGGCTTTTTCCCACTGCTCAGAATCCATGGTAGGGCCTCCTCGTTGACGTGCATACCTCGAGAGTAATTGTAGCGGTTAAAAAGCCCTTCGAGGCCGAGTTTGTTCAGCAGTTTTTTGGTGAAAACCTTTTCGGTATAGGTATCGATATAAACTTCGAAACCTGAATCGAGTCCAAATCGGGAATCAATGACGAAGGCGTGAATGAATGCCCCTGTCCGGTAGCCCTTGTCCCGTAAAACATCTGCGATCGTGGCTATATCTCTGTCGAGAGTGAACCCGTTGTACCTGACACCGTGTGACCGCGGATAGAGAGAAGTGAGGATCGAGCTGTGGGATGTGGCAGTCACATTGCTCTGGGCAAACGCGTTTGTGAAGACAACACCCTCTCCGGCAAGTGAATCGATGTTGGGAGTGTCTGATCCGGGGTCACCATAACAGCCTAGGATGTCCATGCGCAGGGTATCAGCGGTGATGAGAAGGATGTTTTTCCCCGCCGAATTCCCTCCTATTGAAGAGGCGAGTGTAACCAGAAAAACCGCCACCGTGATCATGATACCCGAAACGTAACCGGTAACAGGCGATATCATCCGTCTGAATACGTGAATGAAGATGGCGGCAACGGCACTGATGGCAACTGCTCCCAACTCGCCGGAAAGGTTCCCGGGAATCTCAAAAGAAAAATTTATTCCTTTGATATCCATCCATGCGAGCAGCTCGCCGGTCAGATAGAATTCAGAGACGAGGTAAATGAGGGAGAAATAAATCGCCATAATCGAAACGGGCTGGAACTTCTGTTCCCACCCGGTCCTGCGGGACGCGACACACACACGGAAAAAGATCCTGACCAGCACGAACAGGAAGGAAGTGAGTACTGCGAAGGGGAAAACGGTTCCCGCAAGGGAGAGGAAGGTGAGTACCATCTTCCCGGCCGCTGTCGAGAGCAGGACATCTGTTGAGGCGATGGCAAGCCCGGCGATAAATCCTTCGAATGCGGTTCTCTTCAGTCCCATGATCAGTGTGAGTTGGATACATTGTCGGTAAAAGTCTAATGGCCGGTCCATAGTATATTAAGGATTTAGCAAGGAACATACCATAGTCTCGAAAAATGCTGATACGGCCGTGTCGCAATTCGAAGCGAAGCATGCAGCCAGTTGAATTGTATTGTTCCCGACCGTATATTAAACGCATGAAACAGGATAAATTCCGTAAACGGGAAGTTTCATCGATCGAGTTCCTGCGCAAAACACCCCTGTTTGGAGATCTCGAGGAGGATCTGCTCCAGCTGGTGGCGTCACAGGGCAGGAAAAAAGATTTTAGCAGGGGGGAGTTTCTCTTCCTCGAAGGGACGGAGGCCGGGGGCTTTTATGTACTGGTTTCGGGCCGGGTGAAAGTCTTCAAATCTTCGGGAGAAGGAAAGGAACAGATACTCCATCTCATCAACCCCGGGGAAAGTTTTGCAGAGGCGTCTCTCTTCTCGGGCGGGAACTACCCGGCCGGCGCAGCGGCTCTCGAGGACTCTTCCCTGATATATTTCCCCAGGCGTGAGTTCCTCTCGCTGCTGTCCCGGGAGAACAGGATCGCACTCGGTATGTTTGTTTCACTGTCGAAGTGGCTCAGAAAAATGACCGATCTCGTTGCAGAACTCTCCCTGAAAAGCGTCGAATCGAGACTGGCAGCCTATATCATGCAGCTCTGCAGAACAAGCAGTGTGTCCGTGGAGGACGGCTCGGTCGTCGAATTAGAGATCGAGAAACGGGAGCTCGCACTGTACATCGGAACCGTGAGTGAAACGCTCTCGCGGACCTTCAAGCGCTTGAGGGAGAGAGGGCTCATCAGCGTTGAGGGGAGAGCGGTCACGATCATGGATGCGGAAGCATTCTCACGGCTCATCTATTGATGAGGTGAGAGATCTCCTTGTTCCGAGAAAAAGGAAGATTGTTGATAGAAGACCGATGAGGAACCACATCTCTTTTTCTTCAAATCGTACGATCAGTTCCCGAGAAACCGGACTCCTGTATTTCGAGCAGTCGCGGTTCAACTGAGCACACAGGTCGGTCTTTTCTTCGGTCAAGGCGAACAGGCTGTTTTTCTGGGTGTTTTTGAAATATTTATCGAGTATCTCCTGTTCGCAGCAGCTGACGGCGTAGCTCTCGTCCTCGAAGTGCCGATCCCTCCTGAACAGACGCACTCTCATCTCATACAGGAACGGATCTTCTGTCTGTTCGAGAAATGTCGAGTAAGACACTGTGTATGCAGAATCGATTGCCTCCCCGTAATATTGATTCATCTCGGTGTCTCTCCTTAAGATCTCCTCCTTCGTCATTCTCGAGAAGAACGTACCGACCTCTGGATCCCGGATACGATAACCGAAATCGCTGACGAGTGATATGAAAGCTCCCGTTGCGATCAGGTTGCAGATCACGAACAAGGATGATATCCTGAAACTCCTCGCCGGGAACCCTTTCAGAAGGCCCTCGAGCCTCACCCCTTTCCACAGGAGGAGCTGTACGAGCCCGCCGGAAACGCCGTTGAACACGATATCTCTCATTGACCCGACCCTGTTCGGGATGAGCCATTGAATAAACTCATCGAGGATACCAAGTGAGAACGTGATCAGGAACGAGGTGAAGAGAATCTGCCGCTCGTTATAACTCTCCCGCAGAGCCCTGAAAACGAGGAGGCTGAGTATACCATACTCCACGAAGTGTACACTCTCGATTGGGACCTTGAATGTTCTCTTCAAGGCGAACCAGTAGAGATACACGATGATCGCAAACCAGAGGAGTTGTGAAAAGTAAAATCTGGTTTTCGTATGGAAGGTCAGGATGAGGGCCCAGAGAAAGCCACCGCCGAGTATCGTTACTACGGTATAAAGGATGAACCACGTACCGAAGTTGTCATAGAGAAAATCCCGTATGTGTGGCCCTGCAGGAAGTGTCAGGAAAATGACGATGGAAAAGAGAGCAACGTGCAGCCACTTCCTGGTTTTTGCTTCCATCTCAGGTGTGAGCCCTTCTTCTAAGTACCACTAAACATACGCAGGGATTCCCGTGATTTTCTCACCGACGAGAAGCGTCTGAATGTCGTGTGTCCCCTCATACGTGTAAACCGACTCGAGATTACACATGTGCCTCATCACCGGATAATCATCACAGATACCATTGGCCCCGAGAATATCACGTGCCGTGCGCGCGATCACGAGTGCGGCCTCGACGTTGTTTCTCTTCGCGAGTGAAACCTGGGCATAGCTTGATCTGTTCTTGTTCTTGAGCTTACCGAGCTGAAATGCAAGAAGCTGTCCCTTGGTGATTTCGGTCAGCATCCCGACGAGCTTGTTCTGCACCAGCTGGTGAGAAGCGATGGGGCGTTCATCGAATTGTTTTCTTTCGAGTGCATAGTCAAGTGCGCTGTGATAGCATGCCATGGCGGCCCCCATAGCACCCCAGACGATACCGTAGCGGGCCTGGGTGAGGCACTGGAGTGCCGCCTTGAGACTCCTGGCTTCCGGAAGCATGCTCTCGTCCGAAACCCTGCAGTCTTCGAGAATCAGTTCCGAGGTTACCGATGCCCTGAGTGAAAGCTTGTTCTCGACATTTCTGGTCGAGAATCCCGGGGTTCCTTTTTCCACCAGGAATCCTTGCACACCCTGGTCGGTCTTCGCCCACACCAGTGCGACATCTGCGATCCCACCGTTCGTGATCCACATCTTGGTTCCGTTGAGGATATAGCAGTCTCCATCTTTCACCGCTTTCGTCCTCATACCACCGGGATTGGATCCGAAATCCGGTTCTGTCAGGCCGAAACATCCGATCTTTTCACCGGAGGCGAGCTTTGGCAGCCATTCAAGCTTCTGGGCCTCCGAACCGAATTCGTGGATCGGGTACATAACCAGGGAGGACTGGACGGAGACGAAACTCCGAATGCCACTGTCGCCTCTTTCGAGTTCCTGGCAGATGAGACCATAGATAATGTTACACTCGGTCATACAACCGAATCCCTCCAGGTTGGACCCCAGAAAACCCAGCTTCCCCATTTCCTTCACGAGCTCCATGGGGAATGAGCCCTCTCTGTAGTTCTCCTCGATGATCGGGATTATCCTGTTTTCCACGAATTCTCTTGCCGTGTCCCTCACCATTCTTTCTTCTTCGGTGAGCAGTGAATCGATTTCGTAGAAATCCACTCCACTGTATTTCGCCATGTTTTTCCTCCTCATATGGTCGAACGGGTTCTGCACATTTTTGTAATTTTGTTAACGAAAAGGAAGATCGGTAGTACTGGAGGATACATATTCAACTGAACATAACCTCGCGCGCGGACAAAATCAAGAACCGGAACTATCCTCACGCTTCTTTTTTGCGTACCGGATCGTCAGGTGAGAGCATGGAACCTCTACTCGCTGTTGGCCACTGAAATAATCTTGACACGGAATTCATATTGTTGTATTTAGTGTTCAGTCCCGGAAGCTCGTTGAAACTGGTGATGATTTCTGGGACGGGACACCAGGTTGCAATTCGAAAAAGATGGCGAAACGTGTATTTAGACTCGGAGGAGAACGGCAGTTTTGTCCCGCCTCTATCCCTTCCTGAAAAATGCCCTCTATCTTGCATCCTTCAGAAGTCCGGCGAAACCGGTGACACGCAGTGAACCCCGCAACATTCTTCTTCTCCTGCCGATGAAAGGTGTCGGCGACATCGTCCTCGCAGGCCCCGCTGTCTGCAATGTTAAAGAACAGTGGCCCGGATCACGTCTGGAGGTGGTGGCAGTGAACCGGACAGCACTCGACCTTGCCGCTCGACTTCTGCCTGCCGATAGATATCACCTGTGGTCCTTCGACTGGAGGAAGGATACGGCCCGGGGTGTCAATCTCCTTCTCGAGCTCAGGAAAACACGTTTTGATGCAGTCGTCGATTTCATGTGCGATCACACTGTCAGTTCTGCGGTGTTCGCGTTCCTGGTCGGATCTCCGCTCACTGCAGGGTTCTCGTGCTCGCGGAGGAAGGTATTCTTCAACTGCACCGTCGATCCCGACTGGACATCATCTCACATGGTCGACGACTGGCACAGGCTCGCCGGGTGTTTCGGTGTACAGAACGTGACTGGATACCCCCATCTGACATTGAGCGATGATGAGATTCTTTTCGTGAAGGCCTTCATCCAGCGTGAGAATCTGGGCACTGAAAGCCCACTTGTCGTAATCCATCCCGGTGCCCGGGACGATCTCAGCAGAGTGGACAAGCGGTGGAACTGGAGGAAATACCGGAATCTGTGCCACACCCTGATCGAACGGACGGCAGCAAAGGTGGTAATCGTCGGGTCGGCGGACGAGAAAGACTTGTGTGCTGCTGTCGCAGAATTACCCGGTGGTGATGTCATCGATATGTGCGGCAGTACCGTTGTGCTCGAGACCCTCGCCATCATCGGGGTCTCGGATCTTTTCATCGGAAATAATTCCGGACCACTGCACCTTGCCTGTGCCCTCGATGTCCCCACAATCTCTTTCTCAGGGGGTATTAACATGGTGAGGTGGGCACCGCGTGGAAGCTCACTGAAGAACCGGATCATGATGCCGGGACCGGACTGCTCCGCGTCAAAATGCGCGGAATGCCCGGTACGGGGGAGGCAGTGTCTCGACAGGGTGAGTGTTACTGATGTCGCGGAAGAAGCCCTGAGTCTATTAGGACGGCGTGAGAACTTCCGGAGGGACAGCATCCTTACCGGTGAAAGCAGCGAAGTGCCTCTCCAGGGAGAGTAAGAGCTTTTCCCTGAATCTCTTCTTGTCGAACTGCAGTGCGTGTCCCCGTATCTTCTCAGGATCGAAAAACCTCTTACGGAATTCAACGACTGCCTCGATGAGTGCATCTTTCGTCTGCGAGGGAAAGAATACGCCTGTGTCCTCTGTGACCGTCTCGAGGACCCCCCCGGCCCCGTACGCGATCACCGGCCTGCCCGAGGCCTGTGCTTCGAGGGGCACGAGCCCGAAGTCTTCCTCCTGCGGAAAAATGAGGGCATGGCATTTACCGTAGAGCTCAGTCAGCAGCTCGTCAGTGACCAGTCCGAGAAACTCGATATTTCGGTTCGCCTGTTTCTCCAGCTCTGTTCGCATCGATCCTTCACCAACGACGACAAGCCGGTGACCGAGCCTGTTGAACGCACCGATCGCGATGTCCACCCTCTTGTAAGGCTCGAGCCGGGACACCACGAGGAAAAAATCGTCCTGGAAAGGAGAGATCTGGAAAAGAGACGTGTCGACGGGAGGATGGAGTACCTCCGGCTCCCTCCTGTAAAACTTGCGGATACGCTGTCTCGTAACCCGTGAATTGGTGATGAGAAAATCCGGCCGCCGGGAAGCAGCGACATCCCACAACCGGAGAGGAGCGAGAAAACCGTGTCTTCTGACGCTGTGTTTCCCGCCGCCTGTCTCATATGCTCCCCTCAGCCACAGGAGCCTGAAGATGTTGTGCATGTAACAGACGTGGCAGGTCTCGGGAGGAGTGATGATCCCTTTCGCGAGGAACGTTGAAGATGAGAGCACGAGATCGAATCCCCTGAAATCGAACGCTTCGACATGCGGGATTGCGAGAGGGAAAAGGAGCTTGACGAGTCTTTCATTGTGAGGAAGTCGCTGAAGAAATGTTGTAAATATCTCTCTCCGTCCGAATATGGAGAAGGTCTTCTCAGGGTGATAGGCCCCGGTGAACACCGGTGCGTCCGGAAAGATCTCCGCAAAGACGGCGGCAACCCTTTCCGCGCCGCCCGAGTTGATCAGGACATCATGTACGAGAGCGACTTTCACGTGTTTCCGCCTCCAGAGCGGTCTTTTTGATTTCAGCCATGACCATGACGGGATCGATCTGTTTCATGCATTCCATCGTGCTGCACGTCACCGGGTTTCTGTGATCCCTCTTCGTGACGTCACACGGGCTGCACGGGAGCCGGGCGGAGAGTACCTTCGAGGAGGGGCTGTACGGCCTGACGTGAGACGGCTCGGTCGGACCGAATATAGTGATGGTTTTTCTGGCCAGTGCCGCCGCGATGTGCATGAGTCCGGAGTCGTTTCCCACTATGAGAGAACAGGTGTTGATCACCGCTGCTGCTCTTCTCAGATCCAGGTCGGTGATGCTCACTATTCTTCTCGCATCTTTGCCGGAAGCGGTGAGCTCATCGAGGAGGGGGCTGTCGTCCACGTTCCCGAGGAGTATGATGCCGAAATCGGTTTCATCGAGGATCATCCTGGCCAGTTCCCCGTATCGACCCGTCCCCCATCTCTTGGAGGGCTCGAATGACCCGGGATTTTTCCCCCCTCCGGGGCACAGGCACAACAGGCGCCGTGGATCCACGGCCAGTCTCGATTCGACGATCTGCTTACCGGTTTCGATTTCGACTGGGTCCAGGTACACGCAGGGGTGGTGAACTCTGCCGGGGCTTCCCGCGGCGGCTTTTTCGGCGAGCTCGGTGAAGAGTTCCACCTTGTGTCTCCCGAGGTCGATATCGACCCTGCCCGTCGCCGGAATTTTCCGGTTTGGATATGACAGGCAGTAAAACTTCGCCGGCCACGTCGACAGGTACAACAGAGAGTTTAGAGCCCGGGATCCGTGAAGTGAGATGACCGCATCGAATTTATTTGCTCGAAGCGTCATCCCGATCTTGATGAGTTCCGTCCACTTCCTGTCGAAAAACGCGTGGTCGTCGACAAACATGACGTTGTCGATATACGGATTACACTCGAGGACCGGGGCCGACCATTTTCCGACCATAAACATCACGGAAGCATCGGGCACACTGCTCTTCACCGTCTTCAGGACAGGTGTGGCCATCACCACGTCCCCGATGGCGAAGAGTCTCACAATGAGTATCCGTGGTGTTTCAGGCATCCGGTCCTTCCCCTGTATTACTCTTCACCTGGAGCATTCGGTATTTCTGATCACTCACGTAATCCGAAACAGCCGACAGGACAGCAAGCATGAATCCATGTCTTCCGTCGAGAAAGCCCTTTCTGAAAAACAGGATGAGAAAAAACCTGAAGCATGGTTTGAGAGGCATGTATCTCCACCAGAGTTTCCGGAAGTAGGGTTTTCGTTTCCTGCCGTCGGAAAGGAAATCGGATAAGCTCACCTCGTCGCCCCCGTTCGAAAGCTGATTTCTGTACGCGGCTTCGAAGGAAGTGTAGCTGTCCATTTTGTCGAAGTACTCTTTGAAGGAGCGGTACGTCAAATGGAGAATGTCACCCTTAAGATGGCCGGTCTCGCCCGTTATCTCGAGCCGCTCGTGAACATGTGCGCAGGGGAACTTCCCCACACCTCTCCTGAAAAACCGGAGGATGTAATCGGGGTACCAGCCGCTTGCTTTCATCCATCTGCCTAAAAAAAAGTTTCTCCGCGGGATGAAGTAACCCTGCATGCCGTCGGCGTCGATTGATGCAATCGACTTGAGCTCATCCGCCAGTTCGGGAGTCACCGTCTCGTCCGAATCCAGAACCAGGATCCAATCCCTGATGCAGTGTTCGATCGCGATATTCTTGTTCACGTCGAGGTTGGGATTGTTCGGCACCGAGAGAACCTTCACCCGGGGAAATCTGCTGCAGATGCTTAACGTGTCATCACTGCTCCCGCCGTCCACGACGATGATTTCATCGGCCCACTCGACGCTCTCGAGGCACTGACCGATCAGCTCGCCCGAATTGTAGGTGATGATGGCTACCGATATCCCGTTCATTTTCCGTATCCCTCATCCCTGGATAATCTCTTCGTAAACCCTGATCGTCTGGAGAGCCGTATTTCTCCACGTGAATGTTGCGGCATGCCGCTTCCCCGTCTCCGCCAGCCGGTTTCGAAAATCTTTATCTTCGATCATACGCAACATCGCATCCCTGATTTCTTCTGGAGTGGCCTCCACGAGGAGCAGGGCTTTCCCCGTGTGAAGCTCCCCGATGGCGGTCCCGCCCCCCGCTACGACCGGTTTGCCGCAGGCCATCGCTTCGAGTACAGGCAGACCGAATCCCTCGTATTTAGAAGGAAATACGAAGGCGAGGCACCCGTTGTAGAGGCAGAGTTTTTCGTGTTCCCCGATGACTCCCGGGAGGATTATGTGATCATCGATCTGTGAGATGAACTGATCGATGAATGTCCTCCTGCTGCCGCCGGAGTTTTGGTCCAGGCGGCCGGCTATGACAAGAGGATGGCTGTTTCTCAGCGACTCCGGCAGCATCCGGTGTGCCCTGGCGAGTGAGAGCAGGTTCTTCCTCTCGTTAACTTCACCGACTGACAGGAAGTAGTTCTCACGGAGACCAAGCAGCGATCGCACGGGAGGTTTCCAGTGTTGTTTCTCCAGGGGCCTGTAGCGGGATGAGATTCCGAGGTAGATGGTCCTGATCTTCCTCGGATCGACGTCCAGTATATCGATGAGGGAATGTTTCGTGAAGTCGGAAATGGTTATCACGATATCAGCGGCGTTGACCCCCTCCTCGATTGTCTTCCGGTGTCTCGCGGTGTGTTCCTCAGGTGTCTGACCTTCAAAAGTCCCCATGTCGTTGACGGTGACTGCGATTCCAATGCCTCTGTTTTGCATTCTTCGGGGGACCTTCGAATCCGGGAAGTGAGCCACAGCGGCACCGAATCTCCGGATCTGCCCCGGCAGGACGTATTCCCGGTACAGGTGCCGGTACATCCGGAGTTCCCTCAAAGTCGAGCGGTTTTGTGTGGAGGAGAATGGTCCATAGAGCGGGATGTCCCGAAAAAACCCCACGTTGGAGAAGAACCCGATGTTCTCCTGCCCCAGAAGAGTTTTTACCTCGGATGCGAGGTGAGCAGTGGCGTACCCGACGCCCCCTCCGTACCGTTCGAAGACGCTGCTCACATCTATTGCCGCACGGTATCCGGGTTTTGATGTCATAACTCAATTCCCGATTCCATCACGCTCAGAAGAACTGCATCGATTTTCTCGGCCATCTGCTGAGTGTTCAAAAAAAACCTTGAGAACCGTTCTTCCCCCGTTGTGCCCATTTTCACCGCCTCATCATGATTGTTCTTCATCCACACCATCGCCCTGGAGAGGCTCGAAGGATCGGCGGGTTCGACGAGCAGCCCTGTCTCCCCATCGACCACGATTTCTACCGGGCCGCCCGACCGGGTCGCGATTACCGGCTTCGCCATCGCCATCGCCTGCAGGAGAGTCTGGCCGAGGGGCTCTTCAATCGAAGCGGAGACGACCACGTCGGAACAGGAAATGTACCGCTGTACGTCCTTTTTGAAACCGGTGAAGATGATCCTGTCGGTCAGGCCGCTTTCCTCCGCCAGCTGTTTCACCCTGTTGAAGTAGTCCCTCTGCTCGGAGAAAGAGTCATCGCCGACCATGATGCAGAAAACTCCATCACAGGTTCTCACAGTGTCGATCGAGGCTTCGATGTATTCCCTGACTCCTTTCCACGGGAGGACCTGACAGAACATCCCGAAGACGAACGAATCCTCAGAGATTCCCAATTCCAGCCTCACGCCGGCACCGGGACTGTTTTTTTTGAAAATATCGGTGTCGATCCCCGAAGGGATCT
This sequence comes from uncultured Gemmatimonadota bacterium, assembly GCA_964654825.1. Taxonomy (GTDB): domain Bacteria; phylum Gemmatimonadota; class CAZMKB01; order CAZMKB01; family CAZMKB01; genus CAZZKG01. Next base: position 6,966 of record CAZZKG010000012.1, on the reverse strand, counting down.
TGACGAGTTTCCCATTCGCAAATTTACCGGGATCGAGGTATCGTGCAACATAATCCGAGATACAGATTATCCTGCCCGAAGCCCTCACGATGATAGATCTTTTGAATCTCCCGGAGATTCTGTCCCTCAGGTGGGTGACGAGAGGTATGCGGTGAAAAATCAGCGTGAGCCCCGAAAGGAGAAACGCCCCCCGGTGACTGTTCGCGTAGAGAAGGCTGATTCTCCTCCGCCGTATGAGACCTGCGATACGGATGCATGTGCGTACCAGCACCAGCCAGCTCGCGATTTTCTGCAGGAGGGTTTTCTGCAGGCCGGGGATGGGGATGCGGATGGGATGAGTCTCGTACCCCAGCCGGGAGATCTCGCCGCAGAGCGGACCTTCACCGGCAGCCACACAGGTTATCTTATCTCTGGGGATCTTTGTCCTCTCGAGATACCTCAGGAGAGAGAGTTCAGCCCCTCCCAGCCAGCCGGTATGGTTAAGGATGAGGATGTTTCCGGTACGGGGCAGGTGCTGCCTCCTTGTCATCGAGACGCGGGAGTGAAAAAAGCATGCCGAGTGTGATCCAGATAAAAAGATCGAGCGGCCGCTGAGCGGTGAAAGTCCTGAAGATAGATGTCACGAACGATGATACCAGCAGCAGGCTGATTCCGAATGCCACTGATCTCAGGAAGGGATCCGTCAAAGTGTTTCGCAGCTTCAAGCCTGTGAGGATCCCCTTGATGTGTATGGTCATCAGGACGATCATCGTGGGGAACCCCGCCTGGTGCATCAGTCTGAAGTAGTCACCCTCCATCGTCCAGTCGGGATACATTTGCTTGAAGAGGCTCGTCGGTAACCCAAACCTCATACCGACGGAGTCGAGAGCTATGCCCATACCCATGCCGAAGAAGTTTTCCTTCATGTTCACGAGCAGTGCTTCATGAAATGGGACCGTCGCCCAGAGGGTATTGTGCTGATACTGGCCGAAGAAGTAGAAAATGACACGCTCCCAGCCGACCTTTTCCATGAAAACCGCCGAAAGTGAGATTGCCAGGATGGATGCGGCGATAAAACCCGCTTTCCTCTTCTTCAGGAGCAGGGCGAAGATGCATATCCCGATTAACGCACTGTAGATACTCGAGAGAGCGGCGGATGAGATGAGCCCGGTGAAGAGTGTGGCTATCAGGATGAACAGGACGGTCCGTGTCCCCCTGTTTCGAGTAATGGGATGAAACGGTATAAGCAACAGGATCGCGAAAGCCATCAGATTACCGAACTCCCATACACTGCCGAAAATAGAGGAGACCCGGTACCATGAGTATCCAGAGTACTGATGAGAGAGATCCGTCCTGATGTACTGGCTGAGATTTTCATAGGAACTGAACCCCATCTTCGACTGGATTATCCCTATGATGCTCGTGAGTGCCAGGATGACCGTCAGAAAAATACCGATCTGCTTGATCTCCCTCCTGTCCGCAATGAAGTTGAGTCCGATAAAAAAGCCGAGTAAGGGGACGAAATAACTTCTGAATCCGAAAATCCCCATACTGATTTCGGGCAGAGCCGGGTTGAATATCTGGATGAACAGGAGGGCGCAGAAAACGAGAATTAGGCCGGTGATGGGCGTACGAGCTCTAAAACCCTTCCTCGTGATTGTAAATTTCATAGCGATGAGTGCCGTAATTCCGACGGTAAGCAGATCCCTCCATGTCCCGACGTACAGGGACTCGAACCAGTATCCGAGAATGTTCTGGAAAAGTGAGAGCAGGAGGAGGAGATAGAGAGAGAACATCGGTTTGAGGAAAAGCAGCAAGAGAAGACATGTGCCGAGAATCAGCAGGTTCGGTACGAGAGGAGAGACTCCGCCCGCCGCCGAGAACAGAAACAGGGCGGCAATTCCTGTCAGGACTGTTGCGGGGAAGAGGAGTGCCGGGTTGACGCCGAACGGTCTAGCGAGTTTTTCCATAGACCTGAGCTTTCCTTGTTCTGGTGGCGCGGTTTTGCTGGAAAATTTCTTTCCACAGCTTGAAAGTGAACAGTGACCAGACCTGCCTTCCCAGTGGCTTCCCCTTGTCGAAAAACTCCCCGGCTATCTTCTGCACCATCGTCCGGTTCAGAATCTCATCGTTACCGTCACCCGTTCCGAGAAGGCAGTCCAGTATGAGCGGTTTCAGTGCTCCACGCATCCACACGTCCACCGGCATGATGAAACCCTGTTTGCTTCTATCGACAATGTCCGCAGGCAGGATCGTCCGGGCACACCTCCGCAGAATGTGTTTTCCCTCCAGCCATCTCATCTTGTACCTGAATGGTATGGACATGGAGAACTCCACCAGTTCGTGGTCGAGGAAGGGGACTCTGCACTCGAGCGAGTGGGCCATGCTCATCTTGTCCGTGTAGTTGAGAAAGTCATCCACCATGGTGGTTTTTATCTGGAGATAGAGCAGCCTGTCCTGCGTGCTCCAGTCCGGCACTTCTTTACAATAATTCCGGAACGTCGAACGGGGGTCGTGTCCTCCTGAGCCGAGACCCCGGCCGTTGTTCATGAGGAGATTCGTCTGCTCGGGGTTGAAGACCTGTATCCACAACGGATACCATTCATCGGGGTTCAGAGAATTGTAGAGGGAGAGTTTTTTCATCCGTTGGATGAAACCGCCCTCGAAGGGCTTCGATGGGAACGGTTCGAAGGCGGGCCCGAGAATCTTCTGCCTGACGACCGCGGGGATCCGGCTGTAGTGTCTCATGATCTTCGCCATTCTGTTCCATTCGTAGCCGGCGAACAGCTCGTCACCGCCGAGTCCGGAGAGAACAACGGTGACATGTTCTCTCGCGAGGGCAGATATGAAATAGGTGTGCAGCCCTCCACCGAACGGCTCGTCGAAGTGATAGGTGATCTTCTCTATCGAGTGTGCGATGTCGTCGGGCCCGGCGCGGAATTCGTGATGATCGGTGCCGAAATACCGTGCCACTCTCCGGGCGTAATCGAGCTCGTTGTATGATTCTTCACCGGGTGAGGGAAAGCCCATGGAGAAGGTTTTGATCGTACCACCGGCCAGCTCCGCCATGAGCCCGGTGATGAGGCTCGAGTCCAGGCCTCCCGAGAGGAAGGTGCCGAGCGGCACATCGCTGATCAATCTCTGTCTGACGGCTTCCCTGAGTTTTGAAAGAAGCAGTTCCTCGTACTCCTCGATGGGGACCGTTCTCCCGGTCTGTTCCTCTTTTTCCAGCTTCCAGTATGTCCGGCCGGTGAGGGTACCGTTTTTTATCGTCAGTGAGCTGCCGGGCAGCATTTTGCTGACACCCGTAAAAATGGTCCTCGGCGCGATGGTGAACTGGAATGTCAGGAAGTCGGCCAGGCCCGAAGGATCGAAGCGGGTTTCGATGAAGCCGGTCGAGTGGAGCGACTTGATCTCCGATGCGAAGGCGACCACCCCTCCTCTGACCGCATAGTAGAGTGGTTTGATACCGAGCCGGTCCCTCGCCAGAAACAGCTCTCCCTTCCGCCTGTCCCAGATCGCAAAAGCGAACATCCCGTCGAGAAGATCGAGAGCCTTCTCTCCCCACGCACTGTAGGCGTAGAGGAGAACTTCGGTGTCCGTCCCTGATCGAAACGAGTAGCCTTTGTCTGTGAGGATGCGCTTTATCTCCGGGAAGTTGTAGATCTCCCCGTTATACACGATGGTCATATCACCGCCTGCGGAGGTCATCGGCTGGTGACCGAGCGGGCTCGTGTCTATGACGCTGAGTCGCGCGTTCCCGAGGTAAACCTGTTCTCCTCCGGCCCCTGAGATGCGTTCCCAGCCGGAGTCGTCCGGGCCCCGGTGTTGCATGCTCCCCACCATGGCGATGATGTCCTCTTCATATTCCCGGACCGGTGAGGTCGTGTATATTCCGCAGATTCCGCACATACTATCTCTCACTTCCTTCGAGGTGGGGGTTCGATCGGGTTACTCTCACCTGCCGGTACCTTTGATGACGACGGGAATTGTCTTGAAGAGTATCAGTAAATCCAGGCCGAGAGACCAGTTGTCGATGTACTGGAGATCGAGTTTGACCCACTCGCTGAAGTCCGAGATGCTGTTTCTCCCGTTCACCTGCCACAGACACGTCATACCCGGCTTCACCGAAAGTTTTCTCCTCTGCCAGAATTCGAAGCGATCTGTTTCAGTCCGAAGCGGAGGCCTTGGACCGACGAGGCTCATATCTCCTTTCAGCACACTGTAGAGCTGTGGGAGTTCGTCGAGACTGAACTTTCTCAGCCATTTCCCCACGAACGTAATTCTCGGATCTTCCTTCAACTTGAAAACAGGCCCTTTCATCTCGTTTTTGTCGAGGTAATCATCTTTGAGACTGTCGGCTTCTTCAACCATGGTCCTGAACTTGTAGCCGGTGAATTCCCGTCCGTTTTTCCCGGTTACCCTCCAGTGGTAGAAAACCGGTCCTTTCGAAGTAGATTTTATGAGAAAGCCGATGGTCAGAAATAAAGGTGACATGATCAACAGAAGAACAGTCGACAGCACGAAATCGATAAGTCTCTTGAGGAGGAGTGCTGGTTTGGGATGCACCGTCGTGGCCAGCATGAGCATGGGGATTCCGTGATAATTCTCGATGCTCATGGTCGAAAGGGTGAGGCTGTCCTTGTGCCTGGTGAGGTGGTAGTTCGGCATTATCATAACAGGTAAGCCGATCGCTTCGATCGCCTCGAGCAGCTTCTCGACTCCGGGTATTTTATCGACCGGCATGGCGATGACGATGAGATCAGGATGGTGTTTCGAGAGGAGGTATCTTGGATCCTCGAGCGAACCTATGACGGTCGTACCGCCTACCTTCTTCCCGAGATATCCCGAATCCGGGTCCACGCAGCCGAGAATGTGCACGTTCGCCGTTTCTTGTATCGCCTCGAGAAAATCACGGGCTCTCCCCCGTGAACCGACGACGAGGACCCTCTTCGGGGTGCCCTCGAGTTTTCTGATGAGCGGCTGTGAGTGCCGGAGCAGCACTCTCAGGGATGTGGTCAGAAGAATCGTAAGCCCTGAGAAAATGAAAATCATGAATCGGCTGATGTATTGAATCTTGAACATGAACATGAACAGAGTCAGAAAAAACAGCGTGACGAGAGAGGAATACAAGATACTTAAAAGAAGTCCCGTGGTCCCCCGGCCGGACTGGTTTTCATAGAGCCCCCGGTAGTAGAGCGTGTAGATGAACACGGGATAGATGAACAGGAGGAGCCAGACGTAATCCCTGAACAGAGCGAGCGCAGCAGTTTTGTTACCGACGAGGAGCTCTTTGAGGTATGGTGAGATCTTATACGCGATGACGAATGAAACGAGCACCGAGAGGATGTCGCTGACGAGGATCAGGGCGGTTTGACTGTCGATACGTGCGCCCTTCAGAAGTCTTGTGTCTGTCATCCTCATCGGAGATTTCTCCGCGTACGGGTGTGTGCTACATGAGTTTTTTCCACTGTATCCCCAGTGTCAGGTCGAACCTCGGCATGTCCGCTGTGCTGCCCTCGATGTGGAGGAAGTTATTCTTCCTCTCGTATCCAAGCCTTCCGTCGATGAACAGGTTCGGACCTTTCTGATACCGTGTCCTCAGGATGATCGTATCGGTAGTCTCGACCACTCCTGAAGGAAACGGCATGTCGCTTGATTCGAATGTCCAGGGAAAAGGCGTAGAAATGTTTCCCTCGCCTGCTCTGGTATGTGAGTAGGTGCTCTCGAGGAAAAAATCCGGGCGCGGTGCATACAACCACGAGAGCTGCACTCTGTCGAAATCATTCCCCTCCGGCGGGCCGAGCGGCCGATCTTCATATATGTATCGCTCGAACACGTTCAGGGAGTTGTATGTGTAATTGGTCACCCGGGTGTAGAGGCCGGACACCCTCGTATCCATGATACCGAGAGGATCGACATACTCAGCTCCGATGAGGTAACCGAATTCGTTGGGTTCGACTTCGTCGCCATAGAAGAGATGCTTACCGAACAGGGAGATCTTCACGTCGTCGATCAGGACCTGACCGAAGACACCAGCGCGCTCGCCGAGACGGTAGTAAGCATCGAATCCAAGAAGCGAGTTGGCCTGCTTGTCCGAGGCATTCTCCACGACGAAGTAGAGTGAAAAGGGATTGGCGTAGGAGAAGTCCAGTCCACGTCCCTCGCCGCCGTAAACGACGGCTTCGAAAACCCCGAGTTCGAGTGCATCGAACGGCCGCACATCGAGCCGGTGCATGGTCAGATATCGCTGGAGAGGAGTTCGGGATGGATTTTCATCTGTACTTCCCGCATCGGGCCTGCCCTCGAACATGTCATCCAGGCGGGCCGTCAGGAAACTGAACTTCACCCTGCCGAAATCGATGTTGAAGTATATCTGATCGAACGAGGCGGGATTGTTGGAAAGAAACAGGCTCTCGTGTGCCGGACCCAGGTTCCGCCGGGTCCTTCCCGCGAAGATCGTTATCTTCGATGCCTTCACCATCAGGTAGGCATCTTCCGTCACCGCGGCGATGTCGATGTCCTTCCTGCCCCGGTAGGTGGGGTCTTCGAACAGGTTCTGATCGATTACCGTTCTGTGAAGAACGGTCGCATGGGGAAACGCCGCGGAGAGTTCGAGGCCCAGGTAATAATCCGCATCGGATTCCTCTGTACTGTCACTCATCCTCACGCGCTCTGCCCTGAGTCTCCCTTCGGTCCACGCGGAGAAGTAGTTCTTCTCTCTGTCCATGAGCAGGAGGAGCTCTTTTTCAATGAGGTGGAGCCACTCCCTCTCGACATCGGTGAACGTTTTGCCTTCGGCCAGGGCGTCCCGGACCGCCTCGAGGAGTTCGGCTCTCTCATAGGGTTTCGCACTCCTCCAGAGGCGGGGGAAAGCACCTCTCTCCTGAAGGATGTCGATATAGGTATAAGCCCAGTGGTCGAGGGGAAGGTAGGGAGAGACCTCCGAAGCGGACACGAAACCGTGTGAGATGATGAGTGATACCA
>CAZZKG010000011.1:41746-77918 GCA_964654825.1 uncultured Gemmatimonadota bacterium | reverse complement strand
CAAGACGAGGGAGGAAATCCGAGCCTATCGGAAAATTTCAGTTGAGAAGAGACTCGCATGGCTGGAGGCCCAGATGGAATTTTTCCACTTTGCTATGTCCGATAAAGCCAAGCGCATTAGAGACAGGCTCATGAACGGCGAGGTCCATTGATGGAGAATCGAGAATACACCTTTGCCCAAATCGTGGACTCCCTGATCACAGATAGGGTGGAAGCATTCCTGCTTAACGAACAGACAATCTCCTCCTGGCTGAGATGAGTTGATGAAGAAGGGGAGCGGGCTTGGATTGGAATCCCGGAACCGGTGAACAAATTTCCGTAGTTCGTGTGGTTACTGCTAAATATCCTAATCATGTTTATCATGTAGATCTGACCGTTGTTCCGAAGTACCCTTCAAAACTCGATGGTTGGCTACACCAGATGAGCATTGAATCAGTCACATTGGTAAATTGCCCTGACTTTGGGATTGATTTGGGTGTCAACCGAGTTCGGCAAGCCTCGCTTCGGCCTGTTTGCGAGCCCCCTCATTTGTAGTACCGATCTCGAGGAACTTGAGGAAGTTCTCCCTGGCGAGTTTCCTGTTCCCGCTCCTGTAATAGAGTTCTCCCAGGAGGTAGTGAGCCTCGGCGTGCTGCGGAGAATCCGAAATAACAGTCTCGAGTTCAGTCATTGCTTCCGAATCTTTCCCCGTCTTGATGAGGATTCTTGATAAATTGTATCGTGCCTTGGTGAATGTCGGGTTGATGGAAAGTGCCTGCTTGTACTTGGTGATCGCAGATGCGAAGTCGCCGATCTGTTCCATCAGGTTCCCGTATTCGTTGTAAGCCTCTGAGTAACCCGGATCGAGTTTGATGGCCTCATCGAGATTTTTCCGCGATTCCTCGAATCGGCCGAGATTCATCAGCATATTACCGTTTGCGAGAAAGAGTTGTGGGGACGTGGCTCCCAGCTCGATTGCCCGGTCGAAGGCGGTACCGGCTTTCTGCCTGTCACCCGATCTCGCGTATATCTGAGCGAGGGCGACGAAGTAGTCTCCGTTAGCCGGTTCGAGCTTCACGGCATTCTCGTAATAAACGGCGGCCTCACGGTAATTTTCATTTTGAAAATAAATGTTCCCCAGGTTGTGGTGGGCATCCGCCAGGTTGGGGTTGAGTTCAATCGCCTCCTCGAAATGATGTTTTGCAGTTGTCGTGTCTCCGAGCTGATAGTAGACCATTCCGATCAGATTGTGGACGAGAGCGTTTGAAGGATCGGCGCCTACCACCTCTCTGAATGATTCGAGTGCTTCGTCATACATCCCGCTGTCCAAAGCTTTCTCGCCCCTGTTGATCAGATCATGGTATTCTATCATCACTTTCGGGTCTTTCAGGGAAGCCTTCTCTCTGACCGGGGGTGCACCGGACAGGTATCCGAGAGCAGCAAGTCTCTCCCTGTCCTGACCTGACAGTGCAACATCCGCGGCGAGATCACTGTCATTCACCTCGACACTGTCGATTTTCGCGACGAGAATCTCATCCAGTTGAGAAACAATGCCTCCTTCGGTCTCTGCCACGTTGTTCATCTCCAGTGGATCGATCGACACGTCATAGAGCTCCGGTACCGGAGCTTTTATGTATTTCCACCTGGGACCTCTCAGGCAGTGCACCTCGCTCCATCCATAATTGAGATACGGAAACATACTCTCACTGTAAACGTATCTTTCTTTCTGCTCAACCGGACTCATCATTGTGCCGGCCAGGCTCACGCCATCAAACCGGGCAGTGCTCTCTATCTCCAGAAGTTCGAGGATCGTTGGGACGACATCTGCGAGTGAGACCACGTCATTTATTCTGGATCCCGCCGGAATGATATCCGAACAGCTCATGATCAGCGGAACCCTGATGGTTGAGTCGTAGACGAAGATCGAATGTGTCTGTTCCTGATGGTCTCCGAGACCCTCGCCGTGATCCCCGGCGACGACGATGAGAGTTTTCTCGAGCATGCCGGTCTTCCGGAGTTCGCCGATGACTGCCCCGATGTTGTTGTCAACCGAGGCGATCTCCCCGACGTACGGATCGTTCAGATATTTCGACGAGAATGGGGGTGGTGGGTTATACGGGAAGTGCGGGTCATAGTAATGAATCCAGAGAAAGAAGGTTTCATCCCTGTTTTTCCTGAGCCACGAGAGAACTCTCCTGGTGACGACCGAGGCCGGTCGTTCAGAGATCTCTTTCATTTTAACACGGCTGGCATCGTCCTTGATCGGTACGCCGGTCAGGGAACCGGAGGGACCGGTAAGTTCGTCATCGTATGTATCGAAACCCTGATCGAGCCCGTAACTGGAATCGAGGACAAAGGCGCCAACGACGGCTCCTGTGCGATAGCCGTTCTCTCTCAATATCTCCGTCAGGGTTATGGCTTTGTCCGACAGCCTGTACGTCGTATTGTCGCGCACTCCATGTACTGTTGGGTAGAGCCCTGTGAGTATTGTGGTATGAGATGGGAGGGTCAGTGGAGCAGCGGAGATCGCATTTTCGAAAAGAACACCGTTCGCGGCGAGGAAGTCGATGTTCGGTGTACGGATATCACGATATCCATAACACCCCAACCGATCTGCCCTGACCGTGTCGACTGTAATGATTATAAGATTCCGATCTCCCTGCCGTATTCCGAATTGGAAGACAGCCACAAAGACGACAATCAGAGAGATAAGGACTATGAGAAACGTCCTTACCGGAGATCCCTTCTTCTTCCCTTCCAATGGTTCCTCCTTCCATATAGATCAGGTGGTAATTTAATAAAAAAATGTCGCATATTCCATATGTTTCAGCGGCGGCGGTCCATCTCACCCGGATCCAGACATACTTCCTTGACATGTCACGAGCCTTATATTAATAATTGATGCCTGTAGCGAAACGCAAAGGAGATATTCTCGATAGAGAGGTTGATATGAAAAAGATGAGTCTGGTGTTGCTCGTAACGTCCGTTGCGCTGTTTCTGGGAATCCTGTCCTGTCAGGGGAAAAGACAACAGGGAGAATCCGACGAGGTTGCCGGTCTGGCCGAAGGAGATCTCGCATCGCCGGTTCCGGGCGGTCCTTTCGAGAAGGGAAAAGCGACACTGAAAGGGCAGGCCTACGAGGTGTTTATTCAAAAGACGAACAGCAAAGTATACTATGATCTGGACATCTCGGACAGGGGAGCATTCTACATGAAAATATGCGGAGTCCCCGCTGAGGCGGATGAAGAAGGTGCCGTCAAATTCGATGTGATCATAGCCGAAGGCACTGATTCTCCCTACACGGTCTACGGCGGATATCTGAGTCCGCTTCAGTCCCTTGATGAGGACAATCAACTGTTCGTGAATGTAACCGTTGAGATCACCAAGTTCGCCGGGGAACGGGTCGACCTCACCATGAGGTTGATAGGTGATGAAGGGAAAACACTGGCCTGGACCGAACCCGAATTCCGGCCCTTTCCCAGGTCCAAGAAGTAATATAGACAGGTTATTTCAAGTCGGGGCATTCGGAATCGAGACAGGAATAGGACATCTCCGGTCCGGAAATTGGACACATCCCCCACCCGTTATTCTATCTTGTTCTGAGAAGTAAAAAGCCCCTCCATTGTTACTTATTGCCCTGTAAATAGTTGCGAAGATGGTAAAATATGCCACTATTTTACCCTGTATGGCATGGTTATTGCTTTTTTCCGGGGTGACCAGGCGCAGAGGAGGAGAAAATGACCGGTATACTGATAAGGATAAAAAAAGCGTTTCTCAGGGTGTCGAGGAAACCGTTTCTGATGTTCTGACAAGGAGCCGGACGGTGATCAACCCGAAGAAGAACGGAAGAGTCAGGATAAAGAGTCCGGTGTGCGGATGTATCGAGCTGTCGAGAGACATGGTGATATCGTTTCACGAGGGTATCAATGACTCACAGGGCCCTGGAGGGTTTGTGATAATCGGCCTGAAAAGGTTTTCACCGTTTCTTGTCCTCGTATCCGAAAAAAGACCGCACACCTCCTATCCAATCATCGACCCGGAGAATATCATCCCCGACTATCGGAAGGCGGTACCGGCCGGTGAGCTCTCCGGCATCGGCAACCCGGAACGAGATTCGATGCAGGTCGTCACGATCGTGAAGCTTGATGGGCTGAGGAGGGCGGCTTTCCTCGACCTCAGACATCCACTGTTGATAAATGTGAAGGGGAGGGTGGGGAAACAGATAGAGGTGAATACGTACCCCGATGAGTTCGAGATTCCCATAGCCCTGCTTCGACAATAGTCGTCAGGGTAAAGAAAAGACAGGTCGCGCGCTGTTTCTTTACAGCGCCGGCCTGACTTTCTTTTTTAATCACACCACTCTGCTCTTCAGTTTCTGTGAGAAAACCCCCTGCAGGTTAAAAATCGAAACGGAGTGACGTGTAGATATTGTCGTTGTAATCGAACTGCCCGAAAAACGTCTCGTTGCTTTCCCCTCCGAAGATATTGGCACCGAGCGAGAAAGAGAATTCGTCAGAGAATTTGTATGACACCTGGGGCTGGACAAGGTAGTCCCTGTCAGCAGGACCGTAGAACATGAAACAGGAGAGCTTGAATGTCTGGTGCTTCAGGAGTTTATCGAGTCTCAGGGTCACGATGTCATGGTATCGATCGGTCTCCGGGATTCCTGTGGGAAGAGAGGTTCGATATGCAGCATGATCCTCCATGATTTCAGCATAATACTGTACACCCAGGGTGAGGTCCTCTATGAGCTGTCTCTGGTAGCCGCCCAGAAACCGGATCTGAGAGTTCGGTACAGAAGGGTCGGTCCCGTTCTCATCCTGCCTCGATTGGTAATAACCGGCTTCGGCGCTGATCACGCCACCGAAGCGGCTTCCCTGCATACTCATCCCGTAAACGGAAAGCTCTGGGTAGAAATATGTGATAAAAGGATCCCCCTCCTCCGGCTGGAACAACCGCGCACTCGGAGTCTTCCAGAATCCCCGGTAGGCATACATGGCAAGATCGAGATTCCAGGATCTCCAGTACATCCGGAAAGCCGCCTCCGCATTTTTAAAACTGACTTCGGGTTTTTCTTCGATTCTGTCCCTGACAGAGTGGAGGGGATCGAACAGGATGAAACGATCTGGTGATGGTACAATGTCCGGTTGAAATACGGGAACCAGGACTAGATCGAAATTCAGGCTGCTCGTCGAGTAGATCGTTCGAAGTCCGTCGACTCCCACTTTCAGGTATTCGAGCTGTCGTCCGGAGAAGAAGGACACCCAGTCTTTGGGAAAAATGTCGTTGACGAAGAGGAGATCTCCCACACCCCAGGTTGCGATCTGACGCCCGAATCGGAAATCGAAATTCCCCCTCGTGTAATCCACAAACGCCTCTCGGAGGTTGATTGAAAACTCGTCTGTCAGGGTGTCGTGGAGAAAATCGACACGCACCCTCGACTCCGCCTCGGCGGATTCCGCCCAGGTGAGGAGGTTGATCCTCAACCGCTCTTCACCCAGCAGGATGTCACCGCCCAGTTTTCCACCAGGCCCGATACCGGTTGTCCTTCCCGAGACGCTGCCGAGTACGAATCCGTCGACTTCCAGGTCATCCCCGTCGAATGGAAAAGAGGGAACAGGAGTTAGAAATCCGGTCGAGAGAATCACTGCGAGGAGAATTAAAAGCTTCGTCTGCATCGTCGTATTCCTTTCTCATTCCGGTTCGATCTATTTGATCCAGGAACGAGGGGGCCGCCGGAGATGACGTTCGCTGAAATCCCCTTCTTCCAACCCGAGGTTGTAGGAAATGGACCGGAATGTGACCACTGTGCGGTGTCCCGTCTTGAGATTACTCATCGTCCGTTTCATGACCGTCGGGAAGGTTGAGACTGTCTCGATATGGTCAGCCGTGAATACGCGGAACATAGCATTCTGGGCGTCGTAATATTCTTCCTTCAGCGGGAGCATAGTCTCGATATCGATCCATGACAACCGTCTAACGTGGTCGGTTTTTTCCTTCGGAATACTTTCGATCACGTAACAATCACTCTCTCCGAGCTTTTCGGTCCGCAGCAGTGTGTGATCATCAGCCGCCGCGCCGCGGCCGGAGATGTCCTCATATGTGAAATCCGACCCTACGAAACTGGAACGTTTGTCATCTGATGCAATCCGCCTGATGAGATCTACTGCGGGGATGTAGATCCAGCGATCGTCTTCTTTGTCCAGATACTTCCAGACCATAAATGTCATGTTCTTAACATCACCCGGTTCATGAAAGTAAATGAAAAACTTCTGGTTGCCGCCTTCGGAGTCGTTCATTCTGAGCATGGTCATCACGCGGGACCTCGTTTTCCCGTTTTTGTCGATGAGACCCATAGACACCTTTGCCTTCATGTCCTCTCCCTGGTAATAGAATGATTCCTGGGACTTCTCCATGATCTCTGTGGCGGTGAGCTCTCCCTCGGCTCGAGCTGTATTCACTGCCGGGAACGATACAATAGACAGCACCAGGAATACCGGCATACTTTTCAGAATTCTGTTCATGTTAAACCTCCGTCCTCATCAAGCCGACCTCTTCTTCACAGGTCTTCAAACCGAGTTTGTGAAGAACTGTTTTCATGGGACACCAGTTGGAAACCGCGGACTGGGTCAGGTTCAAACCGACGAATACCGTGAAGATAAGCCACCATTCTGAGTGGTAGTGTGCGAGAGCGACGCTCGCCAGGACAAAGATCCCCGCGATTCCTCTCAATGTTCTTTCGAGTTTCATGCGTCTACCTCCTGTTCTTGTCTGTTTTTTTTAACTACACTTTTACGAACCGCAGTGCCGCCGGCAGGATGAAAAGTGTTGCGAGGGTGCTGAACACCATGAGTAAAGCGAAAAACGAACCTACCGTCACGTATGGAGTCAAAGTCGAGACGAAGAGCGGCAGAAATCCCAGAGAGATCACGATGGCGTTCCTCGAGATCGCCCGTCCCGGTTCTCTGAACATGTACTGAATCGTCTTCTCTACATCGCCTGATGTTTTTAAATGCGCTCGAAATCTCTGCAGGAAGTGAATGGCGAAATCGATCCCCAGACCCAGTGATAGCGCTGAGCACACCGCCACCGGCATGTCATAATCTTTACCGATCCAGCCCACAAAGCCGTATGAAAGGATGATGGCAGCGGAGAGCGGTACCATCGAGAGAATTCCGAGCTTGAGCGAACGGAATTCGATCAGCATCAGCAGAAAGACGACGATGAAGCTTCCCAGAACGGCTTCGAGCATCCCGAATACCATGAGATCCTGCCACACCTTGTTGATGTAGGTGAGCCCCCCCAGTTTTACCTGGATTCCCTCGGGAGGTGGGTCATTTTCCACGAATTCCCCCAGGGCAGCTTCGACGTCCTCCATCTGCTGATTGTCTCCTCCTTTCATCTGCATCCAGATGGTCGCCTGTCTTCCATCCGGATCCAGAAAGTTGTCGAGATCGTTCGGATCGCCGGATGACTGGAAAAGGAAGAGGAACTGGCTGATGGACTGCTTCGAGTCGGGAACTATATCATAGGACCTGTCATTATCATGCAGAACAAGGTTTACTCTCCTGACGATGTCAGCGATCGATGAGGTCTTCCCGACGAGAGGGTGGGCCTCGAGGTTTTTCTGCACCCGATCCAGATAGGCAACCGCTTCGGGCTCCTTCATCGATTCGGTACTCTCTCCCCGGGCAACCAGGTAAGACATGTAAGTCCCGCCGAACAGCCGGTTCATGACCGTGTCCGCGACCCGCATTGGATGGTTTTCCTTGAACCATTTGACCGGATTGTCGTTGATCTGGATCCTGAAGATCCCGATTATCCCCAGGATGAGGAGAATGAACCCGACAGTGAGAACCGTACGCGCCCGGGAGAAAGCGATATTCCCGATCGGCTTGAGGATTCTGTCCAGGATCGAAGTTCTCTCGACGCCTGCTGCCTGGATCGAAGCTTCGAGCTTGCTGTCGCTCATCAGAACGATGACAGCGGGGACGATTGTGAGTGAGAGAAGCCACGCGACCAGTATGCCGAAGGCGACAAAAAGACCGAACACGCGAACCGGCGGTATGTCAGCGATAGCCAGCGATGCGAACCCGACGGCGGATGTCAGAGTGGTGAACAGCATCGGTCGATACAGGGGAACCATAGCTTCGATGAGTGCCTTCCTCTTGTCGCGTTGCACCCTGTATTTATCGAAGAACTCGCTCAGGATGTGGATGTCATCGAGTATGGCGATGGGCATGAGAAATATCGGAATCATGGAGCTCATGATGTGAACCGTGTACCCCGTGCCGATTAAAAGCCCCATAGCCCATACAACCGAGTACATCGCTGTGAGCGCAATCGGTATGAGGAATGGACCCTGACGGAACAGGAGGAACACCAGGAGCAGTATGCCCGCGAAGGCGATCGGTGCCACGACAGCCATCTGGACGAACATCTCATGACCGAAGGTGTCCTCGGCTATGGGGAGACCGGCGAGGTGATAGGTCTGGCCGGGAAGCAATTCTTCATCCAGGATACTTTCGATCTCTCCGGCGATCTGGTAACTCAGGCTTTTACTCTCGATCGGGATGTAAAGAGCCAGTGCCGTCCCATCTGCTGAGGCGATTTTCTCATGCAGGAACGGATTCTCCCGGATATCGAGTTGCATCCGGTCCAGCTCACTCTCATCCACCGGTGTCCCCCTCAGTACCGGGTGAATGTCGAGAAATCCCCCCGCCGATTTGATATTGTTGGTTGTCGTGAGACTGACCACGTCTTCGATAATGACCCCTTTGACCGTCAGGATCCTGGATATAATCGAATCCACCCGTTCGAGGGATTCACGCCGAAATATTCCGTTCTCGTCAACAATACCGACAACGAGAAGATCGTTGATCCCGAAATCTTCTTTCACCCGGTCGTAGAACACCCGGTCGGGCTGGTCAGTCTCCAGCATGTTCTCCGGATCCGTGTCTATCCTGATACCAGGGAACTGAAGGGCGAAAACGACGGTTATCAGGGTCGCCAGAATGACGATGAATTTCGGGTGTTTCGTCGAAAATTCGGGTAATTTACGTATGAACGTGTGTTTCATCCTCCTTAGTCCTCCTCGCTTTCTCGAATGGGAAATCCTGCCGCTTTGAGATCCCGGATCCCCTCATCAAATCGTCTAGCGTCAAATCCTTCTGCTCTCAGAATCTCCACAGCCCTCACCGCGAGGACGCAGTACGGACCTCTGCAGTATGCCACGACGCTTTTGTCTCTGGGGAGTTCGGAAATCCTGTCTTCGAGCTCCCGCAGAGGGATCGACAGAGCTCCCTTTATGTGGCCGGCCCGATACTCCGGTCCGGGTCTCACGTCGAGAATCGTCACCGCGTTTTTCTTCACCAGGTTGAAGAACTCCGTTCGTTCGACCGGTTCCATGTGATCTTTCCCCTCCAGAAAATGCCGTGTGATGAATTCGACTTCGGCCAGGTGATTTTCGGCGAAGGTACGCAGGCGTCTGAAAAACTCGTAGACGTTCCGGTCTGCGAGACTGTAGGAAACGAACAGACCGTTCTTCTCGGCCCTGACGAGGTGTACCGATCGAAGTACCTTTAGGTGCTGAGAGGCGCTTGCCACGGTCATCCCCGCTTCTCGGGCGAGGGCCTCGACCGTTCGCGGACTCTGTGAGAGAAGGTCCAGGAGCTCGAGCCGTCGGGGATTCGAGATCGCTTTCCCGATCCTTGCGAACTGCTCGTAGATACCCTGTTTGTAGTTTAACATCCGTTTGTTCATCGGGTTACCTCAATTCCAATGTTTTAGTATTATATTATTTTATTGAATACTAAAACAATATAGCTATCATCATGTCTCCTGTCAAGCCCTCGGTCAAAAAAAAATTACGCGAATGTTCAAGCGGTACTGTTCTTTACGAACTATTGGAATTTACTGTACAGGGAAGACCGATGGGACATCTCTCTCGTTCCTCCGGTCTTTCAAGCCCTGAAATCTCAATTCTACGAAAGAGATATCCTGGTTGCCCGATCTCATGTAAGCATCAGGAGTGGATCTACCTTTTCTCACGGCTTGACTTTTCTGGAATCCCGCTGTATCAATTGATTCAGACATGTTGTTGATTGATTACGGGAGGTGAAATAGTGGCCGCTCACATCGGAATCGTCGCCTGTAGCGCCCCCGGCGCCGCTCTCTGTTATGAAACGATGTGTATGGAAGGAGCGGCCGTATTCGGCAGGTTTACCCATCCCGAAGTGACCCTGCACAACTATCCGCTCGGGGATTACATGGATTTCATCGAAGCCGGGGACTGGGAGGGGGTCGCGTCGCTCATGGCCCGATCGGCCGAAAGGGTGACCCGAGCGGGCGCAGATTTCATCATCTGTCCCGACAACACCATACACCAGGCATATGACCGTGCCAGAGAGATGTATCCTGCCCCCTGGCTGCACATCGCGGAAGTCGTCGCAGGTGAAGCGGGAGGACGAGGATTCAAACGCCTCGGGATACTCGGGACACGGTTTTTGATGGAAGGTCCGGTCTATCCCGAAAAACTCGATGTGGCGGGGATCGAGTACCGGATCCCCGACAGCGATTCCCGTCAGCACATCAATTCGATCATTTTCGACGAGTTGGTAGTCGCCCGGTTTACTGAAGAATCGATCGGGTATTTCACCTGTGTTATCGATTCTTTGAAAAAGGATGGGTGTGATGCCGTCGTGCTCGGATGTACGGAGGTTCCCCTCATTGTAACCGACGAGAACTCGCCTCTTCCCATCCTCGATTCCACCAGGCTCCTGGCACGGGCTGCTCTCGAGAAAGCTGTCGGATAAAAAGCTATTCCAGGGTACATTACTGTTTCCCTTGACTTTGATTTTCTCTCTTTCTATCCTACTGAAGGGATTTCAATAAAGAGTTTATCACCTGAGAGGCATCAATGGACAGGATTCAAAAATACGAATTCGGATTCATGGAACTATATTCCCTCACCGACGGGCTCTTCAGACTCGATGGAGGGGCGATGTTCGGTGTCGTTCCCCGGGTGATCTGGGAGAAGATGAATCCACCGGATGAGGCGAACAGGATACTGATGGGGCTTCACCCGCTCCTCATTATCACCCAGGGGAAGAAGGTTCTGGTCGACACCGGTATCGGGGACAAACTGGACAGAAAGTCGACGGAAATCTACGCTGTGGATCGAAGTTTCAATCTGATGGACAGTCTCCGGGAGATCGGGCTTTCATCCGGGGACATCGATGTCGTGGTAAACACGCACCTGCACTTCGATCATGCCGGTGGAAACACGAAGATGGACGATGACGGCAGGGTTGTGCCGGCTTTTCCCAACGCAGTATATTACATCGCCAGAGGAGAATGGGAGGACGCGATTCTCCCTAACCTGAGAGCCCAGAAGAGCTATACAGCGGACGATTTCGCTCCCTTGAAAAAGGCGGGAGTGTTGGACCTCGTCGAGGGCAGGGCCGAAATCGCTCCTGGTGTCTGGACCTATCCGACACCGGGCCACAATCAGTTTCATCAATCGGTGTTCTTCGAATCAAATGGAGAGAGGGGCATCTACCTGGGTGACCTTATCCCGACATCATCGCACATCCCGCTTCCTTACGTCATGGGATATGATCTCCTCCCCGCCGTCACGGTAGAGACGAAGAAGGAACTGCTCGACCGGGCGTATGAGGAGGGCTGGTTCCTTGTATTCGAGCATGATCCGAAGGTGCGCTGGGGAAGGCTAGAGAAAAAAGGTGACAGGTACCTCTTGCAGCGGAATAATTAGCCGGCGGTTGATTCCCACCGCTCTCCCAGGATTTCCTTGATCGAGAATATCACATCGACTCTATAACCTTTCGATTCGATTGTCTCTCTGCCGCCCATGAGCCTGTCCACGAGACCCACGACGACAACCACACGTGCGCCCTGTGCCTCGATGGCTTCGATCGCTGTGAGAGTGGAGCCACCGGTGCTGATGACGTCCTCGACGATAACGATCTCGTCTCCCGCATTCAGATTGCCCTCCACACTCTTTCGCATACCATGAGCCTTGGCTTCCTTCCGGATCATCAGGGCTTTGAGAGGTTCTTCCCGGATAAAACTCATCAGACTCACGGCAGTGGAAATCGGGTCTGCCCCGAGAGAAAGTCCTCCCACGGCATCAGCTCTGATTCCATTATCCTTCAATCTGTCCAGAATTATATTACCGATGAGAAACGCACCACCCGGGTCGAGTGTTGTGAGACGGGCGTCTATATAGTAATGACTCTTTTTCCCGGATGACAGAACGAAGTCTCCAAACCTGACCGATTTTTCCCGTAACAGATCAAGAAGATCCTGTCTTTTATCAGTCACGATTTTCTCCTTTAGATTCTTTAAACTGTATCTCCGATATCACTTCGATTCCATTTTTCTTGAGAATCGCCGCTGTCACTCCATCATCATTTCGTTTGCCGGATCCGCAGGATGGACTATTCGATTTGAGCACTGCTTTCTTCGCCCCGATGGCCCGGGCGAGAGCGAGGACGCGAACAGCACCACGTATGAATGCGGCAGTCACATCAACACCGTCTACGTCATATACCCGTGTTTTCCCTTCGATAACACCCCATCCTCCTCCGACACTGATCTCGGCCGGTTCCCGGGGAATGGCGAGGCCACCGAGGATCTCGGGGCACACGGGGAGAGCTTGACCCATTATCACGAGCCTCCTGATTTCATCATCAGGCAGACTGTCTCCATCGTACCGTGTTCTCATGTCTGCCAGACAGGCGCTCACAAGTATCATAGTGGCAAGATTCCGGTAAAGATGTAATGTCCGAAGAGGATTTGCAACAATACTTACAAAAACATGCCTCAGTTGTCAATCATTATCACAAGTATCTTTGAAGAAATCCTTCTATGCCCATCTCACTATAGAGTGGCAGGCAGGGTATCACTCTCACCCGACTTCGCGGTTGACCATTCTGAGCCCATTTGCGGGTCTGTTGTGCTGTCTCTCCAGATTACCCTCGTGGAGTGAAAAGGAACTTCTTCTGAGATTCCTTACTATATGTCGCTTACCCAAGCTGCCATGGACTTGACAAGTCCCGAGCGAGTGGGTAGTTTGATTGTCTTGAGATGAAGACTCCCACGAACATAGTGAAAAAAATCTCCTCCGCCTTCTTCACCCGACTGGAAACCCAGGCTATCGGCGAGCATCTTTTTATGGTACTCGTCGCGGTTGTCATCGGCCTTCTCGGGGGACTCGGTGCCGTCCTCTTTCGCCTCGTGATACAAGCGTTCCAATATCTGTTCTTCAGTGAAAGTGTTCCTTCTCTCTCGTACTTTATCGCACTCAGCTGGTGGCACAAGCTGCTCGCCCCGGCGATCGGCGGTGTCATCGTCGGCCCCATCGTTTTTTATCTCGCCAGGGAGGTAAAAGGGCACGGGGTCCCCGAGGTCATGGAGTCCCTCGCCCTCAAAGGCGGCGTAATTCGGCCTCGAGTCGTATTGGCCAAGATAGTAGCTTCAGCCGTCAGTATCGGGTCGGGAGGTTCTGTGGGAAGGGAGGGGCCGATCGTTCATATCGGGGCCGCTCTCAGCTCCAGCATCGGACAGCTGATCAAAATAACGGGGGGAAGGCTCAGGACACTTGTTGGATGCGGTGCCGCTGCCGGTATCGCTGCGGCCTTCAATGCGCCGATAGCCGGTGCGCTCTTCGCCGTCGAAGTAATCCTTGGTGATTTTGGTATCGCTCAATTCTCACCTATCGTCATCTCCTCTGTCGCCGCCACAGTCATCTCCCGTCACTTTCTCGGCAACTTTCCGGCTTTCGTCGTACCGAAATATGAACTGGTGAACGCTTTCGAGTTGATCCCCTATGCTCTCATGGGAGTAGCCTGCGGTGTTATAGCGGTTCTCTTCATCAAAGTGCTCTACAGTATCGAAGACCATTTCGATTCCATGTCTCTCTGGGAACCTCTGAAGCCGGTTCTCGGGGGGGTTATCATAGGGGTGATCGCGATCTATTTCCCGCACATCTACGGTGTCGGTTATGAGACGATCAACAACACACTCAACGGTTCTACGACCGGGACCATCCTCGCTCTGCTGCTCATTCTCAAGATAGTTGCGACTTCGGTCACGCTCGGTTCCGGGGGCTCCGGAGGCATCTTTGCTCCGTCACTCTTCATGGGTGCGATGGTGGGTGGATTAATAGGTACCCTCATCCACCATGTTTTCCCGGATGCGACCGGGTCTCAGGGTGCATACGCACTCGTTGGGATGGGGGCGATGGTTGCCGGTACCACGCATGCTCCAATCACGGCGATCATCATGATATTCGAGTTGACTGATGATTATCACATCATTCTTCCACTCATGGCTGCATGCATCCTGAGCACACTTCTGTCGACCCGCATCGCCGGGCATTCGATTTACACGCTGAAACTGTTCAGGAGGGGAATAAACATCAGGCAGAGCCAGGACATAAACATCCTGAAGGCGATCAGTGTAAGGGATGTAATGTTCTCTCACGTTACAACTATCCACCGATCGACATCGTTCAGGGAGATCTTTAAAAAATTCATCGACTCTCACTATTCCAACCTTTTCGTCGTCGATCAGTACGGTTTGCTGTTAGGGGTGATCTCGTTTCACAAGCTGAGGAACATTCTCCCCGACTGGGCTGAGATTCAGAGTATCGTCGTTGCCGAAGACATTCTCGTCCCACAGAAGCACATACTTACCTCTGAAGACACGGTGGACCGGGCGATGTACCTGTTCGGGAGAACAGGTGAGGACGAAATCCCTGTTGTGGAGTCACATGAGAAGAAAAGGCTCCTCGGGTTTGTGAACAAGAGCAGGGTTATTGAAGCGTACAACAGAGAGATCCTCAAACGTGACACCGCTCTAGATGTTCACCATGGCATCAGCATGCAGATGATCGATACAGAGTACGAATTAACTGGCGGGTACCTGCTGTCGACACTGGAGATCCCTCACGCTCTCACGGGCAGGACACTCCGGGAACTCAGGATCAGGAGCCGCTACGAGGTTGAGGTCGTACTTATCAGGAAAGGGAAAGAGGGAAAGGCCGAACTTCCTGATCCCCTGTACCGACTGAAGGAGAGTGACCGGATACTGGTCATCGGGAAGCGTGAACAAATCGAACGACTCCGATCGCTTTAAAATCCTATTCGACCGGGAGCGTCAGCATGGAAACAGGGTCGATCCGCGCTCTGTTGATGGTGAATGCCCAGTGGAGATGAGGACCCGTCGACCGGCCCGTACTTCCGACTCTACCGATAACCTGACCTTTCTTTACATGCTCCCCATTCTCGACGAGAATTTCGCTGAGGTGAAAGTACATGCTGAACACACCGAGTCCGTGGTCGAGGTAGACACAATTGCCTGTGTAGAAGTGATCCCCGCACAATGCTACGATTCCATCGTTTGATGCTTTGACCGGAGCTCCCGCTTTCGCGCGGAGGTCCAGGCCGCCGTGAGGATTTCGCTTCCTCCCGTTGATAATCCGTTGGGATCCGAAGTCACCGGTGACCGTGAGCAAGTCCAGCGGCGGACCGAAGTCGGTGTGCCACAGTCTGTCCGGGTATACCTGAGATAGTGTGCTGTCGACCAGCGCTTTCTCTCTCCGGATTCTTTCCAGGTCATCTTTCGTGAGACCGCCCGCCTTCGCCTTCACACTGAGTCTGGTGATCTCGAAATTGCGTTTTTCCACTTCCAGTTCCCTTGTTATTAGACTGCTCGAATCGTCACCTGTCACGATACTGAGCTTCATGGGATGAATCCCGGGTGTCACGTCCCTGTCGAGTCCGATGAGACCCCTGAAACGGTTCGTATCCTCCCGCCAGAACACGATGGATTTACCCAGGATGTTGCCTGAAACAGTTGACGCCTCTTCCCGTGTTTCGACCTCCACGATGACTGCTTCGCCGGGACTGAGTCCGGCTCTCTTGATGAAACTGATCCGGGCGTGGTTTTCTGTCTGGATCTCTGCCGGACGCACCGTCTGTGCGGGACAGGGGGTGTGGCTGACGATGAGCCAGACGGTTATCAGTGCTGTGATTGCGCCTTGTGATCTTGACATAGTACCTCATCAACGTCGATGTTCATACCGTCGCGGGCAGCGAGGATCGGAATCCCGAGTTCCTCCTCCATTTCTCTCGCCAGCTCCCACGGTTTTCGTTTGATGACAGACATTCCGAAGTGGGTCAGGATGCCGATTCTCGGTCCCAGTTCCTTCAGGAGTTTTTTTGCATCATCGATATCCAGATGGTAGATCCCACCCCTGTTTCTGGCAAGGACCATGTTGAGTATCACCAAGTCTGCCTGGTAGGATTCCGCTATCTCCGGGAAGTACGCCGTATCGGAAATATGGGAAATGGTTCCGCTTGTCGTATGAAACCGGTAACCGTATGTCTCGACCGTGTGCTGCAGTCTGCAGGGTGCCTCGATTTTGAGATTTCCAAGTTCGAGTGTCATCCCCGCTTCGGTGACGATGATCCGATCGAGGAAATGCCTGTGGTAGTGCAGCACTACGGGGTCGTCTTCCAGTGCGTCTCGCGGTGCGATGAGTATGCCTTTTTTGTTGAATCCGCCGCCCGTCATTCCATCGATGAGCGCGTTGACATCGGTTGCATGGTCGACGTGTTTGTGAGTCAGCAGAATGATATCGATTTCGGTCGGGTCGATCTTCGGCCTGCTCGCGGCGAGTTTGACAAGGCATCCCGGGCCGGGATCGATGATGATCCTTTGTCCTTCGAACTCGAGGTGGATCCCGCCCGAGGCCCTGAGCTGCTTGGACACGACATATCGCGCCCCCGCGGTGCCGAGAAATTTTATCCTGTTCATGAAACCTCCGGGTACCTTCAATCAGTTTGAAACGCCCGGTTTACAGCTACCGAATAAATGCTGCCCCCCGAATGTCATCCGGTGGGAGTGGACCCGATCAAAAGTTCAGTCTAAAATAATCCTGTGGAAGCCATATATCAAGAAGACGGGTCTGATTTCCCCTCTCACCCATGTCGGTACCTTTTTGTCCTTCGAGGGAACTTTTTCGACATTCAGTTGTTTAAGTAAGTGATATAGGTGATCTTCGAAACGAAGTCGAAATGACCTTGAATCACCTGGAAAGGGCCTGAGGACCATTTCCAGCATGCCCTTTCCAGGTGGCAATAATCAGAGTTGTGTAACCCACGAAGGAGGAAAGTATGAAACATTCTTTGTTCGCGGCTGTACTTCTCCTGCCGCTATTCGCCGGGCTTTCGATCCCTCGAGACGCGCTGTGCGACGAGGACGGCTGGCTGGGCGTTGAAGTCCAGAAGCTCGATGAGTCTCTCCGGAAAGCCCTCGATTACAAGGGTGATGGACTCCTCGTGAAGGAAGTCTACGATGAGAGCCCTGCCAGTAAAGGCGGGATCTCAGCCGGTGACATCATCACGCATTTCAAGGGGAAAGAGATCGAAGACCTGGAGGACTTCGTCGACATGGTCGGG
Source organism: uncultured Gemmatimonadota bacterium (assembly GCA_964654825.1). GTDB lineage: Bacteria > Gemmatimonadota > CAZMKB01 > CAZMKB01 > CAZMKB01 > CAZZKG01. The sequence goes on along the minus strand of CAZZKG010000011.1, from coordinate 60,454 downwards.
GACACCGATCCCGGCACCAAGGCCGAAGTTACGGTTCTCAGGAAGGGGAAGAAGAAGAATCTCGAGGTCACCATCAGCGAGAGGGAGGCCCCCGGATTTCTCGGCGACTTCGGAAAGACCTACAAGGATTTCAAGATCAAAATGGTCTCCTCGAGGTTGTGTCTGGGTGTCCGTATCGAGGACCTGAGCGAGGAGCTCGGAGAGTATTTCGACACGAAGGATGGGGCTCTCGTAATGTCCGTGGTAGAGGAAAGTCCTGCTGCGAAGGCGGGGATCAAAGCCGGCGATGTTATCAAAGAGATCGACGGTTCGAAGATCGAGGAAGCCGATGACGTGCCGGAGGCTCTCGAGAACAGAAAAGACGGTGATGTGGTAAAGGTCAAGCTCGTGAGAAAAGGCCGGGAGAACTCATTCGATGTGACTCTGAAGGGTTGTGAGAGTCATGGTGAATGCTGCGGGGGAAAACATGGAGGTGGACACATGTTTTGGAGTGGTCCCCACGGCGGTTCCTGCATCATGGTGCCCGATATGGAAGATCTGGAAATAGAAGATCTGGAGGGGCTCGGCGGGTACCTCGACAGCGATGATTTGAAAGAGAATATCGAAAGGAAAGTGAAGATCATTCGAGAAATTGGTGATGACAAGCTCGAAGAGATAGAAGAGAGCCTGTCGGAACTCAAGGAAGAGGTCAAAGAACTGAAAAAGAAACTCGAAAAGTAGTACCTGAAGTGCCCGACGGACCTCAGCCCTTATGCTTTGGCGACTTCACCTGCCTTATCTTTCGACGGTACCCTCAGGCTTTTTCTCGATTCACTGAAGAGGACAACCGCCACTGCAGTGAGCACGAGAGAAAGGAACGCGAGAGCAAGGTGCCCAAAGGTGAAGTCGCCCGAGGTAAGGGCTGAAGCGTGTTTGTAGAGGAGGATAATGAGGGAGCTCAACGTCACGGTGAACATGAAATACATCGGTATCCTCACAAACATGTTCCCGATCTTCGTCCTCGCCAGCCACACCGAAACTGCGAGCAGAGCGAGCGCCGCGAGCAGCTGATTTGCCGACCCGAATATGGGCCAGAGCTGCATCGCCTCTCCTGACACTGTAAGGAAAAGAGCAACGATCACCGTCACTCCCGTACCGATATACCTGTTCCTGCTCAACACATTAGGCTTCCTTGATTGCCTGTCCTCGAAGAATTCCTGGAAGGCGAAACGTGCTAGCCTGGTGGATGTGTCGAGTGATGTAAGAGCGAATGCCGATAGTGCGAGTGCCGTGAAGGTGATCCCCACATCTATCGGTATACCAAGTGAAGATATGAAACCGCCTACACCGGTGGCGAACAGTGATATGGGACCACCGCCCCCCTCATGGAAAAATGCCGAATACCCATCGCCGGTGAGTACGATCGCAGCTATCAGGGCAATGACGGCAAGTACGCCTTCAATCAGCATCGAACCGAAACCGACAGGCCGCGCATCGGACTCCCGGTCGAGCTGCTTAGCAGTGGTACCCGATGAGACGAGACAGTGAAACCCCGAGATCGCGCCGCAGGCCACGGTCACGAACACGATGGGAAACAGGTACCCCAGATCTGTGTGAAATGATGTGATAGCCGGCAGCTCGGCCACCGGCCCGGCGACGATGATTCCCAGAAAAGAGAAGAGTATCAGAGTATACAACAGGAACGAATTCAGGTAATCTCTGGGCTGCAGGAGAATCCACACCGGGGTGATAGAGGCGATAAAGATGTAGACGAGGAGGATTCCAACCCATGTCTCGTACGATAGATCGAGGGGAAACAGAATACCAAGATAAATACAGAAGAAAAGAAGCAGCACGCCGGCGATGCTCGTGACCGCAAGAGGAGCGTTTTTTCTGTAGACCAGAAAACCGAATGCGATCGCGAGCACGATGAACCCCGCGGAGGCTGTCCCTGCCTGGGGATATTTCACGAATGTCTGTGCGACCACGATAGTGAATACCGCGATGACGAGGATCAGGGCGGACCACGAGAAGATGAGGAACAGATGCTTTCCCCGCATACCCATGTATGTTTCGATGACCTCTCCGATCGATTTTCCACGGTGACGAACGGAAGCGACGAGAGAGGTGAAATCGTGAACCGCTCCAAAGAAGATACTGCCGATGATGATCCAGAGAAGAACCGGAAGCCATCCGAAGGCAGCAGCAAAAATCGGCCCCACGATAGGGCCTGCCCCCGCTATGGACGCGAAGTGATGACCCAGCAGAACCGGTTTTCTCGCGGGGCAGTAGTCGATACCGTCCTTCAAGACATGTGCCGGGGTGTTTTTTTCTCTGCTGAGCGACAGTTTTCGAGTTATGTATCCGCCATACAGGATGTAAGCCAGGCCGAGAAGGAAAGAGCTGATCAGGAGGAGAATGCTGGTATTCATTGAAGAACTCCCTGATCCTGTTTGTGTCTCGCAGGATATTATCTGTGTACCGTAAAGCGTTAGGCCGGATCACCCTATAATGTATGACCGGTGAGCGTTTTTTTCAATAGATCGGGAATGGATTTGAGACTTCAGGTCTTCCGTTCACAACAGGCGGAACCGGATCACTTCACAAGCACCATCTTCCTCGATTGTGTGAAGCCGTCCGTTTTGATGCGGTAGAAGTAGATGCCTGAAGCAACCCTGCCGCCGCTGTCATCCTTTCCGTCCCAGTGGACGGTGTGACGACCCGCCTCACCCCACCCGTCGATGAGTTTTCGCACTTTCTGCCCGTGCACATTGTAGATAATCAGTGACACCTCACCGGGATGGGTAAGACTGTAAGTGATACTCGTCTCCGGATTGAAAGGGTTCGGGTAGTTCTGGTTCAGTGAGTATGTTACGGGAAGCCCGGTTACCAGGCCGGATCCCTCGTCCCTTACACCGACGGCTTCCTCGCCGAGATCGGACATCGCCTGCTCTATAGCCCCGAGGGCGCTCAGCGAGTCCACGAAGAAAAGGGGGAAGTCGAATACCACGATCTTCTGTTCATCACCGAGATGTCTCAGTGCGACCGGCATGTCCTGGTTCGGAGAGCCCCCTTCTGATGAATTGTAGCCATAGATCGCCTCGGTTACCGGCTCGTCGACGAACGGCGGCAGCAGTTTGTCCATGTTGTACAGGTTGCCGTCGAAGAGGGTGACTTTCAAAGTGTCGATCTCCAGGTCGGGGTATCCCGGGACGAGCCCCAGGGCTCCGTTGAAATCTTGATTACTGGTGGGTGTCGTCCGTACGGAATCGACCCTGACGTAATCATGCATGAATGTCCCGTCGGAGAATTCGTGAAACAGTCCGAGATCACCGCTCATGGATTTGGCCAGGTTCCATCCGATCAACAGGAGATCTCCCCCTGCATCCAGATACTTCCGTAATTCCAGGGTGTCATGGAAGCTGGTACCGTTCAGCCGATCGGTATGCCAGACGACAGTCGAGTAAATACCCAGGTCTGCGTCCATCACGTGGACACCTGCAGTGAGGCTGTCTGCTCTGTCCCAGCCGGCCGTTACCTCGAACGCGGAGAGAACACCCTCATAAAAAGCGTCAACCTTCTCATCGGTCGGCTGGAGGGGCATACCGGAGCCGTCGAGTGTGGCGTCGACGATGATGATACCCTGGTCATGGGTGGCAAGTCTCCCTTTCACCTCGCTCGAGAGAGGGCTTTCCTGGTCTCCCTCATCGACCGCCGTGACGACGTAGAAATACATGACGAGCGGCTGAACCGTCGTGTCGACCCAGCTCGTGTCGGGCGCGAGAACCGAGTCGATGAGCTGATATCCCGAGCCGCTCGTGGTGCTTCGGTAGATGTTGTAACCTTTCAAATCCAGCTCACTGTTCGGCGACCAGTTCAGGTGGATCGAATCGGGCCGGGAAGTCGATTCCAGATGAGACGGAGGCTGCGGCAGGATCCGGGGCACAGCGTAGACTTCGGACGAGAATATGCTCTCGTTCCCGTCGCCGTCTACTGCTGAGTGGCTGATGTAGACGGCCTCTCCCTCATCCAGCCCCGACAGAGTTTGCTCGGTCGTATCACCGACATCGATGATCATGTCGTAGAACAGTGAATCGGCGTCCCTTACGGCGACCCGGTAACCGGCGAAATCGGGTTCGGTGTTGGTCACCGGCCAGCTGAGGTGGAGATCGGTACCGTTTCCTACATCTCTTACCACAAGCCCTGTAGGTGTCTCCGGTGCGAGTGCCAGGCTCGCGAGTCCGGCGACGTTGATCTGGACGTTACGAGCGAAATAGGGAAAATTCATGTTGCCGATGACATCCGTCGTGTCGTGCTGGCGGCCGAGGTTCTCGTTCGTTTCGATGAAGCGCTGAGCGGCGTACCCCTGGCGGTTGAAGGGGACGTGATCTCCGCTTCTGCCCGGACGATCTTGGGCGGGGATGAGGTTGACGGTCATTCCGGGCACGTACTGTTCGGCCTTGAGCTTCATGTAGCGGGCCAGCTGTCGGGAGGTCGAAGTCGAAGGACCAGCGGAGTAACTCCGGACACTCGTACTGTCCAGCGAGCCCTCGACATCCTCGATATTCGCGAGCATGTCGTTGTTGATGACTCCATCGATCCTCAATCCCACCTGACTCGCATATTCTGCGTAGGCCGTGCTGCCGAACAGCCCCTGCTCCTCCCCCGTCACCGCAGAGAATACGACGGTGGCATCGAAGTCGAAACTACTCATCACCCGGGCCAGCTCGATGGCGGCCGCGGTCCCGCTGCCGTTGTCATTAGCCCCGGGAGCGGGACTTTCGGAATCGCAGAGAGCTACCGTCCGTGAGTCCATGTGCCCTAGGACGATGAAGTAGCGGTCCGAAGATTCGGGCGTGGTTCCCGGAAGGATAGCGAGTACGTTGCGATGCTGACCCGTAACACCGCAAATCTCCTCATCGAAATCAAAATACAGCGGTTGGAGCCCTCTGTCGGCGAACTCCTGAAATTTTCCATGGATCCAGCGTCTCGCGGCACCAATTCCGAGAGTGTCGGAAACCGTATCCGACACTGCGTGGCGGGTGGTAAAACCGGTCAGGGCCTCGATGCTGGCTCGGAGTTCTTCCTCAGATACAGAGTCGACCATGGCGGCGATCAGAGGATTCGGCGTAAAAGCGAAATCGGCGCCGGCAATGCGCTCGGTCCGGATATAAGTCTTACCGGTAGGAGCGGCTGCCACTTGGAGCCAAAATATCAACACTGAGATTACGGGGATTGACATGCGTAATGAGAGCGGAGTATGGTTCATGGAATACCTCCTGTTATCATGAAGTCACATTCTGAGGATACATAATATCGCGGGGATTATCAACAAAAATTTTCCGGTGGTGTCCTTTGGTCTGAAACGGTTTTCTTCAGCATTGCATCGCCCGGCAGAAAACTGTTTTATAGAGTGATCCACGGGCCCGGGTTCTCGGGGAGAGCAGGTTAATTGGAAGCATCTTGACCGGCGGCGTCTCCCTGCTTACAATTTAGATTCGACAAACCGGAAAACATTCGCCGCCCGCCTCTTCTGGATCTGCTGCGGGAAAGAGTCGGGTGGGTGCCATATCGACACCTTTCTATTGAGAAGGAGTGAACACCTCGTGAAGATCGTTCTGAAATATTTCGCTTCGCTCAGGGAAGTCTGCGGGAAGAAGGAGGAAACACTCGAGATCCCTGCGGACACTACCGTGAGCGGCCTCAGGAAGCAGGTCATAAATCAATATCCCGCTCTCGAAGAGATCATGGCCATGACGCTCCCGGTCGTGAACATGGAGTATGTGGAAGACAGCCATACACTCGAAGATGGTGATCTGGTTTCTTTTTTCCCTCCCGTGAGTGGAGGCTGATATTATGGTACTTTTTACGGAAAAGCGGATCGATGTGAATGCCTACATAAATGACGTGTTTCACCCTGAATGCGGCGCAGTCGTACACTTCATCGGGACGGTACGGGAGGAGGGTGGAGAGACCGGCCTCAAGGCCCTTCTCTACGAAGCATACGTCGAAATGGCGGAGAAACGGTTGATCGAAATTCTGGCTGAAGCGCGATCACGGTGGGGGCTCAGGAAGTCACTGGTCGTTCACAGGCTGGGAGAGGTGCCCGTTGGCGAAGAGAGTATCCTGATCGCTGTGAGTTCGCCCCACCGGAGGGAATCGTTCGCAGCCTGTGCCTGGATCATCGACAGCATAAAGGGAGATGTCCCTGTCTGGAAGAAGGACATCGGAGATGATCCTCCAGAAAGGTGACAATGAGGCCGGCGTATGAGTGAATCGAGGAGTAAGAGAAGAGGGCTCGTGCTGATCTTCACCGGTGAGGGGAAGGGGAAAACGACAGCTGCCCTCGGTATGGTCCTGCGTGCAATGGGATATGGTTACAGGACCCTCGTGATCCAGTTCGTGAAAGGGACATGGGAATACGGTGAAATGATGCACCAGAATCGGCTTGGTGATCTGCTGGAAGTAAAACCTGTCGGGCTTGGCTACATCGGGATCCGTGGCGACTCCCTTCCCAGGGAGAAACATGCCGCAGCTGCGCGAAGAGGACTTGCCCTCGCAAGAGAGGCATATGCATCCGGACAGTATGACATGATCGTGCTTGATGAGATCAACATTGCCATCGAGCAGGGTGTTCTCGATGCGGGGGAGGTGAAGAAACTCATTTGTGAAAAACCTCCCCACCTTTTCCTCGTTTTGACCGGAAGAGGAGCGCCGGATGACCTCATCGAAATTGCGGACTGCGTCACCGAGATGAGGAAGATCAAGCATCATTACGATAGAGGGATAGAGGCTCAGGAAGGTATCGAGTTCTAGGGGTCTGGAATTCTCGAATTCGTGATTTCACAAACTCTCGAAATATGTATTTTCAGCTGGAGGCAGGTGTGAAATACTCCGTAGTTGGTAAGAAAGGATACGAGATAAAGGGAGATCTTCTGGTCTGCGGTATTCCCGAATCGGGTCTCACGAGGGATCTTGAGGTACTGGACCGAAAGCTCGAGGGTCTCATCTCGCGGGTGATCGAGACCGGGGAACTACGGGGAAAACCGCTCGAGACTGCGGTACTCCATACCGGTCAGTACATCGGGGCTGTCAGACTCCTCTTGATCGGCACCGGCAATCCTGCTGAGGTCGATCTCGAATCGTTGAGAAAAACAGGAGGGACCGCCTGCAGGATGGCCAGAGAGCTCAACTGTTCGAAATTGATATTCGATCTTCGGTCTGTCTCATCCGGATGGAAGAATCATCGGGATGCCATCTTCTCGCTCGCCGAAGGTGCCGGCCTGTCTCTCTATCGGTTCACAAAACACAGAAGCGAACAGGAGGAGACTAACAAAGATCCTGCTTCGATTGTTTTTGCTGCAGCCGGATTACGAAGCCTGACTGCTTTGAAGAAAGAACTCGACAGAGCTCAAGTTGTGGTCGAATCGACCGCCATCGCCCGTGATCTTTCTAATGAACCGGCGAATGCTCTCACGCCGACGTTGTTCGCCGCTTATGCGAGGAAGGTGTGCAGAAAATACGGTCTCAAGATGCGCATGGTCGGGAAAGAGAAGATGAAGGAACTCGGGATGGGAGGTATTCTCGCTGTCTCCGCCGGGAGTGGTGAACCACCGGCGCTTATCGTAGCCGAGCACAATAAGGGTGGTCGGGGAGCCCCGATGATCGTGGTTGTCGGGAAGGGCATCACATTCGACAGCGGGGGGATATCGATCAAACCGAGTGAAAAAATGGAGGATATGAAGTATGACAAGGCAGGAGCCTGCTCGGTACTCGGGATCATGAGTGCGGTTGCCCGGCTCGACCTCCCTCTGAGAGTAATCGGATTGATGCCTCTGTGTGAGAACCTCCCGGGTGGAAGGGCATACAAACCCGGTGATGTGGTGAAGATGCACTCCGGTAAAACAGTAGAGGTCATATCCACCGACGCGGAAGGCCGCATGATAGTCGCTGATGCCCTCTCGTACGCAAATAAATTCAAACCTGATGCCGTATTCGATCTGGCGACACTGACCGGTGCCTGTGTCATTGCTCTCGGTCTCCACGCAACCGGAATCGTCGGCAACGATTCCGAACTCATCGACAGAGTTCTGGCGGCGAGTGAGAGGACAGGTGAGCGAACATGGAATCTGCCGACCTGGAAAGAGTACCGGGAACAGCTCGAGAGTGATGTCGCTGATCTGAAGAATGTCGGCGGCAGGGAGGCCGGCACCATCACAGCCGGACTTTTCCTGAGAGAGTTCGTTGGAGACACATCATGGGTCCATCTCGACATCGCCGGGACTGCCTGGGTCAAAAAGGATTGTCCTTATCTGCCCAGGGGGGCTACCGGTGTTGGAGTGAGATTGATCGTCGATATTCTTCGTCACTGGCCCGGCGGCAGGAGTCGGTAATAGATATTTCAGGAAGGAAGAATATGCTTATCGTCAAGACATTACCCGTCGGTGCGTTTCAGGCGAATGCGTTCGTGATCAAGTGCAGCGAAACCGGTGAAGGAGCAGTAGTGGATCCCGGGGACGAGGGTGACCTCATCCTCGAGATGGTTCGACAGAAAGAGGTGGATGTGAAGTACATTCTACTCACCCATGCGCATGTCGACCACGTCGGGGATCTCAAAGCGGTGAAAGAATCAACGGGAGCACAAATCCTGATGAACGAGGGTGACAGTTTTCTCCTCGAGAGCGTCGGTGCACAGGCACTCAGCTTCGGGCTCAGGGTTGCAGGTGGGAGCGCGGTGGATATCTTTGTCAAGGATGGAGACGTCTACCGATTCGGTCAACTCGAGGTACGGGTCATCCACACACCCGGACACTCTCCCGGGGGGGTGTGTTATCTGATCGGGAATTCACTCTTCGTGGGGGACACTCTCTTCGCCGGCTCAATCGGCAGGACCGACCTCCCGGGTGGTTCGTACGAGACACTCATCAGTTCGATAGTGGACAAACTCCTGCCGCTGGGAGATGACATCGATGTGTATACCGGGCACGGCCCGAGCACGACTCTTGGTGAGGAACGACTCACGAATCCGTATCTCAGATCGACATCTTCGATGTGATCTTACCTCTGTTCTACAGTGCTCAGCCATTGTTGCGTCGCAGCCATGAATAACGTTGGTTGATAGAGTATGATCCCTGAAGTATACTCATCACGCTCCCCCGAGAACGATTATCTTGACAAAAAGCCATTTTGCATTAAATACAGAAAGTAATCATGATCCTACAGCATCAACGGATCTTGCGATAGCGTCAGTCATGTCCAGGAGTCGGCAAATGGAAAAAATATACATGGATCACAATGCGACCACACCGGTCGATCCACGGGTTCTCGAGGCAATGCTCCCCTACTATAAAGAGTTGTTCGGCAATCCTTCGAGCAGTACTCATGATTACGGCAGGCTCGCGAGAACGGCCGTCGTCGAGGCACGCGAAAAGGTGTCCGCTCTCCTCGGGTGTCATCCCGACGAGGTCATCTTCACCAGCGGTGCCACCGAGGCCGACAATCTGGCTGTGAAAGGAGTAGCCTGGGCCCTGAAGGATAAAGGGAATCATATTATCACTTCATCAGTAGAGCACAAGGCGATTCTCGACACGTGCAGGTACCTCGCAAAAAACGGGTATGATGTAACTTACTTACCGGTTGATAAATACGGCATGGTAGACCCGAGCGATGTCGAAGGGGCGATCACAGATAAGACGATTCTGGTGAGTATCATGCAGGTGAACAGCGAAGTCGGTACAGTCAATCCCATCGAGCAGATAGGTCAGATCACCAGGAGCAAGGGCGTTCTCTTTCACTGTGATGCGGTTCAGGGTGTCGGGAAGATCCGGGTGAAAGTGGACGAACTCGGTGTCGATCTTCTCAGTATGTCCGGACATAAGATATACGGTCCGAAAGGAATAGGCGCTCTCTACCTGAGGAAAGGGATCAAACTCGTTCCACTATCCCACGGCGGCGGGCAGGAACGGAAAATCAGGTCGGGGACACTCAACACTCCCGGGATCGTTGGTATGGGCGAAACCTGTACGCTCAGAGATCTCGAGATGGACGAGGAGGCCGAGAGGCTCATCGGACTGAGAAACAGGATGAGAAAACAGATCGAATCCCGTATAGAGAAAGCGTATTTAAATGGTCATCCCGAGAAGAGACAGCCCGGAAACCTGAATTTCAGTTTTGAATACGTCGAGGGCGAAGCGCTTATCCTCTCGCTCAGAGATGTGGCGGTTTCCTCCGGATCGGCCTGTACGAGCGAGCTGCTCGAATCTTCCTACGTGCTACTAGCCATGGGAGTTCCCGAGGCTATCGCCCACTGCTCGGTACGTTTTGGTCTGGGCAAAGGGAATACCGAAGAAGAAGTCGATCACGTTGTGGACCTGCTCGAGAGTAATGTGGCGAAACTGAGGGATCTTTCTCCTCTCACCGGGATGAACCTCGATTACGCACAGTCCTCGAAAAAGCACCATTAGTATACGATTCGTTTTTGAAGGAGTAGAGATATGGGTTACAACCTCAAGGATTATACCCCCGAGGTGATGGATCATTTCACCAATCCCAGGAATGTCGGGGAGATAGAGGATGCGGATGGAATCGGAGTGGTTGGGAATCCCGCCTGCGGGGATGTAATGAAGCTCACCATAAAAGTGAAAGACGGTAAAATTGTCGACGCGAAGTTCAAGACCTTCGGGTGCGGGGCCGCAGTGGCGACCAGCTCCATGGTCACTGAACTCGTCAAAGGGCTGACCATCGACGAGGCTCTCAAGGTCAGCAACAACAAAGTCGCCGAAGCGCTCGGTGGCCTCCCGAAGATAAAGATGCACTGCTCGGTTCTCGCGGAAGATGCTTTAAAGGCTGCAATCGAAGAGTACAGAAACAAGGGGGGAGGCAAAGCTGAGTAGGCAAAAGGTCCTCTATATCGTACTGGATGGTCTCGGTGACGAACCGATCCCCGAGCTTTCCGATAAAACCCCCCTCGAATCGGCGCGAACGCCTCTCATGGATGAGCTTGCGAGGGAGGGCGCTAGCGGACTGCTTCACACCGTCGGGAGAGGGATCGCGCCCGAGTCGGATATCGCCGTCATCAGCATTCTTGGATACTCACCGGATAGTTACACTGGCCGTGGACCGCTCGAAGCTCACGCAGCCGGATTAAAAGTGGGTAAAGGCGATCTCGCTTTCCGCGTGAACTTCGCCACCGTCGGTGAGGGGAGAAAAATCATCGACAGGAGAGTCGGAAGGTCTCTCTCAACATCCGAAGCCAGGCAACTCGAGGAGGATATCAACTCGAAGGTTGATCTCGGTGGTGGACGTGCCGAGTTTGTATTTAAAAGCACGGTAGGACACCGGGGTGTCCTTGTGTTCTATCCTACAGAGGGAGATCTTTCGCCGTATGTGACGAATACCGATCCGGCTTATGCACGGGAGGGGCTCTTCGGGGTGGCCCTGCCGCAGTTCGAGGATCTCGTAAAAGAGTGCGTTCCCCTCGAAGGATACGATGAAGATGATAGAGTTCTTCTGTCAGCCGCGCTGACGAACGAATTTACGAGAGACAGTCATTCGGTTCTCGATGTCTCGTCGGTAAACGACGAGAGGAGAGCGCGAGGTGAGCTCGCAGCGAACGTCATCCTGTCACGGGACGCGGGCGCCGGGTTACCCGAGTTTCGAACCATCGAGGAGATGTATGGTGCCAGGTTCGGCTGTTTTGTCGAGATGCCCGTCGAACGTGGTATCGCCCTCTGTACGGGTATGGATATCATCGAGGTAGATGAACTCGCCGGTGAAAGACAGCGGGATTATACTCTGCTTGCCCGGAAAGTTCTTGATACAGTGAAAAACTATGATGGGCTCTATGTGCACATCAAGGGGCCGGATGTGCCGGCTCACGATGGAGATTACCAGGAAAAGGTCCGGGTCATAGAGGACATAGATACGTTCTTCTTCGGGAATCTTCTTCCTGATGTAAATAGCGATGAAACACTCATCGTGATCACGGCGGATCACTCCACATCGTGTTTACAAAAAGCTCACACCTCTCACCCTGTACCGCTTATTCTCACAGGGGCAGGTATCAGTTCCGACGGTACCGAATTCTTCGGTGAGAGCGCCTCCTCTCGCGGAAGCCTCGGTGAACTCATGGGCAACGAGCTCATGCCTCTCTTGATGAAAAAAGCTATAGCCCCCTGAGCCTGCTTCCCAGGGTCCTTTCCCGAGCAGTGATTATTCGACTCATTCGGCTGCAGGTGACGGGTGCTGACGGAAATAGAACAATGAAAGTCAAGTCGATCGGAGGACGATCACAGTTCGATTCATACCGGGAGATGGAGGAGTCGCTTCTCGTCCAGAGGATACGGAAACAGAAAGATACTCTCGGCGACTCTCTCATCATCCTCGTCCACCATTATCAGAAGCCCGAGATCGTCCAGTTCGCGGACTTTGTCGGCGACTCTCTCGAACTTGCACGGATCGCTTCACAGAAAAAAGAAGCCAGTTTCATCGTGTTCTGCGGTGTAAACTTCATGGCCGAGAGTGCGAGGATACTCTCCGAAGCTCACCAGACCGTCCTCCTGCCGGACCTCGAAGCCGGCTGTCCACTTGCGGATTCAGCCCGCATCGATCAGGTCGAAGAGGCCTGGTCCGCTCTGAACGAGGTCTGTGCCGGGGAAAAGATCATACCCGTTACCTATGTGAATTCCGATGCGGAGTTGAAAGCATTTACGGGAAAACATGAAGGGTCGGTGTGTACATCGTCCAATGCCTCCTCTGTCTTCGACTGGGCGATGGAGCGAACTTCCAGAGTTTTTTTCTTCCCTGATGAGCACCTCGGCAGGAATACCGCGAGAGTGAAAGGCTTCACCGGAGATGATGTCATCGTGTGGGATCCCGGGCTCGAGAATGGCGGTAACGAGGCGGACCGTGTCAGGCGAGCGCGGGTCATCCTGTGGAAAGGATACTGTCATGTCCACACGCGGTTCAAACCCGAGCATGTCGAGAAGATCCGGCGTGAGGATCCCGAGGCGCTGATCGTCGCGCACCCCGAATGCCCCGAACCGGTCGTCCTGCTCGTGGATGCCGTCGGCTCCACCGGATTTATAGTGAAATATGTCCAGGATGCCGCCTCCGGATCGAGGATCGCGATCGCCACTGAGATTCATCTTGTACGGAGACTCGCTCGAGACAATCCTGATAAAACGGTGTACGAGGTGTGCCGTTCACTCTGCCCGAACATGTTCAAGATCGGGCTCGAGGATCTGCTCTACACACTCGACAATCTGGGTGATGTCAATGTAATCGAAGTAGACAGCGAGGTTCAGCGATACTCGAGGATAGCCCTGGAGCGGATGCTCCAGTTGAGGTGATCAGGTCGAAGGGAGGATTATGATAGAGATTCGGATTCATGGTAGAGGAGGGCAGGGTTCAGTGATAGCGAGCAAAATACTCGCTGCGGCCGCTCACAAGGATGGGCTGTATGCTCAATCATTCCCGGCCTTCGGTGTGGAGCGGCGAGGGGCGCCGGTCCTGGCATTCACCAGGATAGACGAACAATATGTCAATCTCAGGTGTGGGATATACAAACCCGATCACGTTGTCGTGCTCGATCCTACACTGATATTGAGTATCGACGTAACGTCCGGTTTGAAGGAAGGCGGTTCGATACTCATAAACAGTGAAGAGGGACCATCCAGCTTCGATCTTGGTGATCGATTCCGGGTAGCTACTGTTGATGCCAACAAGATCGCTGTGGATAAGGGGCTGGGATCGAAAACGGCCCCTATCATCAATACGGCGATACTCGGTGCTTTCTCGAGATTTACGAATGTTGTCACTCTCGAATCGATACAGAAAGCGATCCTCGAAGGAGCTCCCGTCAAAAGGGAAGACAACGCCGAAGCTGCTAAAATAGCCAATGAGACGATCATCATGTAGAGGGTGAACCATGTCTGATAAGAAAATCCTGTTCGATAGTATTTCCCGGATGCCTCCGATGGCGGTTTCGCTGGCCAGTATGGACTGGAATAAAACCGGGAGTTGGAGATATCTGAGACCCATGTATCAGTACAAAACGGCCCCGTGTATCCCAGCCTGTCCTGCCGGTGAGAAGGTACCACGTTATCTCAGAGAACTAGTCAAAGAGGAACCGAACAATGCCTGGGCCACCATTATCAAGGACAACCCATTCCCTTCAGTGTGCGGGAGAGTGTGCCGGTATCCATGTGAAGCAGCCTGCAACAGGCGCCGGTTCGACAGTTCGATTTCGATCCGTGCTCTCGAGAGGTATATCGGGGATTATGGAAGGACACACGGGAAGTTTGAACCTGTTATCCTCGACAGGAAAAAAAAAGTCGCCGTTGTCGGATCAGGTCTCGCGGGTCTGACCTGTGCTTTCAATCTTCGGCTCCAGGGATACCGGGTCGATGTGTTCGAGGCGATGGATCGTCCCGGCGGTGCAGTACGCTACCGGATTCCTTCCTTCAGATTACCGGAGGATGTACTCGATGATGAGATCGATCTCATCCGGAGGATCGGTGTGAATATCTCTACAGGTGTTCGGATCGGGAAGGATAAGGAATTCGAAGAGCTCCTTGCTTATGACGCTGTCTTCATATCCACCGGAGCCCGGGAGGAGCGATCTCCCGGCATCGAAGGCGAAGATCTGGAAGGTGTACACACTTCGGGGGCGTTTTTACTGAGAGTGAAGGAAAACCAGAAACCGAATGTAGGACCGACTGTCGCGGTTCTCGGTTCCGATGAAGCAGCCATTGATTCGGCGAGAACCCTTCTGAGGCTCGGGAAGAAAGCGACTGTCCTGAGTGAAAGAAGCAAAAGCGAAATGGTTGCAGCTCCATTCGAACTCGAGGATGCTCTGGGGGAGGGTGTAGAGCTCAAACAGATGACCAGAGTGACACGCGTCCTCGGTGAAGATGGGCGGGTGAACAGGATCGAATATGTCGACGTCACTCCCGGCAAACCCGATGCTTCAGGGAGGAGAAAGCTCATCGCTGTCGAGGGGTCCGGGAAAGGACTCGAGGTCACCGGGGTCATCAGCAGCACGGGTGCGGTACCCGTTTATGATTTTCTCCCCGAATCCATGTGGGGTGACGGCGGTGAAATTATCGTGGACGATAACGGCAGGACTTCCATCGAGAAGGTGTTCATGGGCGGTGATTCTCTCCCTGTCGCGTCGAGGACGGTCATCGACGCGATCGGATCAGGGAAGGGAGCCGCTGTGGTCATTGGCGCGTATCTCCAGGAGAAACCGCTCACGGTAGCGAAGTCGAAGAGGGAAATCGTTCATTACGAAACTCTCAATCACCTGTACTTCCGGAAGGCTGAACGGCCGCTCAGAAAGATCACGGGTCATGATAAAGCCGTGGATTCCTTTGAAGAGTGCGAACTCGGGATGGATGAGAAAACCGCACGCGAGGAAGCCGAACGGTGCATGAGCTGCGGTGTCTGCACCGAGTGTGATAATTGTCTTGTTTTCTGTCCCGACGTCGCGATCAGCAAGCTCAAGAAAGGTTACAGGATTAATTATGATTACTGTAAAGGTTGCGGGATATGTGTTCATGAATGCCCGAGAAATTGCATGTCTCTCGTGGAGGAGTTGAAATGGAAAAAGTAATCGAAGGGACTCATGCCGCATCGTATGCCGCAAAACTCGCCCGGGTCGAAGTAATCGCGGCGTATCCAATTACCCCTTCGTCGAGTGTGGTCGAGCTCCTCTCCGAGATGTGCGCCACCGGCCAGCTCAAAGCCCGGTTCATTAAAGTCGAGTCGGAGCATTCGGCCATGGCGAGCTGCATCGGTGCCGCTGCCGCCGGAGCACGGACATTTACCGCCACTTCCTCTCACGGGCTCGCTCTCATGCATGAGATGCTCCATTGGGCTGCGGGGAGCAGGCTGCCCATCGTGATGGTGAACGTCAACAGGGCGATGGGGCCTCCCTGGACAATATGGGCCGACCAGACGGACAGCCTCTCTCAGAGGGACACGGGCTGGATGCAGTATTATTGCGAAAGCAACCAGGAAGTCCTCGACACGATGCTTATGGCATACAGAGTATCCGAGAGGGTGAGGATGCCGTCCATGCTCAACCTCGACGCATTCTTTCTCTCCCACACCTGTGAGCCGGTCGACATCCCCGAACAGGAACAGGTGGACGCTTTTCTGCCTCCCTGGGAGCCCGAGTGGAAGATCGATCCACGGGATCCCCACACATTCGGCGGGCTGGCGACAGCTGACTATTACATGGAGCTCAGATATATGATGCAGGGGGCGATGGAGGAGGCGCGGGTCATTATCCCCGAGGTCGCCGCCCGATTTGAGTCCAGTTTCGGCAGGCATTACAGTCTCGTTGAACCCATAATGACCGATGATGCGGAGGTCATCCTCATCACGTCCGGGACGGCGACGAGCACGGCAAGGATCGTGATAAAGGACATGCGAGCCCGGGGCATTCCAGTCGGACTCCTCAAGCTGAGGGTGTTCAGACCGTTCCCCTTCGAGGAAGTTCAGAAATACACGTCTGGTGCTCGTAAGGTCGCGGTTCTCGACAGGAACCTCTGTTTCGGTGTCGGGGGGATATTCTGTCAGGAGGTGAAAGCGGCGCTGTGTTCCCGGGCCAAAAGGCCCGAGGTGTTCGGGTACGTCGCTGGTCTCGGGGGCAGGGATATCACGCCGGAAGTAATCGAAGACATTATAGATGATACGTTTAAAAGTGAGAAACCGGAAAAAGAGATCATCTGGATCGGAGTGAAAGTATGAGTCAGACACTGATAGACATTCCCGATGACGAACTGATGGGGTCCGGGCATCTCGCCTGTGCCGGCTGCGGTGCGGTGCTTGCGATGCGATATGCACTCAAAGCACTCGGGCCCAAAACCGTCCTGACAGTACCGGCCTGCTGCTGGTCCGTTATCGATGGTCCGATGCCCCACTCGTGTGTCACCGTTCCTCTATACCACACCGCTTTCGAGACCGCTGCGGCTGCTGCTGCCGGGATCAAGGCCGCACTTACCATGAAAGGCGACACCGAGACCACGGTCGTCGCCTGGGCTGGTGATGGTGGTACGTTCGATATCGGGATTCAAGCATTGTCGGCGTGTGCCGAGAGGAACGAAGATATCATCTACATGTGTTATGACAATGAAGCATACATGAACACCGGTATTCAACGCAGCAGTGCCACCCCGTGGGGAGCCTGGACGACGACGACACCCGAAGCATTTCCGAAGGAAAATCACAAGAAGCAGATCGTCGAGATACTCGCTGCCCACTGGATCCCTTACGCGGCCACCGCAAGCGTGGCTTTTCCGGAAGATCTCGTGAGGAAGGTTAAAAAAGCGAAGGAGATAAAAGGGACACGGTTTCTGCACATTCTGTCGCCATGTCCCCCCGGCTGGAGGTCTGCGAGCGAGATGTCGGTTACTCTCACGCGTCTGGCCGTACTGACGAGAGCCTTTCCGCTCTATGAAGTGAAGGACGGGGTTGAGTACTTCCTCAACTTCGTACCGTCTGAAAATCTTCCGATTGAAGCGTACATCAGAAACCAGGGCAGGTTCAAGCATCTTTCCAAAGAGCAGGTAGAGTATATTCAGGACAGGGTGGACATGGAGTGGGAGAGGATCAAAAGGAAGGCCGAAGCCTCCGGCACTGTCCCGGCGGAGAAGGGTGTGTTCAACTGGGAGTCTTCGAAACGCTGAGATACCGGCGCCGGTTGAGGTACGATGAAAGAGGCGATGCTCTACGAAAAACTCGAGGGAGGGAAGGTCAGGTGCGACCTCTGTGCACACGGCTGTGAGATTCGTCCGGGCAAGAGAGGCATCTGTCGCGTTAGGGAAAACAGGGACGGGGTTCTCCACACCCTCGTTTATGACAAGATCGCTTCCGCCAACGTTGACCCGATAGAGAAGAAGCCTCTCTTCCACTTCAGTCCCGGGTCCCGGGCATTCTCGATCTCCACCCTCGGTTGTAATTTCAAATGCGACTTCTGTCAGAACTCGAGCATTTCACAGATCGTGCGGGACGGCGGGCGCATCTCGGGCACGGAGATGACTCCGGAGGATCTTCTGGAGATCGCCAGACGCTATGATTGCCGGAGTATCTCCTACACGTATACCGAACCCACCATCTTCTTCGAGATCGCTTATGATACCGCACGGCTGGCCACCGGGCAGGGAATCCTCAACAGCTTCGTCACCAACGGTTTCATGTCGAAATCTGCCCTCGAGACGATTCGTCCCTACCTGCAGGGTGCCAACGTGGATCTCAAATCATTCAAGGATGAAACCTACCGGAAGGTGACCGGCGGCAGGCTCGAGCCGGTCCTCGATACGATCAGGCGTATGAGGGAGTTCGGGATCTGGGTCGAGGTCACCACCCTCATCGTACCCGGGTTGAATGATGACGATGATGAGCTCAGACAAGTCGCAGAGTTCATCGCATCCGTCGGTGTCGAGATCCCGTGGCATGTCACCCGGTTCCATCCCGATTATCGAATGCAGGACCGGAAGGCGACTCCGCTGGAGAAGCTCATGCTCGCTGAAAAAGCAGGCTACGAGGCGGGACTGCGATATGTCTACTGCGGTAATGTCCCCGGTCAGGAGGGGGAAAACACGCTCTGTTATAAATGCAAATCACTCCTCATCAAACGCTGGGGTTTTGAAGTGATGGAGAACCGTATCACTGAAGGCATGTGCCCCGACTGCTCCGCTCCCATCGACGGCCTCGAAATGAGTA
>CAZZKG010000011.1:0-41646 GCA_964654825.1 uncultured Gemmatimonadota bacterium | reverse complement strand
AATAAATAGGGACAGTCACCATTTATTGAAATAAATGGTGACTGTCCCTATTTATTTATTCAATTTATTCGCCGACTTTTTCCTTGACAGGAACGTAAAAATTTGGTATTATTATGTTGTTGTTGCCATACTAATGCAAACAACAACAATTAATTCAGGATCGTGCCGATGAACACCAGCGATCTCCTCGAAGGTCTGAAGAAGGTCCTCAGCGCCTACGAAGTCAAATGTTACCTCTCTCTCCTGGAGCGGAACGCTCTCACCGTGTCAGAAATTTCTCACCTGGGCGGGATACCCCGAGCGAGTGCCTATGAAGCACTCGAAAAACTGATGGCCAAGGGGATGTGTGTCGAGTTACCCGGCAGTACCAGGAGATACAGCGCCACCGACCCGTCGATACTCGAGGAGAAATTCATCCTGTCGATCGATTTCGAAAAGGAATCGGAATTGAAAAAAATACACCTGCAGGAACAGCAGGTGATCGAGCGGATAGAAGCACAGCGGAAGCGGATCGGTTCCATCGTGAATAAGCTGAAACCGCAGTATGAGAAGAGCCGTTCGAATAACAATCCTCTCAACTACATCGAGGTTATCAAAGATCCGCATCAGATTCACACCCGCTTCATGCAACTGGTACGCGAGGCTAGGAGGGAGATCCTCGTGTTCACCAAACCTCCTTACTCGGTACCGAGGGAGAAGCTGAGGGAGCAGGCCGGACCTCAGGTGGAGTCGCTCAAACAGGGGATATTAATCAGGGGTATCTATGAGACACCCACGGAAAAGACTGACCTCGAGTGGTGGCAGCAGGTTTTGAACAATGCCACCGGAAGGGGAGAGGAGGTACGGATCATCGACGAGTTACCGCTCAAGATGGGCATCTTCGACGAGAAAACTGTTATCCTGGCGCTCGAAGACCCCGTTTCGAGACAGCCTGCCTTAACCACACAGATCATCGAACACTCCGCTCTTGCCAAAGGTTTGAAAATCCTGTTCAACACGCTGTGGGAGCAGGCTCACCCACATAATGAGTAACAAGTTCCATCGATTCGAAAAATGTATCATCCTGAAACGAGGAGGGAATCATGAAGAAGTGGCTGATCGTCATTTTTCTCTGTGTCCCCATACTGCTGATGACGCTCTGGTCGGGGACCGTGGCAGAGAAGGTGAAAGCGCTCGACACCGGCGTGATTGCCGGGATGTTTAAGCCGGATGAGAGCCGGGGGCAACTCGTCGTCGAGAGTATGGACCTGTATCCGGCGAAAGGGAGTGAACTCCGGACCGGTAATCGCGAGGAGGAATATTTCTGCCTCTGGTCGTCGCTCCAGATCGTCCCGGATCCTCAGAATGAGACCTGTGAAGTCACCCTCCAGACGATCGATAAGTTGTGTAACCCCGTTCCGGGAATTCTCAACACGGGAACCGCCGTCTATAAGGCAAATGCGACAAAGGTCCAGGATTACTTGGTAATGGGGAGTGTGTACTGGGGATATCTCCCGGGGCTTCCCACCGGGTGGTGCTGGATACTCATGGTCGACTGGTCCTGGGGAGACAACATCCCGTATATGCCGGGCAGTCACTGGCTCGACCGGGCCAGCGCATACAATCACGGTTTGAGCGTGCCTCCGATACAGGGATTCTGCGGCTGGCCGCTCAGCGAGCCGCCGCCCCCGTTTTTGTTACACTGTCCTTAGTATCCCGGGACGGAACACTAGGGTTATGTAGGTGAGGGCACCGATAGACCGGCTCTTTCGTCTTTTTTGACCGAGGAGCCGGTTCTTTTTTAATCGATTTCAATCACTTCTACTTGATCGAACGTCTTCTCGATCACTTCTTCGATCTTCATCTCTTCCTCGATCCGCTTCGCCTCATGCAGCTTCACCTTCGTCTTCGGGTGTGTCTGCGCAACGAGTGAACAGCAGTCCTGGTAGGGCTCGATCGAAATGTCGAAGAGACCGATCGCTTTCGACAGATCGATGATCTCCTGCTTGTTGAACCCGATGAGCGGCCGGAAGACCGGCATCCGGGAAGCTTCGTCGGTGGCGTAGAGGTTCTCGAGGGTCTGTGATGCTACCTGCGCCAGACTGTCACCGGTCACGAGAGCTCTCATGTGATGAGTTTCCGCAAGCCTGCCGGCGAGTTTCAGCAGAAATCTCCGAAACAGAACCAGTTCGCTGCGTGTCTCCATCGAGAGGAAGGAATCGAAGAATTCGACGTACGGGGCGAGGAGAAGCCTCATCTTCGGGGGATGGTACTCCTTCAGGGCCGCGAGTATCCGCATAATCTTCGATTCGAGAACGTCTTTGTTGCCCGGAAGGTTATGCATGTGGAAAAAGTCGATCTTTGAACCGCGCTTCATCATCATCCACGCGGCAACCGGTGAGTCGATTCCCCCCGAGAGAAGAGTGAGCACATTGCCGGCCGTGCCGACCGGTAGACCACCATGACACCTGACCCGCTCGTACGCGATGAGTGCCCGGTCTTCAAGAATGTCGATGAAGATCGTCTGATCAGGGTTAGTGAGGTCGACGGATGCTCTCCGCTCGACGAGATCGGCCCCCACGATCTCGTTTACCCGCTGCGATGTGAGCGGAAAGCTCTTGTCGGCGCGCCTTGTAGTGACCCGGATCGATTTCCCCGCGTATGACCGGGTACTAACCGCTTTCCTTATTTCGTCTATCTCCGGTTTCACCGGTATGCACCGCGAGAAGTGGTCTATCCCGAACACCTTCGAAAGTTGGGCGGAAGCTCCCGGATCGTCGGTGTGGATGAGGAGTCTCCCGCCATGCATCGTTACCTCGCATCCCAGCATCGAGCGGACGTTCCTGATGAGGGCTCTCTCGAAGTCCTTCCGGTTTTTCCCCTTGAGCGTTATTTCCGAGAATACGGCGCTGTACATCATCCCTCCGGTTCTTCAGCCCCGAGGTCGAGTGAATGGAGGTAACGGTTTAGAAAAACAGTTTCTCGAAGCGGCCTCAACCGGGTATCTATATCCTGAGATTCCTGACCTTCACTCCAGCCTCCTCTAGCAGCGTCAGTGATGTTTCAGCCAGCGGATACACCTCGTTGTAAACCACCTCAGAGATACCGGCGTTGATGATCATTTTGGTACAGATGAGGCACGGCGAACAGGTGGAATAGAGGACACCGCCCTTTACACTGATGCCGTGGTAAGCCGCCTGGACGATGGAATTCTCTTCTCCGTGACTGCAGAAGCACTCATCGAGCCGTTTCCCGCTCTCGGGTGATTCCTGGCATCGTGGACAACCGCCTTCGCTGCAGTTTTTCGTACCTCTCGGTGTACCGTTGTAGCCGGTGGAAATGATCCTCTTGTCCAGAACGATAATCGCAGCGACTTTTCTCCTGATGCAGTTGGATCTCGCCGCTACCACTTTCGCGATGTCCAGGAAATATTCATCCCACGGTGGACGGTTGTTCGTGTGTTCGGTTTCATTCATTGTTATCCATCACCTCTGTTCCTGTTCTCAAAATCGCTCATCATCAGATCGACTTTCATCTCGAGTTCCTGTACACTTCCGTCGTTTTCTATCGTGTAATCGGCGAGCGTCATGGTAAGGCCGAGTTGCTGGTGATCATCTCCCTGTCCCTCGAGCTCGCGTCTCTCCAGCTCGAGGAAGGCCTCGAGATCGGTGGGATCATTTTCTCTTCCCCGTCTCCTCGTCCGTTCGAACCGCACCCGGACAGGTGCGTTCACGCGTACGAGGTGAAAATCAGTTCTTCTTTTTAAAACCTCCACCTCGGCAGGGTGACGAATCGAATCAATGACGTAGGACCTCCCGGCGATGATACGCTCGAGGATCTTCTCGGCCAAGACACCCGGTCCGCTCCTCTCCCGGAACTCATTTCCGAGTGCCACGAGAGCCTCACGTTCGATCTGCTGACCTCTCCCGCTGAGTTCTTCACGCAGGACGTCGGATAGCGAAAGACAGGTGAATCCCTGCTTCGTGAGATACTTTGCTACAGCACCTTTCCCTGCCGCGTTCGGCCCGGTGAGTCCGATGAGCATGCTCGTCCCCCTTGCGATTGATGATAAGATAAAGGGTTCCCGGGCGTGATGTCAACCGTGAGCCGTGACAGGAGTACAGGAGAACTGAGAGGGAGTTTGTGAAAAAAAGTTCTTGACAAACATCAAGGCACCCGTTAACTTGCCTCATCAAAGAGGAGGATGTCCTGTGCTGTTCCAGTATGCAAACGTACTCGTCTTTCTTTCGTTGGGGGTGGTATTCCTCGTTGTCACTATTCTCATGGGACGGATGATTCGGCCGAAGAAGCCCAGCCCCGAGAAATATACCACCTACGAGTGCGGTGAGGACCCGGTCGGATCCTCATGGGTGCAGTTCAACGTCAGGTTCTACATCATTGCGCTCATATTCGTAATCTTCGACGTCGAAGTCGTCTTCCTCTTCCCCTGGGCGGTCATCTTCAAGGACATCGGTGTGCTCGGTTTCGTGGAGATGCTGATATTCGTCTCCATCCTCTTCGTGGGACTCGCCTACGTCTGGGAGAACGGCGACCTCGACTGGATCAAACCCAGGAAAAGTTGAACAGGAAAACGGAGACGAGGGGGATCGTGTCGTGGGCCTTCTTGAAAACAAGCTACCTGACAATGTATTCTTCACCAAGGCCGATTGGGTGCTGAACTGGGCGAGACGGAGCTCGGTCTGGTACATGCTCTTCGGCCTGGCTTGCTGCGCAATCGAGATGATGTGTGTGGGCGCATCGAGGTATGATCTGGACCGCTTCGGGTCTATGTTCAGGGCCACACCCCGCCAGTCTGACCTCATGTTCATCGCCGGTACCGTCTCCCTCAAGATGGCGACGCGGATCAAGCGGCTGTATGAGCAGATGCCCGAGCCCAAGTACGTAATCGCAATCGGCAGCTGTGCGACCAACGGCGGACCGTACTGGAAGCACGGTTATCACGTGCTGAAGGGCGTCGACCTGGTTATCCCGGTGGATGTATACGTACCGGGGTGTCCACCGAGGCCCGAGGCTTTCATGGAAGGGCTAATGAAGCTGCAGGAAAAGATAAAAAACCAAAAAGTACTGGTTAAAGAATAGATGGAACCCTCAGATATCTACAGTCGTGTGAAGGGGCGCTTCGGTGAGGAAGTCGGTGAGTTTACCGCGGAAGCGATCGACCCCTCTCTCACGATAAAACCACAACTTCTCCCGGACCTGGCTGGTTTTCTGGCAACTGATCAGGAGCTTGTGTTCGACTCACTCATGTGCCTCTCCGCAACCGACTATGCGGAGACGGTAGTTCTCACCTACAGTCTCCACTCAATGAAGAAGTTTCACAGGTTCACCGTGAAGGTCGAAGTTTCTAAAGAGGACCCGAAAGTCCCGTCGGTGGAGAGTATCTGGAAAACGGCCAACTGGCACGAACGTGAAGCATATGACCTGCTCGGTGTGGTGTTTGAAGGGCACCCTGATCTCACCAGGATTCTGCTGCCGGATGATTGGGAAGGTCATCCCCTTAGGAAAGACTACAAAGCCCCCGATGAATACAGGGGGATGGAAGTATGAAGTCGATAGAGGACACGATAGATCTCAAAAGCGACGAGATGATCCTCAACATGGGGCCGCAGCACCCCAGCACTCACGGTGTGCTGAGACTGGTTCTTCGGACCGACGGCGAGGTCGTCAACGAAGTGAAACCCGTTATCGGGTATCTCCACCGGTGCATGGAGAAGCATAGTGAAAATGTCACTTACGCCACGGTGGTCCCTTACGTCGACCGGCTAGATTACATTGCAGCCATGAACAACGAACTCGGGTACGCTCTCACAGTCGAAAAGCTGGCCGGGATCGAGGTACCCGAGAGAGTCGAATACATCAGGGTTATCATGGCCGAACTCAACAGGATCGCCAGCCACCTCATCGCCGTCGGTGCTTACGGGCTCGACCTTGGCGCCGTGACTCTTTTTCTCTACACGCTGAGAGAGAGGGAGCGGATCATGGACCTGTTCGAAGAGGTGGCGGGGGTGAGACTCCTTTACAACTACATCAGGGTGGGAGGCCTTGCCGCCGACCTCACGCCCGGCTGGATCGAGAAAGCGAAGGATTTCATCACCTACTTCCGGCCCAAGATAAATGAGTACAACGATCTTTTCACCTATCAGAAGATATTTATCGAAAGAGCCGCCAACGTAGGTGTCATTACTCCGGAGGTGGCCGTCAGTTACGGAGTGACAGGGCCCAATCTCCGCGGGTCGGGTGTTCCGTGGGATATCAGGAAAAACGAGCCCTACTCGGGCTACAACAGGTTCGACTTCGAGATACCGGTCGGCAGAGGAGAAATGGGCACCGTAGGCGACTGCTGGGACCGTTACTGGGTGAGGGTTCGGGAGATGGAAGAAAGCGCCCGGATAGTCGAGCAGGCACTCGACCGGCTCCCCGAGGAGGGGGATGTCCGATCGGCAATCCCGAAAACGATCAAACCTCCCAAGGGGGACGTGTATTTCAGGGTCGAGAATCCGAGGGGAGACCTCGGTTTCTACGTCGTATCGGACGGGACCCCAAAACCATACCGGCTCAAGGTCAGATCTCCGTGTTACACGGCCATCAGCGCCCTGAACGAGATCTCCGCTGGATGGATGATCGCCGATCTTGTCGCGATCCTCGGGAGTCTCGATATCGTCCTCGGAGAAATAGACAGGTAGAGAGGCGAGATGAAAGAGTTCGTCGATGGTCTCATAGCCGAAAGCAGCCTCCTGCAGAGCGTACCGGTGGATCTGGTGTACCTGCTGGTTATGCTGATCTCTGCGGTGGTGATCCTTCTGGTTGTACTCACTCTCTTCTCAGGGCTCGGAACCTACGCCGAGAGAAAGGTGGCCGGGCATATGCAGGACAGACTCGGCCCTATGAGGGTTGGCCCCCACGGCATCCTGCAGTTCCTCGCCGACGGCCTCAAGCTCTTCATGAAAGAGGACATCATCCCGGCCCTGGCGGACAGAAAGCTCTTCATCATCGCGCCACTGGTCGTCTTCTCAGCCTCCTTCGCTTCTTATGTGGTAGTCCCGTGGTCCGAAACGCTCATTGTCAGTGACCTGAACATAGGTATTCTCTACATTCTCTCTATCTCCTCCATAGCCGTGGTCGGTATCATCATGGGGGGCTGGGCCTCCAACAACAAGTGGTCTCTTTATGGCGCGATGCGGTCGGCGGCGCAAATCGTGAGTTATGAGGTCCCCATCGCCCTCAGCATCCTCGCCGTGATCCTTTACACGGGGAGTCTCTCGATGCAGGATATCGTCGGAGCTCAGACGGGCGGAGTGCACAGGTGGTTCATTTTCAGGAATCCGTTTCTGTTCGTGGGGTTTTTTCTCTATTATATCGCCGGACTTGCTGAAGTAAACAGGATACCATTCGATCTTCCCGAGGCTGAATCGGAACTCGTCTCCGGTTACAACACCGAATACAGCGGCATGAGGTTCGCCTTTTTCTTCATGGCCGAATATGCAAACATGTTCATCGTGTGCACCATCGCGACGGTCCTCTTTCTTGGAGGGTGGAACGGTATCCTTCCGAATCCCATTCTTCCGGGATTGTTGTGGTTCATGGGGAAGGCTCTTTTCCTCATGTTCGTCATGCTGTGGCTGAGGTGGACACTGCCAAGACTGCGGGTCGATCAGCTGATGTATGTGTCATGGAAGGTCCTGCTTCCGCTGTCGTTCGGTGTGATCTTCGGGACAGGGCTCTGGGTGCTCTTTGTCACGGGGTAAGAGAGGGGTAATGCAGTATCTAAGAGAGATAGGGCACGCTGTCTGGACGGCTATCGTGGGCATGAAGGTCACGATCGGACATATCTTCGTCCCGTCGATAACTATGCAATACCCCGATAAAAAATGGACGATGCCGGAGAGGTTCCGAGGCAGGCTCCACAACAACATCGAGGACTGCATCGGGTGTCAGGCATGTGCGAGAGTCTGCCCGGTGAGCTGTATCAGCGTCGTCACCGAGAAAAGGGACAAGGACGAAGAACCCGTGTTCACTTCCGAGGAGAGCGGCAAAAAAGCCAGGAAGCTGAGGGTGACAAAGTACGACATCAACCTTTCACTCTGCTGCTTCTGTGGTTTCTGTACGGAGCAGTGCCCGACCCGCTGTTTGAGGATGATTCCGGAATACGAGTTCTCGGTTTATGACAAAGAAGATCTCGTCTACCACTTTGCGGTCGAGAAAAGTGCAGTAAAGGAGGAGACCGAACCTACCCCGGAATGATATCCCCGGGCCGGCAGGGCAAACCCGAGATGGAAACAAGCACTCTCATATTCTATTTCTTCGCCCTCGTTACACTGGTGTCAGCCGGTATCGTCGTGTTCACGAAAAACGTGATCTATGCCGCTTTCTCTCTCCTTGCGACACTGTTCGGAGTGGCGGCACTCTATATTTTTCTGAGTGCGGATTTCCTTGCCGCTATTCAGATTCTCGTTTACGTGGGCGGCATTCTCGTTCTCATCATTTTCGGGGTCATGCTCACGCACCGTGTTATGGATGTCGAACTCCGGGTGAAAACCATACAGGTGTTCCCGGCATTTATCGCACTCGTCCTGATGATCGTCGTGCTCGTCACTGTTGCCGTAGAGACGAAGTGGGCCTTCAAGGCATTCGACAGAATACCGTCCAGCACTCGGGGTATCGGGACACTCATCATGAATGATTACCTGCTTCCGTTCGAGGTCGTGTCCGTTCTTCTTCTGATGGCCCTCGTGGGGGCTGTGCTACTCGCGAGAAGAGAGAGGTGATATGATGCAGATAACTCTTCAGCATTATCTCGTGATAAGCGCTGTTCTCTTCTCGCTCGGGCTTTTCGCTGTTATGACCAGGCGTAACGCCGTTGCCGTTCTCATGGGTATCGAGCTGATACTGAACGCGGCAAATATCAATTTTGTCGCATTCTCAAGGTTCTCTGCGGGTAGTCTCAACGGGCAGGTTTTTGCGGTTTTCGTCATCGTTCTCGCGGCTGCAGAGGCTGCCGTGGCTCTGGCAATCATACTCGCGCTTTATTACAACCTGAAGACGATCTACGTGGACGAAGCCGACAAGCTGAGGGGTTAAGCACTGATGGTTGAAATGACGATACTCATTCCGCTCCTCCCGCTCCTGGGATTTACGATACAGATGTTCTTCGGCAAACGTCTGCCGAGGGGAGGGGACTTTCTGTGCATCGCCCTCATTTTTACATCCCTCGTCCTTTCGATACTAACATTTATCAGGATATTTTCCCAGGGCGATCCCAACTATGTCGAGACCTTCGGTTGGGACTGGATTACAGTCGGCAGTATGAAACTGGGCTGGGGTTTTCTCCTCGACACACTCACCGGTGTCATGCTCATCGTCGTCTCCGGAGTGAGTTCTCTCATCCATCTCTACTCGGTCGGATACATGCACGGAGATCCGAAATATTCGAGGTACTTCGGGTACCTCGGGATTTTCAGTTTTTCCATGCTCGGGTTGATTCTCACCGACAACCTGTTCGGACTGTACATCTTCTGGGAGCTCGTGGGGCTCTCATCTTATCTCTTGATCGGTTTCTGGTTCGAGAAACCCTCGGCCGCCGATGCCGGAAAGAAGGCGTTTCTCACCACCAGGATTGGTGATGTGGGAATGTTCATCGGGATCATGATCACCCTCACGACGATCGGGACTCTCAATTTTCACGAAGTTTTCGGTGCCGTCGCCGGCGGGCAGTTCTCCGGTACGCTCCTCACCGTGACGGGCGTGTGTCTGTTCATGGGAGCGGTCGGCAAGTCGGCACAGTTTCCTCTGCACGTGTGGCTCCCGGACGCGATGGAAGGCCCCACTCCGGTGAGCGCTCTGATCCATGCCGCCACCATGGTGGCGGCCGGTGTCTACATGGTAGGCAGGATTTATGTCGTCTTCACCCCTGACGCGCTCCTCGTGATCGCATACGTCGGTGGATTTACCGCCATCTTCGCTGCGACCATCGCCATCGTAATGAATGACATAAAGCGGGTACTCGCTTATTCGACGCTGAGTCAGTTAGGGTACATGGTCATGTCTCTCGGTGTGGGTGGTTACGTGGCCGGGCTTTTCCACCTTATGACGCATGCGTTTTTCAAGGCGCTCCTCTTCCTCGGGGCAGGGAGTGTGATTCATGCGGTTCACACCCAGGATGTCCGGGATATGGGAGGCCTGCGTCACAAGATGCCGATCACGTTCTGGACCTTCGTGGCTGCGACTCTATCAATTTCGGGAGTTTATCCGTTTGCAGGGTTCTTCAGCAAGGATGCCATCCTGGCCGCCGCGCTCGAGAAAGCCATGCTGCATCCCTCGGCGTTCCTGCTGCCCGTCATGGGTTTTGTCGCGGCGGGGATCACGGCGTTCTACATGTTCAGGCTGCTTTTCCTCACCTTTTTCGGAAAACCCAGGCATGAAGAAAAATTCAATCATGCTCACGAGTCCCCCTGGGTCATGACCGTCCCCCTCGTCATACTCGGCATACTCTCGGTCTGCTCCGCGTGGGGCGGCTGGTTTCAGAGTTATGTCACCAAACCCGGCCTCGAAATGTATGCAACCGTCGAAACGGTGGATGGGCGCACTTCCGCTTACGGAGAAGCAGCTTCTCTGGTTGATACCGGGCACCTCGAGCATGGCGAAGCTGCGGTACCGGCTGATGTTGGACACCTCGATCACGGTGAATCGGTATCCATTCACGAGGGCGGGCATGCCGCCGGGGCCGACGAGCAGCACCATGTGGCACACGCCGCTCACAATTATGCCATGGTCCTCTCGACTATCATCGCTCTCTCCGGGATCCTCATCGCCTACCTGACCTACATGAAGGAGAAGATATCGGCGGACAGGATGATAGAGAGGTTCAAGGGTATCCATACCGTACTTTCGAATAAGTACTACATCGACGAGTTCTACGGAAAGACCTTTATCGCTCTCACACTCGGGCTTAGTAAGCTTGCACGCTGGTTCGACACATATATAATCGATGGTATCGTCAACGGCGTTGCCCGTCTGACAGTATTGTTATCCCGGGCCGGTGGCAAATTCGATAATGTGGTGATCGATGGGATGGTAAACGGCGTCGCCAACTCATCCCTGGCCGTAGGAGGACGCCTCAGGAGATTTCAGACGGGCCGGGTTCAGAACTACGTTCTGTGGGTCATCCTGGTTCTGTTGATCATTTTCTATATCAGGGTTTTTTAGTCGAATTGCTGTAACAGAAGCATAGAAGCAAAGTATTTCGAGAAGTTACTAATCAGGGAGGAAATCGGATAAATGGAAAATCATATCCTGACGCTCATGGTGATGTTCCCCCTCCTGGGGGTACCTTTCATGCTCCTGGTACCAAAGGGGAAGGACGAGCTCGTTAAAATTATCGCGCTCGTCGCGACGTTCGTCCCCCTCCTGCTCGGGATCAAATTGTATATGGCGTTTGACAGGACGACAGCATCCTTCCAGTTCGTGGAACACTATTCCTGGATCAAGTCCTTCAACATCGAGTACTTCATGGGCATCGACGGGCTGAGCGTCCCCATGGTGCTACTGACGGCTCTGCTCTGTCCTATCTGCATCCTGGCTTCGTGGGGTATCAATAAGGGTGTCAAGGGCTATTTCTCTCTCTTCATCCTGCTCGAAGTGGGGATGATGGGTGTATTCTGTTCTCTCGATTTCTTCCTCTTCTACATATTCTGGGAAGTCATGCTGCTCCCGATGTACTTCCTGATCGGCATCTGGGGCGGTCCCCGAAAAGAGTACGCGGCAATCAAGTTTTTCCTCTACACCCTCTTCGGCAGTGTGCTGATGCTCCTCGCGATGCTCGCCATGTATTTCTATTCCGATCCGCACACGTTCGACATGACGAAGCTTATTTATGAGAATTCGTTCCAGGGTAATACAATTTCGGTATTCGGATATGTATTCAACTTCAGCAAGATCATTTTTATTGCCCTCTTCATCGGATTTGCCATCAAAGTTCCCATCTTCCCATTCCACACATGGCTGCCGGACGCTCACGTCGAAGCACCGACCGCCATCAGTGTTATTCTTGCCGGCATCCTTCTGAAGATGGGTACCTACGGACTGATAAGGATCAGTTTCCCGATCCTGCCCGATGCAACGGTCTGGTTCTCCAAACCGCTCGCCATCCTGGGGGCGATAAACATCATCTACGGGGCACTGTGCGCGATGGCCCAGGATGATCTCAAAAAACTTGTCGCATATTCATCCATCAGCCACATGGGTATCGTCCTCCTCGGCCTCTCGGTCCTCAATGAGCCGGGCATGGTCGGGGGGATGTTTCAGATGTTCAACCACGGCTGTGTTACAGCGATGCTCTTTTTGCTAGTCGGTGTTCTCTATGACAGGGCGCACCACAGGGACATCAACGGTTTCGGCGGCCTCGGTTTGAAGGTGCCGATTTACACGGGGATCACCAGCCTGGCCTTCTTCGGAGGTCTCGGACTGCCGGGCCTCTCGAGTTTCATCAGTGAAGCACTGTCCTTTATAGGGGCGTTTAATGTTTACAGAACCATAACGATCATCTCGACAGCCGGTATCGTGCTGACTGCCGGGTATCTCCTCTGGACTCTCCAGAGGATATTCCTGGGGCCGCTCAACGAGAAATACGTGGATCTACCGGAGATCAACGCGCGTGAGCTCACGACACTGGTCCCGCTCGGTGCCATCGTTCTGTTTCTGGGTATTTATCCGATGCCCGTGCTGAATCTCATCGAGAAGAGCATGGACAATCTGATTAGAATCCTGTTTTGAGGTTGAGATCCTACTCTGTTTGTTTTTAGTGGAGGATGATTTTGAATAACATAGAATCACTGAGTTGTTTTCTCCCCGAGCTTCTCCTCACAGGAGCGATCCTTGTCATCCTCGTACTCAGCCTCATGTCCAGGGAACTCAAAAACAGCCCAGTATTTGCGTACATATCCGTTGCCCTTCTCGCAGTCGTCCTGATCCCGATTCTCGGCTCGTTTCCGGCCCAATCAAAAGTAATTTTCAAGGGCATGCTGGTCCAGGATGCGTTTTCCCTCTTCTTCAAGCTCCTGTTCGTTCTGGTGACACTGATCATCGTTCTCTCATCGGTGACATCGGTCGAGGTGGCCGGGAGACGAAGCGGAGAGTACAATGCGCTTATACTGAGTGTCCTTCTGGGAATGATGCTTCTTTCCTCCGCAGTTGATCTCCTGATGATATATGTCGCCCTCGAACTTGTCAGCATTCCGAGTTATGTCCTGAGTGGCTACAAAAAAGATGACACGAGAAGTAATGAGGCATCCCTGAAATACGTTATCTACGGCGCGTTTGCCACCGGACTCATGCTCTACGGGATGTCACTTCTCTACGGTTTGACCGGTACAACCAACATCCTGACTGTCAGCAGACTCCTTTCTTCTACCGTCCCGTCACCCATCACGCTCTATGTCGCTTTGATGTTCATCCTCGCGGGTTTCGGGTACAAAATCGCGTCGGTACCGTTTCATTTCTGGTGCCCTGATGTGTATCATGGAGCTCCGACTCCAATCACGGCGTTTCTCTCGGTCGGTCCCAAGGCAGCAGGTTTTTCAATCCTCATCAGATTTTTCTATCTCGGAATGTCAGAAGGCACCTGGTCGCCAGTGGTACAGCCGCTGTGGAACGTCGACTGGCCCATGATCCTTGCCATCCTCTCGGCTGTGACGATGACTTTCGGAAACCTGAGTGCCCTCGTTCAGACGAATCTTAAAAGACTTCTGGCTTATTCGTCAATCGCTCATGCTGGGTATATCCTGATGGGTGTGGTCGTACTGTCTTTCGAGGGAGTGCAGGCTGTCATGTTCTACCTGCTCGTCTACATGTTTATGAACCTCGGTGCGTTCCTCGTCGTGATCGTGGTCGTCAACCGCCTCGGCAACGAGGAAATGGAGACATACAGGGGGCTCTGCTGGCGCTCACCTCTTCTTGCCTTTCTTATGGCCGTATTCCTTTTTTCCCTGACGGGTCTGCCTCCTACCGGCGGATTCATCGGGAAGTTCTATCTATTCGCGGCGGTAATAAAACAGAAGTATTACTGGCTGGCCCTGATCGGTGTATTGAACAGCGTTGTTGCTCTTTACTACTATGCCCGCATCATCAAAACCATGTTCCTCGAGGAAGCACTCGATGACACGAAGATCAGTGTGCAGGTATTCCCCGTCGTACTGCTCATTCTCCTTGCCATCCCCACAATTCTCCTCGGTATTTACTGGGCCCCCGTGAAAAACCTGGTGGACCTCTCATCTCAGCTGCTTCATCCATGAGTAAGTTTCAGACAGCAGAGTAACCTTTTCAGGGTACTCTCACATAACTGCATAAACACCAGAATGTTACATAACACAAATTGCGCTATCCGTTTCCCACTCCTTCATTCCTCTCCCTGTGCCCCCCCAGCGAGAACGAACTGTTCTGGCACGGGTATTGCTCAATCTTCTCTCTGAGATCTGATACCAGGAAAGAGGAGGACATTGGAATATGGCAGATAAGCCGATGATTCTAATAGTGGAGGACGATCCCAGTATCCGCAGGATGCTGGCGTTGATCCTCAAGAAAAACGACTATACCGTGATGGAGTCTGAGAATGGGGAGGACGCACTCAGAGCATTCTACGAACGGAAGCCCCACCTCATTATCTCCGATATCGCCATGCCGAAAATGGATGGGAAAGAGCTCTGCAGGATCATTCGAAGGGATTACAGCGAGGAGCTGATTCCATTTATCTTCCTCACTGCCCGGGCGGAGCTGTCGGACAAAAGGGAAGGGTTCGAGCTGGGCGCTGATGATTACATAGTAAAGCCTTTTGACCCGGATGATCTGCTCATGAGGGTTTCGGCGAAACTCGAGAGAAGCGATCTCGTGAAAAAACTGACGTCCATCGATGATCTCACCGGTGTGTATAACAGACGTGCTTTCGATGAGAAAATGACTGAAATGGTCAGGTTTTCCAACCGGTACGAGCGGGCTTTTTCCCTCGCCATCGTCGACATCGACAACTTCAAAGCTGTGAATGATCAGCACGGGCACCAGGTCGGAGATTCCGTCCTCAAGTCCTTCGCGAAGTTTCTCGAATACAATATCAGGGAAGTCGACCGAATCTTCAGAATAGGAGGCGAGGAATTCGCCATTCTCATCTTCGAAAAGCCGAAAGATGAAACGTTCAAGATGTTCGAAAGGTTACAATCTCTCCTCGACGAGAAAAAGTTCTTCGACAAGACCAGAAAGGTCTTCATTACGGTCACCATGAGTACGGGGATCTCAAGTTTCCCGGAAGATGCGACGACCGGAGAGGAACTGGTGCGGCTGGCCGACAGCGCTATGTATGAGGCGAAGAAGGCGGGACGCAACACGATCCACCTCACCCCCTGAAAAAGGGGCAGGCACAGGTGATTCACTCATGTCCGGATTTCAAGAATTTTCCATCTGTCTCAGGAGTTGTTTTCATATTCTGTAACTGCATTCACGTCTTCAACCGGAGTTCTTCTCAAACCCCCCGGTGCTCGGTCCGGGTGATGATCTCATTCTGCAGTCCGGCGCTGAGGTCGACGAAGTAGTCGGAGTACCCCGCCACGCGGACAATGAGGTCATGGTACTTCTCCGGTTCCTTCTGCGCCTTCCTGAGTACCTCGGCTGTCACGACGTTGAACTGGATGTGATGTCCCCCGAGTTTGAAGTAGGCACGGATCAGCCCTGAGAGTTTGTCGATCCCCACTTCATCAGCGAGGAGATGCGGGGTGAACTTCTGATTGAGCAGAGTACCACCCGTTCTGACGTGGTCCATCCTGGAAGCCGAGCGGATCACGGCGGTCGGTCCCTGGCGGTCTGCACCCTGCACGGGTGAAATCCCTTCAGACAGCGGTTCTCCCGCCTTCCTCCCGTCCGGTGTCGCCCCGACGACCTTCCCGAAGTAGATGTGAACGGTTGTGGGCAGGAGGTTGATCCGATAGTGTCCACCCTTCCAGTTCGGTCTCCCGTCGATCATCTCGTAGTAGGATTCGAAAACCTCCAGCATTACCGAATCGGCGTAGTCATCATCATTGCCGTATTTTGGTGTCCTGTTGAGTAACCTCTGCCTCAGGACTTCATGACCCTGATAGTCCTCCCTGATGGCCCAGAGCATTTCCCGCATACTCAAGTGCAGGTGATCGAACACGTTATACTTGATGGAGGTGAGTGCATCGGTCATGGTGCCGACGCCTACTCCCTGGATGTAGGAGGTGTTGTATCGGGCTCCACCGGCGTGATAGTCTTTACCGCGTGCGATACAGTCATCGATGAGAGTCGAGAGAAACGGGGCGGGAAGCTCTTCCGCGTAGAGGCGCTCGATAATGGTGTTCCCCTCGATTTTCAGGTCGATAAAATGCTTCAGCTGTTTTTTATAAGCCCGGAAGAGTTCATCAAACGATCCAAACCGGTCGGGTTCGCCCGTACCGACACCAATCTGTTTCCCGGTGGCGGGATCAGTGCCGTTGTTGAGGGTGATCTCCAGAACCTTCGTCATGTTGAAGTACCCGGTCAGGTTGCAGTTCTCTTTTCCGAAGGCTCCTGCTTCCACACAACCGCTAGCACCGCCGCATCTGGCATCTTCGATCGATTTCCCCTGCCTGGCGAGCTCCTGTACAATAACATCGGAGTTGAAGACGGAGGGCTGGCCGAATCCGGTCCTGATGATCTCGAGAGCTCTTTTTAAAAATTCATCGGGTGACCGGCTGCTTATCTGGACCATCGAGCTCGGCTGCAGGAGACGCATCTCTTCTATGACCTCGAGGACGAGAAAGCTGAGCTCGTTGACGGCATCAGAGCCCTCGGATGTGACCCCTCCCGTGTTGATTAGAGCGAAATCGGTATAGGTACTGCTCTCCTCGGCGGTCACTCCCACTTTCGGCGGTGCCGGCTGATTGTTGAACTTGATCCAGAAGGCACTGAGGAGCTCTTTCGCCCTGTCCCTGGTCAGGCTCCCGTCGTCGATCCCCTTCCGGTAGAATGGGTAGAGGTGCTGATCGAGCCTTCCGGGATTGAAGGCGTCCCACGTGTTGTATTCGAT
The DNA here is from genome assembly GCA_964654825.1 of uncultured Gemmatimonadota bacterium. Classification (GTDB taxonomy): domain Bacteria; phylum Gemmatimonadota; class CAZMKB01; order CAZMKB01; family CAZMKB01; genus CAZZKG01. Next base: position 24,584 of record CAZZKG010000011.1, on the reverse strand, counting down.
GATGACTCCCAGGTGGACAAACCAGTAGTACTGCAGGGCCTCCCGGAAATCCCGGGGGCGGTGTGCCGGTACGCGAGCACAGACATGCGCGATCCGCCGGAGTTCATCCTTTCTCACGGGGTCAGTTTCCAGGCCTGCCAGCCTCTCCGCTTCTTCAGCGTGACGTCCGGCATACATGATCAGTGCGTCGAGACAGATCGACATGGCCTGGAGTTCCTCACGTCTCGCTTCCTCTTTCGGATCGGTATCCGGATCCAGCCCCGCGATGCTGGTGTCGATTTCCTTAAAAAACTCGAGAAATCCTTTCCGGTATATCTTGTCATCGAGGACGGTGTGACCCGGCGCCCGCTGCTCCATGAACTCGGTGAACACTCCCGCTTCGTACGCGTCTATCCAGACGGAGGAAACTTCACCGAAGATTTTTTCCCTCATGGACCTGCCTTTCCAGAAGGGAACGATTTCTTCATCATAGATTCGTCTGGTCTCATCCTCCACCCGGAAAGGGATCTTCTCCCGTTTGTCCAGCACGTCGAGATCATCCAGGGTGTGAATGCAGATTTCGGGGTAGGTGGGTGTAGCCTTCGGCCGGGGGCCTCGATCACCGACGATGAGTTCATCTTCCCCGATAGTGATCTGTTTCTTCTCGAGAATGTAACGAAAAGCGAGCGCCCGCTTCATCGGAACGGGCATCGAGTCGTTACACAGGTCCCGGTAGAATCTCGTGATGAGCCTGGCCCTTTCGGTATCGATCGATGGCTTCGTCCGTAGACTGATCTCCCGCAGCCGCGTGATTCGATCAGTCATCATCTACCCTCCGATGTAAACGGCAAAACCCAGATCCGAGAGAAGCTCCTCGAGGTGATCGAGCCTCTCGGGAGACGGCGGCTGGAACGCTTCCATAGAAGGACACTCCCTCAGCCGCCGCTGTTTTTCGGTTCCTCCCCGGTGGTAGGGGAGGAAGTTGATCGACTCGATTCCTCTCAACGTGTGGAGAAACTTCCCTATCGACCCGATGTTGTGATCATCGTCATTGATACCCGAAATGAGCGGTATGCGGATAAAGATCCTGCACCCCCGCCTGCTGAGTCTCTTCAGGTTCTCCAGGATGATGCGGTTCGACGTTCCGCAGAATTGTCTGTGTCTCTCTTCATCCATCATTTTCAGATCAAAGAGGAAGAGGTCAACCCCGTCACAGATCCCTTCCAGGTCCTCGGTCGGGACATATCCTGCCGTGTCCAGAGCGATATGGATTCCTTTTTTCCTGATTTCCATGAGGAGTATCCGTAAAAATTCATACTGAGCCAGGGGCTCTCCGCCTGAGAGCGTAACACCTCCCCCCGATTCATCGTAGAATATCCGGTCTCTTTCGACCTCGGCCAGCACTTCTTCGACCGAGACTAGCCTGCCGACGATATTCAGGGCTTCATACACACAGGCCTCCTCGCATGTCCGCGAAAGCTCACAGCGTGTCTGATCGATCGAGATCTTCTTCCCGGATTTTTGTATCGCGGTGTGAGGACAGGCGTCGACGCAGAGGGCGCAGTTTTCCGGACATCGGTTCGGACGCCACATGAACTCAGGCGTCGGTGCTATCCCTTCGGGGTTGTGGCACCATGGGCATCGGAGGGAACACCCCTTGAAGAAAACTGTCGTCCGGATCCCCGGCCCATCATGGATGGCGTATCTCTTTATGTCGAAGATCATTCCTTTCATCGTTGAATGAGTCTGGTGTTTTTGCTCACTGAACTTTATTCCCATGAAAGAAATATAATATAATCAATGGCCGATGCGCACAAATTTCCGGACTATTCGCTCGGATGGTGGAAGTCGTTGCCGCCGAAGGCGGGGAGAGAAGATCTCAGAGTGGGCTTCGTCTCAGATTCCCACTGAATCCCGGTATTTGTTGATCGCTTCCTTGATGATCACGACTGCGGTGCGTGGATAGTTTATTCGTCTCTCCGGGAAGCCTCCGAGACCGGCGTCCACGTCATTTTCGGTGATCCCTTCGGCTTCGTCCAGTGATTTTCCTTTCACCCACTCTGTCGCGATGGAGAGAGCGGCGATACCGAAACCGCATCCGGTAGAGACAAAGGATGCGTTGGTGATCACTCTGTCCTCGATGCGCAGGTAGACGATGAAATCGTCCCCGCACGCTTCATTCTTGTAGGTACTCATCACCGAGGGGGCTGTCATTGTGCCTATGTTTCGTTTTTCGTTGTTGATGGCCTGGAATTTTTCGAAGTCCATAAGGGGCCTTTCGCAAAAAAATAGTTGAAGATGTAAGGATCTACTTCTTCTGATCGAGTAAGCCGTTTAATGCCTCGAGGAGTGCGTCGGTTTTCACTCCGTAGCCCGCAGTAATGTCTTTCAGGGTCTCGTCCTCATTGATGGCACAGTGAGCGCAGCCTCCGAGGTGAAATGAAGTCAGGATTTCATATGCCTGTGGATGCAGCCTGATTGCATCACCGACACTCATGTCAGCCTCGAAAATCTTTTTCTGATCCAGCATATCGGACCTCCTCAACCAGGTGAACAATTTATATGTCGACCTCATTCATTTAGTCACGATCCGTTTGCGATTCAAGACCCTGTTATAATTTCCTGGGATGGGACAGATGAGGGCGGCATATCCGGCGAGTCTTCAAGTTCGAAGAGATTGAAGCGTGTGTTTCCTCACCGATCGGGCGGGAATTCTGATGAAAGACGGAGATACTCAGGGACCACTAAGTCGTGACCTTCTTACCGATTACTTTCGCCCGTTCAGTAATGTCGGCCATGGCTTCGATCGTGGCGTCGATGTGTTTCTCCGTGTTGAAAGCGCCGATCGAGAATCGGACACCGCCGTGAATGCCGACCAGACCGAGCTGCTCATGAACCAGCGGGGCGCAGTGGAGCCCAGTCCGGGTGGCGATGTCGAAATCGACATCGAGCATGATCCCGACGTCACCGGCTTCGAGGCCGTCGACGTTGACGGTGATGGTCGAGATGTGGTTTTCCAGACTGTCACAGCAGTACATGGTGACGCCCTCGATTTTCCCGAATCCATCGACGAGTTTTTGGGCAAGATTCATCTCGCGGGAGTGAATCGTTTTGATACCTCCCTGCTCCTTCAGCCAGTCCTGGGCCGCCCAGAGTGAGGCGACGCCGACCATGTTCGGGGTGCCATATTCCATCCGGTAGGGGTACTCATCCAGATGGTATGGGTAAGCGGAGCGGACACCAGTGCCTCCGCCCCTCGTGTGGCGGATTTCGACGTCTTTACGGACGCACAGTCCGCCGATCCCCGTCGATCCCTGCAGTGACTTGTGACCGGTGAAGGCAAGCAGGTCGATGTCCATCTCCCTCATGTTGATGGGTATGACTCCGGCAGTCTGTGAAGCGTCGATGGCGAACAGCACGCCCCGCTCTTTGCAGACAGCTCCGATTTTCTTCACTGGTTGCACGGTCCCGAGGACATTGGACCCGTGATTGACGATCACGAGTTTGGTATTTTTTCTGATTGCTTTCTCTACCTCGTCCGGGTCGACGAATCCTTTGCTGTTGAAGCGAACGTAGGTCGCCTCGACGCCGGCATCACGTACCAGCTGATTGACGGGTCTGATCACCGAATTGTGTTCGAGGTTTGTGGTTACAACGTGATCACCTGCCGATAATGTGCCATGGATGATCAGGTTGAGGGCGTCGGTGGCGTTGTAACCGAAGCAGAGCCTCTCGGGCGTCGCTTCATCACCACCGAAAAAACTCGTCAGGCGAACCCTCAAATCCTGGAGGAGATTGCCTGCTTCGATCGCCTGATCGAAACCGCTGCGCCCCGGATTGACACCGCAGTTGCGGTAGAATTCGTCCATGAATTTATAAACGGTGTCCGGTTTCGGCCAGGAAGTGGCCGCATTGTCGAGATAGATCAAATTTTCCACAGATTACCCCTTTTTCCATGAACCGATCTGATCGTGTTATAGGTAGAGAGCAGAAAAGCGAGTTAAATATACAGGATCACGTAATTAAAATAAAGCATTCCGTGGCTTCAGAGTCGGTCTTGTTCGAATCCCGCCGGGGTTACGTCGAAAGCCACAGTGCTCAATGTATCATGAGAAGCAGCTCAAATCCTATTCGAGGAAACCCTCCGATCCCTCGAGAATCGTAAATGGAACTCCCCGGGCACCTTCTTTCTGGAGTCCACCGGCGGCTGAGGCCGCACCGGTGACGGTGACAGTGAAGAAGGATGAGTCCACTACCGTCCAGGTAGTGTAGTCACCGCAGAATTCCACATACGAGTAATCACCAGGCGGTGTGAATCCGGGCACAGCCTGAAGGAAATGGGCCTGCCTCGTCTGTCCTACTGCCATCGGGACATCCTCGTACAGTCTCTGGAGGAAGAAATGTGTGCTCCGGTAGGCGCCGAGCCAGACGTCCGTTGTTGTGGCTTCGGAGCCGTTGTTGGTGACGCTCGCAGTCATCCCGAATGTCCCGCCCTGGGGTACGATCGTTGGATCTTCATCCGGGATGAGCCCCGTCGAGAGAGGTGGCACCGATGGATTGGCCACGGTCGCCAGGGCCGCAACACTCCCCTTTACGACCTCGGTGCCAAAATCGAGATCCAGGTGAGTGATCACATCACCGGTGGTGTGATACCACGGATACCAGTCCGGTGCACCCCACAGCTGGGCATCAATGGAAAAAGGTGCGGGGAATCCGTACAGCGAAAAGTAGTAGTGGTCACTGCCGTATGTGGGACCATCCGTATCCACGCGGACTGAATAAGCGCTCGAGTATTCATCGGTGAGCTGGGCGAGAAGATCGGCGAGGTCCGCTTCGGCCTGAAAGTTCTGATCGGCGTATATATTCGTATCCCAGCCCCAGGAGCCTGCGTAGGATATCATGTCGAAGTTGAACACTCCGGCGATATTTCGGCCTGTATTGGCGCAGTATTCGGCGTACGCTTCCGACCCGATCAATCCGAGCTCCTCACCGGAGACGAGCACGAATTCGATCGTGCAGTCGAAATCGAACTGGCTCAACACTCGGGCTGTTTCCAGTACGCAGGCGGATCCGGAACCGTTGTCCTCGGCCCCGGGTGCGTCATAGTAGGGATTTTCTGAAATGTCGTCGATGTGTCCGATGATCATATAGATGGAATCGGGATAAACCGTCCCGATCTTTCTTCCGATAGCATTGTACCAGGTATTTCCATCGTAACTGTATGGCCAGAGCTCGCTCTCGAGACCCAGGCCGGAGAAAGTGTCCGCCGCCCACTGCTCGGCTGCACGGCAGGAGTCGGTGTACACGTACCTCGTCACGAAGTCCTGGAGACTCTGGATGAATGCGGTGTAGGTGGTTTCACTTACCTGGCTCACGATTATTTCGATCTGCGGGTCTGGTAGCAGCCTGTGAGGAGGGCTCACGGGCATGCGTTCCACCGCTGGTATCGGAGTGAACGAGATGTAAGTCAGAAGCCGCATGACTCCGAGAGATATGCGGTCGAGCTCCGTACCTTTATCGATGCGGGCGATCGCTTCTGTTCCCTCGAAACGGATCACCTCTATGTCGGACGAAAGTTTTCCGATATCTTCACTCAGAATCTGGAAGAGGAAATACCTGCTGCCGTGATCCCTCTCCCCGAGACTCCCGGCGAGGAGTCCCATTTGCAGGAGGAGATCTCTGCCCTCCATGTCCGTTCCCACCAGAAAGCCGTTTTCGAGGTATGCGTAGACATCGATCCCTTCGAGTGAGGTGAGTGCTCTAGCATCGATCGATTTATTACTGATAACGCACAGCTCCTCCGCCCGGGACAGAGAGACGCACACCAGGATAGTGCAGACGACCAGTACTAGCACTTTCGAGTTGATGTTCATTGTATCTCCTTCCTGTTCATGTTTGTGAGATAGAAGGTTCGGCCACCCGGATCGGGAACTCCGGGTTCCGGTGCGTTTATGTTTCATGATACCACAGGATTGTCTTTATGTCAACAAATGAAGTGAAGGAATCTTGACTGAGTGTTATGATCTTTTTAACTTGTAAAGTTACACTCTCTTCATCAAAACCAGTTTTTTCCGCTGCCGGAGGGACACATGTGGAGTGAAGTTAAGACACAACTCAAGAGGGGAACCAGTTTTCTAATCACGACGCACATCAACCCCGACGGGGACGGTATAGGATCTGAAATCGCTCTTTACAGGTTTATCCGATCACTCGGAAAATCCGTCCGAATCATGAATGTCAATCATACACCCCGGCACTACCGATTTCTGGATGAAGAGGGCATCATCGAGGTATTCGACACCGATAATCCCCGGGACGATGCGTTCGACTGTGATGTCATTTTTATTCTCGATATCAGTACATCGGAGAGACTGGGGCCGCTTGGTGACAGAGTCCTCGACGCCCGGGCGAAGAAGGTGTGTATCGATCACCATCAGAGCAACGACCGGTTCGCAGATGTAAATGTCATCGATACCGGAACCTGTGCAACAGGAGAGCTCATATATAATCTCATCATGTCGATCCGCGGCTGGCTGGACGAAGCTCTCGCTTTGCCTCTCTACGTGTCTGTCATGACCGACACGGGGACATTCAGATTCTCGAACACGAACGACAGGACACACCTGATTGCCTCCCACCTCGTCAGCGCCGGAGTCAACCCGAGGAAGGTCTATGAGCAGATTTACGAGAACAACTCGGTCGGACAGGTGCGACTCTTCTCCAGGATACTCGACACGCTCGAGATCACGGGTGAGGGGAAGGTGGCCTGGATCAAGGTGAGGAGGAGCGTGTTCGATGACACCGGCTCGGTTCCGGAGGAACTGGAGGGTATGATCGATTATCTCCGGACGATTGGTGGTACAGAGGTCTGCATGCTCTTTCTTGAGAGGGAACAGGGTGGTACCAAGGTGAGTTTCCGGTCCAAGGGAGACTTCGACGTGAACAGGTTCGCATCGCAGTATGGTGGAGGCGGTCATCAACATGCCGCCGGTATGGTTCTCGAAGGCAACCTTGATGAGTCCGCCGAGAGAGTCGTCGAACAGTTGATCGTCGAACTCGGACCATCTCCACATGACGGGGGACGAACCCAATCGAATCCCGGGGAGTAATCCGGACATGGGACATCGCGAACACAAAGAGAAAGCTCCGAAACATGTGACATGTGCGGTTATCACGGTGAGCGACAGCCGTACTACAGACACCGATGAAAGCGGGAAACTGATAATCGGCCTTCTCGAGGAACATGGACACGAGGTGATGTCGTATTCCCTCGTGAAGGATGATGAGGAGAGGATACGTTCACAGCTGGAATCCCTCCAGAAATCCGGGGTGGCTCAGGTTGCTATCGTCAACGGCGGCACGGGCGTGTCGAGCCGGGACCGTACACGGGAAGCCGCCGATCCGCTGATCGAACGGGAGATCGATGGATTCGGTGAGCTTTTCAGAATCTTGAGCTACGAAGATATCGGTTCGCCGGCGATGCTCTCACGGGCGAGTGCCGGAGTCATCGGGAAGATGATTACGTTTCTTCTGCCGGGCTCGCCGGAGGCGGCCGAATTGGCGATGAAAAAATTGATCCTCCCGGAGCTCACGCATCTGGTGTACGAGGTGGGAAGATGAGACCCATTAAATCCCTGATATCGATCGATGAGGCGAGAGCTGTGATCGATGGGAACATAGTTCCGGTCAGCGAGACCGAAACTGTTTCACTGATCGAAGCTGCGGACAGGGTGATAAGTCAGAGTGTCCGTTCGACCATTGACATTCCGCCTTTCGATCGCGCCGCGATGGATGGGTATGCCGTCAGGGCCCAGGACACATTCGGTGCGTCGAAACAGGTTCCGGTGAGACTCACCGTACTGGGGAAAGTCCACGCGGGCGAAGTGCCTGAGGGCGTGGTTACCCCCGCCGCGTGTCTGCAGATTGCGACGGGGGCGGTGATGCCGGAAGGGGCAGATGCTGTCATCATGGTGGAATACACCGAACTCGAGTCCGACGCCGGATCAGACCTGGTTATAATTACAAAACCCGTGTATCCGGGTGAGAACATGACGAAAGCCGGTACGGACATCAGGGAAGGCACGCAGATACTCGATACCGGGACTGTTCTCACACCCGCTAACATCGGTAGCCTGGCGGCTGCGGGGCTGGACAGGGTCGAAGTATTCGAGAAACCGCGTGTCACTGTTGTCTCCACCGGTGATGAGGTAGTGAAACCTCCCCGGAAGCTGGGTTGTGGGCAGGTATACGATATCAACTCGTTCACCACTGCCGCCCTTCTCACGGCAAACGGCGCCTTCGTCACACTGAAGGGACCGTGCAGGGATGAGCTCGAGGCGGTGGCGGAATACCTCGATGAGATCGGGTCCCACATGATCATCTTCACCGGCGGGAGTTCCGTGGGAGAACGTGATGTCCTGATCGATGCCATCGAAGCGAAAGGAGATCTCCTCTTTCACGGTATCGCCGTCAAACCCGGGAAGCCGACACTGTTCGCTCGAGTCGGATCGACGGTGATCTTCGGCATGCCAGGTTACCCTACTTCATGTCTGTCAAACGGTTACATGTTACTCGTACCCGTTGTTAGAAAGATGGCGCACCTCCCCGACATCGAGAGGCGCTCCGTCAGGATGCCTGTTGGCCAACGGATCGTTTCGACCATCGGCAGGCATCAGTTTTTTACGGTGAAAGTACGGGATGATATCGCCGTTCCAGCCTTCAAGGAGTCGGGTGCGATCACAAGCATGTCGCAGGCAGACGGTTACATAGAGATCCCCTCCAACGTAGACCTTGTCGACAGGGGAGAGGTAGTAGATGTCTTCCTGTTCTAGGTCACTATTTCGTTTGCCACGGAGGTTCTGAATGGAAGTCACGCTTCTCGCGATTACTCCCGATGCTGAAAAGCTTATCGAGAGAGCAGGGCGTACCTGCTATAAATCATTTCCCCGAATGGGTCCGGGCACCGAGAACAAATTCATTGCGATGCTGATCGGAAGCGGTCACGAATCAGTTCTCGAGCATGCATATGCAACATTCAGGATTCGGGGCGGATCCCGTGCATTCACCCATCAGATCGTACGTCACCGGTTGTGTTCATTCTCCCAGCAATCTCAGCGGTACGTGGATGAGAAGGAATTCAGGTTCGTCGAGCCTCCCGCTGTCGCTCAAAACGAGAAAACCCACGAGGTTTTCGAAGAGGCGGTCGAGTCGGCTAGAAAGAGCTATGCAGAACTCCAGAAACTCGGCATCAAGCGGGAGGATGCTCGGTATCTCCTGCCGAACGCAGTCGAGAGCGAGATCGTTGTGAGTGCCAATTTCAGGGAACTCAGGCACATATTCCGGCTCCGGTGCGCTAGAAGTGCTCAGTGGGAGATACGGAAAATCTGCATCGAGATGCTCAAAATGATGAAAGTCGAAGCGCCGAGCGTTTTTGCGGATTTCGACGTTGACGAAGAGAGGATGGTTGCCGATATTAGACAGGGGTGAGAAGCCGCGATGTATACAGTTGACTATCTCAGAATTTCGATTACCGACAGGTGTAACCTGAAATGCCTTTACTGCAGCCCTATCGGGGAGGGTGTCGTCGACCGGGGTGAATTGCTCACTCTCGAGGAGATCTCCCGCTTTGTTCAAGCTGCCGTGTCCGAAGGCATTACACGGATCAGGATCACCGGAGGCGAACCGACGGTGAGAAAGGGTCTAACTCACCTGGTGGAAATGCTCTCTTCCGTTTTGGGGATCCGTGAGCTCACGCTCACGACGAATGGGCTCCTTCTCTCTCAGTTAGCCGAAAAAATGAGCGCGGCGGGCCTGTCGAGGGTAAATGTCAGTCTGGACACTCTCGATCAGGAGAAGTATCACCGGCTGACCGGAGTGGACGGCCTCGCCCGGGTGTTACAGGGTATCGATGCCGCCAGGGTACAGGGTCTGGAGCCGATCAAGATCAACGTCGTGGCGATCCGGGGTTTCAACGATGACGAAGTGAGGGATTTTGCTCTTTTCGCCGCCAGGGAAAACCTGATGGTGAGATTCATCGAGATGATGCCGTTTCACTGTAACAGCAGATTGCAGAAGGAACGATTTCTATCGACCCGGGAGATTCTGACGTCGCTCCAGGAGTTCTTTCCTCTCGAAGAAACTGATGGGAAAGGACCGGGCCCTGCACGGTATTACCGCATCAGCGGTACACGGGGCACCATCGGCCTCATTTCTCCATTCTCCAGGCCGTTCTGCTCATCGTGCAACCGCCTCAGACTCACCGCGCAGGGGGGGCTGAGGAGCTGCCTCTTCTCCGATTCAGAACTCGACCTCAGGACTCCTCTGAGAGAAGGTACTTCACTCGAGGATCTGGCGACCGTGATCCGATCGGCCACCTCGTTGAAGAAGAACGGCCATCATCTCGTTCACGGGCAGCCGGGTTGCAGCACGTTTAGCATCTCTCAGATCGGCGGATGAACAAGGTGCAAAGATAAATGGTGAACATAAGTGTGGTGAAAACAGCAGGCTTTTGCTGGGGGGTCCGTCGGGCCCTTTCCATGATATCCGAAGCCGCCGCTAGGGCCAGGGGACCGATCTATTCGATGGGACCGGTGATTCACAATCCCCAGACGGTCGATCGGCTGAAGGAGGAACTCGGGATCGATGTGATCGAATCCGTTGACGACATTTCGTGTGGTACGGTGGTCGTCCGGACCCACGGCGTTGGACCTGACCTTATCGAAGAAGCCGTCGGTAAGGGGATCGACATCCTAGATGCGACATGTCCGTTCGTATCCAAGATTCAGGAGTTCGCAAAGATGCTCACAGGCCAGGGGTACCGGCTGTTCATCATCGGCGAACGCAACCATCCCGAGGTACTGGGTATCATCGCTCACGCGGGAGGAGAGGTAAAGGTGCTCGAGAATGTCGATGAGGTGAAGAAGCTCGGGAAATACAAGCGAGCGGGTGTGGTCATACAGAGTACGCAGGAAGAAGAATCGGTCATGGAAATTATTTCTGCACTTCTCTCCAGAGTGGGAGAACTCAGGGTTTTCAATACCATCTGTAACGCCACAGTGAGCAGACAGGCTGAGACAAGAGATCTCGCCGGCAGTGTGGAAGTGATGGTCGTTGTCGGGGGGAGGGACAGCGGCAATACACGGAGACTCGTCGATGTCTGCCGGTCAACCGGTGTTGACACCCACCATATCGAAGATGCGGATGAGCTCTGCGCGGAGTGGTTTGCAGGTCTGAAGGAGATCGGTATCACCGCCGGCGCCTCCACGCCGGATTTTGTACTCGAAAGAGTTATCACGAGGATTAAAGAGATAGGAGAAGATGGCATTCGATGAACAACGGCCAGGTACGCCGAAACATTCCGGAGCTGAGGAAGATAAACCTCCAATCGTCGCTCGTCTATGGTCCCGTCGACTCCCGGAGGCTCGGGAAGTCACTAGGAATAAGTCCGATGCTTCCAGGCACGAAGGTGTGTTCGTTTAACTGCGTTTACTGCCAGTACGAAGCGGAAAAACCTGTCGAATCCCTCGATGCGGTCGTCCCCGGACAGTTTGCTGCCGTAGAAGAGATCATAGTCCAGCTTCGTGAAGCACTCACCGGCCTCGTGAATCGGAAGGAGGGGGTAGAGTTTATCACGTTTGCGGGAAATGGAGAACCCACTCTCCACCCGGATTTCCCGAAGCTCGTTCGGGAGGTGATGGACCTGCGCGATTTACTCGTCCCCGCGGCCGGCACAGCGGTCCTAACCAATGGCACTACTCTTGTGGATGAGCAGGTACATACTGCCGTCGGTAAACTCGATGTGGCGATAGTCAAGCTCGATGCCGCCTCTATAAAAAAGATCCGGATGGCCAACAGGCCATACGGGGGATTCGATCTAAAGCAGCTCATTACGGCGCTCACCGGCCTGGATAACCTCGTGATCCAGTCTCTTTTCTTCGAGGGGAGGTTGAATAACGCCACCGAGACGGATATCACCGCCTGGATCGAAACTGTCGGGAAAATCCGTCCGAGGGATGTCCAGATCTATTCCGTCGACAGGGCTCCCGCAGAAGCGGAAATCCTGCCGCTCTCTAAAGAAAAACTCCTCACCATCGCGGACAGGCTAAGGAGAGAAACGAGCCTCTGCGCTTCCGTGTATTAGTGGCCCGTCCCGGGAGTTCATCACCAATTTCTAAAAATAGGTAAAAATAGGGACAGTCACCATTTATTTAAAAAATAAATGGTGACTGTCCCTATTTATTTCGATGGCCTCGTTGCGTCACCGTATTTATGAACAGGACCACCAGTGGCCCTCTACTTGAATTGTCCACATACTGGATATATATTTTAGCGTTGGGTGGTTCTGCTCCTTGTCGTGTTTGTCGGATGGAGGTTTACCGTACATGAGACATGTTGATGGAGATGAGTTCTCGGGTGCCAGAGACCGGTGGCAAGAGAAGGTCACCGGTGCAAACATGAGGGATTGGGAATTTACTACTCTGTCCGGTAATGATATCGAGATGCTCTACACACCGGAGCACCTCAAACAGAAAGATTATCTCGAGGACATCGGTTTTCCGGGTGAATATCCATATACCAGAGGCATCCACCCCAACATGTATCGGGGCAGGTTGTGGACAATGAGACAGTTCTCAGGGTTCGGGACCCCGAAAGATTCGAACGAACGGTATAAATTTCTGCTCGAGAAGGGCCAGACCGGTCTCTCGGTTGCCTTTGACATGCCGACTCTCATGGGATATGATTCCGATTTTCCCAGATCGCTGGGTGAGGTCGGTAAGTGCGGTGTCGCTGTCGATTCGCTCGCCGATATGGAGATCCTCTTCAACGGTATCCCGCTCGACAGAGTTAGTACATCCATGACCATAAATGGTCCAGCGGCCATGCTCTATGCGTTTTACATCTGTGTTGGTGAAAAACAGGGTGTCGATTCGAAGAAACTCAGAGGCACCATCCAGAATGACATACTCAAAGAGTACATCGCTCAGAAAGAATGGCTCTTCCCACCAAAACCCTCTCTCCGGGTCATCACTGATATCATGGAGTACTCCGCGAAGGAAGTTCCACTCTGGAACACCATCAGTATAAGCGGATATCACATCAGGGAGGCGGGTTCGACGGCGGCGCAGGAGCTGGCCTTCACTTTGTCCGACGGGTTTACCTATGTCGAGTCGGCCCTCGAACGTGGACTCGATATCGATTCCATCGCCGAAAGGCTTTCCCTCTTCTTCAATTCACACCTGGATTTCTTCGAGGAGATTGCAAAATTCAGAGCCGCCCGGCGGATATGGGCACGGACCATGAAGGAAAAATACGGAGCCGGAAGCCCGCGGTCCTGGCTTATGCGGTTTCACACCCAGACGGCAGGATGCTCTCTTACGGCCCCACAGCCCGAGAACAACATCGCCAGGACGGCCTTTCAGGCTCTTGCTGCCGTACTCGGTGGCACACAGTCGCTCCATACCAACTCGATGGATGAGACGCACGCGTTACCTACGGAGAAAGCAGTAAAAATAGCACTCAGGACCCAGCAGCTGATCGGTTACGAGACCGGGGTTGTGAACACTATTGACCCTCTCGGGGGTTCTTTCTTCATCGAAGCGCTGACCGATCGTTTGGAGGGAGAGGCCGACGATTATTTCAGGAAAATTGATGATCTCGGGGGAGTTGTCGCAGCCATCGAAAAGGGTTTTCAGCAGCGTGAGATCGCCCGGGCCTCGTACCGGTACCAGAAAGAGATCGAGGAGAAGCGTAAGATAGTCGTGGGAGTCAACGCCTTTACCGACGAAGACGAACCCATCGAGATACCCATCCTGAAGATTGATCCCGAGACGGAAGAAGAGCAGTGCAGGGCTGTGCAGAAAGTGAGGGAGGGTCGGGATAACCGGAAGGTGGAGAAGTGCCTGAAGGATCTCGCCGACGCTGCCCGCGGCAGTGATAATCTCATGCCGTATATCCTCGAGGCTACCCGGTCTTATGCGACTCTCGGGGAAATGTCACAGGTTTTAAAGAGTGTTTTCGGCGAATATACAGAGAAGCCGGTGTTTTAGAAAGAAGGTGATTGTATGACCCAGCTGACTGCGGCCAGAGAGGGGAAAATAACCGAGGCCATCCATGCAGTATCCCGGGCCGAGGGGGTAACTCCGGAGGTCGTGAGGGATCGGGTCGCTCGTGGCACGATTGTAATTCCCAAAAATATACGGCACAATTTCATTCCCCGGGGAATTGGTGAAGGGCTCTGTGTGAAGGTGAACGCTAACATCGGGACATCCAAAGATCACTCATTCCCCGAAGAAGAAATAGAAAAAATGAATATCGCGGTTAGGTATGGAGCCGATGCCATTATGGACCTGAGCACGGGGGGGGATCTCGACGAGATCAGGAAAATACTCCTCGATGCGTGTGAGGTTACCTTCGGCACTGTACCCATCTACCAGGCCGTGTCCGAACTAATCGACCGGGGGAGGTCGGTCTGCGAGATGGATGCGGAGGAACTTTTTGGTGTCATTAAAAAGCATGCGGAGGATGGAGTTGATTTCGTCACTGTTCACTGTGGCGTGACACGTAAGGCTCTGCAGAAGCTCGACGCGGAGGGAAGGGTCGGGGGGATCGTCAGCAGAGGAGGAGCTATCCTGGCAAACTGGATGGCGTACCACGACAGGGAAAATCCGCTGTACGAACAGTTCGATGAACTTCTGGATATCGCCGTGGAATACGATGTGACATTGAGCTTGGGAGACGGGCTCAGGCCTGGAGCGATTGAGGATGCCACCGATGGACCGCAGGTGGAAGAACTCATGACCCTAGGTGAATTGAGAGAGCGTGCCCTTGGGCGCGGTGTACAGGTTATGATCGAGGGCCCGGGGCATGTCCCGATCGATCAAATCGAGGCAAACGTCCAGCTGGAGAAAGAAGTCTGCAAGGGTGCACCCTTCTACATCCTGGGACCACTCCCGACGGACGTCACGCCGGGATACGATCACATCACTTCGGCAATAGGAGGTGCGATCGCCGCAATGGCCGGGGCCGACTTCCTCTGCTATGTGACACCGGCCGAACATTTGAGATTGCCGGAACTCCAGGATGTGAAAGAAGGAGTGATCGCTGCCAGGATTGCGGGCCATATCGCGGATATCGGCAGGGGCATCCCGGGTGCCCGTCTTCAGGATAAGGAGATGTCCACGTGCAGGAAAAACCTCGATTGGGAAGGGATGTTTGCAAGGGCAATCGATCCGGAGAAGGCGAGGGAGATGCGACAGCGGAGCGAGGATGCAGGGAAGGACGTGTGCACCATGTGCGGGGATCTCTGCGCCATACAGCTCCATAATGTTTCTAAGACAAAACCACTGGGAGAACCGACGCTGTGAACATTTGAAAGGAGCAAGTCTATGAGGGAAAAAATCGAAAAAGCTCTCGATAGTATTCGCCCGGCGCTCGTCGCCGATGGTGGTGACATGGAACTCATCGATGTCGAGGATGGAGTGGTAAAGATCAAGTTGACCGGAGCGTGTGCGGGATGTCCCATGTCCACTATGACCCTTAAAAACGGGATCGAAACACGTCTGAAGGAACTCGTCCCGGAAGTGAAGAGGGTGGACTCCGTATAGAAGATCAGCTGGTGATCTCCTTCTCGAAGGGGATCAGTAATCGAAAGGTGGAGGATTTACGTGGAAGAATACAAGCTCTTCATAGTGACGGACATCAGCACTTCACCGTGCTGGTTTATCATCCCTGCGAAGAACAAAACAGAAGCCATCATGAAATGCATCGACGAGAAGAACTGTCCGATCAGCAAGGAAAGACAATCAAACTGTAAAGTTGAAGAAATCAAAATCGACGGGTATGAAGTGAAGGTATTCAAGAAGGATTGAGTCAGAGTACCCTTGTCATCTTGAGTTCGTTCTTCCCGTCTCTCTTCGTCAGAGTTACCTGTGTCATGATTTCTTTTATCATGTGAAGACCCATCCCGTTTGTCGGGCAGGACTCTATTTGCGGCTCTGGAACCTTACGGAGATCGTAGCCGGGACCGGTATCTCTCACTTTGATCTCGACCCACTTCTCGGTCACGGTGATCTCGATTTCTGAGAGAGGGCTTTGCCCCTTCTCATTTCCATGTACTATTGCGTTGGTGATCGCTTCCACCGTGGCGAGTGTCAGCTTGTGAGCGAGCCCTTTCTTTTTCGAAATGGGTGAAGCCGGATCGTTCAGGAAGGCCTGGACGATGTTCTGAATCCAGTTGAGATATTGCTCATCACTGGGAACAGAGACAGACATTTTCATTACAAGATCGATCACAAAACCTCCTGTTGGTAATGCACTCAATTCTAACGGAAAATCAGGTCAAGTCAATAAGAAAATACCGTGTTCTTACACCTGTGCGCCCGGGAACGAATCGGTCACCGTATTATGGTGTTTGAAACTTCGAGTGAAAGCCGGAGCTTCTTCCTCCCGTAATACGTTTTCGATTTCGGTCTATATTCGGCAACATCCCTACCGTGGGATCAGTTATTCTCAAATGGGTCAGTGAAGTAAAGAAATCCTTGACTAAAAGACCTATTTTTGATATAATGTTGAAGAAATATCACACAGCTCCGGGGTTCGATTTTGTGGAAAAGTTGTTAATATGGCCTCATATCTACTTCATATCCTGAATGGTGTATGTATATTACTCATTTGTTCCGGGTGAATGGAGGTGGTCGAACGGGATCAATAATAATTGTTACTTAATGGATCACTAATGCAGAAAGGAGAGTGCTATGTCAGCGGGAACCCCAAAAAAAATTCTTGTTATGATAGTTACGGTAATTTTCACATCACTCCTGTCCGGTTCAACCATCTCTGCGACAACCCTTGTCAGGAAAGATATGGATGATCTCATTATCGAGGCTGATCAGATCGTCCTCGGAACAGTCCTCGGGAAGGACTCCGAATGGAGTGTGAACTACCTCCAGAACAGGAGCCTCATTTATACAACGTACACCGTACAGGTGGAGCAAATGGTAAAGGGTACGCCGCACCCTACGGTACAATTCAGGTGCGTCGGTGGAGAAACCGATAGCGGGGTTCTCGTCGTCCCCAGTGCTCCTCATTTCGAGGTCGGTGAACGAGTCGTACTCTTTTTGAGATCGCGCATTCCCGATGCAGTTTGCGATGTTGTCGGTTTCGAGCAGGGACGCTTCACGGTGAAGGATAACGTCATTATAGAAAACGGGATGGACCTGGATGATTTCCTGGCTTTCGTCTCGAATGGTCTCGATAGATAATGAATCGCTCTGTGAATCAGGACAAAAGAAGGGGTATTGATATGAAATCGACAAAGAACAAATTACTGACGGTTGGACTGCTTGCTGCTGTTTTTATCTGTCTGTCTCTCACTCAAGGTGCTGCATACACCACCATCGGGAGCTGGCTTGACTCCAACATCCCACCTGAAATGTCGGTGAATCAGAATGGCACTAACGACTGTTCCGGCGAATTCAGGGCCCTCTACCGGTCCGGGATGACCTGGGGTAATGTGTCCGGTTCCTACTTCTACTTCGATCGAAGGGTACCGACATTCAACAACGAGCATGCAGGATACGACGATGGTTACAACCAGATCAGCTGGGATCCCGCTCCCGTCAACGATTATATCGCCATTACGTACAACTATGGATGGAATCACATCAACGAGACGGATATCTCGATGAATTCCAATTACAACTGGAACTGTCTCGGCAACCCGAGCTGGAACGAGATGGACGTCCAGAACATCGCGACACACGAACTGGGGCACTCTCTCGGCCTCGGTCACTCATCGCATTCGGATGCGACGATGTACGCATACGCCAACAACGGAGAAACGAAAAAACGATCGCTTCTCTGGGATGATATAGACGGCATCGAATACCTCTACCCGGCAGCCTTTGTTGCAGAGATAGACGACCATCAGCCTGCGGTGGATGAGAGCGTGTTCTCGCTTTCTCAGCCCACAAGAGGCGAATCCGGCCTCATTGAAATCCGGTTCTCTGTTCCCCGATACGAAGATGAAGTCGTCTTCGCGGGACTCAAGATCTACGATTCGAACGGGGAAATCGTCAGGACTCTCTTCGAAGGTACTGTCCCCGAGGGTGACCACATCATTCTGTGGGATGGGAGGGACGACGCGGGAGAACTCTTATCCCCTACAATCTACTTCCTTACTTTCGATGCCGGTCAAGACTACGCCTCGAAAAAACTGTTACCTGATCTGTTTCTCTGATAACCTCCGCACGAACCACAGGCCTCCACCTCTCGAGGGGTGGGGGCTTTTTTTCGTGCGCCCGGTTTCCCTCATCTGCGGAACCGCCTGGACCCGGGGGATGATGGCACTTGACACCCCGGTTCATTTTGGTAAATTAGAAATCATCCTTGCTGTATTGGTACAGCTGCGGAGGGCACGTTGAAACTCGAAGATGAGTTGAGTAATTCTTACAAACGCAGACGATTCGCCCTGCAGGAAGAAGAGAAGAAGATGAGATATCTGAGGTTCATCGTAGATCTTACACGTCAGATACTGCTTGAAAGTACGATTTCACGTGATGAAGCTCTCCTGCTCATCAGTTCCACCAGACGGTGCGTCCTCAAACTTTTTCCTGAGAAGGGTGAAGTCTATGATCTCATCTACGCTCCTCGGTTCGAGAAGATACTTCTGGAGCGTTGGACAGAGATCCTGCATTAAGCCGAAAACGAACGACTCCGCACCTGAAAATTGGTGTGTCTGAGGGAGTCTGAGCAGGGCTTGCAACAGGCGGCCTGGAGGGATTGCCGTGAAGCTGTATCCTCGGCATTCTTCATGGATGGGCTATGAGGGCATATCATTACAGACGGAGTACGGGAGGTGGTTTTTCACCTCTGATACGTTTATCCCCCGCTGTTAAGCTTCTTCTCATCACCAACGTCATTGCATTTCTCGTCGGAAGTATGGTCGGCCGTCCTTTTATCTATTTCTTCGGGCTTGTACCGGAGAGTGTCCTTTCCCGGCTGTATGTCTGGCAGCTTTTCACTTACCTCTTCCTCCACGGGGGGTTCCTTCATCTCTTTTTCAATATGTTCGCCCTGTGGATGTTCGGCTCGGAACTCGAGAACAGCTGGGGAACCAATTTTTTTCTGAAATTCTATTTCCTGACCGGTGCTGGTGCCGGGGTTATAACGGTTTTTCTCTCTAAAATGCCTACCGTGCCGACTATCGGTGCATCGGGGGCGGTGTTCGCCATTCTGATGGCATTCGCATTGACGTTCCCCAACAGGTTGATATTCCTCTATTTCCTTTTTCCGATCAAGGCGAAGTACCTTATGATGATCTTCTTCGTCATCGAGTTTATCGCCAGTTCGAGCCACGTGAACGATGGGATAGGTCATGTCACGCACCTTGGTGGGATGCTCATCGCCTTTTTCTACCTGAAGTGGGGAAATCTTTCTCAATCGGTCCACAACGGTTTTGTGAGAGAAAAGAGGAAACGCAAGATCAGGGTCGTTCACAGGCAGGATGACGAGCGTGAGCGTGTGAAGAAAGAAGTAGACAGGGTGCTGGACAAGATTTCAAGGGAAGGGATCGAGAATATTTCGAGTGAGGAGTGGGAGACGCTCAACAGAGCCAGTAAGCTGATCAAACCTGGTGAGGATTCGGATAGAGGCTGAACCTGGAGGTCCCATCATGTCGTTCACCGGAGACTTTACATCGGAATCTGTTACTGAGGGGCATCCGGACAAGATCTGTGATCAGATCGCCGATGCTGTTCTGGATGCGGTTCTGGAAGAGGACAAGTACGCCCGGGTGGCTTGTGAATCCCTCGTGACGACCGGCCTGGTGCTCGTCGCGGGTGAGATTACGACGAAGGCTTATGTGGATATCACCCATATCGTTCGTGCTACGATCAAAGACATCGGATACGTCGATCCGGCGATATCCTTCGATGCCCAGAGCTGTGCGGTGATGGTTATGATCGAAGAGCAGTCGACCGATATAGCAATAGCAGTCGACAGGAAGGGTGCCGGTGATCAGGGGATGATGGTCGGCTATGCAACCAATGAATCATTCGCCATCGACTTCAATGCCGAGTACATGCCCCTTCCAATCTTTCTCGCGCATCTTCTGGCGAGGAGACTGACAGAAGTCCGAAAAGACGGAGCAATCGAGTATCTCTATCCTGATGGAAAATCTCAGGTCACCATAGAGTATGTCGAGGGGAAACCCACCCGTATCCGACACGTCGTCATTTCCGCCCACCATCACCAGGATATACCCCAGTCGAAGATACGGGATGATCTCATCGACGCTGTTATCCTGCCCGTTCTCGAACCTACCGGCCTCGTAGACAAAAAAGAAACCGTTTTTCATGTCAATCCCACAGGTTCTTTTTCCAAAGGAGGCCCTTTCGTCGACGTCGGGGTGACCGGAAGGAAGATTGTTGTGGACACATACGGGACAATGGGCCGTCACGGCGGGGCTGCCTTCTCCGGCAAAGATCCCACCAAGACCGACAGGTCCGCCAATTATGCCGCCCGCTGGATCGCAAAAAATCTTGTCGCAGCGGACCTGGCGGACAAGTGTGAGGTGCAGCTCGCATATATCATCGGTGAACCTCTCCCCGTTTCGATCTATGTCGATTCATTCGGTACCGGGAAGCTCCCCGATCTCGAACTCGTTGAGATCGTGAAAAAGAAGTTCGACCTGACGCCTGCAGGCATCCTCGAAGCACTCGATCTCAGGAGGCCGATTTTCAAAAAGACGGCCGCCTACGGTCACTTCGGCCGTACCGAACCCGAGTTTACCTGGGAAAAACTCGACAGAGTTTCTGATCTCAAGCGCGGTATCTGAAAAGGAGTTTGACGAAATGGAGAAGAGGTATGGTTTTGCAACCCTGACAATACACGGCAAGCGGCATCTCGACAAGCATGAGTCGGGTGTCCCGATCAGGGCCATATCGACGCCTATTTTCCAGAGCTCGACGTTCGCTTTCGAGAACGCAGAGCAGGGTGCCGCTCTTTTCAGCCATGAGCAGGAAGGGTATATCTATACGAGACTCGGCAACCCGACGACGAAAGCACTCGAAATCGAGATGGCCTATCTCGAGAAAGGCGACGAATCCCTCGCCTTCGGCTCGGGGATGGCGGCAACTTCAACCGCTCTCTTCACTCTCATTCGCCCCGGCGAGAACGTCGTGGCGTCGGACACTCTTTACGGCGGGACCCACGCGCTGTTTATGGAGATGTATCCGAAACTGGGACTCGAGGCCAGGGAGGTCGACGGTACCGATGTCAAGAACATCGAGTCGGCATGTGACGACAAAACAAGGGTGATCTTCATCGAGACACCGGCCAATCCCACCCTTGCGATTATCGACATTGAAGCCTGCGCGAAGGTGGCGAAGAAAAAAAATATTCACCTGATGGTTGACAATACGTTTTCAACACCTTACTATCAGAATCCGATCGATCTCGGTGCCAACAGTGTGATCCACAGTGCGACCAAATACATCGGTGGGCACGGGGACACGGTTGCCGGATTACTGATAGGCAGCAGCGAGTATGTAGAGAGCGTGCGAAGTGATTTTTTAACTGATCTCGGTGGGATTATCAGTCCTTTCAACGCATGGCTCCTCCTCAGGGGGCTCAAGACACTGCCTGTCAGAATGGACAAACACGCTGAAAACGCAATGGAGTTAGCTCAGTTTTTGAATTTTCACCCGAAAGTCGAAAATGTGTACTATCCGGGTTTGAGAACGCATCCGCAGCATGAACTCGCCCGGAGGCAGATGCGGGGGTTCGGCGGGATGATCGCCTTCGATCTGAAAGGGGGGAGAGATGCAGGACGAGCATTGCTGAATAATCTCGAGTTGATGACCATAGCTGTGAGCCTCGGTGATGTGGACACGCTCGTTTCGCACCCGGCATCGATGACTCATTCCACCTACAGCAGTGAAGAGCTTGCCAGAGCCGGGATTTCCGAAGGACTCGTGAGGCTGTCAGTCGGTCTCGAGGACGTGGAGGATCTCGTGTACGACCTAAGGCAGGCGCTCAAGAAAATCACGGTGTGAAGGAGAGCGTACTGTTAGATGTGTCTCTTCTGTCTCCGATGCTTCTGAAGAGCAGGGAATGTAAGTGCTTTAAAAATTATTTGTTGCGAGCGTTAAAAAACAATTGACATGCGCTGCCGAAACCTGTACCTTTCTCGGGAGATTTTGGGCACGCCTGAGAGCCTGAGGGATATTTGAAAGGAGGTCTTCCATGAGGAGAAATCTCTGTGTCATCCTGATGCTTGGAGTCATGGTGGCTGTTCTTATTTCACCGCTCTGTGCCGAGGTGAAAGAGAAGAGCCAGAACATCGCTCCGACATTCGGGGCGACTTTCTGGGATTTGACTGACAAGAATCTTGATCTTGAAGAACGTTCGCCATTCCTGGGAGCACGGTATTCTTACTTTTTCACCAACCGGTTCGGAGTGGAAGGGAGCTTCGGCATACTCCCCTCAGATAATGCCGCAGAGAACCTCAGTTACAACTTTGTCATGTTCAGTGGTGATGGGGTCTTTAATCTGATGACCGGTAAAGTAGTGCCCTACGCTGTGGGCGGTGTCGGGTATATGAAGAACTGGGTGCACGAGGATGTTCTCCCCATTGCAGATCCTTATTACGAATTCGGTGGCGGCATAAAAGTGTTCTCGATAGAGGACGCCTGGGTTGGAATTGATGTCAGAGATCAAATTCTCCCGTATGCTCCGGTAGAGGGTGGCGACAAGGAGACATTCCACAACCTGCTTGCCACGTTCAGCTTTGGATTTCAGTTCGGTGGCGGCCCTCCGCCGGATACGGATGTCGACGGAGTTCCCGATAAGAAAGACAAGTGCCCCGGTACTCCCGCGGGTGCTATTGTTGATGAACGCGGATGCCCCATCGACACCGATGGCGATGGTGTCTATGATGGTCTCGACAGGTGCGCCGGGACCCCTGCGGGGGCGACGGTCGACAAGTCCGGATGTCCGATGGACAGTGACGGCGACGGCGTATATGACGGTATCGACAAGTGCGGCGGGACTCCGAGTGGGGCGGTCGTCGACAACGCTGGTTGTCCGAAAGACACTGACAACGATGGTGTGTATGACGGTCTCGACAAGTGTCCTGGTACTGCTTCCGGAGTGCGGGTTGATGCGTCGGGTTGCGAGATCCCCGAAATCGAGTACGAGTTCCTCTCAAAAGAAAAACTCGAACTCTATGTCCAGTTCAAACTCGGCAAAGCGGACATCCAGGAAGATTCCAAAGAGCTCCTGAACAACGTCGGGGACATTCTGAAGAAGTGGGAGAAGGTCAGAGTTGAAATCAGTGGCCACACCGATTCCTCCGGGAGTGAAGCGGTCAACATGAAACTCAGCCAGAAGAGAGCCGAAGCGGTGAGGGATTACTTCCTCGAGAATTACCCCTCCGTGGACGCTGGCAGACTCATTGCGAAGGGGTACGGTGAATCGACACCGATTGCCGATAACGGCACAAAGGAAGGGCGTGAGAAGAACCGCCGGGTCGAGGTGAAGGTCCTCAATCCCGAAGCGCTCAAACGAGCTCTTCCTCCCAAGAAGATGAGATAGAAAAATCTCCCGGCCGGTTGGCTGGAAACGAATACAAAAAGGGCCCGGTGTCAAACCCGGGTCCTTTTGTAAATTCCCCCTGGGAGTATTATTCTATCCTCTCCCCTTTTCTCGTTTTGACCGGTTTGCAGGGATTTCCAACAGCGATACAGTCCGACGGTATGTCATCCACCACCACGCTCCCGGCACCGATGATTACCCTGTCTCCTATCGTCACCCCCGGCAGGATGCAGACAGACATCCCGATCCAGCAATCCTCACCGATGACGACCGGTTTCTTCATCCAGCTGCGCATGCTCACTTTCTTCTCGTCGAACTCGTGATTTGCCGTGTGGATCATGCTGTACGGACCGATACCGCTGTTGTTTCCGATTCTGAGGCCTCCGAATCCGTTCACATACACTCCGTGGTTGAATCTCACGTCGTCCCCGAGTTCGATGTTGTCAGGATTCAACCAGATGATCTGATTGATGTAGTAGCAGTTCTTCCCAACTTTCTTCGCGTCATTCGGGCGGAAGTAGATGATTGCTTTTGTTTCATCCGTTATTTTCAACGCGACCTCCTGTAGTGTCTCTTTGATTTGGGCGGACTTGCCGGTAGAGTGAAAAAACATCCCGGATCCCGCTTTCCACCGTAAAAGAGTAACGCTTTTCGAGCACGTTTTTTCTGATGTGATCGACCATGGTCGAAGTGAGATTGCCGGGAAGTTCCTTTACATCGTTTATGATGATGCCCACGCCGTGGCTTTCGATGAAATCTTTCTGGGACCTGTGGGGGAAAGAGATGACGGGGAGGCCTGCAGCCAGATATTCGAATGTCTTGTTGGCCAGTACCGTGTCGGCGTGGATGCTGTTCCTGGAGGTGTTGAATCCCGCCCACCCGAAGTCATACCGAGGGAGTTCAGCCATCAGGTCCTTCGGCTGGAGGCTCCCGTGATAGTGAATGAGAGGGGAGTCCCCCGCGAGGGTCCGGCACAGGTCGCTCTCGACGGATGGGTGTGTGTGGAACCTGAT
>CAZZKG010000010.1:0-87284 GCA_964654825.1 uncultured Gemmatimonadota bacterium | reverse complement strand
TACCCCGGGGCCGGTATCTTTAAATCCACCAACGGTGGTGATACCTGGACCCAGGAGGGGGAATCCTTTTCCGAATCCATGAGCAGGATCGCCATCCATCCGCTTGGAACCGACACCGTATTCGTCTCATCAGTTGACGGGATCTACAAATCAACTGACGGCGGCGACAGCTGGGTTCTGTCTCTGGAGGGAATCGGTACCGATGTTCTGATAGACCCCGACACACCAAACGTCGTCTACTGCGTCATCGGGAAACCGGATGGTGACGCGGGAAACGGCATATACAAATCCACCGACACCGGTGAGACCTGGCTGAGAAAGTCGATCGGGCTGCCGGACCCTATGGAGCAGGGGAGGATCATGCTCGCCATGGCTCTATCCTCGACCGGTCACCAGACGATCTATGCCAACATATCATTCATCGACACCCCTCTCGGGATCTACAAAACGACCGACGGGGGCGAAACATGGTCCCACACCGGTTTCAGCGACGTCGGCGACTGCTACAAGAACGCGACCATCGCCGATCCACTCGACGAACTCACCTGCTACACCGGCGGGCTCGAGCTCTACAAGACGACCGACGGGGGAAGCATCTGGACCGAATTGACGATGTGGTGGGAGGACATCTACCCTTATGACAACCAGCTCATGGCCTGGGGGAATGACCTGACGACACTCTTCAGTGTGAGTGACAGGGGGGTCTTTAAATCGACGGACGGGGGCTTCAACTGGGTCGACCTGGACAACGAGCTCGAAGTGACCGAGGTCCAGAGCGTCGCCCTACACCCCTCCGAGCGATCCATCGGCCTGTGCGGGACGCAGGACCGTGGGACACTGATCTACACGGGCGACCCCGAGAGCTGGCAACAGATTTACTCGGCCGATGGAGGAGTCACCGCTTTCGACTACGTCGTCCCCACCACGATCTTTACCGAATACGTGTATCTCTCCCTCGTGAAATCGACCGACCTGGGTGAAAACTGGGATTATGCTGATGACGGAATAGACTACAGCGACGATGTCGGATTCTATGCCCCGTATGTTTTGGACCCGAACAACCATCTCAAGATGTACGCCGGGACCGACCGTGTATACAGGACAACCGACGGCGCTGGATACTGGAACGCTATCAGTAGTGACCTCACCAAGGATCTTGGATTCTACACTTCCTTTCTCTCTACCATCGCGGTGTCAGTAACCGATTCGATGGTCATCTACGCGGGATCCTCCGACGGCAACTTTCACACGTCGATGGATGGTGGTGACAGCTGGATTCAGACCGATAGCGATCTCCCCAACCGATTTGTCATGGACATCGCCATCGATCCCGAGGATGCAGCACACGTCTACACGGTCGTCTCCGGTTACGATACCACGCACGTCTGGGAGAGCCCTGATTACGGTATGACCTGGCACGATATCAGTTCCAACCTGCCGGACATTCCGGTCAACACCATCGTGCTCCCCACTGGAAGGTTTACGACTCCCGGCACGATCTATATCGGAACCGATTTCTCATGTTTCAAAACCACGGACAACGGCGCGAGCTGGTTCTCCTTCGGTAACGGTCTGCCCAATACGGTTGTCGAGGACATGGCGTTTCACGAGAACCTCGGATTCATCAGGGCGGGGACGCAGGGCCGCAGCATTTTCGAGGTTGTCGACACTACCGGAACCTCCGGTATCACCGAAGGAGACACACCGCTACCTGTGGGATTTTCCCTGGACCAGAATTACCCCAATCCCTTCAATCCGGAGACCACCATCTCTTACTCTCTCGCCGACGAAGGATACGTGACCCTGAGTGTGTTCAACCTGAAGGGTCAGAAGATCACCACGATCTTCGAGGGCCGGCAGGTGAAGGGCGATTACAGTGAGCACTTCGACGGGAAAGGATTATCGAGCGGGGTGTACTTCTACCATCTCGAGGTAAAGGACAGCGGAGGGGAAATATTCGGCAGAACCAGGAAATTTTTACTCGTGAAATAACGTGATGGGTCGGCCGGAGTTGTCCTGTTTACATATGGAAGATGTAGAATTTCAACAGGGCGCTTTCGATGGACACTCTCCCTCTCACACTGCTTAGGAGAGTGATCCCCAGTCTCATATTCCCGCTTAGAACAACCTCCCTGATCTGCTGCGGGAGATCGACCGCACCACTGATATCCGTGACCTCCGTCCCATCGATGTCGATAGTGAACACCGCCCCCAGCAGTTCTTCACGGAAGATGTCTTCAAGCCCCATCGCACCTATATAGATCGAAACGGTAATCGTATCATCTGCCTGCAGGTTCCGATGTCCGGGCGGCAGCTCGGATGCCGGTTGTGTCCCTATCGTGTCGAACGAGACGACCGCAGGTATGATCGCGATGATGATACCCATCACATCATTGAGATTTTCGACGACGCTTCCCACATCCACCGAGACGTCGCCGGTCACACTCTGAACGCTGTCCGGGATGACAATCACCCCGATGTCTTCCTGTGAGAGCGGTTCCGGCAGTTCGACATTGAGTGATATCTCAAGAGGCCCCGGGGCTATCTCTTGGGTTTCACACGCGGCAAAAAGAAGGAAAAAAGTCAGCAGGATGATGATTCTTCCACGAATCGTATGCATCTTCCCCCGCGGATCCCAGATGCCATATCGGCGACAACTATCAGTGAAAGGTACAAATCTTCCTGATTGTTTTGTGCAAACACTATGCCAGAGAAACCCGGGAATCCTACTGTCCCGGAAATCGTTACAGCTCCCTGAGAATCACATCGAGCTGTTCGGCCTGCTGTTTCCTGTCAAAGGGGGAAAGACGGGATGTGTCTATCAACGGGAGTCCTCTTCCCCGGAACTTGCGTTCGATCCACCCGGCCAGCCCTTCTGAAATCGCTGCAGGATCATCAGCAGGCAGGACCAAGCCGGCCCCGCATTCAGTTATGATCCTTACCGCCTCGGTTTCTTCCGGCGCGAGGGCCAGCACCGGCAATTGGGCACCGAAGTATTCGAAGAGTTTTCCTGGTACATGTCTGTCCGCGTACGGGTGAGGGTCGATGAGGAGCAGCGCCGCGTCAGCGGTTTTGAGACTTGCCAGAGCCTCCCGATGCGTCCGGTACGGAACGAACCGGACGAGATCATCGACTCCCATTTCTCTCGTGAGTCTGAAATAACTCTTGTCAACGATTCCCATACATACGATTTCGAGCGGGAGCCTCCCATCACTCCACCGTTGTTTGAGGATCACCAGCGCCTGGAAAAGGTTGCGAGGACGATTTACATCCTGATACAGCGTCCCCATGTAAAAAAGACGGAGGTTTTTATCGCCACCCCGGACAAACGGTGATTCCACACAGGGAAGATTTTGAAAATCTTCAGGATCGAAACCGTTATATATCGTATTTGTATTCGGAGCATTTGCCCGGTATCTCGTAGCGATCTCATTCCGCAGGAGCTCATTTACCGCGATGACAGCCCTGGAGTTATTGACGACCCGTGCCTCCAGCCGCGATGCCGCCCATCGGTGAAAGGATGTAGGCTGTGGACTCTGGGCATCCATGAGCCAGCTGTCCCTGTAGTCGAGCACGAGAGGGGAACCCCAGTGCTGCGCGATCGTATTTCCCACGAGAAAAGAGGTCCAGGGAGGTGCCGTGGCCAGCACCGCGTCCGGCTTCGTCCCAGTACATTCCGCGGACCACTTGGACACGGCGAATGGATACCAGCCTATTTTGCTGTCGGGAATAAAAAAGAATCTCGAGACAGCCCTCCCACCCGATGGGGGTAACGCCGACCGAACTGTCTGCTTTCCTCTCCTGAGGTG
The DNA here is from genome assembly GCA_964654825.1 of uncultured Gemmatimonadota bacterium. Classification (GTDB taxonomy): domain Bacteria; phylum Gemmatimonadota; class CAZMKB01; order CAZMKB01; family CAZMKB01; genus CAZZKG01. Next base: position 83,475 of record CAZZKG010000010.1, on the reverse strand, counting down.
AAACGCGTCCAGCGACCCTGTTCTGATCACACGGACACCGGGAGGGATCTCCTCAATCAGACTTTCGTCGAACGCATAGTATCTCACCGGAGAACCTGTGAGTACCCGCACATTCCAACCCAATACTGACAGGTACTTCACGAACTTGAGTGTCCTCGTTACACCACTCAACCCCATGGGAGGAAAGTAGTACGACACATACAGAAGATTCATCCTCCCCCTCTCTCGGGTCTACCCCGTACTTTTCTCGCAACCAGTTCCCTCACACGTCTGATCTCCCCACTCTTGAAAAAATGCAGCAGGTGGAGCAACGGGAAGAAAAGAAGCAGGAGACTGAAATTCCCCAGGATCCTGTACGGTTTCATTTCCGGCCCCACAAGTCTGTGCAGCTGGAAAGATGCAGCGATCAAGACGAGTGCGACAGAGGCAACCTTGATGATCCTGGACCACTCGTACGGCACGTCTCTGAACCTTCTTGAAAACCTTACCATGAGGAGAGCCAGTACCACGTAAGATACAGTCGTCGCGCCGGCGGCGCCACCGATACCGAATAGCGGGATCAGCAGAATATTGAGGACCACATTCGTTACCGCGGCAAACAGGGTGCTCCAGGCGACATATGCAGTTCGGTGATTAAACACCGCACCGAGAGAGGTGACGGTGAAAATCCCTTCAAAGGCATATGCGAACGCAACGAACGGGATGATATAAGCAGCCTGGAGATATGCTTCTGTGGCCACGAGCGAGATCAGTTCTTCTCTGAACAGACTGAATACGAGCCCTATCGACATCATGGTTACAAACAGATAGGTAAGTATCCTCGAGTATACTGCATCACCCTCATCAGCATGCTCGAGGGAATACGCAAACTGCGGCCACGCGAGCTGGAAACCAGCGAGTATGAGCGCCATGGCCATCCCGAGCCGATATGCGACGGAGTAGAGCCCGACCGCTTCGAGTGAATCGAAATACGTTATGAAATACCGGTCGGAGAGTGACAGTGCCCACATGCAGATCCCGGCAGGGATGTACGGTATACCGAACGAGAGCATCCCTTTTAACACGTGACACGAAAAGGACAGCCTGAAGTGGGATACAAGCCATGGAATGAGGACCATCGCAAAGACAAAGTTCGCAAAGAGAAGACTGAGGACTGCTCCTCTCGCCGCCATGTCCATTCTGATGACGAGCACATACATTCCCGCGAGGATCGCAGTAACCCTGAGTAGAATGACAAGCGCGAAAAAAACGGGACGTTCCATTATCCTTATGTACACCTGTGCAAGACGCGCAGGGACGATGAGACCGGCCGCTAGACTGGCGTACACGAAAAAATCGCTGTAGGCGGTATTTCCGTACAGGAATGAAGATATATTTTCACTCAAGAAGTAGATGAGCAGGTTTGCGGCAAGGCACACGAATACAACAAAGATGAATGCGGTGCTGACCGCCCTCCGCCTCTGCTCTTCATGCTTGTAGAGATTGTAGTATCGGAAGAGGGACGACCCGAATCCGAGCGTGAGGATCTCAGACAGCAGGACAAACCAGACAAAAGCATTCTCGTAGGTTCCATAGCCTTCTCTGGTCAGGTACCGGGTGAGAATCACGATCACGGCGAGGTGCAGGAGCCCTGTAGCAACATTTCCCATCCCGTAGAGAAGAGATTGGGTGAGAATTCTTCTGAAATGCGGCCAGATCTGTACTTCTTTTCCTGATGAAGGATTTTCACTGCTGATCGGCATTATCGTTCTCTATCCCCCGATCCAGCCTTTTTCCCGGTACAGATCGTATATCCGTTCGGCGACTCTATCGGCATGGTGATTATTCAAAACCCACTGCCTTCCCTCAGCACCCTTCGATCTTCGGAGCTCTGGATCTTCGATTAGGGGCACTATCCTCTCGGCGAGATTGTGAGGTTCGGCGAGAATGAAAGGGTGATCCGGTAAAAACTCGGCAAGGTCGCTCGCGAAATCAGTGATAGTGGGAATTCCCATGGCAAGAGCCTCAACCGAGCTCATCCCGTATCCCGTTCCGCCGGTATTCCCCACCTGATCGATGAAGATGTGACAGCTCGATTTGAGCCTGATAGCCTCCTCATACGGCAGCCGTTCGATCAAGACGAGCTCGACATCATGGTGCCGTTTGACCTCTCCCACCGCTCTGATGACGGCGTCGGTCCCTTTCAACTCCCGTCTTGTGGGCGAATGACCGATATGGATAGGCATCTCCGCGCGGCCGGGATCGGTGAGCGGGTACTTCGTGATGTCGGTCGGGAAAAAGGTGAATTTTATCCCGGGGCGCAGCTTGAGGTGGTCATATTCGATCGTGAGGTCGAGATCACTCACCTTGCGAACCACGGGATGAATGCCTCTCAGCCTGAGATCGCTGCCGTAATACATGGTCACGATCTTCTTACCCCTAGCCTTCAGTGCTCTCAGAATCTCACCTGACCTGAGAAATCCGAGCCCGCCCTCGAGGTGATAGATGTCGTACTCCATGAGACCCCACCGGTCGATCGCCTTCTCTGCTCTCCGCTTCCAGAGCACATCCCGGAAACGTAGAAAACCGCTCTCCATGAGAGAGGCCGTCTCGATTACCGGTGCCACGCCTTCCTGTTGACTCCCGTATTCGACCTCCCTGATCCAGGCACCGCGCTTGAATCGCTTTTTCAATCCCTCGAGAACGGATGAGCCGACCAGAGGATAGTGAAGACACAGATCATCTTCGTACCCGCGGATACTCGGTATGAACGTGACGAGGTTCGAGACATGGCCATGCCTTCTGTGAGCTCTGACCAGCTCGAGCGGGATACCGCAGAAATTCTCGACAGCCACATGAAGGATTCTCACGTGTGTTCTCCGATGTAGCGGTTATAAGTTGACAGGAGGTGGAGTGACATCAGCCGGTAGATCCCCACCATTACCATCCTAAAGGTATTTGCTCTCACTCTTTTCGTCAACTGCTTCACGCGCATGTCAGAGGGGAGGTTCAGAACTGACCTGTACATACCCCGGACGGGTTACAGGTCAGACGCGTCAGGGGTGGCCGTGCAGGATGGATCAGGATTCCTCAGGTGGGTCTTCCGGCGATGGGATGGCCGGTAATCGTACGGTGAAAACTGTATCGTCCCCGGTCGAACTGTCGAACTCGATTGTTCCTCCGTGAGATCGTATATAGGCTTCGGCGATGTAGAGGCCGAGACCGGCGCCGGGACTCTCTCTCACGAACGGGTTCGATGAACGATAGTACTTCTCGAAGATTCTGTTTCTATCCTCTGCATCGATTCCAACACCTGAGTCACGTACTACGATGATGGTGAAAGATCCCTCGGAATGAGCTCTTACGAGTACAGGCCCATAACTAGTATAATTAACGGAGTTCTGGACAATATGCAGCAGAGCCCGCTTGATCGGCTGGACCTCGACGAACACCATCGGGTCATCTTCGACGACAAGCTTCAGCTCGATCCCCTTCTCCTTCACTATACTTCGTAACTCTAAGATAATAGATTTGAGAATCTCCCGGACGGGGGTGAGACACTTCTCGAATGTCACCGGTGCCTCCTCGATGCGCTTCAGGTCTTTGTGGTCATCGAGCAGAAGGTTGATCCGCCACAAATTCTTCGAGATGATGCCGACGATCTCCCGCTGCTCATTCGAAAGGGGACCGAAGGCTCCGTCACGGAGGAGAGAAAGATACCCCGTCATGGCAGTGAGCGGGGTCCTGAACTGATGGGAGAAAGAATTGGACGTGACACCACCGGATTCGGCCTGTCGGCCTTTTTGTTCTTTTCTGTTTCCTGGATGTGTGCTCACTCACTGCTCCACACTTCACAGGGGATCACTACATTCCGGACACACGAAAACAGTAAGAAATGAGCAAATTGTATACCACACTCTACGATTATCAGATTTTTCTCGACTTTCGCGGAGGAAGTGGGTATGTTGTGATGGTTACCATGTCACAGATTTTCCCGCTGTATTGATGAGGGGAAAAAGAGTGCAGCGTGTCCATCTCTCACTCATTTTAAAGGTTCTCACAGGTATGTGTACAGGTCTGATTTTGACTGCACAGGCCGGCCCTGTACCTTTACCGGTATCCGGCAGCAGCATTACGGTGACGCCGCACCGGGTGATGACGAGGCAGCACGTGCTCGCCGGGGCTTACTACGGTGAATCCGGGAGAGAGGAAGGATCTGTGATCGAACTCCATCCCGGACAAGGGAAATCTGTTTCGTCAGAGGGAAAGGTCATATTTCTGGCCCATTTCGAGGGTGACACGCAGACAAAAGGTGGATACCGACCTGCTGTCGCAAGGGTGGCCTTTGCCGAAGGGGCACGCTTCGGCGCTTCGTGCCTCAGGATGAATGAGGAAAGTACTCTCGTCTACCGGGATCTCCCCGACGGATATGACAGCAGAAGCGGAACAGTGCTGATGTGGGTCGCTCCCGACACTCAGACGGTGTTCGTCAAACCGGACCAGGTTCTATTCTACGAGGAGGGGACCGATAAGAGCGGGATGAAGCTTGTTCTCTCCGAGCATCATCTGAAAGCCGTGTGGAACGGGCGGGGATACGGTGATACGGGTGATAAGAAATCAGCCATGGATGCCCATGAGTGGCACCTGGTCGGGATGAGCTGGGGATATCCGAAAGCGGACAGGGTGACGATATTCCTCGATGGAGGATACTGGTACTCCAGCTTATTAACCTACCACCCGCACAGCGATGCCTCCGAGATCGGCATCGGGACAGGTACGGGATCAGGAACCTCATTCCAGGGACAGATCGATGAGGTGATGATCACCCATCCTGCTCTGAGCCGCGAGGAGGTCCTGGCGCTGTATGAGTCGGGGCGGGAGCGGAGTCTCCCGTTTCCGGATCAGTTCATGGCAGTCCAAATCGACACATCCTGGCAGAATGACACACTCTGGTTCGAATATCTTCCCCGAAACAGTGCAGGTATCGAGTTTTCACCGGTATGCAGCGAATCAATTATCCCGGCCCCCCCCCACGCGGAACTTTTCCTGAACAACGGAAAATTGACAACCACTCCTTTCGATCTCATCGGTGCGGAGATCACCTACGATTGCAACCATCCTGCCGACACCCGGAAATTTCCCCGGGTTCGACTCTGGGAGTGCGATAAGTGCAAGAGTCCACGGGAGGAAGATGGATTTCCGAGGAAACGAGTCGTCGAGAGCGTCCGCAATTTCCAGGTCGACCGGGTGAGCAGGCCGCTCGTGAGGGTATTCTGGGACGGTGGCGAAGGAGCGTACTATCGTTTCGATAAGAATGCCGACAATCCGCCTGACCGTGTTGGTCACGTGAAAGAATTCTGCGATTCGCTCTCGATCGACTTCCGTAATGCAATCATGCTCATTGCGGAGACTGCCCAGAGTGACGAAACCACATCCGACTTCGACACATCTCTCATTCGTTACATGCTGAAAAGCTACGGACCAGATCGCCCGCGCTATTACGAGTTTATCAATGAGATGACCTACTCCGAGGGGTGGGGGCCGGAGAGTGACGATGACAGCGCGCTGGTGTGGGACTGGAGAGACGGTTACTATCACACCGATGGGAGATGCTGGACCCACATGGTGGAAGACACCCTCTCGTGGTTTATGGATGCGGCGAAACGCGTCGATCCCGATCTCAGGTTCGGCTGGTTCATCGACCGGCGGGGAGGATGGAACTTTGACGGCATCCCCTCGGGAAAGATGGATGAATGGCGGCAGGACAGTATCCTTCTCTCGAACGAAACGATCCTAAAACGGACGGACTTTCTAGCGTTTCATGACTATTTCCCCCTGTCGATGGGAAAAGGGAGTAACAGCCTCGGAGAGGGTCTCTGGAGAGCCGTGGGGTCGCTGGGCTGGAAGCACGCGTATGTAAATCCAAAGACGTGGAGGCTTTTTTCGAAATACTTCGGCCATCCCGAGTGGGAGATGTTGCAGACCGAGTACAACACCGCGGTTTCGGTCAGGAGCAGGCGGATGCCGGCACGGGCGGAAAGGCTGTTCGACACGTGGGCGGGAGCATGGGTGAACATCAGCAACTTCATCCTGAGGTACAGGGCCGGCCAGATCGACAAGGCCGAATATTTCAAACCCGCGTATGCTTATGGCGACACTCCCCACGCGACCATCAACTATACCCGGGGACATGCGCACCGAACAGTCATCGAGAAGGCCTTCGGGCTGTATGGCGATCTCATGAGAGATTCAACTATTGTTTCCGACTCGATCTGGACGTATGGTTTCGAATCAAAAAAAACCTCTCACCACTGGGGATTGACTTCCCTGCCGGTGTTCGACTGTATCAGTACCGTCTCCCCCGATCAGGACACGGTCGCAATTCTCCTCGTCAATCGCGACTGGGAACACCCGCTGCGGCTCGACCTGTTTCTCGACCCCTTCCTCGAGATCGATCCCGATCACGACACGGCACTTTTCCACCACGTGGCATTCGGGCCGACTTCCCGGGGAAGTGCCGACGAACCTGACACATCGCTCCTCGAGAGCTGGGGGAGAGGTTATTACTATCCATCCTGGACAAAATTCGACTCGACCGATGTCGATTTCGTCTGTGACACGCTACCCGGCTTTTCAGGAAACACGACTGTTGACCTGGGGCGAGCCGTGTTCGGTGTGCTCGAAATCCCCGTGGAAAAAAGAAAGTAAAATCCGGTAGTCAGGTGTGAAGAGGTTTGAGAAATCGATCTGTGCGATCCGCAGGTTTTACAGCTGTTCGCCGAGGAGAGAACACACCCGTTCAAGTGTTCGGTCTTTTAATGATCTCCTCTTCCACTCATCGAGATTTATTTCTCTCGAAGTGAGGAGATCACGTCTGAAGCCATCCATCATTTCCCTCGAGATCTCTTCGTCGAGAATCCCGAAGTTGCATTCATAATTGAAGTTGAATGACCTGGGATCGAGGTTGGAGGATCCGATGATGGTGTAATATGAATCGATGATGGTGGTTTTCCCGTGGAGGATCGTCCCCTGCTTTTCGTAGATTTTGACTCCGGAGGTGAGAAGCTCCGAATACAATGCTTGACTTGCATATTTGACTGTCCTCACGTCACATTCTCCCGGGAGGAGCAGCCTCACGTCAACCCCCCTCCTCACCGCGTGTTTGAGACTGGAAATCAGACTTCTGCCCGGCACGAAATACGGATCCATGATGTAAACCGTGTCCCGGGCAGTGTGGACACCGAGGAGGTAGGCTTTCCTGAGCGAAAGTGCTCGCTGTGATGATGCGTTCGAGAGCGTGATGACCCGTCTCTCACCCATGGCCGCCTCTGATCTCCGGTAATCTCCAAGGAGAAACCACTTGCCCCCCGCTTCCACCCAGCTTTCCCGGAAAACCTCGAGGAGGTCCGTCACTGCCGGCCCACACACGCTCACCATGAGATCCCGCCAGCTGAGGTGTCCCTGTCTCTGAGCCCAATACTCTTCCCCGATATTCATCCCTCCTGTGAAACCGACCTCGCCATCGATCACGAGGATCTTCCTGTGATCCCGATGAAGATACTGCTTCAATTTCGAGATCCTGAGAGGATGAAACGCTCTCACGTCAACACCGCCCCGGGACACCCGCTCCCAGAACGACTTCTTCGTATGACGGCACCCGCAGGAATCGTAGAGGAGCTTGACCTCCACTCCTTCCTGAGCCCTCTCGATGAGAGCGTCCGTGAACATTCTGCCGACAGGATCATCGCTAAAGACATAGAATTCCATAAAAATGTACTTTTTTGCACTCTTGATGGCATTGAGCATGGAGGGAAAAGCGATATCTCCGTTCTGGAGGATCCTGACTTCGTTACCACCGTGAAAGGACAGAGAGGTAATGCTCTCCAGGTTGAGCGTAAAAACGTCATCCCTCACGCTCGCCGGCGGCAGAGAATCATGTGTGGGAAGAGGTAAAGTGGACACTTTCGGCCTCGTGTGGAACCCCTCGATTTATTGAAAAACCCTCTTACAGGTCCATTAAATTACCAGTAGAAGGACCGGCTGTCAATGTATAAATTTGTTTGGTTTCACCCGGTTCATTTCTTGAACATTTTCTGCAGTTCCCGGATCAGGGCAATCTCCATGTCCAGGTACTTATCATCTTTCACTTTGAATTCGATCTCATAGTACCTTCTGTACTCGACTGAGGTAGTGGGGTACTCGAGACTCTCCGAGATGATGACGTCTTCGATCCCATTAAAATCTTCCCGGCGGGATGCCTCGGTGTGACGGATGATGAGCCAGAGCCCTCTTCTCGCTTCCTCGACATCCTTTATGAGGATATCGATCCCTTCGAGTTCCTTGATTGCCTTGACCAGGTTTTTCTCTTCTACTTTTATCCTCATCACGGGCCTCACGGGGTACTTTTCATTAAACAGGGAAGGTACCTGGATAATTAATATTCAGAAGAGAGCCTTCTGTCAATAAGAACACACACCTTTTCGCCGGGGACTCCGACGGTACCGGCTGGACCCTCCTTCTCGATTCTGAGAAGTCTAACTCAGAATAACCGCCCTGTCAGGAGGATCGCTGTGTAATTTTGGATGTCGCCTTATGGGATAATCAACATGTCCTGTTACATTCATTCCTACTTTCGATTAGGTTCACCGGATTTCACCGTCTGACAGTCCGGAAACAAGTTTTTTATGGAGAGCTTTATATCATGGAATGTTTTTTCATGGTTGTAAGAATATGTCTTCTCGTTACACGTATAATACGAGAAGGATCGGATTCCCCGAAGGAGGTTACCCATGTTCAAGGTGATGATTACACCGATCGTTGTTTGCTTCTTGCTTCTTTCAAGCAATCCGGCACATGGTACTATCATTAAGGTTCCTCAAAATCAACCGACAATTCAAGCTGGGATTGACAATGCTGTGAATGGTGATGTAGTATTGGTATCACCAGGAACTTATAATGAGTCCACTATCAGCTTCGATGGCAAAGCCATCACGGTGATGAGTAAAGATCCACTGGATCCAGCAGTGGTTGCAGCAACTATTGTGGATTGTGGCTCTATAATAAATGAATACGTGTTTGTTTTCACTTCAGAAGAAAATTTATCAAGCGTTTTGGCAGGCTTTACCATTACTGGTGGTGAAGGTCCTGGCGGAGGTGGGATTTTCTGCGGTGCCTCCTCATCCCCAACTATAGCTTATAACATCATTACAGGGAATTCAGGGCAACATGGGGGTGGAATCAATTGTTTCCAATCCTCTCCAAGGATATTAAATAACACAATCGCAGAAAACACAGCAAGTGATGATGGAGGTGGTATCTTCCTCATTGCTTCTTCCCCGAGAATAATAAAAAACACAATCAAAGACAACTCGGTAATTGTAAACGGAATATCCACCACCGCATGGGGTCAAGGTGGTGGAATCTGTTGTCTTGATGATTCTGCGATCATTAGGAATAACAGTATTACTGGAAACTCGGTTTCTGGATCACCTGGCAAAAATGTGGGTGGAGGTATCTACTGTTATCAATCTACAACAACAATAGTAAACAATATTATCTCTGAAAACTCAGTAACAGGGACAAACTCAACTGCTTTTGGTGGGGGAATCTGCATTGAAAACAGCTCGTTGTCTTCAATAGTAGTGAACAACACGATCACAGGTAACTCTGCTTCAGGTGGAGGTGGTGGAATTCATCTGACATTGGGTTCAGACATGACTATCTCGAATACGATTCTCTGGGATAACTATGCGCCGGAAGGAGCGGAAATCTGGATGGGGAGTGTGAGTCAGCCTTCCATCCTCACCATCAGCTACTCCAACGTCAGTGGTGTGCCGACCTCTGTGCACATAGAACCAGGAAGTACTGTTAATCGGGGCCCGGGAAACATCAGTGCGGATCCGTTTTTTATAACTTATCAAGGATTAGAATATTTCCTCGGTCAAGGATCACCTTGTATAGATGCTGGGGATCCAGGGATTCTTGATGCTTGTCGTCCTCCGGGATTGGTAGGAGAGAGAAGTGACATGGGGGTATATGGAGGGGAAAATAATTGTGGTTGGTTGCCCTAGTTGAATATTATTCTCTGTCTTTGTAATACGGTATAATTCAAAAGCTCTTGAAGCGTTAGGAAAAAAATACCCGCCCGGAAATCCGGACGGGTATCTTCGAAGTCAGACGTATTCAAAACCCTGGTTATTCGATAACAGTAAAATCGAAGAAGTCTCTCGAGAAAACGGTTTCGTTATCCGCGCCTACCTTCATGATGTAGGTGTAGGATCCGAGAGGCGCTACTCCGGGTACAAACTGATTCAGGTGCACAGACGGTGTGGAATTCGCCGGAAGCGTCACAGGAAAAGGTCCGAGAATGGGATTACCACCGTAAGGAGTACCTCCCGGCAGAAGAACCTCAGACCACACCGACAGGGTGATCGGATAATCCGCGGCGTTGGAGGCATTCACCTGAAAACCGAGGTTTGTCCCTCTCTGTACCGTTGGTGAATCGGCGACTAGCGACACCGAAACTGGATACGTGAGCTCTAGGAAGACATCGTCGATATACCAGCCCGGTCCTGTTACAGAGCCGTCGGAACCGAAACTGAACTTGAATTCAACCTGCTCGCCGATGTAACTGTTCAGGTCGAAGGTCGCGATTTCCCACCCGTCGCTTGCCCCGCTGTAACCGGCTTCGCCGTTCCAGTACATCGAGCTGGAGGGATATCCGCCGTCGGGAGTGATGAGCGCCCACGATGCGCCGTTGTCCGTTGAAATCTTGACGTTTCCACCATCGCGACCCGTCTGGGTATCGTAATAGTGATAAAAACTAATACTCGCCGATGTAGCCTCCACCAGATTGTAGACCCTGGAGTAGAGAGGTGAATTCCCATTGCTACCGTAAGACCCATCGAGGTTCGTCGCCCAGCAGTTCTCACCCCAGTGAGCGCCGCCCGGGCCATAGCTCGAAGGAGTTCCCCACTCCCACATCATCAACCCGGTGTACCCGCCGTCTGAATCTTCGAAACTCTCCGCCTGCCCGAGTGCAAAAGAGAGAACGGTCAATTCGTTCTCCACTATGACGGCGGATTTAGTCTCTCCCACATAAGTCGGCTTGACGGCCTCCACCTGATATGTGGCGCCGCCCGGTATGCTGAAGGAATAGTAACCTTCGTTATCTGTGGTCTGCGGTGCGAGAGGAGTATTGATCACGGTCACATCGGCATCAACGATCGGTGTGCCGTCGAGAGCACTCCTCACCCAGCCTTCGAGAATTCCCGGCAGAGCCTCTTCGAGTGCGAAATCGAGCCAGGCGGAGCTGTCGGCCGGAACGAAGCAGCTGTCCTGATGAGTCCGGTAGCCGTAGGAACTGGCTTCCACCGAAACTGTTGTGTCCCCATCACACGGGAGCTCATAGTACCCGTTTGGATCGGTATTGACGGACTTGTTACCCCCGACGATCCTGACCGCGGCAATGAGCGGGTTCCCGTAATCGGCATCCGTCACGAGACCTTCGATGTATGCCCTGGTGCCCCACAATGACAGTTCCGAACCGAGATCTGAGGGATTAGAATAATACTGCGGGGTCTCATCACTGAAATCCTCGGCCTCGGCGTACTGAAATGCTTCGTCCATGGTGATGACACCGTCACCATTGTAATCCGCATCGACAGGGTTGCCGTATGCATCTTCCCCCTTGACCGCCGCGGTCCAGAAGAATACATACGTGTCATAGACGTAGTCGGGCGGCATGGCCCATGAGTATTCATCATAAGCTGCTGCAGCGCTGAACACCCGACCCTGGTCGTTCTGTGCCAGATCATCCTCGAATCCGCCGGAGAAACACTGCTCCATGGTGAAGATCATGTCACACTGGGGGATCCCGTCACAGATAGAACCAAAGTTGCTGTCCTGCATCTCTTCCCAGTTCCACAGATTCAGGTAGGCGTTCCAGCCTCCGTTAGAGCCACCGTGGTCGGTGGTGAATACGAAGAGCTGATCCGAAGGATCGAGCATGCCACCGAGCTGGTCGAAGAGTGCTTCGATCTCGGTGAGCACACAGGGTCCCATGATGTCATCATCCCCGTCACCATCGAGATCAGCTGGTGAATTAGTACCGTCGGAGCGGTCGATTGCCGGGTCGAGACCATCTGAGATGAGAACGAAAATGTTCTCATCGGGATAATCATAAACATCCACGAGAGTGGTGTAAATGTTCGAGCTGTCGTTCCAGTAACGGATGTGGTTATTGCCCGAACTGGCGCCTCCACTCAGGATAACTGCGTAGGCACCCCCACGGTTCGCCAGAGGATGTTTGGGCCCATCGTAAGGTTTCGGGATAATCTGCTGCGCAGCATCGAGTCTTTCCCCGATCTTGGTCGGATACTCGTAATAAGCGCCTTCATCCCTTGGTGGGACGGTCGAGTTCTTCAAGTCGATCTCTCCGGTCGACTCCTTCACGAACACGTACCGGCAGTCGTGCTCGAAGTTCGCCGTCGGGTGGTCGTCGATGAAGGCGAACCATCCCTTCGCGGGAGCCGTCAATTCAACGCGCTTCCAGGATACAAACTCCGCGCCGGCTTCGACAGGTTCGGGAGTGATGTACAACCGCACCTGGTCGACATCCACTTCGATGACTCCGTCGATTATCGTCCTCAAGGCTTCATCTCTCGTTGCCGTACGGGCGTCGGAACGACGGGCAGTGAGAGCGGCCAGGAGAATTACCGCAAGTCCAACGGTGATTACATTTCTGAGCATCAAACTCCTCCTTGCTGCGGGCTGATAACAACTCCATAATATCACAGTTGTGGGGATATGTCAATTCAAACCAGCGGGTTTCTCCCCACCGGATTACACGACTCCGGCAAAGAGCGGAATGCGGATTCGATGGAAGGAGCTCCCGCTCATCTCTTTCCCTGGATGAATTCCTCGGCTTCCCGGACGTCGTCTCTACTCCCAATGATGAGCGCCACCCGCTGATGGAGATCCACAGGTTCAACATCCAGGATCCTCTCCCATCCAGTGCTGGCAGCACCGCCGGCCTGCTCGACGACGTATGCCAGGGGATTTACTTCGTACAACAACCTCAATTTGCCATGAGGTTTCTTCGGATCCTTTCGGTCGGCGGGGTAGAGGAATACACCCCCATAGAGGAGATTGCGGTGAAAATCAGCCACGAGTGATCCGATGTATCGTGCACTGTACGGCCGGCCCTCATCAGGTTTCGGTTCCTTCAGGTAATCTATGTATTTTTTCGTACCCTCGTCCCAGTAGTTGTAGTTTCCCTCGTTGACGCTGTATATCCTGCTCCTCCCGGGGATCTGTATGTTGGGATGCGAGAGGAGAAACTCACCCACACTCGGATCGAGGGTAAAACCGTGTACCCCGTTACCGGCTGCATAGACGAACACCGTGCTGGATCCGTAGATGATGTATCCAGCCGCCAGCAGTTCCTTCCCGGGCTGAAGCAGATCTTTAGAGTTCCAGTCACGGCCAGGTGAAACCTTCCTGTACAGTCCGAAGATGGTGCCGATACTTACATTGGCATCGATGTTGGATGATCCGTCGAGCGGATCGAACATCATGACATACTTCCCCCTGGGATACTGTTTGGGGACCTCGATGGGATCAGCATACTCTTCCGACGCCATGACACTGATATGGCCGGTGTGTTCGATGGCGTGGACGACGGTAGCATTTGCGTATTCATCCAGTTTCTGGACTTCCTCTCCCTGGATGTTCGTCTTGCCGGTGATCCCGAGGATATCGATCAGACCTGCTTTGTTGACCTCTGAAGATATTATCTTGGCGGCCAGCGACAATCCGTTCATGACGTCGGAAAATTCCCCTGTCGCCCCCCTGTGCTTCCTCTGTTCGAGCATGATGTGCCTGGTCAGAGAGTCACCCTTGTTGTGATCCATAATCCCCTCCTTCACAAGACATGCGGCAGGGTAGGTACCGCCTCTCAGCGCTCCATTTCATATTTCGGATGAGTTATTGTGCGAGCCACGAGATCCTTCGTGTTCCCCGCGTTCAGCTTTTCGAACAGGAAGCTGAACTTCTCTTCGAGTTCTCTGTCTATGCTCTCTCTTATCTCCGATGGCAGACTCCATATCTGCTTCTTGAACGGTCCGAATCCTTTTTTCCTCATCTTGTAGACAAACTGTTCGTCGGTCTGTCCCTCCTTCCGTTCATCGGCAAAATGATCCCTGAGAAAACTGTAGACTTCCTGACGGAGCGTGTCGGGGAACACGTTCGAATCATAGATGATGTTCTGGAATCCGGTTGCGAGGTGCACCTCGCACGTTTCCGTCCGTGGGAAGTGATGAAAAGCCTCATCGGGCAGTGTTGACGCACCGTGCTGTACGGCACCGGCAAGGCCGTAATCCTCCCGGGAGACACGTGACAATTTTTCGAGGATGTCGAAGTCTAGCTTCACATCGGCGATCGTGCCGTCCGGCAGGGGTACGCCTCCGTGAGAGGTACCGGTCTGAACACTGATCTTGCTGATCCCGGCCACCCCCCCTCCCTTCGACTCGAGCGAAGAAAGGTAGCCATCCATGAATGTGGTGAGTTCCTCAACTGTGCTGTTCTTCCCGCCGACTTCACCGATTTCGCCTCCTACCGAGATCGTAATACCTTCCGGCTCGAGATTCCTCACGTGCCGGGTGAGATCCGCCGCGATCTCGAAATTGTCTCTCTGCTGCTCGGTGATATTCGGCCTGCTCAGATCGACGAGTGTGGAAGTGTCGATATCGATGTTGAAGAAGCAGGCTTTGATCGCTTCCTCGATGAGATCACGGACTGAGCTCAGTTCCTTCTGCGGGTCCACTACGAACTTTCCGGCATTGACCTGAAAATGATCTCCCTGGAGAAATATCGGGCCCTCGAATCCCTCCTTCACCGCTGCAGCCGTTACAACCGTCGCGTATTCCATGGGTCTCTGTTCTGTATATCCGATCTCAGAGCGTGCAATCTCGATGAGCAGTGCACCCACTTCCAACCTGTTCGCAGCCCTGAAAACAGACCTGACGACGTCATAGGTCATACCTCTGACGTTGATTGCCGGGACAGTAACCCCATTGAATTCACCCCGCCCCCGGGCCTCGTACAGAGATTGGATGGATGCCGGCCAGACACCACAATCCAATCCCCCCTTGTGGATAAGCCATGCAGCGGTTTTTTTCAACTCATCGTCTTTTCCGAACACAACGGTCCAGGTGAGCCTGTCCAGAACATCAGACGTGAACTTCTGCCTGTCTTTGAGTTCGAATTCCCCATCCCATTGTACGATACCGGTGAGATCATTTTTCATTTTCTCGATTGAGCTGTACTCCATATTATTCCCCCCGCGTGAGGTGTATGATCGCAGAAACCCTTCCTGCTTTATAGCCGGACGGGAACCTTAAAATATCTACCGGCAATATACAAAGCATCGTACAGACCGTCAAGCAGGATAATCGCACGCCTCTTTACAGTGGAGGGAGGAGATACTATCATTAAACAGGCCGAAGAGTTAGTGGCCGATACCATAAAACGCACAACGTAGCCCCGGAGGCAACAGCATGTCCATTCAGGAGGAAAAAATCGCCCAGGCCGTATCGATCATGGAGGAGCTCGGGATCGACATGTGGATAACACTGGTGAGAGAAAGTGATACGATTACGGATCCCGTGCTCGAACTCATCCTCGCCCGTAACGTCACCTGGCAATCGGCCTTCATACTGACCCGCGGAGGTGAGAGGATAGCCATAGTCGGCTCACTGGATGAACCCAGCATACGTGATACCGGGCTTTACACGACGGTGAAATCTTACGTTGCATCACTGAAGGAGGCGCTCCTCGAAACAATCGTCCACTTCGATCCATCCAATATCGCTCTGAACTTCTCCACCAGCGACGTTCTCTCCGACGGCCTGACTTACGGAATGTTTCTGATCCTGAATGAATATCTGGAGGGGACTCCGTATCCGGACAGGCTCATCTCTTCACGCAAACTCATAAGCGCTCTCCGGGGAAGAAAATCAGATGAAGAGCTCGGCAGGATCGCAGGAGCCGTCGAGATCACCGAGGAGATTCTCGAGAAGTTAACAGAAGAAATCAGACCCGGGCTCTCTGAGAAGGACATCGCTCGGCTTATCATGGATGAAGTCGCAAAGAGGGAGCTCGAACCGGCATGGGACACTGCTCACTGTCCGGCTGTGTTCACCGGTCCGGAATCGGCGGGAGCACATTACAGCCCGACTGATCGAAAGATCAAGCCCGGTCACATCCTCAATGTCGACTTCGGTGTGCTGTATCGTGAGTACTGTTCGGACATGCAGAGGACGTGGTACATCAGACGCGAAGGCGAAGAGAATGCACCGGCCCCAGTTGCAAAAGGATTCGAAACCGTCAGGGACGCGGTACGCCGTGCGAGCGAGACACTGAGTCCGGGCATAGAGGGCTGGAAAGTGGACGAGGTCGCCAGGAAACACATCACGTCACTCGGTTATGATGAATATCCTCATGCTCTCGGACACCAGATCGGGAGGAAAGCGCATGACGGATCCGGCCTGCTCTGCCCGAGGTGGGAACGGTACGGGAAATTACCGTATGAAAAAGTTGAGAGAGGACAGGTGTACACCCTCGAACCCAGGGTGACCGTGGAAGGTTACGGTGTCGCGACGGTCGAAGAGATCGCCGTCGTCGAGGAAGACGGATGCCGTTTCCTCAGTCACCCGCAGAACAATCTCTATACGATCTGATGGATACCACACATTGCGAACACACGGGATCAGGACGGTTTTCTCGCTCCACTCTAGAGGGAACGAATGCGGTCAATAAATACGGGAAGTACCGGGTACGTTTCTTCCTCATGATAGCGATTGCCTCCCTTGTCCTCGTCACTTCGAACAGGCCCGCCCGGTCTTCTGAGATCCCCGAGGGATTCGTGGAGTTACAGGAAGCCATCCCCGGAATCATTATTGATCTCAAATATGCCGGCCCCGACAATGTGTTCGGCGAAGTGCTGTACACCGGTAATGCCTGCCTGATACGAACGGAAGTGGCCAATGCCCTCCTGAGAGTACAAAACAAGCTGAGGGAAAGAGGATTACAGCTGGTTGTCTGGGACGCCTTCAGACCGATTGCCGTGCAGAGGAAGATGTGGCAGAAAGTACCTGATGAGCGGTATGTGGCAAATCCCGAAAAGGGATCCCGACACAATCGGGGGGCTGCCGTCGATGTCACCCTGGCGGACAGTACCGGGAATCGCCTCCTGATGCCCACCGCCTATGATGATTTTTCCGAGAAAGCACACCGTGATTACCGTGATGGTACAGCGGCAGCTGCCGGGAATGCCCTTCTTCTGGAGAAATTGATGACCTCAGAAGGGTTCCTCCCGCTACCCACCGAGTGGTGGCACTTCGATTACGAGGGATGGGAACAGTATCCGATTGTTGACGAGAGACCGGAAGGTGTGGAAGCAGAGCAGTTGAGAAAGAAATAAATGCGGGATCTGGTTGTCAACAGACCCTATCCCGCACATCTGCTTGAAACCCGGTCAGGATACCCGATTTTCCATTACTGGTTGTCCGGGTGGATCAAAACCCGGTGCTGCTCTAAACCGCTGCGGATCAAATCAATGATAATTTAAACCCACGTTGCCGTCGCTGCAGCTCACTCTTCCCCGTTGCTGATCCCAGGACCACTTGTGATTAGCCGGGACATCTCCTTCGTTCCAGTTCGGAACAAGTTTTTTCACGTCGGCGAGTTTCTTGGGAAAGGAAGCATTGTTGCCCTGTTTCACCTGGTCGGCATAGTAGATCGCCGCTGCCGAGTTGAGTGTACCCCTCAGCCCGTTGCACGCGGCGTTTCGTGCATCGGTCCTCATGTCGATATAGTTGGGAATCGCGACAGCAGCGAGCACACCGATTATCGTTATCACCATCACGAGTTCGATGAGGGTAAAACCGCCATTGTTGGCTCTCTTCACAAACATCAGCTCCGCCTCCTCTGAAGGGTGTGTTCCTTGACGAACGATTAAGTAGAAATGCTGTCGTAAGGAATGCGCAAAAATCCTGCCAAACCGTGGGAAGAACACTTTCCGCCCGTAATCCATTGCGTAACCTGATGATATAGGGACCAGAAAAACTTCGCAGGAGGGATCCTGGGGAGTCCGTGAAGGGATAACAGGACGTTTTTTCCTGCCGGGGGACATGAAAAAACGCCCGGATCGCCATCGGAGAGAGAACGGTTACTTCTCCCGTTCTCTATTTATTGAGCGTGATCCTTTTTATGACAACCGGTTCGACCGGGACATCTTTGTGCTGGCCCTGGGTTGTTGTTTTCACCTTTTTGATGACATCGACCACGTCCATGCCATCGATAACCTTACCGAAGACACAGTATCCGAATCCCTGGGGAGTATTGTCCCGGTGATCCAGCCGTTGGTTATCGACGACGTTGATGAAGAACTGTGAGGTTGCGCTGTCGATGATATTGGTTCTCGCCATCGCGATGGTGCCTCGCTTGTTGGAAAGACCGTTCCCCGCCTCGTTTTTAATCGGAGCTTTTGTCTTCTTCTGCACCATGTCGACACCGAAGCCGCCACCCTGGATCATAAACGTCCCGATCACTCTGTGGAAGATCAATCCATCATAGAAACCGTCCTTCACATACGAGAGGAAATTAGCGACCGTGACCGGTGCTTTTTCCTGAAACAGCTCTATGGCGATGACACCAACGCTGGTTTCCATCACCACAACAGGGTTGCCACCCTGTGTTTCCTCTCCTTCTGACAGAATCGATTGGGTACAGAAGGGAATCAGCATAAAACCGAGAAGGAAAAAACTCGAGGAGAGAAATGACTTCATCTGTCGACCTCCTGTCCTGGCTGGCTCCAGGATTACTTAACTCCTGAGAATTATTTGATGAAAACAGTCTCCGGGGCATCGTGTACCCAGGAGACCTCCGATAAGAGGGTGGAACCTCTCCGTCTCAATACGTGACTCAACTGAAAAATCTGTGTTTGTCCGGGTCCGGTAGACCGGTACTTCCATCCCCTGTTTTACAATCTCCCTTATTCGGACAGGATCAGCAGATCAAACCTGTCTTCATCCACAAAACTGCCTGTTTCTGTACTCGAGAGCACCGTTTTCAGAGTACACGAGAACCCGTTCGGGACCCCCTGTGGAATATCGAGTTTCATCACTCCGGCAAGATATGAATCGGCCGGGATCGAGATACCTCCCTCCGGGATAGGACCTCTGACAGGATATTCGCTACCATCCTGAAGTCTTGCGATGATATCGAGCTGAACGGGGAAGGTGTCCTCCTGCAGAAGGTTTTCAGCAACAAGATCGAGCTCGAGAACATCACCGGGAGACAGGATTACAGCACTTGGAGCACAGGCGATGGAGATGAATCGATAGTGCCACGATCCCATGTCGCATATTGTGCCGTCGGGATCTGGATCAATAGGATTGCCGGCATCGATGCATGGGGATTCCTCGCTCAGTGAAAAATCGAAAATGACGGGATTTATGAGGAGAGGATCCATGTTGATCTCGCCTGTACCGGGTGAAGGGGAGAAACTCTCCCAGGTGTCGCCCCCTCAGCCGGAGCAGAATGCCATATAATCACCCTGCAGGTTGTTCCAGACGTCGTTGTATTGGATCACGGGGAGCATATCTTCATCTACAGCGATCCCCATTCCGGAGTTGTCGGCTATGATGTTGTCCTCGATCGTGACCTGGGCGAGAACAGCCCTGACACCATCAATCCCACCGGTGATTGTGTTGCCTCTTATCGTACCAGCGGTCCCCTCCGTGTAGTGGATCGAGTAGTGGCCACCGTAGACCACACAATCACTGATATCGAGAGTCGAGTTGCTCATGATGAGGATATCCGCGTTCTGGAGCGAGCACACCGCGTCGTTTCCGCGGATACAGCAGTCGACCCCGCTCGGGATCGTGAGAGGACCGATGTAGACCTCTCCCCGCTCGAGTATGATGAGCTTGTCATAACCGTCACCTGGTCCTGCAGTTGAATACATCGACTGAAGAGTCGTACTGTATCCATTCTCGGCTCCGAAGGCGAGAAAAAGTGAAAGCATAAAAACCAGGAGAATGACAACAGAAGGGCCTTTGAAAACTTTCATGGAAGACCTCCTTGTGCCGGGCCGAAAGGTCAGGAAAACGGGAGTCGCCCCTCTTCCTGAATCCTGACGCGGGTTCTGAAACCGGACTCGATGTGCCGGAATCTCTTATTTTAAACTATATCACAACCGCTCACCTGTGTCAACGCTGCGAGAAGAAAATGTCACGAGTTTGGAAATCAAATCATGCAACAAAGATCTCAAATAGTTCGTATCATTAGGGGGTTTTGTTAGCGATTGCTGGAAAGACAGGGGAAACTCGTGAACAGGAGGTTATCATGATCACCTCGAGACTGCACTCTCTCCTTCTCTTTTTCATAATTGTTTTTATCCTTCCACTCCCTTACCCGACCAGGATGGGCGGTACTTCGCCGTACGCGGATCTGTGTGAATCGATCACCGGGCCGTGCACCCTGATGGCGTCGACGGGAGGTGATCCGGTACCTGCCGACTACATGATGCTCGTTCACGACGCAAACGCGGTCGCCCTGGCGGTCACGAACAGTGGACAGTCAGGCAACGACATCATCACGGGAAACGGCCTGGGCGGATGGCCGGCCTGGACGTCGAACAACTACATTTTCGGAACGGGTATCTGGATCGGAGGGCTTGCTGACGTGGACGGGGATGGGACGAAGGACACGGTGGTCGTCCAGGGTTATGACACACTCTCGGGAGCTTCGGAGCACCGGGAAGGGCGTGTCGGGCAGGATATTTCGGATCCCCTCGCGCGGGTGTTCAGTTCGACCATCCTCGACGACCTCGTCGAGTGGCCGGATGAGTTCCGGAACAGTGAAGACGACCCTGTATTCTATGCAGCGCAGGATTTCGTAACGATTTACAATGACATAAACGGCACACCACAGTTCACGACCGGGAGGTGTGGGATCGAGGTAAAACAGCGGAGCATGGCATTTGTGGGAGGATTGAACTTCAATGCTATTCTGCTTTCCTTCGAGCTCACCAACAGATCCGATTCCCTGCCGGATGGACCTTTCACTCTCGAGGAAGCGTATATCGCCCTGGTGAGTGACATGGACATCGGTGAATCGTTTGCCGATGACATGTCCTCGATTCTCGATTCGGTAGAAGTTTATGGAAGGGAGGCAGTCGAGCTCAACACCGGCATGGCGTGGGACAGTGATTTCAACGAAGAAAACTGGGAGGGGCCTGTGGGATTCGTCGGAACATGCTTCCTGCAACCTCCGGGCAACGCCTGGGATGGTATCGACAACGATGGTGACGGCATGACGGACGAGTCGCCCTTCGATGGCGTCGATGACGACCTGGACGGGCAGCCTGACGACATCCCGGATGAAGTGGACGCTGTTGATGAGTTCCACTACACCTGGTTCGGCAGCCCTTCGACGGTATCGCCGATCCAGGATCCGACATCGGATGAAGAAGCATATCGGATGATGAGATGTCTCACGGGTGATGACTGTGGTGAATTCGACATCGAGTCTGACATTCGATATATGATATCGTACGGTTCGTTTGATCTTCCGCCGGGAGAGAGCCAGATCGCAATCTTCGCGATCGTTTTCGCCAACCCGGTCGGTAACCCCGGCCACCTCGATCTCGTCGGCGACCCCCCGCGACCCGATCCCCAGGACCCCATGCTCGCTGAGTTTGTGGCAACGATCCTTAGTACGAAAGCGCTCTATGAATCAGGGTTTCAGGACGTCGGTGCACCTTTCACGATATTCAACACGACGGATTTCGACGACACGAACGACCCAGCAGGCCCTTACCGGATTCAAACGAACATCATCGACAGTATCCCGCTCTCGCGGAACACGCTTCACTACAGTGTAGGCGGAGCGCTGTGGGATGAAGTGGATCTGGTTCGTGAAACCGGCAACATCTACACTGCAGAAATCCCGGGTCAGCAGTTCTGGTCTACCGTGTCTTATTATATTCAAGCGGTGGATTCCGCCTTCCAGGTTCTGAGGGATCCATGGGACGCCCCGCTCTCGACATTCGATTTTTCCATAGTGGATGTTCCCGAATTCAGCCGGAGCACATGTGAAGAGTGTGAGCAGAGCAGTATTTCAGCTTCGGCCGATTTCGACCTCGACGGTCTCGTGGATATCTTCCTGCTGACATCAAACGGACCCGCTCTTCTGCGCAATACGGGGGAATTCATTTTCGAGGATGTGACAGAAAGCGCGGGAATAGAGGCCTCCAGTTTTGCTAGAGGTGCTTCATGGGGCGACTACGACAACGATGGCTATCCGGACCTCTTCATCGGTGTGTATTCTTCCGGGAACACGCATCTTCTCTTTCACAACTCCGGTGATGGTACCTTCGAAAATACCACGGAGCTGTCTGGAGTATCGGACACACTCGCGACTTCCTCCGGGATCTGGGGAGACGTCTCCGGCGACGGGTACCTCGATCTCCTCACTCTACAGCCCTTGACCGACAGGATGTACATCAACAACGGGGATGGTACGTTCGATGAGAGGGCCATCGACTTCGGAATTGACGAACAGGGAAATGACAGAGCCGGAACACTCGTCGATCTGGACGGTGACGCAGACCTCGACATCATCCTGATCGGCGGGGTTGGTAATATAGTCTACCGCAACTCCGGGGAAGGGTTCGAGGACATCAGTCAGCAGACAGGGATAGGCAACACCGCCTGGCTCGGCATCACTATCGGTGACTACGATCAGGATGGTGACGCGGACATACTGTTTTCGGACCCGGGTCTGGCTCTCTTCGAAAACAGGAGCGGTCTGGGACAATTTCTCGAGGTCACCGAGGACCTCGGTCTCTCCGGAATGTCGGCGAGTGACGCATTCTGGGCTGATCTCAACAACGACGGGTACCTGGACATCGTCACGACAGTACCCGCAGTTCTCATCAGGCAACCCGACAGCACATTCCTCGATCTGACCGGAACCTCGGGGATCACCGGTGGTTATGGTCTCAGGAGTTTCACAACATATTATGATGACGGTGACGATGGCCTTCTCGACCTCGTTATCGGTGATTTCTGGGAGAACGCCGGTTATCCCGGGGGCATCGACAGACACTGGTTCGAGCTCTCGCTTCAGGGCACACTCTCCGACATGATGGCGATCGGCGCCCGCGCACGGGTATTTGCAGGTGATCTCGCGTCAACGAGGTGGGTGAGCGGTGGTGAAGGCAAATCACAGGATTCGGCAACCCTTCACTTCGGACTCGAAAATCACGACATGATCGACTCTCTGGTGATCGACTGGCCCTCCGGTATCACTCAGAAAATCACGGCTGTTGCTGCAGACCGGATCTATCCGGTGGTGGAAGACTCGACTTTGGATATCGTGGGTAATAACTCCCCCGAAACGGTTATCCCCCGGACCTATGCGCTGTCTCAGAATTATCCGAATCCGTTTAATCCGCAAACGGTTATCAGATTCGATATTCCGGAAGGGACTTCTTCATCCCTCCAACTGGTCCGGACAAAGCTGGCCGTGTTCGATGTGAGGGGGCGTCTGGTCAGAAAACTCATCGATAGAGTCCTCTCGCCGGGACGACATTCGGTAACATGGGACGGCACGGATGCACACTTGGTCGAGGTCCGGTCCGGGATCTATTTCTACAGGCTCGAGTCGGGTACCTTCCGGTCCACGAGGAAGATGGCCCTGCTCAAATGAGCGTCAACCGCATTACAGCGACAAGCGAAATCAGCAGGGGACATCCTTTGGGCTGGCTCCCAGACCGGTCAATCCGTGCTTCCCGAGCGGAGGATTTCCCTCGCTGGTTTCTCATCGTTTTCGCAAGGCCACATTTCTCCTCCAAGAATCAAGCTCTGTCACCGAATTAGTTTGACAAGGTTGAAAATATCTGATATAATGGCGGTCAGTGGTTGTCTTGACATACCGATGTGACGATCCCAGTTTATTTCTGATCTTACCACGAGTATCATCAAAGGAGGCACCATGAGAACGTTCCTTCCATCACTTTTTCTCGCTGTTCTTCTATCTTCCCTGCTCCCATCGGCACAGGCACATGCCGGTATGCTAGAGCCCTACTTCGAGGAGAAGCTGGACGCACTCCCGCAGGGAAGCACTGCCCACGGCATCGTCGTAATGGCTGACCGTATCAATCCGCAGGAACTGGTTCATTCGCTGAGACACGTACGATCTCTCGCAAAGAGACACACCGCGGTGATCCGCACCCTGACAAACAAGGCAAGTGAAACGCAGACCCCATTTCTGCGATATCTCGAGTCGCAGAAGAGACTCGGCATCGTCGAAAAATACCGCCCTTTCTGGATCACCAACATGATTTCCGTGACCGGTAAGAAAGAAGTGATGGCCGAGATCGCCTCGAGATTCGATGTCGGCATCGTATACGAAGATTTTGAAATTGTTCAGCTCGAACCGGTCTCTACGCAACCTGCCGGCTCTGACCTGACCGGTCACGAGCCCGGGCTAGAAGGTATCGGAGCTACCGACATGTGGGAAATGGGGATCACGGGAGAAGGGGTGATCGTCTGCAACATCGATACCGGAGTCGATGGTAACCACGTAGCCCTCGCCGACAGGTGGAGAGGTCTCGAGCCCGACGTCGATCCGAGTGAGGCATGGTATGATCCCATCACCGAGACGGACTTCCCATTCGACTCGGGAAGTCACGGCACTCACACGATGGGGACGATCACCGGCAGAGCCGGCTCCGACACGATCGGGGTCGCCCCTGATGCACAGTGGGTCGCCGCCGGTGTTATCGACAGGGTGTCCGGTTCAGGGAGGTTTGCAGTGTATGCTTCAGCGTTCGAGTGGGCCGCAGATCCTGATAGTAATCCCGACACATTCGATGAAGTACCGGATGTCGTGTCGAATTCATGGGGTATCAACTCTGATCTCCCTGCATGCGATTCGACTTTCTGGGAAGTGATCGATAACTGCGAGGCAGCCGGGGCGATAGTTGTGTTCGCAGCCGGTAATGAAGGCCCCGGAGCGGCCTCTCTCAGAAATCCATCCGATAGAAACGCCACCGACGTCAACGTTTTTTCCGTCGGGGCTCTCAATACGGATCAAACGACCATCGCCTCGTTCTCGAGCCGCGGACCTTCCACATGCGACATGGAGACTAAGAAACCGGAAGTGTGCGCTCAGGGTGTGGATGTTCGCTCGAGCGTCCCGGGCAACGGCTACTCGATTTTCAGCGGCACCTCGATGGCATGTCCGCACGTCGCCGGCGCGATCGGGCTTCTGCGACAGGTCGACCCTAATGCCAGTCCTGAAGACGTCAAGACAGCGATACTCCTCACCGCCGTTGATCTCGGTTCCCCCGGCGATGACAACGACTACGGCATGGGGAGAGTGGATCTCGTCGAGGCATCCAACTGGCTCGGCGGGCTCGATGAGCTGATCGGCACAGTGACCGACGCCGCAACGGGTGATACGCTGGAAGGAGCGCGGGTCGAGCTGCCGGAGATAGGAGAGTTCGACTCGACCGATACGGCAGGGGCTTACAGGTTTCACATGATACTGCCCGATACGCTTCTCGTAGTCACAGGCAAGTTCGGGTACGAAGTCGATTCCACGACCGTGTTCCTCGTTCCTGACACCGTAACGGTGCACGATGTGAGTCTCAATGCCATGGCGACAGGTACTATTGCAGGCAACGTGACGGATATCGATACAGGCGACGGGATCTCCGCTGACATCGAGGTTTTCTGGCTCGGTATCAGCGTGGCTACAACGATGACGGATCCCGGTACCGGGTTCTACTCGGTCGATCTTCCCGCCGGTTTCTACGATGTAACAGTCATACCTGAGAGCCCTTACATCGGTGAGACGGCAACCGGAGTACAGATTTTCGAGTCGCAGGTAACGACCCTTGATTTCGTATTCCAGCCGGTTACCACCTACACCGATGTCTCGGCATCGAGTGGTATCGAGATGGGGGGATACGGACAGGGCTGCGCCTGGGGTGATTTCGACGGTGATGGGGATGATGACATCTATATCACGAACATTCTCGGTGACAACAGACTGATGAGAAACGACGGAGGCACCTTCACCGACGTGGCCGCCAGCATGGGAGTCGAAGCCGCCGGTGAATCTTTTGGAACCTGCTGGGGCGACTTCGACCGCGATAGAGACCTCGACCTGTTCGTTGCCGTGAGAAACGACGCCAACAAACTCTACCGGAACGATGGTACAAGCTTTACCGAAATCTCCCTCTCAGTGGGGCTCACCGATACCGCGTACAGTCAGACAGCCGGCTTTTTTGATTACAACCTGGATGGCAGACTTGACCTCTTCGTCGCGAACAGGAGTGCCGACAACAAGCTCTATCGTAATGACGGAGGCTTTTTCACCGACGTTACGGATGCGATGGGTCTCACCGACCCCGGGAACTCACCCGGGTTCGGTATTGTCGATTTCAGTGGAGACGGGTACCCGGACATCTTCGTCCTGCGCAAGCTGGAGTCCAACGTCCTCTACAGGAACGACGTGACTACTTTTACCGATGTGACGGCGACTTACGGCGTCGGCGGGACTGACGAGACCAGTAATGGATGCGCCTGGGGGGATATCGACAACGACGGCGACTTCGACCTGTACGTGTCGAACAGTAGTGCGGCGAATTTCCTCTACAGAAACGACGGCGGTTCCTTCACCGATATATCGTCGTCCTCGGGGACGAACAGCACAGAACCGAGTTTCCACTCGCTCTGGGTCGACTTCGACAGTGACGCCGACCTCGATCTCTTCGTCACGAACAGCACAACGAGTATCCTTTACATGAACACCGGCGGAGGCAGCTTCTTCGATGTCAGCAGTATTTCAGGAACGGATATCGGACTGGCGACAGGAGCCTGTTCAGCCGACTTCAACCTCGACGGGAGACCTGATCTGTTCATCGTGAGGTCGAACAGTCAGGACGACGTTCTGCTGCAGAACGATGGCAACTTCAACACCTGGATCAATATCGCGCTCCGTGGAAACAACTCGGACGTCAACGGTATCGGTGCACTCATCTCCGTTACCTCGAACGGCGAGACGATGATGAGGCAGGTGGCCGCTGGGAACGGTCTCTTTTCACAGGATTCTTTCAGCCAGCACTTCGGCCTCGTCAGAGAAACATCGGTTGATGCCGTGACGGTCGACTGGCCAAGTGGCAGGACGACGACACTCACAGACATCTCTGCAAATCAGAGCTTGACGATAGGAGAAATACCGACACACAGAGTACCGTTTCAATTCTAGTGTTGGATCGGACGGCCCGCCCAGCGAGAAGGTTCTCGGGACCGACCGCCGTTCATCCGCACCCTGTAATCGGTGAGGTGAAGCGATGTCTCGTTGGGCCGGGTATATCAATGACAGGTACCCGGCCCAATTATTTATCGACGGGGATCCTGAACGAGGCGACGACCGGTCGGTGGTCGGAAGCGACTGTTGTTTTATCACTATTTACCACCCTGACACTTCCTGAAATGAAGAGGGTTTTCATGGAAGGGGAACAAAAGATATAATCCAGCTGAGCTCGACTGGCGTTTCGAACGAAGGTTATCGTTGTATCGCTGTCCAGTTCATCTGTGAGACAGAAAAATCGACCGTCTCCTGCTCCTTCTATGATCTGAACAGTTTCACTGCTCCGCCTGTCATTAAAATCTCCGAGAATGATAAAGCGATACCTTGGATCCTTCTGACATTCCGTGTCCAGAATTTCTCTCACCTTGGTGGCCTCGGCTTTTCTCTTTTCTCTATCACTGCCTTTCGATCCGCTCTTGAGATGGACGACGTAGATGTCGATCCACAGATCCGCCGCCGGTCTGACTCTGACCCTGATTAGATCCCGGGAGAAACGGGTGGTCTTCCCATCCCCCCTCGGAAACTGGATATGGCGGTACGATGTAACCTGACCGACCGGGAACCTGCTGAGTAACGCCACGTCAATTCCTCGCAGGTCATTCCCCTCGTAGAGCACCGGGTCTCGGTAATGCAACTCTTTCAGAAACCTGCTCTTTAACCTGCGCAGACCTCCCCTGTTCTCGACTTCCTGGAGAGCAAGCAGATCGGCATCGAGGGAACGAATCACATCGACGAGCGCTTCCAGTTCTTCGGCGGGTTTGGGCACGGGAACAGTTTGCTCATCTCTGAAATAGGGATCATCGTACGCATCGAAGAGATTCAAGACGTTGTAAGTGGCGATGGTGAAGACCGAATCCCGGGTTGATAGATCAGCGCGCAACGTACAGGGCGGGAGGCAGGCTATGACCAGCACTCCCGAAATCAACGCGAAAGCAGATATCCTCATGCGCCGTCCGCTGCAAAAGTTTCTGTTGAAGTGGTTATTCGACAGGAGAGACGACTCCAACCTGTTCGAGATAAGCGATCACCCTGGCCGCACTCTCCTCCGGTGACTCCTGGTCGGTATCGATTACAAGCTCGGGAGTCAGCGGCTCTTCATACGGAGCCGAGATCCCGGTGAACTCCGGAATCTCCCCCGCCCTCGCCTTCTTGTAGAGCCCTTTGGGATCTCTCTCCTCGCAGGCTCCAAGACTGCATCTGCAGAAGATCTCATGAAATTGCCCATCATCGTTTAAACCTCTCGCAAGATCTCTGTCTTTACGGTACGGGGATATAAAAGCCGTCATTGCTATTATGCCGGCCTGGGCGAAGAGGTGAGCAACCTCCCCGATACGCCTTATATTTTCCTCCCTGTCTTCGGGGCTGAATCCAAGATCTTTGTTGAGACCATGTCGAATATTATCACCATCGAGGACGTACGTGTGGCATCCTCTCTCGTAGAGAGCGTGTTCTACCGCGGTTGCAAGGGTGGACTTCCCGGAACCCGAGAGACCGGTATACCACATCACGATACCTTTGTGGCCGTGAAGTTTTTCCCTTTTTTCGAGATCGATCATAGAATCGTGCCAGGTAATGTTTTTGCTCTTTGGTTCATCCTTCATGAGATAACTCTCCTCCATTTCTGTCCTCGAGAGACCGGACAGGATCCACAGTCTCCCCTGCTCCTGGCCTGTTACCCCGGATCAGAAGGACTCTCACTCAGATGGTCACCCATCAACCGGTTCGTCCTTTGATACGAAAACAGACTCACGAATCTATCCCCGACAGTATCCCGCGTTCCGCTCATCTGCGGGAATTCCTACTTATAGCCGGGGGATTTTAAACGTTTCTTGATGTGTTCGATCTCCTCCCTCGTCAGGGAAGGGTCTTCCCGTACTTCCCTGGTGTCGGGCCGGGAGATAATCCTGTCAGCCCCTTCCTGTTCGAGATTGAGGGCACTGATAGGAAACGGGATGATGATTCCTTCCCGCTTGTACCTCTTCTGTAATCGCTTGATGAATTCGTGCTTGAGGAGGTAGTTACCGACGAATTCACCGGTCCTGAGAATAACTGAGAAATTGATGCTCGAACTGTCGAAGGTGTGATATCGTATGAAAGGCTCGTGGTCGTGAACCGCCCCTTCGATCTCTTTCTGACACTCCCGTGCAGTCTCGATGGTGACCCTCTCGACCTTTTCGAGATCGCTGTCGTAGTGTACGCCGACCTGCACGAGGACGGACATCTCCCGCTCCGGAAGGTAGTAGTTTGTGATAATGGAATTAGCGAGTTTTGAGTTGGGGATGATCACCATGTTGTTGGGGAGCATCCTGATGACCGAAGCCCGCCAGCCGATATCGACGACATACCCTTCTTCACCGCTCTCGAGTCTGATGAAGTCATCTTTTCTGATATTCCTGGCGATGACGATGTAAAAACCGGAGAACAGGTTGGACAGCGTGTCCTGGAGCGCGAGAGCAACCGCAAGACCTCCTATACCCAGCGTCGTAAGAAGGGGGGTAATCGACACGCCGAGACTGCCCAGGATGATGAGAACCCCGATCAGTAAAATCACGCTTTTGACCAGAGCCTGCGTCAATCCGGTCCCGGGGAGCGCAACTTTGTCCCCGTACAGACCGATGAGATCAGTGATCGTCTTTGCGACAAAGAGGAGAATCGAAAGGCCGAGGAGTACAATAATAATCTTCGTGATGTATGAGGATATACTCGGGGGAAGAGAGTCCTCCCACATCACTTTCACTGCGAAGACTCCCGCCAGCAGGCACCAGGTGCGGATCGGTTTCCTGAGATTTTCTACGATAGGATCATCCCAGTTCCAGCTCGTTTTTACTGCCAGCCTGTTGAGCCAGCTCAGAACCCGTGATCTGATGAACAACCCCACGAGGTATGCAAAGACGATGATGCCGAAGGATACGAGAATATCCACCCAAAAGCTGCGGAAGGTGGTGGTGACCCATTCCATCTGTACCTCCTCGGATAAAGATCCCGGTTCTTCCTGTTGTTGTCAGGGACATTTTCTGGAAACGTAAAATGAAAAAACCGGTGTTGTGGACCGGAGTCCTCCAATAATATGTTCCGGATCGAGAGCATGTCAATACAAACAGATGGGGAACCATCGGAAGTATTCGTGACTGACAGGCCCATGAACAGGAAAAATACCCCTGAAGGAATCTCCGGTTTAACCGTCCAGTGTTCCGTCCCAGAAGTTCGTTGACAATTACAGCGAGCTATCGAGGTTGTGTAAAAATAGAAAAACAGGGACAGTCACCATTTTTTGAACAAAATAAATATTGGTGACAATAAATGGTGACTGTCCCTGTTTAAGGAGCAACGCAACCAGGAAACTCGAGATCCTCCTGAATTGGTGATGAATTGCCGGGGCAGGACACCAGGAGTGACTTGACAGAACATACCGCATCCATAATATATTATGTTGTAATTTTTCGTTCGATGCACTTATCACGTACGTTTCCCGGCAGCTGCACCCGGGGTGCTGAGCACTGTTCACCCGGGAGCAGGTCCTCGGGCCAACTATGCAAATGGACGACAGTAAAAAAAAATCTCAGGCCAGTCACGATACCCTTCCGGAAGGATTCTTCCGAACGATCATCGAAAATTCGGCAAACATCGCGTGGATTGTCGAGAGAAATCAGAAGCGTGTCACGTACATCAACAGTGACTTCTCCGGTGTGAAGAAAGAGAAGATCCTGGAGCACGGTTTCTCGTCCATCTGGCCGGTCATGGACATCGAGAGCCTCCAGCTCCTGCTCGATGCTTTCGAGAAGGCGGTGATGGAAGGAAAAATAAGTGACAACATTGCGACCTCGCACCGGCATGCGGTCACGAATGATGAAGAGTTCTACCTCAGTTCCGTCGTCCCGCTATTCAATTCACAGGGGAAAGTGTCACACGTGCAGGTCAGCAGCAGAAACATCACCCCGATTTTCAGGGCGAGGAGGATAATAGACATACTCAACTCCGTCGGCGCGGCAATGCAGAACAACCTCATGAGTGGTAACGTACTCAGGATCGTTGGTGACAAGCTCAAAAAACATGGTATCCATGCAGCCATCCTGATTAAAACGGATGAAAACACCGGGAAGATCGCCTATTCGAATTTCCCCACCAGAAAGACCAAAAAAGCGAATAGTCTTTACGGCACCCAGTGGGCGGACTCGGAATTTTCTCTCGATCAGTGGCCGGCAATGAAACGGGTTCTCAAAACCAGAAAAGCGGTTTACTTCGATGATCCCTACAAGTATCTCAAATCGAGATTGACTGATCCTTCGTATAAGAAGAACATCGGAAAGATCATCGAACTTCTCGGACTGAAAAAAATCATCGTCGCCCCCTTGATAGTGAACCGCGAGACGATTGGCTCGTTCATGATGTCTTCCGAGATACTCTCCAGATCCGACCTGGCTGCCGTGAAGACATTCGCCATCCAGTTCTCGCATGCCCTGATGCTCACGAAACTCTACGATGACTGCGCCAAACTGAGATCCCTGGTCGGAACCCTTCTCAAGAGTACCGGCGAGGCAATCTTCGCCACCGATGGTGATGATCTTATCGTCTCGTGGAACAAATGTGCGTGTGACCTCCTCGGCTACGAGAAAGCAGACATTATCGGGAAGGAGGTGACCGTGCTCGGCATCGGGAGTGATCTCCGGGAAGCGGTCGTCTCCGGTTCCCGTGATCCCGATCCGTGGAGGATGGAGCGGGTCTCTCTCAGGGCCCGGGATGGCAGTACCTGGGTGATGGATCTCACTGCTTCTCCTGTCGAAGCGGGCCAGGGGGAAAGCCCCGGAGTCATCTATATTATCAACCGGCCATCACAAACCACGAAATAGCCCCCCGATATAGAAGGAAAGTCCCATCAATTTGATAAAATCCTCTTTTTGACAACAGTGTTGACTTTTCGTCGTTTCCCGGCGGTCTCTCCCCGGAAACCGGGAGATTTTGAAAAGGATGATTCCACGTAAGTCGCTGTTGTGTAATAATATCCCGAATATGTAATAAACTGCTTGCATTCCGGGTATTTGGTATATATATTGCCCTAAATTTACGAGGGTGGTAAAAATCTCAACAATTGAAGACACGACGGGAAGAATTCTTTCACATTTAAGGCCAGGAAGGTGTCATATGAAAGCTCTCTCTTTGATCGGTAGGGTGTCTCTGGTTCTTTTCGTTACTCTTTCTTTCACGCAAACGACAATCAGACTGCTGGAGGCAACACCGCTTCCTTCAACACCGGGAGTTTCCCCGACTTCAACGCAGTTCGGTGACGGTTCGAAACCCGACATATTCGCAGAGGAGAACGGAAAGCTCCACGTTGCCTGGAAGTACCAGAACAATGTCCGCTATCGTTACTACAACGGCTCTTCCTGGCAGTCGATCGAGACGGTTCCCATCGGCAATGTCAGCGTGAACTCCTCGGCACCCCCTGGAATCTGCGCCGACTCCAACGGAAAACCCCATATCGTCTGGGGGGATAATGACGGGAACATTTATTACATGAACAAGACCGGCGGAAGCTGGAGTAACAGACAGACCGTCGTTCCGAATTCGAATCCCAACGACTATTTTATGCGAGACCCTCACATCGTTGTCGCATCCAACGGGATCCGTCACCTCATCTGGCGGCAGAATGACCTTAACAACGGAAAAGGCACCATATGGTATAAAAAGTACGAAAACGGCAGCTGGGGCGGGGCCACGAAGATCTCCACCGGCTCAGGGACGGCGAAGCGGCCCCACATCGCACTGGGTACCAATAATGTGCTCCATGTCGTCTGGAGACAACGGGGCGGCCCCGGCAACGCCTACGAAGCCATGTACCGCAAATGGACCAACGGTTCCTGGGGCAGCGTTGAGTTCGCAACATATACCGCTGAACGATGCGGCGAAGATCCTCACATCGTTCTCGATCCCAACAACAAACCCCATATCGCCTTCCCGGAAGGGACTGCTATCGCATATGTCAATAAGACTGGCAGCAATTGGACGGATCCCACCATCCTCGGTGAAGGCGAGGATCCGGCCATCGCCATCGATGACAACGGCACCATCTACGTGATATGGGATGGTCAGTACCGTTACAACGACGGTTCGGGGTGGGCCGGGGCGCAGACGTTCCACTCCGGCACCCACGCTCCCGACGCGATGGGCGACGGGCAGTATGCTCACACCGTGTACCAGCTTGGTCTCACCGTGTGGTACGCTGCGATCTCGGCAGAGGGCGGAGGTCCTCCCCAGGACTGGATTACCGTCAACAGCCCCAATGGCGGAGAGAGCTGGCAGGTAGGCAGCAGCCACAACATCACCTGGAGCTCGAGCAGCGGGATAGACAACGTCAAACTCCGCTATTCGACGGACAGCGGGTCGAACTGGATCACTATTATCGATAACACAGCCAACGATGGCTCTTACTCCTGGACGATCCCCGACACTCCATCGAACAACTGCCGGGCCAGGGTGATCAAAGTGGGCGACACTTCCATCAAGGACGACTCCGATTCTGACTTCACCATCGGCTCAGGAGGAGGCGAACCGTGGATCACGGTCACCGACCCCAACGGTGGAGAGGACTGGCAGGTCGACAGCAGTCACAACATCACCTGGGATTCGAGCAGCGGGATAAACAACGTCAGGATCCGCTACTCGACCAACAGCGGATCGAGCTGGACCACCATTATCGAGAGCACCACCAACGACGGCTCATACTCCTGGACGATCCCCAACACTCCATCGAACAACTGCCGGGTGCGGGTGCTCGATGCAAACAATTCGGGTGTAAAAGATGATTCCAACACTGACTTCACGATCAGCACCAGTGGCGGCGGCAGTCAGTGGATCACGGTGACGAGTCCCAACGGAGGCGAATCGTGGGAACCAGGTTCGGCGCGGCTCATCACCTGGAATTCGTCGGGAGATTTTCCTTACGTCAGGATCGATTACTCGACCAACTCGGGCCAGACGTGGATCAAGATCAAATCGAAGACAGGTAATGACGGGAACAGGGACTGGACCGTCCCCGACACGCCTTCCAGCAACTGCAGGGTTCGGGTACAGAGCAAAGACGACCCTGCGATAGAGGACATGAGTGATGCCGATTTCACCATCGGTTCTGGTGGCGGCGGTCAGTGGATCACGGTGACGAGCCCCAACGGTGGTGAGGCGTGGGAACCGGGTTCGGCGCAGCTCATCACCTGGGATTCGTCAGGAGATTTTCCTTACGTCAGGATCGATTACTCGACCAACTCCGGCCAGACGTGGATCAAGATCAAATCGAATACGGGTAATGACGGGAACAGGGACTGGACCGTCCCTGACACGCCATCCGGCAACTGCAGGGTTCGGGTACAGAGCAAAGACGATCCGGCGATAGAGGACATGAGCAACACCGACTTCACCATCGGTTCCAGCGGCGGCGGAGACAGGTGGATCACCGTCTTGAGCCCCAACGGAGGCGAAACGTGGACAGTCGGGTCGAGTGAGACCATCACCTGGAACGCGTCCAACAACATTGAGGAAGTGAGACTGTGGTGGTCGACCGATTCGGGTACTACATGGACACTCCTTAGAGGGAGGACTCCCAACGACGGCTCTTACAGCTGGGCAGTTGACGACATTCCGTCTGACAACTGCAGGATCAAGGCTCAGGAGTACGGAAATCGGAGGATCAACGACGCATCCGATGCCGATTTCACCATTCTTGCCAACGGCGGGATTCTTAACCTCACCGGATCGGACGTACCGACGACATTCAACCTGTGGCAGAACTATCCCAACCCGTTTAACCCGAGCACTGACATCCGGTTCGACATCCCGGAGGAAAACGCTTCCGATGTCAGGACGATGTTGAGCATCTACGACGTGCGAGGCAGGCTCGTGAAAGTACTTCTCGATGAGAGTCTCCCGGCCGGTCAGTACCGGGTCCACTGGGACGGGAAAAACGATGCAGGGGAATCGATCAATTCGGGTATATATCTGCTCTCCATAAGGGCAGGATCACATTTCGAAGTCATGAAGATGGTACTTTCGCGCTAACTGACCGGAATACCTCTTCACCAGAACGCAAGCCGGGTACGGTGACGTACCCGGCTTTCTTTATGATGACCCGGCATAATGTGTGGTTCCAATACCGACGTTAACAGTCGAGCAGCGAAAACCAACCGGGACGTCAGTGTAGGGATGAGTCATTTTCCTGTAATCCATCCCCCTTGCAGGGACGAGTGTTTTTCCATACAATTACCTCACATGCCATTTCCCGGCGATCCTGTACAATGTGTGCATAGAGTAATTACATGAGGATTCACGAGCCGAAATGTGCGCCCTTTTATGTACGACAGGCACGCTTCTTGCTCTTTCATGGGTAGGAAGACTTGCTGCGGTAAAAACCAAAGGATCTCGGCAAAACACCGAAAGACCTGATGCTCAGGAGGAAGGGTATAACCATGCGCAGGAACTCGAATGACCGCCGGAAGAAGGTTCGCACAACGGCACTCTGTATTATTTCACTCTTCATGATCCTCTCTGCTCCTTTCTCTGCGAGGGCGGCATGGATGTCGGATCCGCCTTTCCTTCTTGGAGAAGGTATGTACCCCGATGTCGCCGTCGGTCCCGGTGACCATGTGCACGTAGCATGGATGACCACTACGACCATCTATTACCGGTACTTCAACGGGACAACCTGGCAGGCTACGGAAACTGTCCCGATGGGAGGTGCCGGCATCGTACAAAAATCCGCTCCAGATATCTGGGCGGACTCCAACGACGTCCCTCACATCGTGTGGGGAGATAACGGGGGCCTTATCTATTACATCAACAGAGATGGAGGGAGCTGGGGTACACCCGAGCTCATCGTCGACAACCCCGATCCCGCCCTGTGGAACAACCGGGACGTCAGGGTTGCCGTGGCGAGCGACGGGAAAAGACATGTCATATGGAGGAGAACAGATCTTTCGAACGGCCGCGGCAAGATATTTCATCAACTGTGGAGCAACGGGTCCTGGGGTCCGGAGACTCAGGTATCGGAGGGGACCATGACCTCCAAGCGCTGTCATCTCACCCTGGGCGCTGATGACGCTCTTCACGTTGTCTGGCGGCAGAAAACAGGCCCGCAGACCAGTTACGAGGTAATGTACAGGAAATGGGTGGCAGGTTCCTTCCAGCCGGTCATTTCCGCAACCTACACCGTACCGAGCGCAGGTGAAGATCCCCATGTGGCGGTCGACCCGTCAAATTATCCCCACATCTCCTTCCCGGAGGCCACGGATGTCGGCTACCTCGAGTGGCTCGGTGGAGAATTTTCGGAGGTGGCAATTGTCGGAACCGGAACTGATCCTGTGATCGCCATTGATGACGCCGGTGCCAAATACATTTTCTGGGATGACAATTATTCGGTCGATATCGGCAGCGGGTGGGACACTCCACAGACTTATGTCGCGGGATCGTACCAGGCGGACGTCATCGGCGGCACTGACAGAGCTAACCTGGTATACCGGAACGGTACTATGGCCTACTATGTGGGGATCACGGCCGGCGGTGGTCCACCACCACCGGACACTACGATCACGGTATCCTCCCCCAACGGAAGCGAACTCTGGCAGGTAGGATCGACGCATAACATCGTGTGGAACACTACCGGGTTGGTTGATGAAGTAGATGTCGCATATTCGATCGACGGAGGAAACAGCTGGACCGATCTGGCTCTCGGAATTCCGAACCAGGGGTACTATTCCTGGATCATCCCGAACTCTCCATCTGATCTGTGCCGGGTGAGGGTGCAGGACACATCGGACGGGGACCCGACCGACACGAGTGATGCCAATTTCACGATTACGGATGT
Organism: uncultured Gemmatimonadota bacterium; assembly: GCA_964654825.1. Classification (GTDB taxonomy): domain Bacteria; phylum Gemmatimonadota; class CAZMKB01; order CAZMKB01; family CAZMKB01; genus CAZZKG01. The sequence continues at coordinate 46,196 of CAZZKG010000010.1, read as the reverse complement.
ACCCCAGGGGGAGGAGTCAATCCAGGTCTCATCACCGGACGGAGGAGAGTGGTGGCAGGTGGGTACCCAGAAGACCATCACCTGGGAATCGTCAATGAACTTTACATACGTCCGGATAGAATACTCGACCGACGCAGGCCGGACGTGGATCATGGTGACATCGAGAACGGCAAACGATGGTGCACGGTCCTGGACCGTCCCGAATACACCATCGGACAGTTGCATGGTGAAGATCATGGACTGGGCCGACCAGGATCCCGAGGATGTGAGTAACGCTGTGTTCACCATCGGAAGCGGAACTCCCCCCCCGAAAACCCTGACGGTTCTGACACCAAACGGTGGAGAAATTCTCGAGGTGGGGAGCTCGTATGCAATAACATGGGACCACACCGGTTCTGTCAGTGATGTGGCGATCCATTACTCTACCGACAATGGCACTTCCTGGATCAGCATCACGAATCGTACCGCGAATGATCATGAACGAAGCTGGACCATTCCTGACGCTCAGTCTGACAGCTGTCTCATCAGAGTCCAGGAAGCCGACACGAGAGATCCACTCGACATCAGTGATTCCTTTTTTTCGATCGTCAGCGAGGCTCCATCCGCCAATCTAACCCTCCTGGGTCCAAACGGCGGTGAGGTTTTCCTCGCAGGCGCGGAAGCTCTCATTACCTGGCAGTCCACGGGCGCTATCGACTCTGTGCAGCTGCAGTACAGTCTCGATGATGGTGGTGTATGGGATGTGATCGAAATGTCCTATCCCAATACCGGGAGTTACACCTGGACCACACCACCCACCCCGAGCCTGCTCGCGAAAGTAAAGATTCTTGATGTAATCGGTGGAGAAGCCAGCGACCAGAGCGATTCGACGTTCGCATTATCCACGGACGTCACCGCTCCGGCTCTCGACACGCTCTACCTGAGCACTTCGATCGACCTGGTGATATCGTTCACCGAGCCCGTCGAGGAAACGTCAGCAGAATTAACGTCGAACTACAGCATCGACAACGGTATCTCGATCATTTCCGCTAAGCTGGATTCGAGCCTGACCATGGTGCACCTTACAACCGACAGCCATTCATCCGGAGTAACTTACACGGTCACCATCAACGGTGTTCGTGACAGAGCAACCCCACCCAACGTCGTTGCCGCAGGTACCACGGGGGAATACGAGTACAATCCCAGCGGAATAGGTGGTGGAAATGAAACGACCGGGCCATCACCGAAAGCTTTTTCACTCTCTCAGAACTATCCGAATCCCTTCAATCCACAGACAACGATAACCATCGCGATTCCCGAGGAAGAGGGAATGTCGGGAGATGATGTAGTCAGGACGCGGTTGACGATCTACAATCTGAAAGGTCAACTCATCCGGATGCTGTTCGATGGAGATCTCGGTACTGGATATCACTCGATAACCTGGGACGGTAAAAACGACGGAGGGTCGAGTGTCGGATCTGGAGTCTACCTCTATCGTCTCGAGGCAGGCAGTTTTGTCACTACGAAGAAGATGATGCTTGTCAAATAGAATCCTGCATCGGAACTGTAATACTGGCTTCGTTGCTCCTTAAATAGGGACAGTCACCATTATTTGAACAAAAAAATGGTGACTGTCCCTATTTATACTAGGGTCAATCATTTTTTCTCAGACCGCTCCTTGACGATCTTTTCAGCGATACTGTGGGGAACAGCTTCGTATTTGTCGAATTGCATCGAAAACTCTCCCATACCGCTGGTGATTGTACGCACCTCCGACGCGTATCCAAACATCTCCTCCAAGGGCACACTTGCCCTGAGGACCGTGGTTGTCCCCTTGGTATCCATTCCGATGATCTTTCCCCGCTTCCCACAGAGACTGGCAGTGACAGTCCCGATGTAATCCGCCGGACTTACCACCTCCACGACCATAACCGGTTCGATGAGCTCTATTCCTGCCTTCAGGCATGCCTCACGGAAGCAGGTTTTCCCACAGGTTCGGAAGGCTGCCTCGGAAGAATCCACGTCGTGGGCTGAACCGTCGTATACAACCACCTGCACATCAACCATGGGGAATTCTGCGAGAGGGCCTCTGAGCATGGCACTAATTATACCACGCTTGATGGCAGGAACATACTCGGCCGGGATACGCCCTCCTACCACCTTGTTGACAAACTGGAGGCCCGAGCCGGGCTCCCCGGGTTCCACTTCCATGCACACGTGAGCGTACTGACCGTGGCCGCCGGTTTGTTTAACGTGTTTGTATTCGTGATCCACACTTCCGATTATAGTCTCACGGTAGGCAACCTGCGGCTTTCCGGACTGGACTTTAACATTAAACTCCCTCATGAGACGATCGATTATGATCTCGAGGTGAAGTTCACCCATTCCAGAGATGATCACCTCTTTCGTCTCATCATCATGGGTCACGGTGAAGGTCGGGTCCTCCTCCGACAGGCGTGAGAGGGCTTTTGCCAGCCTGTCATTCTGCTCCCTGCTCTCTGCAGCGACCGCAACGCCTATCACCGGAGCCGGAAAATCGATGGCCTCGAGTACAATCGGATCATCTTCACTGCAGATGGTGTCACCCGTGTAGGTATCCGCCAGACCGACGACAGCACCCACATCACCGGCGTGAAGTGTTTTGATGCGTTCCCGCTTGTTCGCATGCATCTCGAACAGGAGGCCCACTCGCTGCTTCTTTTCCCTTATGGAGTTGTACACAAACTCTCCCTCCTTGAGGACTCCCGAGTATATCCGGATGTAGGTGATCTTCCCGAGGTGGGAGTCCGTCTGAACCTTGAAGGCGATTGCGGCGAGTGGAGGATCGTCGGAAGGCTGGCGGATCCCCTCGCCCTTTTCTTTATCGGTAGCCCCGATCACGGGAGGCAGATCAAACGGGGAAGGGAGGTAGTCCACGATTGCATCGAGGAGGCGACGCACAACCTTGTTCTTGAAAGCAGCACCGCAGAGTACGGGCGTCAGTTTCATTTCAACAGTGGCTTTTCTGATGGCCTGGACCAGCTCGTCCCGTTCAGGCGCTTCTTCGTTTATGTATTTCTCCATGAGATGATTGTCGACCTCGCTCACCTTTTCTACCATGTATGCGCGGGCATTCTGAGCCTGTTCCAGAAGTTCGTCGGGAATGGATTCTTCCTTGATCAATATGCCTTCAGATGTCTGGGGGTAATAGACGGCTTTCATGTCAACGAGATCGATTATCCCCTTGAATTCGGCCTCCCTGCCGATGGGTATGGTAACGGGGACGCTGTTCGCTCCGAGTTCTTCGCGGATCTCTCTCACCACCGCATCGAAGTCGGCGCCGGCCCTGTCCATCTTGTTTACAAAGGCGATGCGGGGGACACGATACTTTTCCGCCTGACGCCAGACACTCCGCGCCTGGGGCTGAACACCTCCTACGGCGCAGAAGAGCATAACGGTCCCGTCGAGTACGCGGAGCGAACGCTCCACCTCGGCAGTGAAATCAACGTGACCGGGAGTGTCTATGATGTTGATGCGGTAATCACGCCAGTACGTTGTTGTCGCGGCAGAGGTGATAGTGATACCCCTCTCCTGCTCCTGGGCCATCCAGTCCATGATTGCCTCACCATCATGAACCTCACCCATCTTGTGACTCTTGCCGGTGAAGAAGAGGATCCGCTCGGTGACAGTGGTCTTCCCCGCGTCAATGTGTGCCATGATACCGATATTGCGAACCCGATCGATTTTTACTGTTCTCGTCATGAATAACTTCTCTCCTCTCAAAGAATAGTCGATTCTCCTGGATGATGATTTCCCGGGAAAAAGGGAAGGTGCAGCTCTTCACATCAGATACGTATATAGTCGTGTTCCAACTGAGTATATGCAAGCCGGCAGGGTAAGTCAACCTGGTTCCGGGTCAAGGAGTTTCATCCGGAGACTTCTCAGGCCGCTTCGTTTCGATCAGATACGCGAAGTAGTTCCGGCACTTCCTGAGGCGAAACAGCATCAGTCTCTTCCGGGCATGATCGCTTTTCTCTATTCGGACGACAAGGCTGTCACATTCGGTGATGTACTTTTCGAGTTCAAAGGCAGGAAGGGTATCAGCATCCTGGCAGATTACCAGCAGACTGTCGACATGTACCGACAGAGTATCCGAAGTTGCCTGTCCCTCACCGGCACAGACGTCGCTGGCACCACTCACACATGATAAGAACACGATGAAGAGCAGAGAAATATTCTTCACGGGGACACTCCGGAGAACTCCCCCTGTTTCATACCGGGATGGCATGCCCGGCAGTCATTCAGAGGGAAAGCGACGCTGAAGTGACAGACACCGCAGAATTTTTTTTCGAGGATGTATTTCATCTCGAAATGTTCCGTTGATTTTTTTTTGATATTGAAAATATCAGGATGACAGTTTGCACAATCCAGCCACTTGACATGAGACCCATGAGGAAAGACAGCCGGCGGGACGAATTTCCATTCCGCCTGGAGTTCGAGTGTCGTGTCGTAACCCAGCGGCTTAGCGTCCTTATCGAAGATACTGTAGAGCGGATTTATGGCCCCTGACGCGATAGCCCTCACCCAATCGATCGTATCCCCGTCGAGTGCCTTCGGGACCGATTTGAGCTTCTTCCTGAATTCTTCCCTGCTCGATGACGCGTCACCGGTGTGGCACCTGTCACAGTTCTTCTCAGTGTGACCGAACGCCGTCTCTCCTTCATGACACGCTCCGCAGAACATGCCGCTTTGATTCTCCTTCTCGGTGATCTCGGTTTCACCGGTCACAAATGAGAATCCGAGTTCGAGATGGCAGACCCTGCAGGTGTATCGTATCCGATGGCTCCAGTGAGAGAAAAATACAGGCTTCACGTCATTCGCCGTTGACAGGCGGTCGAGGAGGATGTTACCATACTGATGAGGGGGAGGAGGAGGAGGAATATCCCAGAACTGGGCATGAAGAGCTCCGGCTAATGAGAATATTAAAGTGACAATCAGAAAACACAGAAGACCGGGTACCATGTGAATCGTATTACTCATACGGAACAAAGGGCTTGAAACTCCGGCGCCTCGGCGTTGATAGCAGCAGGCATTAATCAAAGCATCAATCCCCGTGTCGGCTGTCAATTGACCTCTCCTGTGTGACACCTCTGGCAATCGATGCTCGGAAACGCCACTTTCCCGTGGCAGACACCGCAGTACATCCCGTCGAATATCTGTTGCATACTGTACGGTTCTGTGTCTTTTTTAACCGGAAAGATTTCCGGATGGCACAGTTCACAGCCGTTCCAGACCGAGTGTTTTGCGTGGGAGAAGACGATGTCGGGCATGTTCGGCTCTTTCGCAGACAGATCGAGATCTTCCGGGTTTTTTAACTTTTTTCTCTTGATGGATATCCCTTCTATGTAATCGATGAGTTTTATCTTCCCCTCTTCTTCTCCCTTGATCCAGTCGATACCATTGCCGAACCTTCCACCAGGCAGACCCTTCTTGAGAACCAGAAAATCATTCTTCATCTCAACCTTTTTCCCATAGGAGTGACATCGATCACAATTCGATCTGTCACCTCCCGTCCCGGTCAAATCCTTCATGGTGAAAGCCGGACCGCCGTTGTGGCAAGCTCCACAGTACATACCGAGCCTGTTTTCCTCCTCGGTCATACCTGTCCCTCCCGCTTCCATGGCGAATCCGACATCGACATGGCAGAGCCGACAGGTATATTTTGCCCGGTGAAGCCAGTGCGGGAAAACCACCGGTGCCATACCTTTCTCTTCCGAATAATTGTTCATCACCACATTCCCGTACTCGTGCGGCCGGGGACGTATTTTCTTGACTCCGAAATCCTGTGTCAGTGCGACCGGGACGATCAGGAGAAATATTATGAGTGGGATCAGATAATTCAACGATCGATTTTTCATAATTTTTCCCCTCCACAGGCTGAAGGTGTTATCCAGAGCTCTCCTCACATATTCTACTGTGCCGGTGAGAAATTATCAAGCACGGCGACGGGAAAGCCGCTGTAATGCCGCGGGGATAACAGCCCCGAATCATAAGATAGGGGGGTAGGAGGAGGAGCTGACCAACCGTTAAAAAAAAATCGTATTCTCTTGACATTAATTTAGACAATATTAAATTTACGCAGCCCTCAATCGGGACTGCCCGACCATGCATTCTAGATACCGGGAACCCGGGAGGGAATACTAACCGAAGGAGGTACACAATGCACAGGGGCACAAGCTTGGTTTCATCCTTCCTGGCTCTGGTGTTCGTTCTGCTCACAGTGAACAGAGCGACCGCTCAGGAGAAACTGCAGGATTGCGAAGTCTTGCTGGAGAAAGCGAAATCAGAGATGGCTGATGTCCTCTCACCGGAAACATTCCACTCGGCTCAGAGGGCATATGACGAGGCCGTGAAGAGAACCGAGAAGGGGGAATCCCTCGACAAAATCAGGAAACTCGTCGATAAAGCCATGAAAGATGCGAACACCGCAATCAGGAATTCTGATCTCGCACGGGTGACTTTTGTTGACGTTCTCCCCGCGCGCGAGAAGGCCCTGGAGGCTCAGGCACCAGACCTTTCACGCACTGCCTGGCAGGATGCCGACAGGAGATTCTACGAGGCCGCCAATGCCCTGGAACGAGGCAACGCGAACGAGGGGAAGAAAAAAGGAGCGGAAGCAGAAGATCTCTTCCTCACCGCTGAACTCCTCGCGATAAAAGAGGCAATAACAGGTGAAACCGACAGACTCATCAAGAACCTGGAGGACGACAAGGTCGATGAGGATGCCCCCGAGACACTCGCGAAAGCCCGTGAACAGCTCAAGAAAGCCGACGATCTTCTGGACAGTGACAGATACAGGAAAACGGATGCCGAATCCCTCAATAAGGTGGCGCTCTATGAAGCCAGGCACGCGAAAAGTATCGCCGACCGGGTCCGGAGTATCGATAAGCAAAAAACCAGCCCCGAGAGAGTGACCCTGGACTTCGAGGACAAACTGATGTCCATTGCGAAAGGTATCGGACTCAGCCTGCAGTTCGACGATGGTATCGGATCACAGGCCGACCTGCTCAGGAAGGAAGTCGACGCGTTGAAGAGCGAGAGGGACCAGCTGTCAACTGAATTAAATGATCTCAAGAAGCAGTATGCCGGTACGCAAGAAGACCGCCGGTCTATAAAGGAACAGCTCGAAGCCCAGCGCATAAAACGGGAGAGGATCGAGAGGATCAGTGCTCTCTTCGACCAGAACGAGGCGACGGTCCTCCTGGATGGTGAGGATGTGATCATCAGACTCGAAGGATTCACCTTCCCAAGCGGGACTGCGATCGTTGAGCCAAAGTACTTTTCTCTCCTCACCAAGGTCCAGCAGGCGATCAGCGAGCTCCCTAATTCCCAGATCGCCATCGAGGGAAACACCGACTCGATGGGTGAAGACAATTATAACCTGCAGCTCTCACAGAAACGTGCCGATGCAATACGGACCTACCTGGTTGCAAACCTCGGCCTCAATCCATCACGGATCATCGCCGTCGGCAATGGTGAGTCCAAACCTATAGCGAGCAATGAGACAGGTGAAGGGCGAGCGATAAACCGGAGGATTGACATCGTTATGAGTCCCGGCAGCTGATAATCCATCACTGAAAGCGGGGGGATTTTTCGATTCACATCCCCCCACTTCTATGTTTCTCGTTCCGTCCTCAGAGCACAGCTTCACTTCACATCAGAATACCCCGGCAGGACTCCCGGCTTTGAGACCTCTCCTCATTACCCCTTCCCGAACCCTGCAATGGTGTAGGTGCCGCTGCGCTCATCTTTGCTCAGATGGATGAGACCGTACTTCTGGGCATCCTCGAGCAGTGCGCTGAAAGACCGGTATCCGTAAGAAGATTCAGAGAACGACGGCTGTTTGCGCCTCATCGTGATTTTCACCAATGATGAGTGCATGGTTCCCACACTCTCACGCATGAGAGCTTCCACCGCCTCGATCAGCAGACTCATGGCCGGGCGTTTGTTCTTCGGTACATTTTCCTTGATGGGGAGACTCTTCGGTGCTGTGGTGAGATCCTCATAGTAAATAAATTCGTCGCAGACGCCGGCGAGCAGGTCACTTGTGGACTGTCTCATGCCGATTCCGATAATGGTTTTGCCGTTCTCCTTGAGTTTGCTGACGAGAGGAGTAAAGTCCGAATCACCCGATATGATGACAAATGAGTCCACGTGTGATTTTGCATAACACATGTCCATCGCGTCCACACACAGCTTCACGTCAGCGAAGTTTTTACCGGTGATACCCCGTTCGGGGATCTCGATCAGCTGTATCCCAGACTCGTGCATCGCTGACTTGTAATCTGCAAAGGTGGTCCAGTCGGCATATGCCACTTTGGCGATTATCTTGCCCTTCTCGACCAGGCGTTCCAGGACTCTCTTGATGTCGAAGGTGCCGGGTGACCGTTTCGCATTTTTTCGACCGCCTCTTTTTCCCTTGAATCCGAGCGCCAGGTTTTCGAAGTCGATGAATACAGCGAGGTTCGTCTCTTCGGCCATATCACTCTCCGGGAAGAGGATTTATTAATATCAATTACACATCCCAGAGGAGATAATACCACGGGCGTGGGAGTATGTCAACATACTATATACCGACCCGGGCGATGAGAAAGGAGAACAAGATCCCGAGTGGAAGGTTTTCTACGATCGAACCTGAGAGAGACCTGTCGGTACCTGTTCGTATTTACTTCCCCGGATTACCCTTCATGTGGCCGGTTGATCCGGATGAGCGCGGCTCTCGACGGACCTACCGACACGTAACCCACTTTGCATCCGACCATTTTACTCACTCCCTCTATGTAGGCTCTTGCCGCCGCCGGCAACTCTTCGTACGTGCGTACTGAAGAGGTTTCGGTCAGCCAGCCTTCGAATTCCTCATAAACGGGTTCGGCCTCGAACAGGAAACGAGGATCGGAGGGGTACTGATCGAACAGTTCACCCCCGGCCCGGTAAGCCACTGCGACCCTTATGTGTTCCAGCTCATCTAGGACATCCAGCTTGGTCAGGACAAGTGAATCGGTCCCGTTGATTCGGACAGAGTATCTGACCAGCACCGCATCCAGCCAGCCGCACCTTCTCGGCCTCCCGGTTGTCGCACCAAATTCCCTGCCTCTCTCCCTCATCCGGTCCCCGGATCCGCTGCGCAGTTCGGTCGGAAATGGTCCCATACCGACACGGGTCGTGTAGGCTTTTGTTACACCAAGTACCCTACCTATCTTCGAAGGAGCGAGACCGAGACCGATCACAGCGGCACCGATGCTGGTGTTGGAAGACGTCACGTATGGATAGGAACCGTGATCGATATCCAGCATCGTGCCCTGGGCCCCTTCGAGGAGTACCCGTTTTCCATCTCTCAACGCGCCGTCGATGGTGAGAGAGACATCCTCCATCATTTCGAGGAGTCTGTCTCTGAAAGAGAGGACACGGGAAACGATCTTCTCCCGATCCAGTATCTCCCGGGAACCGAGCCCGGCAAGGAGTTTGGACTTGTGCTCAACTTCTCCGGCAACGATACTCATAAACCTCTTCTGGTCCCGGAGATCAGACAACCTGACACCTTTTCTCGCCACCTTGTCGGTGTAAGCAGGTCCGATTCCCCTGCAGGTCGTCCCGATTTTCTCAGACCCCAGTACCTCCTCCTGGGCACGATCGAGTGCTTTGTGATAGGGAAGAAGCAGGTGTGTACCCGGACTGATCTTGAGGCGCCCCGCTACCGGAAGCCCCATCCGCTCCACCATCTCGATCTCCGTGAAAAGTTCTTCGGGATCGAGGACTACACCATTTCCGATGATGCAGGTGACATGAGGGCTCAGTATCCCGGTCGGCAGTTGATGGAGTATGGTCTCATTCCCGTTGACATTAACGGTGTGCCCCGCATTGGCCCCACCCTGAAATCGTGCTACGATGTCTATGTTCATCGACAGGCAATCGACTATTTTTCCCTTCCCTTCATCACCCCACTGAGTTCCGAGAACAACAGTGCATCCCACAGCAGATTCCCTCCGTTCTCAGGTTAGTTACAGAGTGGTCATGTTCATAAATACGGTGATGCACCGAGGCCGACGAGGCGGCCGAACCACAAGGCGCGAGGAGGGCGAATATCCGTAGGTTATTTAACCGACGAGCAACGCAGTGGGTCGGTATGCATCGCTAGCCAAATGCCATCGTATTTATGAACAGGGCCACTTAATACCGGCAAAAAAAAACCCCGTATCCGGGGCCCCGGCCAGTTGTAATTTACCCGTAAATATTTCCTCTGTCAAGCACATGCTCGTGTCCCGTCCCGAGAATTCATCACCAATTCAGGCGACTCTCAAATCCCCTGGCTTCGTTGCTTAAATAGGGACAGTCACCATTTTTTGAACAAATTAAATAACGGTGACAATAATGGTGACTGTCCCTATTTAAGCAACGAAGTCAAAAAATGGTGACTGTCCCTATTTATACTTGATTTAGAAATAGAGCCTGAGTATAATCACAACGACCATGACAAAACCGATACCCAACTTCATCGTCGTCGCGATAACCCTCCCGATGAGAGCACCTAATCCCGCCCTGAGCCGATCTTCGGTGCGCAGCTCCTGAAAACACTCCAGTATAAAAGCACCCATGAATGCTCCGAACATGGCCCCGACGACACTTCCGGCGAGCGGAACGAGAGCTGTTCCGAAAACACCACCGACAATACCGCCGAAAAACGCGCCCCACAATCCGTACTTCGTCGCCCCGAATTTCTTCGCGACGAACACACCGAGGAGAAACTCGATCGCCTCACCCATAACTGCCATTGCTCCGAGGAGGAGGAGGACATTACGCGTCAGGTCCTCGAAACCGGTCAGCGCGGCAAAGAGGAATGAGGTCAGGAGTATCAGCCAGGAACCCGGCAGCCCGACCGGGATGAGAACCAGCCCCACGAGTAGGGAAATGTTGAACAGTACGAACCCGAGGAGGCTCACTATTTGAGATATCAATTCCATAACAGGGGTAAAAAAACACCCACCGCCGAGGGCAAGCGGTGGGCAGACCGGTAAGGTGAAGTGTGTACATATAGTGCAGAGTGGGGGGAAAGAATCATACAACAGCTCTGCACTGATTAACATTGTAACACATTTTCATAGTTTTGTCAAGTGTTTTTTTATAAATTAAACTATAACTCAAAATAGCCCACGATGTTGGGTACAATATACCCACAGATGCAACATGTTGAGTGACTCTTTTCGCCCTGTGGGGTGATAATACCTGTCGATCATCCGTGTTTCCTTTTTGCCAGAATCTGAACCAGTGCTTCGCCGACACTGCCTGAGCGCTCGACTGCGTCGGCATCGAGGTTGTCCGGTACATCGTTCGGGGAATGCACAGCGAGCAGGGCTTTCCCGAGTTTTCCGCTGTGAACCGTGATCACATCGATACCGCGAAGAGACAGAGGCGTCTGTTCCAGTCCCGCTCCGACCGGGAGGTAGGTTTCACTACAATCGATCCCGGCATCACCGCAATATTCCTTCACGAGACCTGCCAGAACACGGCTCGTCCTCACCGGAGGTATCCCATACCGGGAAGTCAGCCTGAGTTTTCCCTGTGCACCGGCACCATCGTAGCTGAGACAGAAGGTCTCCCGTCCGCTGTATGTGTCACCGAGCTCCTGAGCGAACCTGATGGCACCTGCGAGTCCTTCCTCCTCGGCACCGGTGAAGAGGAATGTGACATCCAATCCATCGGGTATGTTTCCGGAAAGAATCCGGGCCAGCTCTAATACGATACCAACTCCCGATGCATTGTCAAGAGCGCCTGGAGACGTGTTTTTGGTGAAGTTGAACACGGCAGGGATCGAGAATAGGGTAACGACGATCCCGGTATGCATCAGACCGTCCCGGTACAGATCGCCCACACCGGTCACTACGAAGCCAATGAGAAGCAAGATCAGTACTATCATGCCAATGTAGAACAGGAGGTAACAAAGCACTCTGAACAAAATCGGCATGGTCTGCGATTTCGAGTCGTAGTGCGCCATAAACAGGAGGTTCGTGTGGGGGGACGATCCGGTGATCCGCTCGTAGATGTTCCGTGACGATTTCTTCGAACCGACGTCGTACATCGTCTCGAAAACTCTCCCCCATCTCGTCGATTGGAGGGTGTAGAGAAGAAGAAGAACCGCAAGCACGGCGGCGAAGAAGGGTTTCTCCCCGCATAGGGAGATCGCCGACAGCAGGAGTGCGACCTGAAGGAGAAGAGATATCTTGAGGATCACGGCATGAGGAAGAGCAGAGTAGGAGAAGAACTGTATCTCAGGATCGAGCCCGAAACTCTCGAGCTGTGTGATGATGTAATCTCCGGCTTTCCGTTCACCGGCAGTCGATGACAGCCGAGGAAAAGAGAGCGCCCTGACATGATCATATGCACGGGATGAGTTGAATAACATCTGATAACTTTCACCTGGTTTCGAGTCCACAGGGTAAAATAGCGAGCTCTTCGTCAATAAACAATACCGGTACTAAGTGACCCTGCTCATAAATACGGTGACGCACCGAGGCCATAGAGGCGCCCGAACCACAAGGCGCGAGGAGGGCGAATACCCATGGTGGTATTTAACCGACGAGCAACGCGGTGGATCGGGATGTTTCGTTGGCCAAATGCCATTGTATTTATGAACAGGGCCACTAAGCATTGGATGAAATGAGTCCCCTCAGGTGCTCCTCGACCGAGGTCGAGAGAGCACGCAGGTTATATCCCCCCTCGAGGGCAGAGAGGAGTCGGCCGTCGCAGTGAACCCGTGCTGCATCCAGGAGCAGTTCCGTGAGCACGGCATACCCCGACTCGGTAAGGTTCAGGTTTCCCAGGGGATCATCCCTGTGCGCATCGAAGCCGGCCGAAACGAAAATGAATTCCGGAACAAATATCTGCGTCGTGTCACGGAGCGCCTGCCGGAAAGAGTCGAGTAATACGTCCTCGGATGTACCAGCCGGGAACGGGAGGTTGATTGTACTGCCCTCTCCCTCCCCGGCACCCGTCTCCTGCTTCGATCCCGATCCCGGATAGTGAGGGCTCTGATGTGTGGACAGGTAGAAGACACCGCCGTCCTCATAGAATACATCCTGGGTGCCGTTACCGTGGTGAAGATCCCAATCGACGATCAGAACCCGGCGAATTCCGTATCTTTCCTGAATGTAACGCGCCCCGATCGCCACGTTGTTGAATATGCAAAACCCCATAGCCCGATCCCGGGTCGCATGATGTCCCGGCGGTCTGACGAGACAGAGCGCATTCCTTATCTCCCCCTCCATGATCCGGTCCAGCGCTTCCAGGACCCCGCCTGCCGCCAGGAGAGCTACTTCGAAGGATCTCCCGGAAATCACCGTATCCACGTCGAGATGGGTCAACCCGTCATGGACGGCGTTTTTTACGCGCTCCAGGTGCCCGGTGGTGTGCACCCTCAGGATATCCTCCTCGCCGGCAACACGCGGCTCTATCCGCACAACACGTTCGAGCAATCCTCTATCCTCCAGGCGCTCCATGATGGCGACGAGCCTTTCCGGTGCTTCCGGGTGAGTCCCTGTCCGGTGCTCGAGGTAATCCGGATGATAAACCAGCCCCGTCCTGGATATTTCCCTGTTCACGGTTATTCTCCTATGATATTGACCACGAGCTTTCTCGACCTCGACCGGTTGTCGAAATCGATGAACACGATCTGCTGCCAGGTGCCGAGTGTCAGCGACCCGCCGGCAACGGGAACGGTGATTGAAGGGCCGATAAGAGCCGATCTCATGTGCGAATGAGCATTACCATCTCCCCACGCACGGTCGTGTTTGTACCGGCGGCCGCCGGGGATGATGCGATCGAGAAGTTCTTTCAGGTCTGTGACCACTCCCGGTTCATACTCGATCGTTGTGATCCCCCCCGTCGAACCGGGGATGAACACGGTGACGATTCCATCCCGGATACCGCTCTGATCCACAAACCCCTGCACCTGATCTGTGATGTCCACGGTATCGTCGTCACCTCCCGTCGAAAGTTTGATGTCATACGTCTCTACCATCATTCGACACACCACCTCCTTTCCTCTTTCCTTCTTCCTTTTTTATCGCAACCCGCAGCGCGTAAGCGAATCCCCCCCACACTCCCCCGAGAATCAGGGACATCATCACAATAGTGAGAAGATCCATGCTATTCCGACACCTCCCTCATGGTTTTCTTCCACAGGAAGTCGTTAAGGAGTTTGAAAACCATAAGTACAAAACCCCACTGGAACAGGCAGGTTCCCATGCTCGCGCTGTGAAATGGATTCCACCAGCCGCTCCTGTCGTATACCGCTACAGACTGATAGAACCACCAGCCGATCATCAGGAGAAACTCAACAGGTATCACGTATGTGATGAGATAATCGAACCACTTCCCCACCCTGATATCATTGCCGGGAAGGTTTATGAGCTCATCCCTGAACCTCCTCGGGCCGTACCGCACAACCGAGAGCGAAAAGAAAAGACCGCTCATCAGGAGTCCGACCCCCCAGGTCCAATCCTGATTATTGAAGAACCCCATGGAGACGGCGGAGGGGATACCGAGCACGAATCCGGCAAACGCGACCAGTCGGATGGCCTTCTTCCGCTCGTACCCCATATCTATAAATATCCTCGAGGAGAGCTCGAGCATGGAGATGAGCGATGACACCGCGGCAAGAGAGAGTGCGAGGAAGAACATGGTCATGAAAAACCTTCCGAAGGGCAGCTCATTGAACAGGTGTGGGATCCACATGAAAGTCAGGCCGATGTTGTCCGAGGAAACCGCTTCCATCGCACTCTCGTAGGGGAGAACTGCGAAAATGGTCGGGAGAACCGCCAGGGCAGCAAGGAGCGAGGCGGAGTTGTTACCGAGTCCGGTGAGGAGGGAATTGAGGGCGACATCCTCCCTCTTTCGTGAGTAGATCGCATAGGTGAGCACGAGACCCCACCCTGCCCCCGTGGACCAGGCGGACTGGGAGAGAGCTTCGAGCCAGACCCTGTATGAGAAGAGCAGGTCGAAGTTCGGCCTGAACAGAAACGTAAGGCCGACAGCCGCATTGGGGAGGGTGAGCGCTCTGACAGCGGCCAGAACGAGAAGGAAAAATAGAAGCGGTATGATGATGCGGTTCACCTTCTCGATGCCGCGTACGATACCGCGGTACACGATACAAGAGCAGAAGCTGATGGCGACGAAGTGGAAGAGGAGGGGCTGCCACCCGGAAGTCGTAAACCGGTCCCACAGCAGATCGGGATCCGCACCACTCAACGATCCGAGTCCCGACGAGATGATGTATTTCATGCACCATCCGGTGACAACCGAGTAGTAGAACATGATGGCCATCGTGCAGAAACCGACAAAGGCACCGAGCCAGGCGGAGTGTCTGCCCATGATCGTCGAGAACGAGCCGATCGTTCCCATCTTGGTTTTTTTTCCGATTGCGAATTCGACGATCAGGAGAGGAACGGACCAGGTGAAGAGAAAAATAATCCACGGGATGAGAAATGCGCCGCCGCCGTTCTGAGCGACCATCCTGGGGAACCTCCAGATGTTCCCGGTCCCGACGGCCATTCCCAGAGTGGCCAGAATGAGGTGCCATCTCGAGCTGAAAACTTCGCGGCTCTTTATTTCCTTACTCCGTCAGTTCTTCGAGCTTCGCTCTCAGTTCACCGATCTTCAGACGATCCTGACCCATGCTGTCTCTGTACCTCAGAGTCACCGTCTCATCCTCGATGGTCTGTGAATCCACAGTAATGCCGAAAGGTGTCCCCGCTTCATCCTGACGCCGGTAACGCCTGCCGATAGCTCCCGACACATCATAGAACAGCGAGAAGTGTTTTTTGAGATCATCGTAGATTTTCCTGGCGATCTCCGGCATCCCATCCCTTTTCACGAGTGGAAAAACACCGGCTTTGATCGGGGCTATTTTCGGTGAGAGCCTCAGGATAACCCGGGGCTCCCCCTTGACCTCCTCCTCGTCGTATCCGTCCACGAGACAGGTCAATAGTGTCCTGTCGAGACCGGCGCTGGTCTCGATGATGTAGGGCACATATCTCTCCCGTATGGTGTCGTCAAAATAGGTGAGATCTTTCCCTGAATGCTCGATGTGACGCTTAAGATCGAAATCGGTCCTGTTGTGGATACCCTCGAGCTCCTTCCAGCCGAAAGGGTACTCGTATTCGATGTCGTACGCCACCTTGGCATAGTGCGCGAGTTCATCCTCCCCGTGCTCGTGAAACCGGACCTTCTCCTCACGTATCCCGAGGGAATGGTACCATTTCATCCGTTCGTTCTTCCAGTATTCAATCCACTCTTCATCGGTACCGGGTTTCACGAAGAACTGCATTTCCATCTGATCAAACTCCCTGGTCCGGAAAATAAAATTACCGGGGGTAATCTCATTCCTGAAGGCTTTACCGACCTGTGCGATCCCGAACGGGATTTTTTTCCTGGATGAATTGAGCACATTCAAAAAATTCACATATATTCCCTGGGCCGTCTCCGGTCTGAGGTACACGAGGCTCGCCGCCTCCTCAACCGCACCCATGTGTGTTTTGAACATGAGATTGAACTGCCGGACATCGGTCAGCTCCCCACCACACTCAGGACAGAACTCACCCGCGATATCGTCAGCCCTGAATCTACGCTTACACTTCTTACAATCCACGAGCGGATCGGTAAATCCTTCAACATGGCCGGAGGCCTCCCAGACCTTCGGGTGCATCATGATGGCGGCATCAACTCCCACAACATCATCGCGAAACTGCGTCATCCATTTCCACCAGTATAGTTTGATGTTGTTCTTGAGCTCAACACCGAGATGACCATAATCATAGCACGCTCCCACACCCCCGTAGATTTCGCTGGACTGAAATATGTATCCTCTCCTCTTGCAGAGCGAAACCAGTCGCTCCATTCTGTCATTTTTGCTTCCCTTCATCTGTTCTCCTCTGAATGTTCTTCGGGATTGGTAATACGCATCTTATACTCCTCGGCCATCCTGATCCTCTCCATTGTGGACGGGTGTGTGAACAGTATCCATTTTATGAAGGGATTGGGGTCGATGTCATCGAGGTTCGTTCTACCCATCTTTTCCTCGGCTTTGATGAAAGTGTCCGGATCGCCAGTGAGGACCAGGGAATCCATGTCCGCCTGCCTCTCGAAGTGCCGGGATATGACATTCTGTATCGGCATGGAAAGAAATCCCAGTATCATGACGATGAGCATGATGAGGGGAACTCCGGCTGGATCAGAAAAAGACGTGACACCCATACCCTTCGCGAACGGACTCGCGAGTATCTTCGAAAGCACAAAAACCACGATGAAAGTCCCCACAGTGGCGAGAAGAACACCCTTCCACAGATGATTCCGTTTCCAGTGGCCGAGTTCGTGAGCGACTACCATCTTCACTTCCTCCGGGGTGCCTTTTGAAAGCAGAGTGTCGTAGAGGACGACACGTTTCGTTTTTCCCATCCCGGTGAAGTAGGCATTGAGTTTTCGGGTACGCACGCTCGCATTCATCTGATACACTTTGTCGACCTCGACTCCTGAACTTCTCGAGAGGTCGATCACATCTTTCACGATTCGCTCGTTCTCCAGCGGTGTGAACGTATTGAAAAGAGGATCGATGACCAGCGGAGAGAGAGCGGTAATCAAAACCATGAAGACGCTGAAGAGAGCGCCCGATATGATCCACCACTTCGTGGGGAAGGCCCCCATGAGGAAATACAGCCCTGCGAAAATGACAAATGAGAGCACAGCTTGAATCAACACATATTTCCCCAGGTCCAGGAACCAGCCCGGGAGAGCCCTGGTCGAGAGTCCGAAGGAGTGCTCGTGAATGTATCCGGAGTAGAAATTGATCGGTAATGTCACCAGAGAAATTGCGATAGTCAGAATCACAGCCAGGACCCCTGCGGTGAACCACTGGTGACTCCGGATAAAAGATCCACAGTGTTGAACAGCCCAGCCTGCGGTCTGAAAGTGCACAATCACATAGAGAAACAGGAGCGACACGCCCACCCTCAGAAAATATACTATGTACTTGGTCCTCCTGTACTCTTTTCCCCGTTCGACGACCTTCGGACCGAAGTGTGAAGACACATCAGTGGTTTCGGCATCTCCCTGATCGGTGGTGAGACTGACCGGTAAAACCTGCTCTCCCTGTGTGCTGTCTCCACCGGCCTGTTCGAAGGCGTAGATCGGCTTATGAATTAACATCACACCCGCCAGAAACAGGGAGAAGAGAACAGCACACGCAGTCATACTCCAGCGCACGGGCACCTCTATATTTTGCTCGCCGATGACAGGGTCTCTTTCTCGAGCAGTTCATGATAGGACTCTGTGATCCGTCTCGTAACAGGACCCGCCTCACCTGTACCGAGAACCTTCCCGTCGACACTGTAGATGGGTACCACACCGATGGTGGTGAACGTTAGAAATGCTTCCTCCGCCGCGAGCAGATCGTCGGGCTCGAAAAATCCTTCGCTCAGTTCTATGCCGATCCGGGCTGTGATTTCGATCACGACATCTCTGGTGACCCCTTTGAGTATCCCGCTTTCCCGTGAAGGAGTGAAGAGCTTTCCGTTCGATGCGAAGAAGAAATTGGTGCTCGTCCCTTCGGTTAGAAACCCGTTCAGGTTGAGGAGGAGCGCTTCGACCGCCCCCTGTTCCTCGGCTTCATTCTTCGCGAGGATTAGATTCAGCCGGTTGGTGGTCTTGGCCCTCCCGGGGATCACCGGATCCATGACGGTGACATTTTTCGAAATGATGACCGGCCACCCCTTCTCGAGTACATCAGGCGGATGATCGGATGGCGGATAGAGACTGATCACCAGAGTGGGCTTTACAGCGCCGGCCACAGTTAGACGCCAGCTCCCGACACCCCTCGAGATATTTACCCGCATGAGCCCCTCCTTCACCCCATTTCCCCGGACCGTCTCGTTGACCTTCCCGGCAAGCTCCTCGAGTGTCCAGGGAAGCCCGAGTCGCACGATCGATGCCGACTCCTCGAGACGTTTCAGGTGATCCATCAACCTGAACACAACACCGTTGTGTACTAGGAGCGTCTCGAACACCCCATCACCATAAATAAAACCGCGATCCCGGACGGAGATGGTCGCATCCTCTTCCGGGACGAGCCTGTCATTGACATAGAACAACATGTGTACAATCTCCCGGTGACAAAAAACCTGCCTCTCGAAGCTGCCGGTGCGAGCGGCAGGGGTCTGTAGTCACACTTTTTCGGTTGTTTTTCAAAATCAACCTTATTCTTAACGAATACGCTCCCCCCTGTCAAGTGCGGGGTTACGCTGAGACAGAGGATTGTACAATGGAGAGATTTTACGTATACTTAATGCAGCGATATTTTCAATTCCACCTGGGTCCTCAGGGAAAGTGAGGTCTTCAATGGGTATTATTATCCTGATTGTTCTTGCCGTGCTGGTAATATTTGTCATCAGCCTCTACAACTCACTCGTCCGTCTCAGAAAGAGGATGGAAAACGCATGGGCACAGATCGACGTCCAGCTCAAACGCAGGTATGACCTCATCCCGAACCTCATCGAGACATGTAAGGGTTACATGAAACACGAGAGAGAGGTCCTCGAGAATGTGACCAAGGCAAGGCAGCAGGCAATCGATGTGAGTGGGGTCAAAGACCAGGCGATGGCCGAGAACTTCCTTTCCCAGACCCTGAGGTCTCTCTTCGCGGTAGCTGAGAACTACCCTGACCTCAAGGCAAACCAGAACATGCTGGCGCTTCAGGAGGAACTCACTTCCACCGAGAACAAGATATCTTTCGCGCGTCAGCATTTCAACGACTCGGTGATGCTGTATAACACCAAGATAGAGGTCTTCCCCTCTAACCTGATTGCAAATACCTTCGGATTCAAGCCGGGTGACTTCTTCGAACTCTCAGAAGGGGCACCCGAGAAAGAACCCCCTAAGGTGAGCTTCACGTAGTGGTCCTGTTCATAAATACGGTGAAGCACCGAGACAGGCGATGCGCCCGAACTACGAGGCGCGAGGAGGACGCATACCCCTTGCGGTATGTAACCGACGAGCAACGAGGTGGGGCGGTATGCATCGCCTGACCGAAGACACGCGTATTTATGAATAGGGCCACTTAATTTTATCATGTACGAGCAGATTGCCAGCAACAAGAGAAATTCATACATCCTGGCCGCCGCGGTCGTATTTATGCTGATTGTCCTCGGCTACCTGATTGCGGAAGTGGTGGCCGGTCCCGGCTCAGGCCTCTCCGGTGTCATCGTGGCGGTAATCGTGGGGGTCGGCTTCGGCCTCTTCAGCTACTACTCGGGGAGTTCGACAATCCTCGCGATAAGCAGGGCGAAGAAGGTGGAGAAGAAGGACCATCCGATGCTCTTCAACATCGTGGAGGAGATGGCGATTTCCGGCGGATTGCCGATGCCCGGTGTCTACATGATCGAAGACACGGCCCCGAATGCTTTCGCCTCGGGACGGGATCCAGAACACGCGGCTGTGACGGTGACGAGCGGGTTACTCGAGAAGCTGAACCGGGATCAGCTGCAGGGAGTCATCGCCCACGAGATCTCCCACATCAGAAACTACGATGTCCTGTTTGCCACGCTAATCGCCATCGAAATCGGCCTCATTGCTCTCCTGTGCGACTTCTTCCTCCGGTACACGTTCTGGGGAGGAGGGCGGCGAAGCCGAAATGGGAAAGGCGGGAGATCCGGCGGGATTATCATAATCGCAGCTCTCGTCCTCGCTATCCTGGCACCTATCTTCTCGAAGCTGCTTCAGTTAGCCGTGTCGAGGCAGAGAGAGTACCTCGCCGATGCTTCGGCGGTCCAGCTCACCCGTTATCCCGAGGGCCTCGCCCAGGCCCTCGAGATCATTTCGAAGGACCCCGAGGTCCTCGAGGTCGCCAACCGGGCGACCCAGCACCTCTACATCGCCAACCCCATCAAGCGCACGGAAAAAAGAGCGAAGAGCCTCTTCAGCACCCACCCCCCCGTCGAAGAGAGGATCCACAGACTCCGGGAGATGTGAGGATTCTACCGGGAGGGGTGAGGGGAGAGTGAAGAGAAAAATCGAAAGGCTCATGCTGCTTGACAGAACAAACTTGTTATGATAAGATAGCAATAGAGAACCTCGGGATCACTGCGTGTTTACAGTAAAAAAGTACGGCATTTTATTTCGATTTACACCAGCCACTTTATCTGATTGATCTATCCGACAATGAATCAATCTACTGACAAACCGATCCTGCAGGGGCCGCTATACCGGATACGCGAAGAGAGAGAACTCTCATGAGACCAACCATGATGGCATCAGGTATCGGGATTGTTCTCCTGGGTTTCATCCCGCTGTTGTCATCAGGGATTCAAAATCCGGTACATGACTCTGCTCGAGAAAATTTCTATTCAGCGCTCAACCTCGGCCCGTCCGGGGCACCGCCGGAGCCGGCGGGGGCGCCTCTTCTCTCCTGCTCGATCTCACGCGACAACTGCGGATCGATCTCTCCTTCGGCGAATTCCGTCTACATCGCGGACGGCGCCTATGATCTCGCCGACGGTACGCTCTTCTTCGTCGACGTCCCGTCGGGCTCCGACGGGGTATTCCAGGTCGACCCGTCCACCTGTGAGATCGTCCAGGGTACTTACTACAGCGTCAATTACGGCATGTCGCAGAGGGGAATCGGGTACGATCCCGAGTACCACCGGATCTGGGTCGGCGGATGGAACGACGGCTTCCTGAACCAGCACTCGGCCGCCCCTCCCTACCTCACCGTGTCCTACACTTTCACCGGCCTCGACATCGGGGGCATCGCCGTGAGTGACGCCGACGACTACCTCTTCGTCGGGACGAGCGGCTATCCCGACATGCTCTACGTCTACGACATCGGAGGCGGCGCGCTGGGAGAGCTCCTCGGCTCCTGGCCCATTCCCTGGCAGACCTATTCCGACGGTTACGACATGGCGGGCATGAGTTACGACGACGATCTCGGCCGGCTCGTCATGGTGAACCAGGCGGCGGCCGGACCCGGCACGAAGCGCGAGATCTTCGACTTCGACATCCTGTCCGGACCGGTGGGAACGGATCACTGCGAGCTCGGCGAGACAGATTTCGCGTGGGGGGTCGCGGTCGTCGAGGAATAGGGTCCCGGCTCCGACGGTCTGCTCACCTATCACCCGGACATAGAGGGTTTCGATCCCCCATTCGACCTCGACGAGTACGGGATGCCGGACATTCTCCCCCCGATCGATCTCTCCTGCTGGCCATTCGAATACGACTTTTCCGATCTCACCTGGACGAACGTAGAGGCGTACGAGGCGATCCACATCTACAGGGACGGCTGCCTCGCGGCCGAGATTCCCGGCGATGAGACATCCTTCACCGACTACTACCTCTTCACTCCCTGGAACTACGCGGTGGCAGGTGTCATCGGAGGATACGAGAGCGGGCGGTCCGAATGCGATCTCTTCTGGTGGGGACCGGACGTCTATTTCGATTTCGACACCTCCGGCGACGGCTTCACTCCCGGAGGCTACGCCGACTGGGAGTGGGGTACGCCGGGGCACGTGATCTGGGGCAACGCCTGGGAGACCAACATCGGACGCGACTACTCCAACGACGCCTGCGGCTGGCTCGACTCCCCCGAGATCTACCTCCAGTTCGGCGGTTTTCTTGACTTCACGACGTACGACTCGGTCCAGTGCCTGCATGACGGCTGGAACGTGCAGGTTTCGACCGACCACGGCGCGAGCTGGTCCCTTCTCGTTCCCTCGTGGGGATCGTACGATCAGGGAGAGCCGCTCGGCTCCTGCGACGAGGGGATCGGAGGGGACTCGAACTGCGGCGACGGCGGGTTCAGGGATTGGGAGTTCGACCTCCTCGATTTCGACAACCGCATGGTGAAGGTCAGGTTCCTCTTCGAGTCGGACCTGGAGAACACGGCCCCGGGCGTGGTGATGGACATTTTCGTGATGTCAGGTGGCAGACTGCCCGCCGTCGTCGTTCACGATAGGCCGCGGAATCCCGACGCGAACGGCGACGGAACGCCCGACGCCTACCTGGGGGAATACCTCACCTACAGCGCGACCTTCGTCAACCAGTCACAGGATACGATCGACTTCGCCGAGGACCACCTGTTTTACGCGGAATCGGATTGCCCGATCCCGGTCCGCGCGTGCCCGGACAAGAGGATAGGCCCCACCTGCGTCGGGACGCTTCCCCCCGGCGGCACGGTCACCCGTCACTTCAGGGTGAAGGTGCCGTACGACGTGGAACTCCTCGACGGGAACCCCTGGGTCGTCGAGACGATGGCCCGGGAGTGCGTCGACGGAGAGGTCCGCTCCTGGGGCGGGCGGGACTGCTTCCGTGTCACCTTCCTGCCGCCTCGGCATCCACCGCCCGAACCGCTTCCCCGATCGGAGGGATTCGTGTTCGAGGCAGAGGAAGTCGATCGGCCCCCTCGATGATCCAGCCATCGAACAGGTCGGTGTCGAAGACCGTCGCCGGAGGGAGCCCCACGGCCGAAGTGTAGGTGTACCTCCCCGAAGGGAAGTCGATCGGCACCTCGTGCACGATGCGGGTTCTGGCCGTCGAGTTCGAGGGGATCAGGTGATACGCAGGATTCAGGACGATCACCGTCGCTCCGGAGGGATCCGTGACCCGGCTCGCCACCCAGAACGGCTCGGCCTGCTCGTGGCGGTTGATGATCGTGTAGGTGACACCCTCCTCGCCTCCCGGCAGAGCGGAGTATGAATCGGGCGTCAGGTAGAGGGTGAGGTGATCACTCTGGTCGAAGGAGCGGGCACCCATGTCCCGCCTCGTGCCGTCGGCATCGAGCGAGTCGGGATGACCTGTATCTATACACGGCGATCCCCAGAGGAGGCGGCAGTCCTTCAGGCCCCCGTTCACGAAGAGCGGATCCCCCTCGATGTTTCCCTCGCCCTCCCAGCCTCCCATGACGTCCGAGTATTCCACCGTGATCGTGCTCGCCTCCTCGGTGAAGATCTCCGCGCCCGTCGCGGCGGTGTCGCCCCACAGGATGGAATTCTCCACGGTCACGATGACCGAGAAGGCCCCTCTCGATCCGATCGCGCCGCCCGAGTCGGCCCGGTTGCCGCTGAAAGTGACCCCGTCGACGATCGCGCTGCTCCCTCCCAGGAAACAACCGCCTCCCCGGCCGCTTTTGTTCGAAATGATCGAGTTTCGGCTCAGGATGACGTCTCCCGAATATCCCTGTGATGCGACTCCTCCCCCGTTGTTTTCCGTGGTATTGAGAACGATCGTGTTGCCGCTGATGACGGTGGTCGCTCCTCCGCAGAAGACGCCCCCGCCGCCGTACAGGGCGCCGTTTCCGGCGATGAGATTGTCGAGGATCCCGGTGTCTCCTCCGAAACACGACACGCCGCCGCCGTTCAATCCCCCGGCTTCATTCAGGACGATGGTGTTTCCCTCGATCAGAAGCGACGACCACTGCGCGCAGAAGACGCCTCCGCCGGAGGAGCCGGCGGTGTTCTCACAGATCGTGTTCTCGCTGATCGACGACGAAGCTCCGTCGGCCGACACACCCCCGCCGTTCGAGCCCGCCGCGTTTTCCCGTATCGTGTTGCCGGTTACGGAGTATCCGTAGCCGCCGATCGACACGCCGCCGCCGCTCGCCGCCGTGTTTCCCGTGATGGTGTTTTCTTCGACGGTGGATTCATCGACCACGAACAATGCGCCTCCCCCGTTTCCCTGAGAGGTGTTGTCCTCTATCCGGTTGCCTGTGACAGCGAGAGAACTCCCTTCCGCGTAGAGACCACCACCGCCGCCCGCCGAGGAATTGCCACTCATTATATTGTCGGCCATTACCCCGCGAGGTCCAAAGCAGAAGATCCCTCCTCCCTGGCTGCTCGCGGTGTTACCGGTGACCTTGTTGGCCTCGATACGGAAGGAAGAATCGACCCTGCAGTAGATTCCGGCTCCCTTCACACCCGTGTTCCCGGTGACGGTGTTTCCGACGACCACCGCCGAATCTCCGTGGGTATAGAGACCGCTTCCCGAACCGCCCGAGTTGCCCGTGATCACATTCCCGGAGATTATCGACGAAGTGTTCCAGCGGCAGAGGATACCGCCTCCCGAGTTCTCCGTGACCGTATTGTTCCTCGCAGAGAGCGACGAGTAAGACGTGTGGACGCCGCCTCCGTGAGTCTCTCCTGAAGTGTTCCCGGTGATGAGATTGTCTTCGATGAGAACCATCGAGTGGGTGAGATGCATACCACCGCCCAGTTCGGTAGAGATATTGTTCATGATCGTGTTCCCCGATATCCGTGAGGTGAAGTATCGCCCGGCGATACCGCCCCCGTTGCTTCGTTCCCCGACGGCCGCGTTCCCCGTGATGATATTGTCCTCGATCGTCGGCGAGGAGGCGTCGCAGAGTATTGCTCCGCCGTTGTAGTCGGTCCATCCGCCTGTGATGGTGAAGCCCCGCACGATGGAACAGGAATCTTCGAGGTTGTGGAAGACAAACCCCCGGTGAGGATCGGATTCGCTCCCCCCGCACTCGATGACGCAGCTGTCGGGTCCGTTCTCGGACGCGAGGAGGAGGGCTTTGCCGTAGAAATCGATGTCCCTGTTCCCGGGGCCTGAGTAAACGCCGTCCGCGACCAGAACCGTGTCGCCTGAAGCGGCCATGTCGATCCCTCTCTGGATGGTCACACAATCGGCCGGAACATGGATGACGGCGGCATATCCCGTCGATGCGAGGGACACGGAGAAGACGAGGGACAGAAAAGACAGCTTCTTCGTCATTTCTTGATCCTCCCAAACTCGATTGTACCATACCCACTCGTGGATGTCAAGGTGAGATTCATGCAGCGGATTGCACCCGTGGCGGGAGTGGTCTCATAGCAAGAGAGATACTTTCTTCGATCATTGCAGGCGATCGTCGTGGGGCTACAGTTCCTCGAGGCCGGTCACCACCCATCTTCCTTTGTTGGCCCTCAACAAAACTGCTCTCTGCTTCTTTACGAGCTTACCCAGGGCCGCACCTACGTAAGTCAGATCCAGAACAAACTGCGCTTTTTCGATCAGTGGATCCTCATCGAAGCTTACGGAACGGCCCAGAGCACATTCGAGGTCGCTTTTCATGAATTGAAGACCCGACAGGCGAATTGTCAGAATATCAACGATCTGTCTGTTATTGTGATATGTGAAAGCTCCCCCGTCCCAGCAGAACAACAACGCTTCACGGGGACCGACCCAGTCCCCGGTCGGGAGCAGATACTCATACTC
This sequence comes from uncultured Gemmatimonadota bacterium, assembly GCA_964654825.1. Classification (GTDB taxonomy): domain Bacteria; phylum Gemmatimonadota; class CAZMKB01; order CAZMKB01; family CAZMKB01; genus CAZZKG01. The sequence continues at coordinate 19,934 of CAZZKG010000010.1, read as the reverse complement.
GTCACTGTCGGATGATCCACTTTTTCTTGTCGGAAACCTGAGATGTCCTGCCATTGTTTGAACAGGAGATGTCCCCGTTTCTCCCTGGAGATCCGTTGCACCTGTAACTTTCTCCAGTTCCGTAACAAATTCACGTAACTGTCCATCTTCGATATCAACACAATCCTCCAGTAGAAAATTTTTCAGGCTGTCACACCTGCTCTGTAAAGTGTCGATCGTGACCCGGATCGTCTCCATCTCTTCCAGAAAATGATGAGAGGTTACCTGTGCCGGGGCGCGGTAGACTATTTGCCAGCTCAGCAGTTGCGGTATTTCTTCTTCACAGGACAGCTGTCTCACCCTGACGGTGTCCCGGGAAACAGCGGCGTCAAGATATTCTTCGAGGGTACCTTCAGGATTAACGGCGCAGCCGGTGATCCGGAAAAACAGAAAGGAGAAAACAATCAGCTTCCCGATTTTCTGGCAAGTGAGTGTCACGTATCCATCCTGGTAACCGGATTCTGAGGAATGAAAATTGGATTTATCCGACAGCTCCGGCTCTATGAGCAGCAGCCCTTATCCTGGTCCGAACTACTCGAACAGTCGCAGGTCGGCTCGGTCCCGCGCAGTGCTCCAACGATTATTCCGGTTGCACATCCCACCCCGGAATCGACCGTTATGGCTCCTTCCGGACAATTTTTAGCACATGCTCCGCACTCCATACAGGCGTCGAGATCGACGATCCCGGCCTTTCTGTTCCGGATCTCGAAGACGGCGTGAGGGCAGACTTCGACGCATTTCCGGCAACCGGTGCATTTTCGATCATCGAGCTCGAGCGTGACGACACCCGAGAGATAACGAAGACCTAACATCTTGTCCTCCTTCTGATGCTAAATGTATCTCCCGGCGAACCACAGGACGAGACCGAGTATGGCAGCGGTTATCTGTACCGGAACGGCAAACCGCATTTCACGTCGGACACCTGAGAGTGACGTATACGTCGATGCCCCGGTAAAGTTCATCGCGACAAAGCTCACCACTGCCGGCAGGAGAAACAGCCAGGCGAGAGCCTCCACACGGTTGTCGAAAACAGCTGTCCCGGACCGGCTTTCGACAAAAAGAACCACCGCTACAACCAGCCCCACCAGGGTGCCTTTCAGTGAAAATGCCCGCCCCGGGATCCATGGCAGAAGAGCCGGGACAACGACAACCCCGGCTAGATATGCCAGAAGGAGCAGCAGCACACTCCTGAGGCCGGTGGTCTCCACCCAAAACAGGGAATAGCCGCCTGCCCCCAATCCCGCGAGTAGCAGCAGGCAGACCGCGGCAGGGATGAGATACCTGGCGCCCGTAACCAGCTCAACGGGGATCAGAATAAGCCGGTCGACGAGCGAGAACCTTACACGGCGCATCTTTTGTGTAGCCTTCTGACCCCCGTCGAGAAAAGCGGGCAGATCGGCCGCTCGTACGGGTCCATACACCACGCGCCAGCCGCTCTGCTTCTTCACCAGAAAAGCGCTCACACCCGTCGCACCGAGCTGGGGGAGTATGAGATTGCGATGGGAGACGAAACCGGCAAGGTTTACCGCCCCGATACGATGGATGAGTTCATCGGTCCCGAAGGTACCCTTGCCGGCAGCACACCATACGTTGATGCCGAAAGTGTCGAGAACAAGTATCCACCCATCACGCTCTGCAAGCTGTGATCTGAGATGGTCGAAACTAAGTTTATAATTGGCGGTCACAAAAACAGGAGAACCCTGCCCCGGCGAGTTGACGGCATAGAGGCCGGGGGTTACGCGATAGCTCCCCCGTCCGATACCCACCCGTACACACAGCGTGCCGAGGTGATCACGGATAGTGAGTTCGGTTTGTACCCGGGGAATCTCCCCTGCTGGAGTACTCACACTGCCGTTTTTCAAGTGGACGTCCTCCCCCGAACCTCCGTCATCACATACCGGCCGCCGATCCAGCGCCTGATTCTTACTCCCACCCATACCGGGAGCCCCGCAACAATTGTCTGTCTTCGATCCGGTCATAGCATCAGACCACCTGTATTGATTCTTATTATATGATGGCAGAGAGGACATTGTTTGTCAAGAATCATCATAAAGGTCCCTGAAAAACTTCCTCATCGCTCATACTCACCGGAGAGAGGCAGACAGAGTATCTATTTCATTGCAAAGCCCAGGGGCACATCGTGTACGAATATGAAGTTGTTGTAGATACACGATCTAACATCTGGGAAGTATTGGTGGAAGGGTACCCCGGGAACGAGTGTGAGGGGCTGGGACCCGTTATCAGCGAGTTCCGGATGCTGAATTTTGACTACTCCCACAGGGTAATCTCGAGAGAAAGCAGAACAAGCTCCCAAACGAGCTCAGAACGGTCAGTTCCGAGGTCGAGTGAACGGGGTATCCTTTCACCCAATCAGCCGTTCGGTGGAACGAGAGAGATGTCCCACCGGCCTCTCAGTCCCGAGGTCGAGGGAAAGAGATTCCCTGCTGTCTGCGGAAAACATGTCTGAACAGAAAAACCCGCCTCCGGCCTGACCGAAAGCGGGTCTTGGGGGTTACTGCTTAAAATTTACACCCTATGCGTCCGCTGGTTCAGACGGTTCGGTACCTGCGGGCTCGCTCACCGGGGTCGTCCCGGTCGGGGAATCCGGCTTTACAGGGGTCCCTGTCAGTGTCGGTGGGCCGTTGCTCCTCGAGCCGAATCGGGTCATGACAACGGCACCCAGCCCTATCGTCGCTGCAAGATAGAGTATCATCCAGCTCACCAACCCGAGCATTATGGCGATGAAGTGAAGCGGTCCCCCTCCGAACCCGAGAACAGTTGCGACCAGCCCGGTGATCATAAGGATGAGGACACCGAGTGCGACCCGGGCATAGGGGCTCTCCATATCGAGGCCGGCCCTTGACTCAACGAGTTTCGCGACGATGCTGGCGATGCCGATATAACCGAAGAAAAATGCGGCGATCACGGCGAAAACATACAGTGGCACTACGAAAATGATCAGCGGTATCCCGACAATCGTGATACAGAGCAGGACAATGGCAAAGACGAGAAGCGGGACCAGGAGGATCTGAGTAACGAAACCCACAAGCCCGGATTTCCCCGGGGCTGTCCTGATCCGATCTTCCACATTTTTAAGCTGTTTCGGGAAGAGGAGAACAATACCCATGCCGATCATGATCACCAGTCCCAGCCAGAACACTTTCATGATGGTCTTTCCGAACGCCCCGAGCATGAATGGAGAACGGAAATTCGCCCCGTGCATGATATTGGGCTTGAGAAAGACCATCGGTGGAAACCATCCGGGACCAAGACTCACTTCATCCTGCCCGATCCTTCCGCCGGGTTCCCTCCTGACGGTGCCTCCAACAGCAACCGCACTGCCCTGTACATCACCGGTCGAAGTGATATACACATCCCCACCGATCGCGACTGCATCCTCCGTGACAACGCCGCGGACGACGACGTCACCGCCGATCGACACCACACTCCCACGCACCTTCTCCCCTTCTTTCACTTTTATCTTCTCGCCGAACCTGACGACATCCCCACTCTTTCTCGAAACTCCGATCCCTTCCAGTTCCTCATCGACATCGCCAGTGTCTTCTGAGATGATTTCGACGTCCCCGACAATTCTTCTATCGAACTCCTTGTCGGAGAGGGTATCCCCGTCTACAATGATCTTCCCGCCGCCGATCCTCACTTCAACAACCTTATCGGATTCATTTTGAGCGTCAGGTTGCTCATCCCGAGTTTGCTCATCTTCCGTCCGGGCATATCCAACATCTATCTGACAGCCCAGATAGAGGATGGGGATCACGAAGGCAAGCGACAAAGGTAACAGGAGCCTTCTATACCCTGAGTTCAGCATAATACATCCTCCTCTTGGCCAGTGTAATACGGAAAAACATCAAGATACCTGCAGTCATTACAACGATAACCGAGCCGATGAGTACGAAAGAGATCTGCTGGGTACCCGCCAGGGTGAAGAGAAACCTCGCGAAGACCCCGAGCACAAGATATATGGCCCTGAGAAAAGGGCCTGCAAATTCTACGACGTGATCAAGGGAGGTGAGCATACTGGCAAGGGGGTTTACCAGGAACGTCACGACATCCGAACCGGTTTTTAACGCTCCCAGCACCCCGGTCTTCAGCAAGGAAGGAATCACGACAGCCGCGAGGAGCGATACGAAAACCAGAGGTGACCAGGCGAGTCGTCGGTGCCTGAGGATGATCGAATCGATGGTCCTATGAATCTTCTGCAGGACACCCTGATTCTGAAGTTCGGGGGCGAAGAGTCGTGCCATGATCGTCTGAGTGAATTCGTCACCCGGATCGATGATTTCGAGCGATTCCAGCCTCTCGACGAGCGCCTTCCCGGCCCGAAACTCGGCTCTGCAGGTCGGGCACTCTTCCATATGGGCGAGAAGATCCCTCCGGCCGGCCGGATTCAGCATCCCGTCGATGTGTTCTTCGATCATTTCCAGATATCGCTCACAGCCACTCATGGTATGTTACCTCTTTCGTCCTCTGAAACAGAACCCGCCACGGGAAGTGTGTTATCGCAATCCGATGTGGATGTCCCCGCTCGTCGTCTCGACCCTTACCTCGACTCCACCACCCATCACGCGTGCATTCAGGTTGTCTCTCGACAACTCGACTATTTCCATTGATGGCAGCCGCGCACTGATTGCGCCACTCGCCGTGTTGAGAACGATATTCATCCCCGATTCTTCAGCCACGGTAATCGAAACATCCCCGCTCGTGGTACCGATATTACAACTGTTCAGGAGCTTTTCCGCAAAGTGGACCTCGACATCCCCGCTCGTACCATCGTGGAGGATGCCTCCGCCGAGACCGATTATTTTCACACCTCCCGAGGTGACATCTGTCTCGACATCCCCGGTGACATGCTCGAGGTTCACATCACAACTCGTACCATCGAGGTAGAAATCTTCTCCGAGATCTTGAAGGTTTACCGTACCGCTCGTGTTGTCGATCTCAACATCACCCGCGACACCTGACCCTCTGACCTCTCCGCTCGTGTTGTCGACCACGAGATCTCCCCCGATGTCAACAACCTTCACATTACCACTCGTGCCATCGACATACACCGAGCCTCCGATACGCTGCAAGTCGACATCCCCGCTCGTAATATCGCACTTAACCCGCCCCTCAACGTCATCCCCCACGATATCCGTGCTGGTACCATCGATAGAGAGATCGATGTTTCTCGGCACTTTCAACCGGTAATTGACGCGAACGTCCTTGTAACAGCAGCTCCCGAAGATTTTCGCAAAAAATCCTCCCTCTTTCTTCGGATAGATGGTCTCTATTTTCACCTTGTTCGCGCCCCCATCAACATCTATTCTCATGTCCGAGAGGATTTCCCGCCCACGTTCCTCATTTTTCGCTTTGACAACAATGGTGGCCTCGATCTCGACATCCGTTTCGTCGGTCCCTGAAAAAACAACGGAACCCCCGAGCGTCTCCAGGACAACCCTGCCACCCTCGCCGAGGGGAACGATCCGGGAGAATTCTTCGGATATTTCATCTCCCAGAACAGGCCTGGAGAGAAACAGGAGAGGAATCAGAAAAATCGATCCATACCTGATGATATTCTGAAGCCACAACCTGTCGTTATTCATTGCGTTGCCCCTTTCGTCATGAATTGCACCCTCTTCTGTTTTTCGGTTCACCCCTAACTACGGAAAGCAGTGGAATAAGTTTCAAATTTCATGTCCCGGGAGCAGGTTCTTGAGATGCGCCCGGAGCATTCTCCTCGCACGATAAATATAGGTTTTCACGGTTCCGAGGGGGAGCTCCATAATTTCGGCTATTTCTTCATAGCTCTTCCCCTCGACATGCCTGAGCATGATAACTGATCGATATCCCGGTTCGAGATCGGCAATAGCAACATCCAGCGCCTCAGCAACTTCTGTACTCTCCAGCGCTCTGTCAGGTTCGATTTCCCGTGAAGGGAGCTGGTAAGAGAACTCCCCCTTCTCGGTCTCCACCGGTGCGTCCAGGGAAAATGTGTCGCTCCTGCGCGTGCGGAGATTATCGATTGCCATATTCTGCGCTATCTTAAAGAGCCAGCTCGAGAATTTTCTTGACTGATCGTAGGATTTCAGTGAACGGTAAACCCGTACAAAAACCTCCTGAGAGACGTCTCCGGCATCTTCAGGATTCTTCACAATCCTGAGGACAAACGTATAAATTCTTGCGCGATAGCGATCGACGAGCTCACAGAAAGCCCCCTCATTGCCCTGGAGAGACTGTTGTACCAGTTCAGGATCTGTTTTCAAAAACTCCCCGCTTTCGCTCGCTCTCCCCTCCCTGCGTTTCGAGTCCGGGCGACAGGCGGGCTATCCGCGATATCCCCTGTCCCGGAATATTACATGGAGTACGAAAACAATTCAAGCAAAAATGAACGTAGTGGCATCAAAACCTGAACTTCGATCTCCATCCTGACGGATGGTTGAAACCTCTTGCTTTCAGCCTGGGATGATATTAACTCTTCTATCGGAATAGATAAGGAAGAGTTCGAAAAGAGGAAATCCAATGAGAGCGATGACCCTGGTCGAAAACGGTCCGATCGAAGAAAGCCCTCTCACCTTTACCGAAGTTGATGCCCCGGAGCCGGGTGAAAGCGAGATACGCATCAAGGTCAAGGCCTGCGGTATATGCCGGACGGATCTGCACGTCATCGAAGGTGAGATCCCCCTTGTAAAATCGCCGATCACTCCCGGCCACCAGATCGTAGGAATCGTGGAAAAAATCGGTGAAAGTGCCACCCGCTTCAAAATAAATGACCGGGTGGGAATAGCGTGGCTGCGGTACACCTGCGGCGAATGCAAATATTGCCGGGAGGGGAATGAAAATCTCTGTGAGAGCTCCCTCTACACGGGATATTACGAAGACGGAGGATTTGCAGAATACGCGATCGTTCCGGAGGATTTCGCGTATGCGATCCCTGATGTCTTCGATGACAAAGCAGCCACTCCGCTTCTGTGCGCCGGGATAATCGGCTACAGGGCTCTGGAGAGAAGCGAAATAAAACCGGGCGGCAGGCTCGGTATCTTCGGCTTCGGATCTTCAGCTCACATCACCGCCCAGATCGCAGTCAACCGGGGGTGTGAGCTGTATGTCTCAACGAGAGGTAAATCACACCAGGAGCTGGCCCGTCAACTCGGCGCAACCTGGGTGGGCGGAGCCCTAGACCGCATCCCCGTGCAGGTCGACAGCGCGATCATCTTTGCCCCGGTAGGAGACCTTGTCCCCGCAGCGCTTCAATCACTCGACAAGGGCGGGACCCTTGCACTTGCAGGAATTTACATGACTGACATTCCGAGGATGCAATACGACGATCATCTTTTTTATGAGAAGAATTTGAGGAGTGTGACCGCAAACACGAGAACGGACGGCGAAGAGCTTCTTAACGAGGCCGCAAAAATACCGATCCGACCTCGTGTCCAGGAGTTCGATCTGGAGGAAGCCAACCGGGCACTGTATCTTCTCAAACAGGACAGGATCACCGGTACCGGTGTGCTCGTCATATCTGAATAATCCATTATCCTCCGTGACATTCTTCTTCCTCACCAATCGCCGAACACGTGCAGCTCGCGGCCATCGTTGACCATCTCCCCGCCTGGACCATCTCCACGACCCCGATCTCAGAATCTCTCCATGACACCATGCCACAGACAGGAGAACACGAAAATGAGCATGGCATTTTTTTTGCTCATGAAGATTAATAACCGTATTTACAAACAGAACCATTCGTGGTTCTTGAACAGGTGCACAGGATCGACAGCTGGTTACAATCCGGGAGAATTTCAATGCCCCTGAAAAGATATACGGCAGCGGTGATCATCTCGGGTCTGCTCCTCTTTAGCTGGTACACGAATTCCCCGGGCTGGGAACAGGCCCCGTTTCCCCGACTCGCGAATGTGTATCTGGCGAAGAGCATAACGGAGAGTGAAGCGGATATTCTGTCACGATGGAACATCCTCGTCCTCCACTACGCTCTCGACAACACCCAGGAGCAGAGAGACATGTTGCGATCTATAAAACGCAGAAATCCCGGGATCACATTCCTAATATACATTTCATCCATCGAGACGGATGTCACCGAAGAACCTCCGGGAAAGATGGAAGAGGCTTGCGACAAGTACGATTGGTGGCTCCGTGATTATGAAGGTAATTACCTGTACAATCCTTCAAAACCCTGGAGAATGCTCATCAATATGACTAACACCGAAGCTGCCGGCGGGAAACATCCCGAGGAGAGAAAGGCAAACGAGTTTCTTGCAGAACATGTGATCCGGGACCATCTCTCACCGTACGGATACTGGGATGGTATATTCTACGACTCTTTCAGTGACAACCTTGCCTGGATGTTCAGGGACAGGAAGGATGCCGACAGGAACGGAATCCCCGAACTCGACCTGGAGGAAAACGGGAATGAACCGATCTTTTCACATCTCTGGGCTGACGGTATGCTCTCTCTACTCGAAAACACGATCGCACTCAGGCAGGATGTGATAATAGTCGGAAATGGACAGTACAGAGATGCTGTCGAGAACCTGAACGGCTGTTTTTACGAAAGCTTCTCAAAGACAGGCTCCGAGAACATACACTCAATCTGCTCAACCCCCCGGTTGTACACGGAAGACATGAGAACCCCCCGCGTGAGCATCGTGAACGGAAAAATCAAAGATACAGATCCCACCAGATACCGGGACATGAGATTCACACTCTGCGCCACTCTAATGACGAACAATTACTACAGCGGTGATTTCGGCAGACGGCGCCATGAAGAAACTCTGTGGTATGATGAATATTCGGTCCGGCCGGATGGCCGTGCTGATGGGCGAAGTACAATCCTCTCCGCCGATATCGACAGGATGCAGAACATTTTACCGGTTCGATCGACCGCCGGTTTTCAGCACAGCGGAATACTGGAAATCGAGGGTGAACAGATATACTATGGTTCGAAAGATGAAACCCATTTCATGGACTGCCGCCGGGGATTTCCGAGGAGAAACAAATACGATCTCAGAAAATCACACGAAACAGGGGCCACGGTTGTCCAGCACTCGGCAGATCACACGGGATATCTCGGCAGACCCCTCGGTGATGCCTTCGACGCGGATGACAACGGGCTCAGGCTGGCCGACATACTCAGGTCAGCCAATTGGATCCTCGAGGAGGATGAAATAGAGATCGTGAACTCGACCGTGTGGAGGAGGAACTTCGAAAACGGAACGGTGCTCGTGAATCCGACCGAGGGCACCGTGCTTGTCGAAGGTCTCGGGAAGAACACATACAGGAGAATCGAGGGGTTCCAGGATCCCCTTCACAACAACGGTAGTGTGCTTTGCGACACGCTCAGGATAGCACCCGGGGATGGTTACATTCTCGTGCGGACACCGGCAGCAGATACCGCTCCACAGTGTCCCGCCCCAAGAGTCCGTTGAATAAATAGAATAAATAGGGACAGTCACCATTTACCGTCACCATTTTTGTTACCATTATTAATTCTGTTAAAAAAATAGTGACTGTCCCTTATTTTATAAAAACGGTGACTGTCCCTATTTATTCTATTTATTCACTCGTGCCACTTCCCTGCCGGCGATATCGCTGCGATAGTGACATCCATCGAAGGAAATCTGCTCGACAGCCGTGTAACACCGATCCCTTGCCTCACCGATGGTCCGTCCGAGCGCTGTCACCCCCAGCACCCTGCCACCGGATGTCAGCAGAGTGCCCTCCACAAGTGATGTACCCGCATGAAAAAGCATCAATTGATCCGACTCGATGCCGACCGGTATGTGAATTTTCTTACCCTTCTCGTATGAACCGGGATAGCCGCCTGATGCCATCACGACACACACGCCGTACGCATCCTCGAGACTCAGCTCGGCGGTCGTCAGCCTGCCTTCGGAGATCTCCATCATGAGCTGTACGAGGTTCGAAGACAATAGCGGCAGATTGACCTGGGCTTCGGGATCACCGAACCTGGCATTGAATTCGATAACTTTCGGCCCGGTCTCGGTTATCATGAGACCACAGTAGAGCACCCCGCGGTACGGATATCCCTCATCACGCATGGCATGGATGGTGGGCAGGATGATTTCAGCCATGATGTGGTTTCTCAAGGTCGGTGTGGCAATCGAGACGGGCGCATAAGCCCCCATCCCTCCGGTGTTGAGCCCCCTGTCGCCGTCGAACGCTCTCTTGTGATCCTGTGAGGGAGGAAGAGGGAGTGCACGCTCACCATCGGTAAGTACGAAGAAGGAAAGTTCTTCACCTTCAAGCCTCTCTTCGATCACAACCTCGTCTCCGGCATCTCCAAAGGCCCTCTGCACCATAACCATCTCCAGCGCTTCGAGCGCATCATCTGGAGTATTACAGACGATTGCGCCCTTACCTGCAGCCAGGCCGCTCGCCTTCACGACGAGAGATTTGTCGGTCCGTCTCACATAGGCAACGGCATCCTCGTATGACGAGAAAATCTTGAATGCAGCAGTTGGGATACCGTATTTTTTCATCAGCGTCTTTGCAAACGACTTGCTCGTCTCGATCTTTGCGGCCCGACCCGATGGACCGAATGCGGGGATGCCGGCAGAGCTTAACATGTCCGTCAGACCAAGCTCGAGTGGCTGTTCCGGCCCGACAACGACGAGATCGATGCCCTCTGTCCTGGAAAACTCGAGGACACCTTCCACATCTGTAGGCTTCACCCCGATTGATCGGGCCAGACTTCCTGTCCCCCCGTTGCCGAGGGTCATGGTGAATTCTGCGCCGGGCTCGTCCCGGTGCAATTTCCACAGGAGGGTGTGCTCCCTACCACCGTTGCCAACGATTAAGATCCTCATTCGCCTCCCCGGTAGGCAGGTTATTTTCTCGCTGAAAGTTCTCTCGCTTTTCGATACATGAGGGATGCCTGATCGCTCATACCCTTTTTGTCATGGATGATCCCTAGATGGTAAAAAGCTTTTGCGTGTTCAGGTTGAGACTGGATGATTTTTTCGAAGGCGAATATTGCCTCATCCAGCATATCGAGCTGATTGTACGCTTCACCCAGATAGTAGTAGACACTTACAAAATCCGGTTTGAATTCGAGTGCCTTTTTGAGAACTTCAACCGCCTCTTCATACAGGCCCTTTTTGCAATAGACTATCCCGAGATTGCAATGAGCCTGGGCGTTTTTCGGTTCTTTGCTGATCGCCTTTTTCAACTCCTGTTCGGCTTTTTCGTACATGCCTTTCGCGCCGTACACGGCACCAAGGTTGCACCGGATCTGAACATTTTCCGGATCCATTTCCAGGGCAGTCAAGTACTCGTTGATCGCGAGGTCGTACTCACCGAGCTTGTCATATGCATATCCGAGATTGTTTCTTGCCTTCACATTGTCAGGTGCGAGCTGCATTACTTTTCGATACTCCTCGATCGCCTGCTGGAAGTTGCGTTCATTTATGAACTGAACTCCCTTCCGGTAGTGATCTTCGGCCTTCTCAGCAGATGGGATCACCTGTTTTCTCTCACCCTGCTTAGCCCCATGCAGCTCATCACCTCTGCCACCTGTTCCTGCGTTCGACCCCGGCCGCACACTCTCCGACTTCTTCTCCTCACGGTTATCATCGAGCTTGAACCGTGGATCTCCGCCGGAAGGTTCGGACAGGTCACGGATGAGGAGGTCGATCTCACGAAGCGGATCGCTTCCAACAGCTTTTTTCTTTTTAACCATTATCAACCCTCTCGACTAACTCCCTATAATCAACAGCCCCATTGCATGTGTCGTCGTACTCGAAAATACTCTTGTGATAACTGATGGCCTCTGAAAGCTTTACATTTGTCCTGATTGGAATCGATACTCTGTTCTGAAAGTGCGTCTTCAAACTCTGCATGACTTCCCGGTCCTTACGCTGTCTTGCGTTATAGAATGTAGGTACGACCAGAGATACCCGCAACGACTTACCATAACTTTTCCTGAAATTCACGATATTCTTCACGATCTGGCGAATTCCGACCATCGCAAGGTATTCCATCGAAGTCGGAATGAACATCTCTTCTGCAAGGAGCATTGCATCCTGATTGAGGAGGTTCCACGATGGAGCGCAGTCCATGAGAATGTAATCGTAATCCTGGAGGCCCTCGAGCTTGGATTCGATGAGGGAGTGACTGATACGGGAATTGAGGAATAACGGCTCGAGTTCGACAAGCCCGGAGCCGCCGGGAAGAAGGTAGAGATTGTCCCGCACCTTCCTGATACAGGCTTCGACCGGCATGTTGTCGATCACCACATCGCAGAGCGATCTCCCTGACGAAATGTTGAACCAGATACCCAGATTACCCTGCACATCGAGGTCGAGCATGAGTACTTTCCTGCCTTTCAGCGCCAATCCGGCTGACAGGTTGCCCGTCGTCGTGGTTTTACCCGTGCCGCCCTTCTGGTTCACGATCGCAATTTTTCTCATGACTCTTCCCCCGTACCCCTGTCAGTTTCTTCGGACACCCAGTTGAGGTATTCCCGGGAACCCCTGACCAGAGGAACCGCGATTACCTCTGGAACCGTGTAGCTGTGCAGGCCCTTCACACACGCTTCTATACTGTCGAAGTCACCTTCGACAGCTTTACAGAGGAGCAGACACTCCGTCTCTTCCTGAATCTCCCTCTTCCACCTGTATGTGGAACTAATCCCATCGATGATGTTGACACAGGCACAGAGCCTCTTTTCGACAAGAACCCTCGCAATCTGCCGCGCCTCCTCGAGAGAAGAAGCAGTCACGAGAACAACCAGGTAGTTCTCCGCCGGTTTGGACTTCACTCTCCAACGCCATCCTTTGCTGAATACCGGCAGGTTTGATCACCGTTCCGGCCGGGTTTCATCTTCATTGCCGCAAGGTAAAGCGCGATGACAGTCTTGGAATCCTCAATTTCGCCGTGCTCAATTTTGTCGAGAGCTTCGTCAATCGTCACATCGACCACATCGATGAACTCATCGGGCTCGAGGTTTCTTTTTGTTTTCTGAAGATCAGAAGCAATGAAGAGGTCGATCCTTTCATCCGAAAACCCCGGCGTGGTGAGGATGGAACCGATCTTTTCGATCCTGCCGGCACGATACCCTGTTTCTTCTTCGAGTTCCCTCGCCGCGCATGCGTCACTCTCTTCTCCGGCATCGAACTTCCCCGCCGGTACCTCCCAGATGTAACTGTCAACCGTGTACCTGAACTGCCTGATAAGGACAAGGCGGCCGTCTCCCCTCACCGGAACAACGGCGGCGGCACCGCCGTGCCTCACCACCTCCATGGTGACTTCCTTCCCGTCGTCGAAATGAAGTCTGTCCATCCTGACGGAAAAGATCCTGCCGCTGTATATCTCCCTGCTCTCCTTCAGAGTGTACCCGGGTTTTTCCACCACCCCGCCGTTCTCCTTTCAGTCGAGCTGAAATGTGAGTAAATCCCTCCCCAAAACGATTGTGCCACCGAAAACTTTACGGCACTCCCCGGTGATATCATATCCGTCGAACACGGGATAGAAGTGTGTGAGCACGAGTTTCCCGACACCCGCTTCTTCGGCCATCCGCGCTGCGAGGGTGGGAGTGAGATGACCGGTGACCGCACTGTCACCCGGAAAGGAGCACTCGTACAGCACGGCATCGGCCCCCCGGGAGAATTCGACGAGTTCTTCCGAATATCCCGTGTCGCCGCTCACTACGAAGTTTCTCCCCGCCGATTCGATTCGGAAGGCGAGACTGGCCCCGGTGTGGGGGACATGCAAACTCAAAACCCGGAAGGAGTCCGTTTCGTACACTCCCCCCATTTCTTTGATTTCGAGATCATAGTCGAGCGCTTCAACATGCGTCCCATAAGCACCGCACAACCCCCTGTAAAAATCCACCAATCCCGGAGGACCGCATATCTTGAAACCTGTTTCACGTGGATGATACGGGTTCCTGAACGCGAAGAGGAGAGGCACCAGATCGCCGGTGTGGTCAGGATGAAAATGAGTCAGGAATACGCAGTTTATATCGAGGTAGGAGATGCCCGCCTCCGCCAGTCTCTTGAGATTCCCGGAGCCTATATCGAAGAGGAGAACGGCACCCGGAATCCTCACGCAGCATCCCGGTGATGCCATCTCGGGGTGCGGTATAGATGACCCGGTACCAAGAAGCACGATTTCCACGCGAGCCCTCCCGTTACAAGACCGTATCCCTGGTAAAATAACCATCATGCGTCAGAGCGGCAAGACGCATATGTGCGTGCAGGTAGCCCTTCATATTCCCGACATCGAACACTTCGCTCTCGATCAGCTTCCCGAGCATGCTTCCGTCACCGATGAGACCCTGGAAAGCCCCCACGTCGTCGAGTTCACCTTCCCCCCTGTCCAGTCTCTCCAGATGTTCGAGGAACGATGGTTCCAGAACATGTCTGCCCGTCCACCGTATCTCGCCCTGCTCTTTCACTGTGAAGAGGCCGCGTTCTTTGTCGTAGAGCTTACGGATTTTGTATACTCCACCTGTCTCTTCCGGGCCGGGAGAGACAGGCTCGATATCCACTCTGCCGCAGTTACCGAACCGGCACTCAGCGGCATTATCAAGTTTTATGAGGCCCGTCACCATCTCACCTGAAACCTCGAACACGTCTACCAGTTGTTTGAGAGCCGGAGTACGGCCGATAAAGACGTCGTCCGGATACATCAGGGCGAAAGGGCGATCCTGGAGCAGGTGTCCCGCCTTGCGCAAGGCGTCCCCGGGTCCCCTCGGGCTTTTCTGATATACAAAAGTGAAGTCGATGTGTTCCGATAATCTCTTCAGCTGTTCGAGCGGGTGTCCGGGCGTGATATCACCATCGAATTCATCGAGGAAGTAATGTCTGATGCTCTCTTTCCCCTCTCTGATCACAATGATGATTTCCCTGATACCGGAGAGCGCGGCTTCCTCCACACACCGGTGGATCATGGGAAAACTCCCGACAGGGAGGAGTTCCTTGGGAACGGACCTCGTGAGCGGAAGAAGCCTGGTCCCCAGTCCTGCCGCCGGAATTATCGCTTTACTGACGCTTTTGCCCATTGACGGAGTCACCAATCACGGGAGTGAGATGATGATTTTATCTCCAACCCTGACACCTGTGGTCTGTTGCGCGTTCCCCATATTCACAGACACTTCCAGGAAGCCGGTCCCACCTATGACGGAGAGCAGCTCCCCGGATTCCTTCTGAGAATAACTCTTCGATATGCCTTCGATGACGGTATTGCCGATCTCTATGATTACCTCATCGGGTTTCACCCGC
Organism: uncultured Gemmatimonadota bacterium; assembly: GCA_964654825.1. GTDB lineage: Bacteria > Gemmatimonadota > CAZMKB01 > CAZMKB01 > CAZMKB01 > CAZZKG01. The sequence goes on along the minus strand of CAZZKG010000010.1, from coordinate 4,638 downwards.
CCCTTCATCATGATCTTCGGCACATTCGTAATGAGATTCCCGAACCTGTCTATGTGGATCACTTCACCGGTAATTGTGCCCGGATCGAGGACGGGTTCAGGGAAAGAAAGGGATACGGGATCTTCGATCGGACGACCGAAGTCCTCTGTCCTTTGTGTCCCCAGAGACAGGTGTCCTGCGACGGGAGCGAAGACATCTCTGCCGTGGAATGTATTACTCACCTCGGGGAGAAAGTACTGTTCAACGGTGAGCTCGAATACCCGGCAGGGCCGCTCTCGAAACACCCAGGTTAAAATACCGTTATCAGGCCCGACAAACAGATGTGTGCCGGAATCCACCAGGATCGATCTCCGCTCTCCACCTACCCCAGGGTCAACAACCGCGACGTGGATTGTCCCGGGAGGGAAATGGGGATACGCACCTTTCAGGACGAAGGCCGCTTCACCCACCTGGTGGGGCGGGACCTCATGTGAGATGTCTATGAGCCGGGCATCCCGGTTTATCGCCAGTATGACCCCCTTCATTGCTCCGACGAAGAAATCTCTCTCACCGAAATCTGTAAGCAGTGTGATAATCGAGTTTTGCAATCCAGCCCCCGGGAGATAGTGATACTGTGGTTACATATAGGTGAACAGGGCCACCATGGTTCTCACTATATTACATTCCCGGAAAGTTGTCAATGTTAGGGACCTCTATGAAGGACACCTCCCGCAGGTCGGGAGAAAAGAACGGGAATAAGGTGCTAAAAAGATAAAGGGATGTACTCGGGATCAGCGGCTCACCGACAGGACAGTCGAGATCGGTTCTCAGAGATATCCGAGCTGCTTCAGCCTCTCACGGATGACATCCATATCCTCGGGGGTGAGCTCTTTGTTGATCGGGAGAGAGGACAGGGGATGCTTCAATTTTCCCCATGAGATAGCAGCCCAGCCACGTTCATGCAGATAGTAGAAGATCATCTTCGAAATGACTTCAAGGAACCCGACCTCGAGGGAGAGAACCATCTCCCGGGTAAAAATGTATACGATACTCATGGTGGTACAGGTTGCGATAACCCTCCAGCAGATCGCCTTTACAATACTTCTTCTTCGGAATTCATCCATGATGTTCACCTTTGGATAGAATAAAGAGTGTCGACAGGAAAGAAGATATGAATTTTTCCCGATCAATCAAGAGGGACACCAGCCACAAATTCGAAATTTATTCACTCGGTACAGACCGGCTGGCTGTCGTTGTGTTCATCCTCTCCCTGGTAAAGAGGGAGGAGAAACTGAAAACTGCTCCCTTTACCCGGTTCACTCAGCACCCAGATCCCACCGCCATGCGAATCCACGAGGTACTTCGAGATGGCGAGCCCGAGACCTGTCCCTTTTCCGCCACCCTTCTCTATACGCCTGAACCGTTTGAAAATCTCTTTCTGTTCGCTTTCAGGTATTCCGGGACCGGTATCCCTCACCGTCACCAGCACAAACTCCCGGTGACCATTACTCACTGTCTCTACCTGATCTTCAGTGAGTTCATCCAGATTTCTCGTGGCTGCCTCTACCTGGATCAGGCCGCCTTTCGGCGTGAATTTGATCGCGTTCCCTATCAGATTCGTAAACACCTGCTCCACCTTGCCGCTGTCTGCATAGATTTGGGGAAGGTCATCCGTGATTTTGTTCTCGAGCTGCAGACCTTTCTGCACAGCGAGGGGAGTTACATTGTTGATCGCTTTAGTCGCGGAGTCTTTCACGTTCAGCGACCGCAGTGAAAACTGCATTCGTCCGGATTCGATCCTCGAAATGTCCAGGATGTTGTCGATCATGTTGCTGAGCCTGTCCACATTGGCCTTCGCTATCTTGAGGAAGTAACTGACATTTTCGTCCAGATTTTCCTGCATCCTGAGCAGGATGATGTCGATGGAGCTCTTGATGGCCGTGAGAGGTGTTCGCAGCTCGTGAGAAACCAGGGATACGAATTCAGATTTACGCTCGGACATCTTGTTGAGTTCCTCGTTCATTCTGAGGGTCTCTTCGAACATATTGACGTTGTACAGTGCCACCGAGAGCTGATTGGCAAAAAGAGAAAGAAACCTGATCTCTTCTTCGGAAAAACCGTTTACCTCGTCCTTCTCGAAATCGAGGACACCCAGAAGATCGTCTCCGAACAGAAGCGGAAGGGCGAGTTCCGATCTGGCCTCTTCCCTCCCTTTCACATACATCTTCTCCCGTGAGACATCAGGGACATATCGAGCTTCCTTCGTCTCAGCCACCCATCCTGTCACGCTTTCCTGATCCAGCGGAAAGTTCTTCCCGCGGACATTTCTGCTCATCTCGTAACTGGTGACCTCGACATGTAGGCTGTTCTCCTCCCGGTCATACAGCAGCAGTGTACAGGCGGGGTAGTTGAGCCTCCCCTTCAACGTCTCTATCACCATCCGCCCGAGCTTCGGTTTCTCGATCGTGCTGGTGAGTTCCCTCCCCACATCGTACAGGATACTCATCTCTTCGGCTATGTGCTGGACTTCCTGGTAGAGCAGACAGTTGCCGACAGCCATACCGATGATCGTTCCGATGCTCTCCAGCCGCGTCTGTTTTCTCTTGTCGAGATGGATCTCCTCTGTCGTCACCATCGCCATAACACCGAGCAGTTTAGTTCCATGGATGAGAGGAATCCCCGTATAGGACTGATATCCGTGTTCTTGCAGCTTCCTGAACTCACTTCTGGGATCCGTCGATACCGATTCACAGAAAACAGGTTCACGGGTCTCGGCGACCGTTCCGGTGAGGCCCTGTCCTATCCGGACGGATTCGATAGCTCCGGCGATATCGGCGGGCATGTTCAACTGTCCATCGAGATGCAGTTGCTGCCTGCCCTCATCATGCAGGTAGATTCCGCCGCTCTCGAATTGTGTCAGTTCGATTGTCTTCTCGAGCGAAATACGGAGCACTTCCTCGATTTTCAGTGTATTGTTGACTTCTACTGCGAGCTTGTTGAGGAGTCTCAGCTCCCGGTTGTGCTCGTTTATCTCCCTGTCGGCTTCGCGTATCTTTTCAAGGAGCTTCTTCTCTTTTTCCAGATACTTAGCCCTCTCCTCCGCCTCATCCCTCTTCTTCACGAGTGCGAGAATGAGGTAGGTGCCGGGCAGAAGGATCACCACACCCACCATCGCAATCATTATCGCATACCACGAGATAGACCGCACTGAATCGGTAACATGGCTGTAATCAGAGTACACTCCGATCAGCCATCCCGGACTGTCTCCCCGCATGCTCACATAAGAAGCGATCTGCCCGTTGTTCTGATGCTCCTCTACGAACATGCCGCCGCCGCCGGCACGCACGATATCCGCTATTTCGGAATTGTCGTAGTGGCATTCCACACACTCTCCCCCGTTGACGAGGATATTCCTGCCTTCCATTTCTCTATTGTTGGACGCGTATAGAACTTCACCATCAAGGTCGACGACGACAAAATGCACATCCTTATCTGCCAGTGGAACGTTCGAGAAGACAAGCCCAATAATTTGAGGATCCAGCTCGACTACTAGAAAACCGGCAGGGGAAGGATGTCCGCTCTCATCCGGCCGTTTGACAGGGCAGGTGATGAAAATCCTCCGCTCACCGTTTTCCCCGACCCGGGTTTTCGAGATGAAGGGCCCCTCTTCTTGGGAGCTACGGCGGGTCACATCACCGAAGTTTTTGTAATATCCCGCCTCAAGCAGCTGGTAATCCCCCCGGTACCCTGCTACAACAACCCCTGATGCGTCTACCCGGCCCAGAGAGGACACGTATGATTTCAGCATGCCGTAGGAGCTGCGGAATACAGTGGAGGTTTCGAGATCACGGCCGGCCCGCACCTCCGGGAGACCGGCAAGCAAATCCAGTTGACCGATGATATCATCGATTAACCGCTCCATCCGGTGAGCGGCGGACAGGGCTATCATGTTGTCCTCGTTAAACGTATCCTCCAGCACGAGCGAGACCGATTTACGGTAAATACCGTATGATGCGATGATGACACTGAAAAACAGGATGACGGCGAAGAGTGCGATGAGGAGCCGGAATTTGAATCGCGAGATGGCATTGAATTTATCAAACATATCACTGTTCCCTCGACTGGACGAGACCTCTCGGTGAAGGTAACTCTCTCTCCTGATCGAGGAGAGAATCCCTCATGTCATCAGCGTTTAAATAGCAAATTCCATGCCTTCGCAGAGAATTTGGGCCGATTATCGACGATCTGCTTACAGGGAAATGAGTAGGCCGAGCCACTCACCGATCCAGAGAAACGAGAACAGAATAATGAGTCCGAAGAGAAGAACCATCCTCGACCTGGAAGCCCCGGAGACTACCTGAGGCATGGAGGTGAGACTTCTGGCCCCGAAGAGTGTAAGGACGACCATTACGGGCGCATGAAACCTGTTTGACCCGAAAAAAGCGAGGTGCACGGTGATCCAGAAGAGGAGTGCGGCAATGAGCAGAAACCGTATACCGGCGTTCCTCGAATTTCGATCGAGGATGAGGGACGGGAGAGCAAGGAACAGGAGTGCGTAGTACGGGAGATTCACGATGATTAGAGCGGCCGACGGCGCTGACAGGTACCGGGCGGCGAATCCGCGCCGGGGGTGATCCCGGGAGCTTTCGAAGCACTGCA
>CAZZKG010000009.1:29257-87974 GCA_964654825.1 uncultured Gemmatimonadota bacterium | reverse complement strand
TGGCACGCGGGACTCGTAACGACCCTCCGGTCGAAAAAAGGTAGATCCGTCTCGGACAAACTTCTCGACCTCACCGGAAGGCACTTTCCCCAAATCCTGCAGGAGATTCGGGGAATAGCGGAGGGCGCCGGGATCGCCTTCGACAGTATGTGGGCAATGTCGATAAAATCCGAGCTTTCCGTTCTCGAGACTGAAACCCCGGGCTGCTCGAGCATTTTTCTGGGAAACAACAATTACCGGTGCCTGTTTCATAACGAGGACGGCCATGCCGCTTATCGGGATCTCATGTTCGTGGTCAGAGTAAAGACGCCTTCCGGAGTCAGTTTCATGTCCATGGTCTATCCAGGGATCATCACGGGCAACGGCCCTTCATTGAATGACAGAGGTGTGTTCCAAACAACCAATTACATCGGGAGCGTACAGAGTGAAATCGGCATTCCCCGGTACGTCATCGGGAGGGCCATCCTGGAGGCAAAAGACACAAAGGAAGCAATCGACATCGCCACCATGGCACCGCGGGCTTATCCTTACCACCACAACATCGGCAGTCTCATCGATCAAACATACTTCTCGATCGAAACAGTCCCTGGCGCTTCCCGGGTAAAAAAGCCGGGAGGGATGTATGTCCACACCAATCATCTGCTCTTCGAGGACACCCGGGACTCCTGGCAGGAAAATGATACATACATAAGCACCTCATCCCTGTCCAGATTTGAAGTCATTCAAAATGAACTGAACAGGCTGGATCCCGGGAAGGCGCTGCCGACGGACATGTTCACCATCCTGTCCTCTCATCAGAGGGCACCGTATTCACCCTGCCGGCACCCCACGGAGGAAGTCCGGGGAGTCACACTCGGTACAGCATTCATCGACCTGAAAAACCGGTCTTTCCTCCTTTACAAGGGAAATCCCTGTAACTCGGTGAACGAAAAAATGTTTCTGGAGTTTACTTTCTGACCGAGGGGAGAAGTTCAACGCCATCGTCACGAAAGCGATCGGTCCGGATGATAAGCAGCAGAACCTCATGCTCAAGTTGAGCGACATACGTGAGATTCTCGGGAGCAAGATCACGAGGGAGCTAATCTTCAAGCCCGAAGGGAAGACAACGACCAAAAAACAGCACCGGTGAGAAAAGTACCGGGTCGTTTCCCTCAGGTGTATCGCGGATTACCTGGATTAAGGGCAGGGGGTGGGTTGTAACCCGCCCCCTTTTTGTCTATCAGCCGGCTGTTTGAAGAAATTTCCGCCTCCGAATTTCCGCCTCAGGGTTTGACACAACGGCAAATCTGAGGTATAATGAGAGGATAAAAGGAGGATGTTATGAGGTATGGATTCGCTCTTCTGCTGACGCTGGTTCTGCTATTCCCGTTCGACGCGTTGGCGGTCAACGGTGAAGTCATCGACCAGGACCTCTCTCCCGAAGGATACGGATACACCGTGATGGTCGTTTGGGGCTCGCACTATGAGATGGGATACGCTCAGGGGTATCTCCTTTCGGATTACATGATCGATGGGATGGAACAGATTAAGAGCTATCTCGGTCCCCTGTACTCAGCGGTGAGATCCTCGATGGATGAGACCACATGGAAACCCGACGAAATTGAAGATGAGCTCGACGGAATGCTTCAGGCCCTCGAAGACACACACCCCGATTATGATGTCGACAAGCTGGATATAAAAGTCGCCAACACCTTTGGTGACTGGGCATATGGGATTGCCTGCCGGTCCCACTCCTGCTGGGGAAATTTCACTTCGGACCCGGTCAACACGCTCTCCACACGGCGGCTCGATTACAGCATTCCGATGGAAGGGGCGTACCACCACGTCCTGTGCGCATGGGATCCCGATGACGGCGATCCGCAGTGGGTCAACCTTGCCTGGCCGGGCTACGTTACGTGCGTGACCGGCGTCAATGAATTCGGAACTCTCACATCGCTCCACGACTACAACTCATCGGTCGGCAACCCGGCGCCACTCTCCATGCCCCGCTGCGTCGCGGCGCGTTATGCCCTGACCTTACCAACCGCTCCCGATCTCTCTCAACACGCCGTGCAGGTATACACCGAGCTTCAGAACTACGAAGCATACACCGGCAGCTTCATCAACTACTACGTTCCAGACGGCTGGGGCGGCGTGATCACCTGCAGCAGACCGGGTGGATTTTATGACCTGCGGATGCCTCATCCCGATTACTTCGGAGGCGATGTGCTGATCACTACCAACGCCTGGACCGATGGCTCCTATACTCCATCCGGAGGGACGTTTATGGCAGATTACTACGAGGAGGGCGGGCCGAAGGATATCCAGAGCCACTGGGATCTCATGCTCGACACCGGCCTTCACAAAATGAGCATCGAATACCGAAACCGGAAGGACATCACGATCTGGGCGGACGGAAAGCTCCCGGGGGGGAGAACTGATCGTCTCGAGTACAGATGGAGCGATCTGTTCCAGTCGGTGATCCCGAAGTACAGGATCCCTCACCGGTTCTGACCCGACTCCTCTCTGTCAGCAGGCTACCCAGAGGAGGCCGAAGAGGCAGAGCATGGTCGCAACGACCGGGACCGCCATAAACGCCACGACACCCAGGACGAGCACGAGGAGAAGCTTCAGCGGCAGGAACAAAGACCACACCAGGAGGCCGAGAGCTCCCAGTACAATCTTGAAAGGCAGGAGCAGAATCCAGAAAAAGGTTTTGAAGAACGCAATCCCCACCTGAGTGACAATGACGAAGAACGCGATCGTGACAAAACCCACAACGAACAGCAAAAACAGCAGCTCCATCTTCCTTCCTCCTTTATGTTAATCCTGACCCATACACGCAACAGTTATTGAGAGGACAGTCCCCACACGCGAGAGCTCTCTGTCCACCCCGGCACACCCCCAGAATCCCCAGTCTCGTGATCGCGAAATCATATTTTGTGGGATCAGCTTTATCAAATTTTTTGAGGTACTCGGTGAGCTCGACCGCATTTTTCCACGAACTCCCCTTGAGCCGGGTGATCCCGAGAAATCTTGCGATCCTCTCTACGTGCACATCCATTGGTACTACGAGATCAGCCGGCCGTAAGTTTCGCCATATCCCGAGGTCCACACCATCAGGTCCCCTCACCATCCACCTCAGGAAAAGATTCAATCTCTTGCAGGCACTGCCACCCGACGGAGACGGGAAGAAGTACCTCACCCCCGCACGGTCAGGCAAAACCCCGCCGGGATAGAAATCACCCACCTCGAGAGACAGAACCCGTCTCGAAAAGTCGCTCAGGAGTTCCCCGACATCACGACCGGCATCAGGACCCGGCGGACACATGTAATTCTCGATACTGCCCCATCCCCTCACCATCTGCCCCAGCAGAGAACAGAGCACCGAGAGGTCCCTACCGCGTGTAAACCGGTGTACGAACCCATCGAACAGCCGACTGTGTTTCCGGCAATCGAATTGCTCAACGAACCTTCCCGGCCGCCACTCCATCGTTTCGAACACATACTCCAGCGACTTCAGAATCAGCGAGACTCTCCCGTAGGCGAGGGAGGCGGCGATGAATCCGGCCACCTCGACATCCCTCGCATCGTCGAACCTGTGGAGGTAGGCCACGGGATCCGACTCCAGATCCGTGGGCCCGTAGAGATCGAGGAGTGCGTCGAAGCCTCTCTTGAGAAGCAGATCATGAGCATTTAATGTGGTGGATTTGTCTATCGATTTTTTCACTCTATCACTTTTCCTCAAATGACCTGCCTGAAATGCTCGATCTGGATTCCATTCTCGACAGGTACCAGGGAATCAAATGATGGAAACGGCCTCGGCGAGGAGATAATCATGAGATCCCGGTTCACGATAAATCCTCTGATCGACACGGGAAGGCGTATCCCTACCTGGCTGTCTTCCAGCGCTATGGTGAGAAAACCATCGGTGAGGCTGTAGTGACCCGCATCGACTGTATCCAGACCTTCGGGTTGGAGTCTCGAAACCGCGTCGAAGCTGCCGTCGGTGTGGAATTCGAGCCGTACCGAGAGGCCATTCTCGTCATCGGCCAGAATCGTGTCGCCGTCGGTAGATACTGTAATGAGTTCGTATGCACCGATCATGTCGGTTTCAGACTGTGTCAGCCCTGCATTGGCAACAGCGATCAGCCTGCCGGAATCGGTTTCCGTCTGTTCCGTAAAGGTCCCCACGAGGAAGCGGTCGTTGAACGAGGTTCTAAAATCAAGCGGCTGGTCTGAAAAAAGCGGGATTGTCACCGAAAATGTTAGTTCCCCTCCCCCGAGCTGGATTTCATCCAGGGGATACATCCCCGGTGTTTCACCCGGGATCACAATGTCTGCTTCCACAATACCATCGGGACGTATCCAGAGGCCGGAGATAGCGAAGAGAGTCGACTCCCCAGTCCTGTCGATGACGAGGTATCCCTCATACTCCCTGGAGATGGAATTGAGAGGCCCTACCGGATCGTTTTCGACACAGAAGCAACCGGGGGTTAAGGGAAGGAGAGAAATAAAAATTGCCAGGGCCACCAGCGTCACATGGTCTTTCATTTTCTGGTACACTTGTTTCATCTGAGCCTCCAACAGTCAAGAGGTTCTTTCGTATGCCCCATGAGTGTGCAGGGTTACTGCATCACATTTGAAACACACCGGTTCAGCGGTCCGGAGTTTATTCTATATTCAGATCATACGGCAGCAGTAGAAAAAACCCGCCGCTGCGTGAAAGCCTTTCCCACATGAGGAGAGTCTTGTGAGCCCTCTCGAATGATTCGGGAAGCTTCCCTATCCAGGTTCTTGATGAACTCTCCAGTTCCATGTTGAGAAATCTCTCTATGAACGTTTTCGGCTTCGGAAAAATCACGATCCTGACACCCTGGTCCGGTTCGATGCCCGCTTTCTCCTTCGCGATTTCCACTGCATCAGAAAGAGTTCCGAGACGATCGACCAGTCCCGCATCGAACGCCTGCGTGCCGGACCAGACCCTGCCCCTGCCTAGAGCATCAACCGAGTCCGGTGACAGTCCGCGGTTATCCGAAACCCTTCTCACGAAATCGTTCCGGTAATAGTCCCACATGTCCTCACTGACTTTTTGCCTCTCTTCTTCCGTAAAGCGTGCCGTTTCGTAAAATATCGCTGCATTTTCACCGGTCTTGATTATCTCCGGATTCATCCCCAGCTTTTCATAGAGCCTGCCCATGTTCAGCTTGCCGGCGAAAACCCCGATAGAGCCAGTGATCGTACCCGGATTCGCCACGATGGCATCCGAAGCGCAGGCAATGTAGTATCCGCCCGAAGCTGCGACATTGGACATCGAAACAACGACCGGTTTCTCCTCACGGGTCAGCTCGGCTTCACGCCACATTACATCTGATGCTACGGATTCCCCGCCCGGACTGTTCACCCTGAGCACAACAGCCCTGATATCATCATCCTCCCTCACCTTCTGAAACGCTTTCAGCATAGCGCCTGAAGTGGTGAATTCCTCATCGGTGTCACCCTCACTCCCGGAAACAATATTCCCCGTGATATACACAAGAGCAATCGCAGGCCCCTTTTCCAGGCCGAGGGATGACGGCTTGATCTCTGAATATTCTACACCTGAGATGGTTCTGTATTCACTATTGTATTGAGTGATTTCCCTGACCTGATCCCAGTACATCAGGCTGTCAACGAGCCCCTCCCGAACCGCCTCCCTGGAAGTGAAATAGCCGCGGTCGATAACGGCTCTCATGTGGTCTGAAGAGACCCCTCTGGCGGAAGCGATATCATCCACATACAAACCGAATACACTCTCGAGCAGGCTGGTTGTTGCCTCCCTGTGCGCATCGGACATCTCCTTGCGGATCAGATTGTCCGGAGCATTCTTGTAAACCCCTATCTGAATGAAATCGGGCTCGATACCGAGTTTGTCGAGTGTACCCCGGAGAAATGTGGTCCTCGCTACAAACCCGTCCACGAGAAGGGGGCTGAGCGGCTGCATGTACACCCTGTCCGCTGCCGAGGCCAGGTAATATTCGATGTCACCGCAGAACTCGATGAAGGACACGACATCCTTGCCGTGGTCACTGAACCGGGCAAGGGCATCCCTCATCTCCTGCGCCCTGGCCAGGCCGATTCCGGTGGGGCCTATTTTGAGGATGACACCGTCGATCCGATCATCGACACCTGCCTTGCGCAGATTCTCCATCCGGTCCCGGAAGGAGAGCTGCTTTCCGAAGAACATCTCCATGGGAAATCCGACCGAAGACACTTCGGTAATGGAACCCACCATGTCCATAATGAGATAGCTGTGAGGTTTAACGGTGGGAGGCCGGGTGACGGCATAGTAGAATCCGACCACGGAAAGTATGACAAACAGCGTAACAACAATAAAAATAGCCTTGAACACGGTACGGATCTTCACGTATCACGCTCCTTACGGGGGCATTTCTTCACTCAATGAACATTCACATGACTTCCCGGCCTGTTGCGGCGAGTTGGCCGCAGGCTGCACGAATCTGCCCACCCATACTCTTCCTCAGAGTAACGGATTGAGGCAGTATGTCCATCAGCAGCTCGCGAAATCGTTTCACTTCCTGTGCGTTAGGAGCTCTGAAATTGCCTGGCCCCGGCCGGTTGAGAGCAATGAGGTTGACCTTGCACGGGATACCGGCGATCAGTTTTCTGAGCGAATGGGCTATCGGACGTGAATCGTTTACTCCCGGTATGATGATGTACTCGAATGTGATACGTTTGCCTGTCTCCCCGGTAAAAAACTTCACCGCTTCAATCACTTTCCTCAGGGGAAACCTTCGGTTTATTGGCATCAGTTTGTCCCTGAGAGAATCTATCGGGGCATTGAGTGATACCGCGAGCTTGACCTGTGGAAAATCCGTCGCCAGTCTCCTGATCCCTGCCGGAATACCCGCTGTCGACACCGTAATCCTCCGTGCTCCTATCTGGAGAAGATTCGGATCGTTGATGATCCGGATTACCCGGGCGATTTGCTCATAATTGAGCAGTGGTTCACCCATGCCCATAAACACCACATTGGACAGATTATGATCCCAGGAAGTGTTCGCCTTCATCCCGAGCACCTGGGATACGATCTCATGATCCCGGAGATTCCTCACCAAACCCAGTTCTCCTGTCGCACAGAAACTACAGCCGAGCGGGCACCCGACCTGTGTCGACAGGCAAAGCGTGGCTTTCTGCCTCGAGGGCATGAAGACCGACTCGATCGCGTAACCATCCTCGGTAATCCACAGAAACTTCTCAGTCCTGTCATCAGCACGGATCTGCTGAGCGCACCGGAGGGAGAGAACCGTGTACTCTCTGCTCAGGTCCTCCCTCAGCTCCCGGGGCAGATTGTCCATCCCGGCAAAATCGATTTCTCCCTGTCGATACATCCACCCGATGATCTGGTTCACCCTGTACGGTTTCTGTTTTCTATCACTCATGAAAGCGGCGAGCTTGCTGGTGAGTTCTTCCGGATAGAGTCCGGCGAGGCAGACCCGGCGGTTCGTGTTCACATGAATTTTACCCATACTTTTCTTCTTCTCGGCCCATCAAACTCGCAGAAGAATATTCCCTGCCATCTCCCGAGTCTCAATCGCCCGTCTTCTATCAACAACGTTAACGACGGGCCGATGATACTTGCTTTCGTGTGCGCATCAGAGTTACCCTCCGAATGCGCATATCCGCCGTCGAGCGGGACCAGTTTTCTCAATTGATGAAGAATGTCATCAACGACATACGGATCAGTGTTCTCGTTTATGGTCACCGCTGCGGTCGTGTGAGGAACGAAAACCGTTGCTGCACCGTCCAGTTTACCGAGTTTAGAAAACTCACGTTCGATGAGTTTCGTGATATCGACAAGTTCCTCGCGCCTGTGCGACTGAACCTCGAGGACGATCATACGAGCCCCCGGCTGAACGATTGGATTCCACGTAAAAGCCATATTCCGAGCGGTTCTCTGAATGGTAGATTAATATAATGAAGGACTTAAGTCAACTATTCCCCGATCACCTTGACGAGAACCCTCTTGTTCCGTCTGCCATCGAACTCGCCGTAGAAAATCTGTTCCCAGGGCCCGAAGTCGAGCCGTCCGTCCGTCACAGCGACGACGACTTCCCTTCCCATGATCTGACGCTTGTGATGTGCGTCCCCGTTGTCTTCGCCTGTCCGGTTGTGACGGTATTTTTCAGGCGAAGGATCAAACGGTGCGAGGCCTTCGAGCCACTCTTTGTAATCTGCATGGAGACCGGTCTCATCATCGTTGATGAAAACCGACGCCGTGATGTGCATCGCGTTGACCAGGCAGAGCCCCTCCCGGATGCCGCTCTTTCCTATGATGTCCTCGACCTCGTGAGTAATGTTTACAAAATCCATCCGCTTCTGTATTTTGAATGTGAGATACTCTGTTTGTGATTTCAACGCGCCTCACCTCCTGTGACAGAGTGATTGTTCATGAGTCAATCTTATTGACAGTTGTAATCATACTCCCTCGCCGGAATTGTTTCAACATGACTGTTGATCCTTTGAAAGTATAGTAAGAAGACGGGGACGGCGGATCGATTTGATATAATTTCCACCCTCTATCATTGCGTCGTTTTGTGAAAACGGCTCGCAGCGAACACCAGGACGGTAACGCCGATTACGAGGAGCGCCGCACACTGCGGCCACAGAATGGTGATACCGCTTCCCTTCAGAAAAACAGCACGCGTTATCACCTGAAAATGCCGGAGCGGGTTTAAAAGCGTCAGATACTGGAATACTACCGGCATGCTCTCGATCGGGAACATAAAACCGGACAGGAGGATTGTGGGTTGAAGAAACAGGAAGCTCGCCATGGCCGCCTCCTGCTGGGTTTTCGAGATTGTCGAGATCAGGAGCCCGGCTCCCAGCGCTGACAGGAGATACAGAATCCCCGAACCAAAAAGGAGAAAAAAATTGCCTTTAAACGGCACATCGAACCAGACGATGGCAAGTGTCGTCACCATCGTGAGGTCGAAGAGACCGACGATGGCAAACGGGATTGTCTTCCCGGCAATCAATTCATAAGGTCTGAGCGGGCTCACCATCAACTGCTCGAGCGTCCCGATCTCACGCTCACGCACAACTGCAAGTGAGGTCAGGAGCAGGCAAACGATCATCAGGAGTACCGCCACGATCCCCGGGACATTGTAATCCCTGCTCACGAGGTCGGGGTTGTACCACGCCCGCTCGTTCAGATCTATTAGAATCGGGACTCCGACAGGGTCGACCCGCATTGCATAATTTCGAATGATGAGTTCTGCATATCCTCTGGCCGTCATTGCCGTGTTGGAGTTGGTACCGTCGAGAAGGAGTTGGACCGAGGCACCACTTCCATCCCGGAGTGATCGGGAGAAATCGGACGGAATCTCGACACCGATGATAACCTCACCGGAATCGAGCGCATCCACCAGGTCCGAGGACCTTTGCGACCTCCCCACTACCCGGAAGTAGCCGGAGGCGGTAAAAGCATCGACGAGAAGTCTTGATTCCCGGGACTGGTCATGGTCGATGAGAAACGTCGGTGTGTCCCTGATGTCCGTGGAAACAGCGTATCCGAAGACAACAAGCTGGATCAATGGAGGAAATATGAGAATGCGCACCATCCGTGGGTCGCGAAACAACTGCCGGAACTCCTTCCGGACCATCTCCCTGATTCTGCCGGCACTCTCTCTCACGATCAGGCCAGCTCCTTCTTGAACACATGGATTGCCATACCCAACCCCAGGAGAGCAAAGGCAATCATCAGGAGTCCCTGCTCATAAAGGACTCCCATCCTGACACCTTTCAGGAAAATCCCCCGCGTCACAACCAGATAGTACCGTGCGGGGATCAGATAAGTGATGATCTGAAGCGTCTTCGGCATGACATCGATCGCGAACATGAATCCTGACAGGAGAAATGCAGGAAGGAAGGTAACAACCAGTGCGATCTGGTTGGCCACCAGCTGAGATTTGGCGACAGCGGAGATGAACATACCCAGCCCGAGAGCGCCCACCAGGAAAAAAAACGACAGAACAAACAGTAGTACCGGATCACCCCTGAATGGAACCCCGAACAACAGGACACCAAGCAGGCATGACACTACGAGGTCGATCAAACCGATACCGAGATACGGCAGGAGCTTGCCGAGCACTACTTCTTCACGGCTGATGGGGGTGGAAACGAGCTGCTCCATTGTCCCCCGCTCCCATTCCCTGGCGATAGTGAGCGATGTCAGCATTGCCGCGATGATCATCATGATCACAGGTATCAGTCCGGGAACAATCATGTTTCTGCTGACGAGCTCTTCGTTATACCAGACTCTGCTCTCCACCTCGAGCACAGAGGAGACAGGCGCACCCTTCCTTATTATACCGGCGGAATAGGTGGCAATTATTGACCTCGTGTAACCGAGTATGATCGTCGCGGTGTTGGCGTCGCTGCCATCTATGATGGCCTGCAGTTTTGCGGGTCGGCCGGTGGCGAGGTGCCGAGAGAAATCGGGAGGTATCACGAGGGCGATCTGGACCTGCCTCCGTTCCAGCTGCGATTCGATCCCGGACGGATCGGCGTGATATGCTTCGATCGAGAAGTAACCCGCTGACCGGAAGGCATCGATGAGCTCTCTGCTCTGTCGAGAATTATCGTTATCCACGATAAGTGTACGAATATCTTCGACATCCCAGGTGATGGCATACCCGAACAGAACCAGGAGTACTACAGGGAGCAGAAAGGCGAGAATCATGCTCTTCCTGTCACGGCTGAGCTCTAGAACCTCTTTTCGAGTTACTGCAAGAAGTCTCGTACGATTAATCATGATCCGCCGGATCTATCCGGCTACTGCTCCCCCTTCGGATTGCACCAGAGAGACGAACACGTCTTCAAGAGAAGCCCGCACGTTATCTATTTTCACAATTCTGATATCGTTGGATGCCAGGATCCGGTGGATCTCACGCTTTGCCTTTCCTTCATCCTGCACACTCACGTGGACCGCACGGCCGAACATCCCAACCTCGTTGATCACAGGATGTCCCTTCAGCAACCTAACCGTCAAGGGGCCGTCCGAAGTAACCAGTTCGAGCAGGGGCCCAATCATCTTCTCGCGCAGCTTTGCCGGTGTGTCGAGCGCGATGAGCTTTCCCCTGTTCATCAGGGCCAGCCGGTGACAGTATTCAGCCTCTTCCATGTAGTGAGTCGTAACAAAAACCGTCGTTCCCCCCTCGGTGAGTGAATAGATCAGGTCCCAGAAGCTTCGCCTGGACATTGGATCGACACCTGAGGTCGGCTCGTCCAGAAACAGGATGGGCGGCTCGTGCAGTACCGCACACCCCAGCGCCAGTCGCTGTTTGAATCCCAGCGGCAGGTCTCCGGTCAGGCGCGAACGCTGGTCAGTGAGTCCGGAGATCCGGAGTACCCATTCGCGCCGGGTATCGAGCTTAGTCTGTGGCACGCTGTACAGACCGGCGAAAAAATTGATGTTCTCTTCTATGGTGAGATCATTATACAGCGAGAAGAGCTGTGACATGTAACCGATGTTCTGTTTTATCTGTTCGGTTTCAGTGTATACATCGAATCCTGCCACAGAACCTTTCCCCGAACTCGGGATCAGAAGGCCCGCCAGCATCTTTATGGTTGTTGTCTTCCCAGCACCGTTCGGCCCCAGAAAACCAAACACTTCTCCACGATACACATCGAAAGTGACACGGTCTACAGCCACAAAGCTGTCGAAGGTTTTCGTCAACTCTCCGGCACTCACCACCGGTTCATCATTCATTACGTCCTCTCTCCGCCTCGAGCATGTGCTCGATGAAGACATCCTCCATACCGGGTTCGGCCGTTTGCATACCGAAGATCTCGAACCCCGATCGTGCGAGTTCGGTTTTAATCGACGGCATGACCTGCTCTCCTCTGTCGACAGTGACATGAAGGCTTTCGCCGAAGACAACCGCACTCCTGACTCCCATTATCCCACGTACCACCTCAAGGGACTTCCGAACGTCACCTGTTCGCAGGATGATGACTTCACCCCGGAAATTCTTCTGAAGATTTCGGGGAGCATCCACAGTTCGGAGGCGGCCATCATGGAGAAG
The DNA here is from genome assembly GCA_964654825.1 of uncultured Gemmatimonadota bacterium. GTDB lineage: Bacteria > Gemmatimonadota > CAZMKB01 > CAZMKB01 > CAZMKB01 > CAZZKG01. The sequence goes on along the minus strand of CAZZKG010000009.1, from coordinate 75,906 downwards.
GGCTACCCGGTCGAAGCGTTCGGCCTCGTCCATGTATGCGGTGCTGACCACCACCGTCGTTCCCTGCCCCACCATTTCATGAATTATCAGCCATAGGTCCCTCCGGGAGACCGGATCAACACCGAAAGTCGGCTCGTCTAGGAGCAGCACACTCGGCTGATGAACGAGGGCGCAGCACAATCCCAGTTTCTGTTTCATACCACCCGACAACGCCCCTGCGAGCCGGTTCTTGAAAGGCCCCAGATTGGAGAAGGCGAAGAGCCGCTCGTAACGTTCGGGGCGTTTGTCATGTGGCACCAGATAGAGATCGGCATAGAAATCTATATTCTCGATTACGGACAGGTCGGTATAGAGGCCAAACCGCTGGGACATGTACGCAATGTCGTGTTTTACAGCATCCGGATCCTTCACCGCACTCGTGCCGTTGATCAGGCAATCTCCCGACGAGGGCCGAAGTACCCCTGCCATCATGCGAAGCGTAGTGGTCTTCCCCGAACCATCCGGGCCGAGCAGGCCAAAAAGTTCACCTCGCTTGACCGAGAAGCACAGACCATTCACTGCTGTGATATCACGGAAGGTACGGGTGAGACTCTCGACCTGGATTGCCTGAGGCTTATCAGTCATGTTGAGAGTACCAGTTCGACATCGGCAGGCATACCCGGTTTTAGGTCATGTGCTTGATCCCCGGTGATTCGTACTTTGACGGCGTACACGAGGCGCACCCTCTCTTCCGTTGTCTGGACGATCTTCGGGGTGAATTCGGCTTTAGTGGAAATAAACGTAACTTCCCCGGAATATTCCCTGTCACGGAACGTGTCAGTCGTGATGGTCGCCTGAGAACCGAGATGCACGGCACCGATCCGCTGTTCAGGAACAAAAATCCGAACCCATCGGTCTTCGGGGTCCTGCAGGGTCACTACGGGAGATCCAGCCGGGACTGATTCACCGGGTTCCCGGTGCCTGATGCTGACGATCCCGGCAAACGGTGCGCGTATGATCATGTTGGCGAGAACCGCTTCCGCTGCCGCCACGCCGGCCTCAGCCTGGGCAAGGATGGCTTTCTGTGCTTCTATCTTCTCCAACCGTGGTCCGGTCTCCAGTTGACGCAGCATCTCTTCGGCCTGGATCAATTGATTATTAGACACATCGTAAGAAGTCTTCGCCTTGTCCAGAGCTTCCCGGCTTATCGCCCCGCCTTCGAACAGCCTTTCGGCCTTCTTGAGATCCCGCAGGGCATCAACGGATTTTTCATTTGCCGCATCCCGAGCTGCCCCGGCCTGCGCCAGTTCTTCCTTTCGTGTGCCGCTCTCGAGCTCGGTCAGGACTGCACGCGCCGCGTCCACCTGTGCTTGCGCCTGTCGATATCCGGCCTGTGCTTCTGCTCTGTCGAGAAATGCGAGCTGCTGGCCGGCAGTGACGGCATCACCTTCCCTGACAGTGATGCTCTCTAACCTTCCCGGAGAGAGGAAACCGAGCTGCGATTCGGTCGCTTCCACGGTACCGGATGCCACCAGCCTTCCGTCCTGTTCCTTCTCGCGGAAGACGCCATACCAGAGTCCTGCGAGGCCCGCGATGATAATGACGAAAATTACAGGTCGTAGTCTCTTCTTCATGGTCGATCCTCCAGGATACGGGAAATCCATTCTCTGTCCAGATCGCCCGAGATTCGGGCAAGCTCGGCTCTTATTTTTATCTGCCGGTGACGAGCATCCACCAGATTCGCCCGCATTGTTACGAGGTCGGCCTCGGCATCGAGGTAGTCCATCTGCGTCCCGGCACCTGTCTCGAGCAGGAGTTTCTCGATTCTCACCAGTTCGGCCTGAGTTTCCACTGCCCGTTCGAGACTCACGAGCCTGGCTCGCGATTCGTCCAGAACCGCCAGGGCACGGTCGACCTGCTGTCTGACACCATACTCCGCCATTTTCACCTCCTCCTCCGCTCCACGCAATGCCGCCTTATGGCCGGCGATGCGCTTCGTCACCAGACCACCGGTGAAGAGAGGAAGGGAAAGCGAAGCTTCTGCCTGCCACTCGGTGACCCGATTCCCGTCGAAATCACCCAGACCATGATAGCTGCCGCCCAGCTCGAACCGGGGAAATCGCGCACTTCGGGCGGCTGCCAGACCTGCGTTCGCTGTGGCGGCCCTGAGCTGTGCCTGGCGAACCGTCGGACTTGCAACGAGAGCTCTATTCACAATGCTTTCCCTGTCACCGATTGCCGTGTCTTTAAGGACAACGTGGACAAGCTTCGAGGTGCTGGATTCATCGAATTCGGTGCCGATCAGCAAGGCGAGTTCACGCTGGGAAACTTCGAGAGATGTATACGCTCTCACCCGGTCCGCCTCGGCCCCGGCAAGGGCCGCTTCGACGCGAAGAACTTCGACTTTCGCTGCTCGATCCTGTTCATAGTGCTGCCGTATTCTCGAGAGCTCGGATTCGAGGGCTTCTACACGTACTTCATGAGCACTCAGCACCTCCCGTGCACCCAGGACATCGAGATAAACCTGTAGAACCTGAGCGGTGATATTCTGCCGGATCTCCTCATATGCAGCACAGGTGGATTCGTGCTGCGACCGGGCCATACGAGAACGGGCGAGCCGCCCCCCACCGTCGAAAACGGTGTATCCCAGACTGATACCATACATGCCGGTCCGTTCGTCGAATGGAGGTATGCGGTTCAGGGAAAACCCGTGTATCGGGTAGACCGGCATGGGGTCACTGTTCTGCGTTGCTGTCGCACCGAAGCTGAGCGTCGGAAACCATTCGGATTGTGCTTCACCGAAAGCCGCGCGCGCTTCATCCATGGCTGCCCGCGCTCGACCGACTGCAGGGTATTGCTCTATCGCAAGATCAACAGCATCGAGAAGAGTGAGTCTGTCACCCGATTCGTCCGCGCGTACAGATATCCCTGACAGAGCGGTCGCAAGGATCAAGAGAACCTGAAAAGCACAACGTTTGTTACCCGGCAGGACCATCGAACCCTCCATTCGGATTGTCCGGGGTGGGCGATTTCACTACCCCGTTGAGAAGCAGATCGACAACACTTTGCCGGCGCTCTCTGAGGAAGATCTCCCGGTCTTCGCCATCCAGGTCGAGGATCACCTCGGCCATGGGCCCGTTGAGAAAATAGATCAGGTTCATGCCGATGATACTGATCACGGCCTGACGGGGATCGATGTCCCGGCATTGTCCCCGGGATATCCCCTCCTCGAAAATCCGGAATACCTTCTCAGGGTGGATGAGATCCGACTCCGAAAACAGTGCCCGGATGACCTGTCTGACTTCACCGGGATCACCGGCGAGGGCTTCCAGTGTTATTCTTGTGGAGGAGACATGATTCGAGAAGATGTTGAAATAGAGATGAGAGAGCGCTTCCACCCGTTGAGAGAAATTTCGGGTCGTGGATACGACCTGTTCGAACCCATTGATGAGTTCACTGAAATTCCGGGAAAAAATGAACATGAGAACTTCCCGAAAGAGATTCTCTTTGCTGGAATAGTAATAATAGAGCATAGCCTTATTGACACCTGCCTGCGACGCGATCTCCTCCATCCTGGCCCCGTATTTCCCCCTGGCGGCAAACACATCAACCGCCGCATGGAGTATTCTGTCCCTGCTCTTCATCTGCAATCCTCTGTATGACAGGCGATTATCCTGAAATTAACCATATTGTTTAACTATTACGTTAAACTTTATGTTTAATATACCAGAAAATAGCTCATTTGTCAAGTTATGAGCGTATGGATAGGCATCCGCCGTTGATAAATAGGATAAATAGGGACAGTCACCATTTATTTAAATACAACATGATGATGGCAAAAAAATAAACGGTGACTGTCCCTATTTATCGTTGAACGATACGTGGGAAAAACGGAACCGGGCAGCGTGCGGAAGAATCAGGAATCGATATAGCCGAGCGTTTTCAATCTCTTTCTGTAATCCTCCTCTTCCTGGTCATTCGTCTCCTCACCGGCACTCTCGGGAGTGGATTTCATCAGGCCCTGATAACTCTCCACTGTCCTGACGGGATTTTCTGCACGATACTCATCCCGGAAAGTTTCGATCAACACTTCACCATCCATATCATCCGCTGTGGGCAGACCTTCAACATGAAGTATCGTGGGGGCGACGTCATGGATCGTCGCATCTTTAACAGTGATCCCCTGCCTGAAAGGGCCTCCTTCCAGAATGAGTATGCCATCCTCACGATGGTTACCGCTGTTCTGAGCGTTCATCGTCTGGAGGATGCTCTTGTAGAGAAAGCTTCTGTTCCCGACCCAGGGTCCCATTCCATGGTCCGAACAGATCACGAGGACAGTGTTCTCATCTCTCAGCGCATCGAGCTCTCCGATTGTCCGGTCCAGAAACATGTAGTACCTGTCGATGACCTTCCCGAACAATTCGATATCCCGATCGGTCACATCCTCGAAATGTTCGGGTTCCATGAACTTCCAGAACACGTGCTCGACATTGTCCGGACCCAGGAAATAGATGGCGAAGAGATCCACAGGCCATGATGAAAGCAGTGTCAAGCCTGTATCTCTGATAAAGAGATCCCTTTTGAAATCGCTCGCTAGCATTCCCATAATCTGGTTGAGGAAGTATTCCCTGTCACTCTCCTCATATCTGGTTTTATAATCGGGATCGAATTCGAAACTCGTAAACATGGCCAGGTCCGGTCTCGAATCTCTGTGAGGTATGATGCTGATAAGGTCTTTCCTCTCGAGGAGTGTCGCCGGGAAGAAGAGGCGTTCCGGTCGGGTGAAAGAAGTGGAAACCTTGTACCCATTCACCGGACGACTCGTATCGAGTAACCACCAGCCGAGTACTCCAACATCATACCCACACTCACTCAGAATCTCCCAGAACGAAATCCCCTTACGGAAGCTGCTCGTGGCCTTCCTCCTCGACACATCCACCAGGCCGACCATCCGGACATATTTCTTGAACAGGTTCCAGGTCGGTACGCGGGCGGGTACCGGCTGAGACAGGCCGGTGATTTCGGAAACCATGAAGTCGTGGATGCCGTGTTTTCGAGCTGTCTTCCCCGTCGCGATGCTCGTCCACACCACAGCACTTCGCATACCCCCACTCGAGGTATTTGCAGTCGGATTGAGCGGCGTGGCTTCCGAGCGGAGATCAGCCCTGACACCGTTCGAAATGATTTGTGACAGGTTCGGCAGAACCCCGGCATCTATCAATCGATCGATTACCTTCCAATCAGCCCCGTCGAGACCGATCACCATCACTTTATACCCGGTTTCCGCTTTCTCCGGCGGAGCCATGACCCCGTCCGGACCCCGGTACGAATGTGTGATGGAGATAATAAGCAGGGCAAGGAACACTCCGAGAATAATTGTTTTCGTCGATCGAGAGAGTGCAGAAAGACCTCTCCGACCACTTGAGCCTCCGACTCTCTCGAACAGGGGAAGAAAAACTTTCCAGACAAGAGCCACAGTCCCGAGAAAGCAGCACATGAGAATAAAGATAGATACCCGATTTATCAGAAACGGCCTCTTGAGTTCAATGATAAGGATACTGACAAAAATCCCTGCGACCAGGCCGGACGAAATCACTCTGTGAAACCTCACGCCTGCTTCCTTCGAGCAGGGTCCCCTGAATAACCCGAAAAGAATGAAAACTAGATGGAGAGCGATACCGAAAAGGAGACCGGATACCAGAAAAAGGACACCGTGATAGAGGCTGAAGACGATGAGGTCCCGCACATTCTGCAGAAGACCCATGGCGTAGAACATGGCAAAACCGATAACCAGACCGAGAACGGAACCCGCTTTCGCATATATTCTGATAACATCTCTCACTTTTTCACTTCTCTTTCCGGAGGGTGTTATTTACAGGCCTGTCTTGCATGTTGCCGCAAGAAATCGCAATTTTTATACCTCGAGTTCAGTCGAAACCCGATGATTCAGTCAAAAGTGAAGCGCAGGCCGACTATGTTTTACTCTTTCGAATTTTCATCAGATGAAGAAGTAACTGATACCCGCGGTGACTTCCAGGTTCTGAACGTTCCCGACATCGATTATCTGCGAACCGATTACCTTGTCGCCGTAAAAGACGATTATGTCCCGGATATCGAACCTCACTGCGACATGTTCTCCGGTGAAGTACTGGAGCCCCCCTCCGAAGTTGACGGAGAAACTGGTACCCTCGATCGCTCTGGCCGTCTCCGGTACACCCTGATCAAAGGTGTATTTCACCGCACCGACTCCCCCCGTGAAAAAAGGGAGCACAGGCTGATTTTCGATGCTGATATAATGTCTGATGTTGAGGTGATAGATCAGGACCTTCGTCTTTTCGGGAGACATGAACTCCACCGTCGCCTCGAGTGCGTTGTTTTTATCAACGTTATATCCATATCTGGCCCCGACGACCAACTCTGTCTCATCCATGTCAATACTCAGGAATCCCGCGAAAGCCGATAGGTCGGAAGATTTTTCCAGAATCTCTGTGTGTGCGACAGCAGCGAAGACGAACAGGCATACAAGTGCCTGGATGCAGGCCCTCTTCATGTTCCCCCCTTTATCTTGACAGGTGTTTTTCACTACAGCTAAAAACATCGGCATCATGGATCCGGCTGCACGGTCCCCGAAATCATGTTGGTCAGTCGACCGTTTTTGAGATCGTCGAAATTCTAAGGTATTGCGAACCGGTGCTCCTGATTATATCAAAAACCTGTTTCCAAGTCAATTAACGGCCGCTCCTCTGTCAAGCCGCTTCTTATGCTGAAGATCCATGCTGGTATCTTCCCTGCATCACTCCGGATCACGCACAGTCACGGCATGAGAATCTGGGCGAGAGGAACAACGAACAGGAGTCCACAGGATTTTCTCTTGACCTTAAAGCCGCCCGGTCTTAGTATGATACCTGCGGGGTTCTCGTGGCTCGTTATGTAGAACCTGGGAGAGGTTCGATTATGAAATGGCTCACGTTCGACATCTTTCGAGGCCACCGGGTGAGGGCAGCGGTTTCACTGCGCGGCCGTGACGCCCGTGATGAATGTAAGAGTATGGCGGCAGATCTGGGATTTACCCGGCTCGCACAGCTGGTCCAGGTTCACGCTGACAGAATTTTGTCGGTCCGCGGTGAGACCGTCCCGCCTTATGAAGAAGCCGATGCCCTGATGACCGACGAGTCCGGACTTCTCCTCCTGGTGCGCATAGCTGACTGTGCACCTGTTTTTCTCTTCGATCCTGACAGACGGTGTATATCTCTCGTCCACGCCGGCTGGCGGGGAATCGCGGCGGGGATTATCGGGAAAGCCATCACACGTCTCACCGACGAGTTCGGTTCCGATCCCGGCCATCTCATAGCGGCTGTCGGGCCGTCTCTCGGTACCTGCTGTGCGGAGTTCAGTAACCCCGCAGAAGAACTCCCGCCCCGGCTTTTCCCCTACATCCGCGACGGAAGGAAGGTGGATCTCCAGCGAATTGTCTGTGATCAGCTGACGGAATCGGGTATCGTAGGAGATCATCTTGAGATGAAAGAGTCCTGTACAGTGTGTAATCCCGAACTATACTACTCTCACCGGGGTGGCGATTCTGAGCGGATGGGTGCCTTCCTGGGTCTTATCTGATCGTCCCACTCACCTCGTTCCGCCGGGCGCATCCGAGTCGATTTTCGGGGTGAGCTCCTGTTTTGCAGTGAAAATGGTGATCGGGATCCTCACTTCTTTTTCGAATTCATCATCCGTCCTCACCACAAGATAATCCTTCTGTCTGCCCGGTTTGTCAGGGGTGTAGCTGACAACGACCTCGTAGTTTTTCCCTTCTTCCAGGGTCCTGGTTTCAAGTTTGACAATACTTTTCGTGGTTTCGGCCCCGAGCAGCTTCACGGTTGCATTACCTACCGACTCGATGGTAATGGTCTTGGTCTGATCGTCCCCTCCCATGACACCTCTCATGAGCACTGTCCGGGGATCGATCTTCACATTACCAAGGATATTGGCGACGACGGTGAGCCGGAAGATGGGCATCCTCGCGTTGTCCGTCCTCAGGTTGATGACTTTGTAGAAGCTCTGGGGAGTGGCGGACGGCTTGAGAGTCACATCGATTTTGTAACCTGGATTGCCGTCCTCTTCAACGGGAGATATCGAGTAGTCGAACCTGTTCGAATCCGCTTCGATGAAGATGATTTCGAACGGCTCCCCGTTCTGGCTGATGAGCCGGGCTTCGGCTTTTGCCGTCTCTCCGAGTTTAACCTCTCCGAAATCGATCGCCCGGGGCTCCAGCTCGATGTCTGTTTTGACAACGGCAACAACGGGAAGCCTGTACGCTGTCCTCAAGGTGTCATTGGTAAGAACCGTGATCACCTTTTCTATCTCTCCCTGAGATCTTCCCGATTTGAAAGAGACGTTAAGAATTCCCTTCTCGCCGGGATCGATGGTCCGGTCGCTGGGGACGGCGGCAGTACAACCACACGATGATTTGACGTCGGTGATCTCGAGCACCTCATTACCGGAGTTTTTAAATACCACCTCTTTGGTCAGTTCCTGCTGCTGCTCTATCTCTCCAAAGTCGACTTTGGCAACTTCAAAAGTCAGGTGAGGCCCCTGGTATTGCGGCTCCTCTTTGCCGCAGGATGAGGCTGCCAGCGCCAGGACCAGTAATACACCAATCAGGACATATTCAGCACTTTTCATCGTCACTCCTCCTTCATATGCATTAACAGAACCACTGTGTACCCGGATAACTTATAGCATGACGGACACATCGGTCAAGGCATTTGAGAGTAAATCCCGGGAGGCCATCAGGTTCAACGGGAGTAAATTAAAATCCCCTTCATTCTACCAGAACCTCCAGAGGAAGTCAAGCAGCACAGTGAAACCGTGTCCCGCTGCATTCCTCTGCTTCCCGGTCATTGACGACCCGGGACCTTCCCTGCTATTATTACAGATACACGTACGAGACGTTCCATGGGAGGAGTGAGATGGAATATTCCGAACTCATTTTCAGGAGAAAAAGCATCCGCAGGTACCAGGATCGGCCGGTGGAGGAGGAGAAGATCCGGAAGATACTCGAAGCCCTCCGGATCGCACCGACGGCGGCCAACCGCCAGCCATTTGTTTTCTACCTCATCAGGAACAGGGACGCGATCTCTCGCCTGAGAGAAGCCTATGACAGGGAGTGGTTCTACACCGCCCCGGTCGTAATCTGCGGTTTCGTCGACCGCGGGAAGGCCTGGACGCGTAAGTGCGACGGGAAGAACTACGGGGAGGTCGACGTGACTATCGCGATGGACCACCTGATCCTCGCAGCGGCTAACGAGGGGCTCGGCACCTGCTGGATAGCCGCTTTCGAGCCACAGGCTCTGAGAAGAATTCTCGACGTACCCGATCACCTCGATCCGGTTGTCATCACCCCGCTCGGATATCCCGAAGGGGGAACACGCGACACGAAGAGGAAACCGATCGATGAGATCGTGAGGTTTATCTGAGAAGACATCGAGTCTCGCTCAAAGCCGGACCTGCTGGATATCTGAAACAAATGTTCTCGTTTTCCACTATAATCTCTTGAGATCTTTCCGAGAGGGTGCGCAGGTGAATACGAAATTCATCCCGTTCACGATCGTGATTCATCTGGCTTTGACCGGGCCGGCCTTTTCTTATGTCTCGATTCATCGCACGAATCCGCCCGAATCCCCCCAGACCCTCACCTACGTCGAGCACGACGCGAACGAAGTACGCCTGGGGCTTGCGAGCTCAGGCCAGATAGGCACTCAGATCTTCACCGGAAACAGTGCCGGTTTCTGGCCGAAGGACACCTCCAACAACTATGTATTCGGGACGGGCCTCTGGATCGCCGGGATCGCCGACATCGACGGCGACGGCGAGGTCGAGATGAACGGCATCCAGGGATATGACCCTCTCTCCGGCGCGTCCGAGTTCGCCCCCGGCCGCGTCGAAGATGACCCCGAGAGTATCTTCTCCCGGCTGTACGTGAGTACCGATGCGGCCGATCTCATCGACTGGCCGATCGAGTTTCGGGATGAGGTGGATCAACCGATCCTCTATTCGCTCCAGGACATCGTCGGCATCTACAATGACGTGAACGGCCGGAATCTCTTCGCGCTCGGTCCGCTCGGCATCAGGGTGGAGCAGCGGAGCATGGCATTCGCCGGGGGCAGGAACACGCACACGATCATCTTCGTCTGGGACCTCACCAACGTATCGGAATCGCTCCCCAACGGGCCCTACACTTTCGAAGACGCATACATCGGGCTCGACAGCGATATGGACATCGGATATGAATTCGCCGACGACCGGACGAGTTTCTTCACCTGGCAGGTGACGGACAGGGGAGACAGCATCCCCATAATGACGGCCTTCGCCTGGGATGATGACTTCGATGAATCCAACTTCGACCGGATCCCCGGCATGATCGGTGTGAAATACCTCTTCTCACCGGGAGACGACACCGACGGCATCGACAACGACGGGGACGGCCTGATCGACGAGTCGCCCGCAAACGGCATCGACGATGACGGGGACGGCCTGATTGACGAGTGGGACGAAGTGGACCAGCTGGGGCTCGTGAACTACACCTATCATCACAGCCCATCCGCACCCGGGCTCAGGCCGGATCCGGAGACGGACGCGGAGATCTGGCGCATGATGGCCTGCGATCCTCCATCCGAATGCGTCGAAACGGACGAGGAGACAGATATCCGGTTTTTGATGAGCTCGGGACCGTTCGACTGGCAGCCGGGACAGACGGTACGGGTGGCGATCGCCTACGTCTTCGCTTCCCCGGTCGGGGAGCCCGATCATATCGATGTCTCGGGCGACCCTCCGCGGCCCGATCCCAACGACCCGGTATTCGCCGAGTTCATCGCGACGGCACTCGAAGCCCAGTACATGTTCGACGCGGGCTTCCCCGACAGCATCACGGGCTTCTCGATCTACTCGACGACCGATGTCCGGATGACCAACCGCGTGAACGCCCCGGAACAGATCAACGCCGGTATCGTGAGCGAAGAAGGGGTGGCCGATGCCCGGATCTTCCATTCGTCCGATGGCGGGTCTTCGTTCGAGGACGAGGCGATGGATCCCGTCGGCGGACATACCTGGTCCGGGGAGATCCCCGGCAGCGGCAGCTGGTGGGACGAGGTCCGGTACTTCGTGCAGGCGGTCGACTCGAGCTTCCTGGTGGAGAGGGATCCCGTGAATGCCCCGGACTCGGTATACGAATACACCATCGTATACTCCCCGGGATTCACTTCGAAGGATTCCGTGGAAGGAATCGACCTCTCCCGGCCGGTTCCGCTGGCATGGCTCGACTATGACCGGGACGGCGACCTCGATCTCTACTGCTCCGATCGCTACGTGCGTGATACCCACCTTCATCGAAACGACGGCGGATCGAGGTTCGTCGATGTGAGCGAGGAGTCCGGCACCCTCCTCGAGTGGACACACGCGGCAGGCGCTTCCTGCGACTACGACAACGACGGCTTCGAGGACATCGTCGCGGGGACGGCCGAATACTCCGGGGCACCCCTCGCACTCTTTCACAACGAAGGTGACGGGACCTTCACGGATATGGCACAGGAACTGGGTCTCGCCGATTCGTTTCGAGCGAGGGAACTCGCCTGGACCGACACCGACGGCGACGGCCTCCTCGACCTCCTGGTGAGGGAGGATGACAGGATCATTCTCTTCATCAACCATGCCGGTGACGGGTTTGCCGATGAAACCTCCGAGCGGGGTCTCTCCGCGGACCCTTTCATCTCAAAACGCATCACGGCCTTCGACGCCGACGGCGACCATGATGAGGACCTCTTCCTCGCAGGCTACACAAGCCGGTTCTACCTGAACGATTCAGGGACATATGCGGACAGGACCGATGAATCGGGACTCGGTTTCGATGGAAATCATGCGATCGCGTTCGATGCTGACGCCGATCTGGATCTCGACCTCATCATCTCGGCCTCAGGATCATCGGGTGGTCTCTTCATCATGATAAACGACGGCCGGGGCCATTTCACCGATGCATCACAGACCTATGGAGTGGATAACTCATCTGATAGTTATGAAGCTCACGCCGGGGATCTGAATGCCGATGGATTGCCTGATATCTTCTGTTCAAGTAATTACTTCCTCATGAAACCCGACCGATTGTACTTCGACGCCCGGGGATTCCTCGATGAGAAGATGCAGGCGCGGGAGGACATGTCCCTCTGTGACGTGAACGAAGACGGCCTCCTGGACGTATTCTGGAGGGGAGTCTGGCTCTCGGCCGGGTTCCCCGGCGACTTCACGAACGACTGGCTCGAGGTCGACCTCGAGGGGACCGTCTCGAACCGGTCCGCCGTCGGTGCCGTCGCGACCCTCCACGAGGGCGGAACGAGCAGCACATGGGCGGTCCACGGATCGTCCGGGCTGGTGAAACGCCTTCACTTTGGCCTCGAGGACCGACAGCCCGACAGCCTCACGATCCGCTGGCCTTCCGGTATCGTCCAGATCGAGCGGGACCTTCCCATCAATACGATCATGACCATCATCGAAGACTCCACTCTGAGCGGCATCGGGAGCGACGGTCCTCGAGGAGGATCCCTTCCCGCCGACTTCGCCCTTCACCAGAACTACCCGAATCCGTTCAACCCGCAGACCACCATCGGGTTCGATGTGCCCGATACAGGCGGTAAGACCCGGGTCGAGCTTTCGATCTACGACGTGCGGGGGCACCTCGTGAGAAGACTCCTCGACGGCGAGGTGGAACCGGGCCGCCACCGGCTGGTCTGGGACGGCAGAGACGCCAGCGGCCGGCCGGTCGCATCGGGTATCTACTTCACAACACTGCAAACAAATGATGCGGTTTATACCAGGAAGATGTCCGTTCTCCGATAGAATGCCCGATCGGAAACCGTGTGTCCCGGTTCCCGGACAAAGGAGCGCTCATAAAAACCACGGTTTTTCTGCCAGAATTCTGCCAGAATTCGCTTGACATGATTAGGGATATCTGATATAATAAAAATACTACAATCCCATGAAGTACAGCGACCCCCAGTGACCCCCAGACACTGACCCCCCGACCCCCCAATATTTGTGTCTCGTTCCGTTGATCGGGCGAGGCGTGACAATACGACCCCCGGTCGACCCCCCGACCCCCTTCGCCAGTTTTTGTGTGCCTTCTCATTCATTACAGAAACCTCTTATCCAACAAGGAGGAATCATGAAGAAGTTGTATTTTTGTGTACTGATTCTTCTGGGTCTGTTCCTGCTCACGAGTGCAGGACAACTTCAGGCCCAGGCCCCGGGAGACTCCGGGGATGGCATCCATGTGTACGTCAAGGGGCGACCATGGGAGACCGACGAGAGCAAGCTCGCCGCACCGGTTGACTTCCTCCCGTCGAACAAAACAGCCGAGAAAAGTTGGCCACGCAGTGAGCTTGACTCCTCGTACCGGCTGCATCGTCCGCACGAGTCTTTCATACCACCAGACGGATCACGATTCACCGAACGGTCCTGGTGGCTTCGATTCGAGGTGATCTACTTTCACCTGCTCTATCGATAAGAACAGACTCACGGTGCACAAACGAGGAGAAAAACGATGAAAAATATCAATTCGATTGAGACTTTGATGATGGAAGGGAAATCCGGGGAGGAAGAGGATATGGTCCCGGCTCGTAAATCTCCCCTGCTCATGCGTGTTCGGGAGATGATAAAACGTGGAGAGCTGGAGACCTCTGTTCACCTTCTCCGGCAAGCGGAAAGAAATCTCAGGGAGTACAGCCTGTTCGACCGGGGGTACTTCACACACCTGAAATGCATCGTATCCCACAAGCAGGGGAAATACCTGAGATCGATCGAGGAGGGGGAAGAGGCGTGTACGATGTTCGAGGAACTCGGACACACCTCGCTCGTCGGTGACACACGCAGAGTGATCGCAAAGTCCAGGGTACTCCTGGGGTTACTCGACCAGGCAATTCTGGATTTCGAAGAGTCCCTCCTTCTTTTCAGAAAATCAGGGGATTCGACAAAATCCCTCCTGGCAATGAACGACCTCGCCCAGGCCTATTTCATCCAGGGGAAGTGGCAGCTTGTCAGAGAACTCCTGGAACGAGGTCTCAGGAAAGCTTCGTTATGTGGCGAACAATCTCTGATCTACTCGTTCACGATGAACCTCGGCACCCTGTCCTTCACACGGAGTAATGCACAGGATGCAAAGCGCTATTTCGACAGTTGTACCGAGCTTCTGAGCGGGTTGAACGGAGCGAGCTCCTGCCGTCTTCTCATCATGAAAGGGAATCTTGCATTCCTTATGGAGGACCTGGAGAGTGCTCGTGACTTTTTCGAATCTGCGAGATGTATCGCGCAGGAAAAAGACCTCAAAAGAGAGCTGGCACTCACTCTCGAAGGTTCGTCAGAAGTGGCCATGGAGAGAGGAGCACTGACAGAGGCCGAGTGTATGCTGGATACCGCACTTGACATAGCGATGGGTATTGCCCCGAGGGGTGATCTCATCAATGAGCTTCTGAGAAGAAAAGGCGATGCAGCATTGAGAGGAAACCGGTACGCGGTGGCGCAAGACGCCCTCGAGCGCTCTATTGCCATATCGCGGCACCTCGGCGACAGACTCGAAGAAGGTGCCGCTCACGGGTTGATGGGGGAGGTGTACTGCAGAATGGGAAAGGTGGAAGAGGCAAGGGAACGGTTCGAGAAGGGGATCGAAAAGCTCACCGGCCTCAGTGAGAAGTGGGAAAGAGCACGTCTTCTCCTGAGAGCCTCGATCGCCCTCCGTGAGCTGCTCGGTGCAGATGAGGCGGCGGGAGAGTGTCTCGAGTACCTCGACAAAGCTGCAGAACTCTTCGACGACATCGGTCTGGGAAAATCCCGGGCGCTCGTCGACCTCGAACGGGGCAAACTGCTGTTCGAATTGGAAGTGTACGACCGTGCTGCGCAGCTGGCACTTCAGGCATTCGACAGATTCGGTTCGGATGACCACCGGGAGGAGCAGGCGGATGCCGGACGGCTTCTCGAAGAGATTGAGAACACCTTAGCCAGGAGGTCGGTTCAACGAAGCAGCGAACTGATGTCAGGTGAAGTGTCCCTCGCTCTCACTGTTTCCGGCAGCGAGCTGAGTCAACGGACTTTCAAGTATCTCGACACTATCAGGCATCGCTGTCTTCTCGATGGCGCATGCCTTGCCGAATTCGACTCGAGAGGACAACCGGTATCTCTGGTGACATCCCGGATCGACGAAGATCTGGCGGTTCCCCTGCTCGTCAATCTTCTGGCCTGTGCGGGAGGCAGTCAAAACGCGGCACCGGCTCTCACCGCACTTCACGTCGAGACCGATGAGCGTTACCGGGTTATCGAAGAAATCAGGATCCGTGGAGTCAGGTCTTTTGTCCTGTGGTCCACTCGCAGAGCAGGTGGCGTAAAAAGATGCCTCTATCTGGACCGCAGGGATCCTCGGAAGGGAGCCCTCAGTGACAGCGACCTGACCCTCATCGAGGCAATGGCGAAGGATCTCGTTCTGGGTGGTTCCCCACCCCAAATCGAGGAGCAGAGTGGAGAATTGAGATCACCGATCGATCTGGATTCCGCCTATCGAGGGATCATCACCTGCAGTCACCGGATGCTCGGAGTCCTGAGGACGGTAGAGATGATCAAGAACTCCTCCATCCCGGTCCTCCTCGAAGGCGAAACCGGTACGGGGAAAGAACTGATCGCACGGGCAATCCACAGGAGAAGCCGCAGGAGAGACAGTAGATTCATCGCCGTCAACTGTGCGGCAATTCCTGAAAATCTTCTCGAGTCGGAGCTCTTCGGACACCGTCGAGGTGCCTTCACCGGGGCTGTCAGAGACAAGGTAGGTCTGTTCGAGGTTGCCAACGGGGGTACTTTTTTCCTCGACGAGATCGGAGACATGGGCTTCGGCGTCCAGGTGAAACTTTTAAGATTCCTCGAGGAGGGAGAGTTCAAAAGGCTCGGAGACATCGATGTACGTCGCGCGGATGTGAGAGTAGTCAGCGCAACCAACAAAACTCTCAGCGAGGAGGTGGATAACGACAGGTTCAGGAACGACCTCTTTTACCGACTCAACGGGATCAGAATTCGTATCCCCCCCCTGAGAGAGAGAAAAGAGGACATCCCCCTCCTCGTCGACTGGTACCTGAACAGGCACATGAAAGAGGAGGGGAAGTGGATTCAGGGCATCAGGCGCGATGCCATGGATCTGTTGATGTCCTTCGATTGGCCTGGAAACGTCCGCGAATTGGTCAACGACCTCAGGCGGGCTCTGATGCTCGCCCGGGAAGATGGTTGGATCACTCCGGCCAACCTGGCCGATAAGTTTCTTGAACCCGGGACACCTGATCGTTCGGGGAACGGGCGGCTGTCGGGTGATGGTCCCGGAAAAAGCGGCCGCACTGATCTTCCCAGCATCGTCGCCAGATTCGAGAGGCAGAAGATCCTTGACGCGCTACGAACATGCGGCGGGATCAAGCTGCGGGCGGCGCGGAGTCTCGGTGTCCATGAGGCGACACTGAGAGGAAAAATCAGAAAATACCGGATCGGACCGACAGAATGGGAGATATAAAAAAGGGTTGGTGAGCTACTCCTCCATCGCTCATGGCAAGGCTGTAATTAGAGTAAAAGTAGCTCCCAACCCGTAAGGGGTGAATGACAATGCACTCTGTTGGCCTATTTATACCCGCAGCAAGTAGCACATCAGAGTTGCGTGTAACAATATACCCCTTTTTGTGCCATTTGTCAAGTTATTTTTTCATTTTTTGATTCTGTACGCCTATCGGAACATTTTACTCTTTTGAAGCGGATTTTCTCGTATGTCTTCTGAGCTTCAGTGAGACAATTTCCCTGGTCTCCTCCAGGTCTCCGGGTGATAGCTCCAGAGCCTTCATGAAAAAATCCCTCGTCACATCATCCTGCATGCGGTCAAGGAGGAGCTCCTCCAGGGTGATGGCGACCACCTCACCTCCGGCCCTGGAGGGTGTGCCTCTCGAGAGTACATGTCCGTCCTGAATAATCTTCAGTTTATCCTTCCCCCCCGCACGTGATTTCACGCTGTTGAGCACGAGTTCCCGCCTGAATTTTCCGGTTTCGAGAAGGCAGAACTTGTATTCACTTCTTCTGCCATCTGTAGTGGTAATTGTGACCGTATCGTCGAAAACTGAGTAATTCCAATGTGTTACAAGCTCCTCAAGGGCCTGGCAGAAAAGCTTCTGTCGTGCCGGGGACCGCAGCTCTTCCTCGAGATGACGAAAGTAGGCTTCGCTCCACTCGAGCTTTTCCAGAAAATCGTCAGCCATTGAATGGTGATCCCGGAACTCCGGCTCAACGATCGCACGCGCTGCGAGGAGCCGGGCACAAAGACCAACGATCGACCGCTCCACCGGCCCTAAGCGATCAGCTTCGATGACCCCCCGGACCTCTTCATCCGGACCATCGTACAGATCGAAGAGCTTTTCACGGATGATGGGGAACCTCGCTTCCGGCAGCCGGAAGAGATCTCTGAACTCCTCGGGAGCCTTGTCCTTGTGGGCGAGGAAAAGTGCCTTCCTGGTTTCGAGCTCGAGGGTGCGGGCCAGCTTGCCGATAACGGTGTCGGAGGGGATCCTCTCGCCTTTCATCACCTTCATGACATAGACAGACGAGATCCCGGCCTTCCTGGCCAGCTCAGAATAGTTGAGTTTGTGTTTCTCCAGTCCGGTCCGGAAGTATCGTGAGAGTTCACCCATTAATTAACCGATAGGTAAAAGAATTGATGCCTTGGAAACTCACTGAAAAATCATATGTTACTGCTAAGACCACATGATATTACTAACTGTTAGTTAAAAATTAGCAGAAAAAAAGGATCTGTCAAGGGGTGGATCAGCCGGTTCTCTCGTTCGTATTTTCCGTACTCCAGATGCCAATGTAACGCCTGGGATTAAACCCTGTCCCGTCTAGCACGACGAGCTGCTCTGTGATCATTTTCTTGAAGGCATCGAAAAGCTCCGGGTCGAACTTTCCCTTCATCTCCTCTTCCATAATATCCAGGACTTCCGCCCCGGTGTCGATTTTCCATTCGTGCCGCGGGGACATGAGCAGGTCGTAGACATCAGAAATGGCAATGATTCGAGCACCGAGCGGGATTTCTTCGCCCCTGAGCCCCCACGGAAAACCGCTCCCGTCGGTTCGCTCGTGGTGGTGGAGAATGATGTCCTTCACTCCCCAGCTGAATTCCACATCCTCGAGGAGATCGTTTCCCCATTCAGGGTGCTTTTTCAAAAGAGCAAGCTTCTCTTCTGAAAATTTTCCTCCTCTGGTCATCACATCTTTTCTCACCCGCACCTTCCCGAGATCGTGAAGAAATCCTGCCACAAGTATCGCCTTCCCCTCATCGGGAGGGAGACCGAGTACTTTGGAGAGTTCGAGACCAAGCCGTGCCACTCTTTCAGAATGCCCCGGTGACAGCATTGTCCTTATTTCCACGATCTGACCGATTGAATGAGCAATCCTGAAGAAATGAAGTTCCGCTTCCGAAAGCTTTTCTTCGAAGTACTTCCCCGGCTTGTGATACCAGAGACCCTCCAGGATACTGAATGCCCTGGACATGTACACGAGGGCACTCCGCCATCTTCCCCTTGATTCGTTGAGTAGCCCTAGTTCGCGGCTGATCTCAGCGAGGAGTTCCGTCGAGAATGGATTACAACATCTGGCTGCAGCTTTCTCGAGGGCTTTTTCGGCTCGATCCCAGCGACCTCTTTTCCGTTCGATGAGACCGAAAGTCAGGAGTGCCTGGGCAAGTTTCTCCTCCTCACCACAACGCCTGGCCAGTTTCAGGACTTGTATGCTGATCTTTCTTGCCTGGTCACACTTGTCGATCCGGGCGAGTGCAGTGGACATAGCGACACTACTTTTGAAGAGAAGTTCTTCATCCCCCGCTCGTCTGGCCATACGGGTGCTGCGGGAGTAAAACCCAACTGCTTCGTCCAGTTTGTCCTTCCGCCGGAAGTTGCTGCCGAGTTCGAGGTAGAGGTTTGCTGCTTTTCTCCAGTCCTTTTCCATTTCGAACTTACGCAGCTGACCAAGAGGATCATCCACCCGTTTTTCATACCGGCCGAGGAGCACCTTCAGGTTCCCCATATCCTTCAGGAACCTCCCGAGAAGGCCGGTCTGCCGGGTTCTCCTCGCAAGGGCGAGCGCTTTGTCGAAAAATTCCCGGGCCTGTTTGTAGTGCCCATCCAGAATGTGGAGATTCCCTATCTCATTTACCGCCGAGGCCATAGCCTCGAGGTTACCTTCCGTCCATGAGCTTACCAGGCACTGTTCGTAGTAATTTCTCGATTCTTCAATAAGCCCGCGATCCCTGCAAGCCCTGCCTTTGAACAGCAGATCTGTCGATTGTTCTTCCATCCGTTTGCTCTCTACATTTTCATTTTACATAGCCGGTGAACGATGTACACCGTCCTGGAAGAAGACCCCTCCGTACTAATCATCAAGCACGAGGGCGTATCTCGAGAAGTGATATAAGAAGCAGCCGGTTGATGTTCCCGATGGTTTCCAGGCTACAGACCGATACATAAGACGTATCGTCCTTTCCTGACAGCCATTTCACCATGAGATCCGTTGGGGATGGAGATGTGTAAGCGAGCCATAGAGATGCAAGCAGTATGCCGGTTTCCACGTTTTTTCATCCAGCGGCTCTGTTAACATAACCATCTTTATTACAATGAGTTAGAGGCTCGCGATGCGTCTCCCCGAATAAGGTTGTTCACTTTTTTGAACACCCCACCGTGAACTTTTTTCAAGGCAGGAGGGAATATTACCACGTTCTCGTGGAAAGTCGTTGCAGGAGAAGAGGTTACCTGTTCGCTACAAAATTCACCGGAGGGGTGCATTTGTTTCTCAGCGAGACGGTGTCGATCATTGACCTTCTCTCATACATAGAGTCCGGCTCTCAATATGAAGGAAGGGCCTGAGACAGAGGTCACGGGACTATTTCGAGAGGAGGCAGGCGATAGATCCCATCATCTTCCGTGCCATAGGAAGAGAAGAAATCTGGATCGAAGTCCCACCTCACCGAGGCATAGGCCGTGGTCTGATCGATATTGATGTCTATGTAGAACGGCGATGCCTCCGTGTAACCACCGGCCGATTCGGAAAGACCGTTCGCCCACTGTCCGCGCCACGTGTTCCCGCCATTATAGGACAGATACACGTTACTCGCATCCGACAGAGAGTCACCGCTGTCCGCATCTATTAAGCCCGCGAGCATGATGTCGGGATTGACGGGACTGACACACACCTGATTTGCGTTGATCGAATTGATGTTCTCATCATCATTCGCGACAGGTAGACCGGCGTTAATGGGTTCCCATGGACTCTGAGGACTTCTACGATATACACCGGCACTCCTCGTAACCGTATCGGTATCGAATTCCGGATAGATTATCGCGATGCTTGTCGCACCGACATGAGAAACGATGAACACTAAATCAGACCCGCAGTTCTTCGCCAGTGTCGTAAAGGAAAGAGAGATTCTCCCGAACACGTATGGCTCGTCCCGGTCCTCTTCGATCAGCGGAAATCCCCCGCTTGCTTCACTCCAGCCGCTCTCGCCTCCGTTGGTCGAGTAGAACACCCGGGGACCTGATCGCGCTATTTTATCCCCGACGAGATTCGCGTTTATTTCCATATCGACAAGTCCGAGGAGCACGATGTTCGGAAACTGTTCCAGAATACAGATACTCCAGACCGCGGAAGTGTGGCTGACCAGGTCGAACACTCCGAAAGGATCGCTCCTGTCCGGAAGCCCGTCGTTTCTCTCGATCCATGAAACCCCACTGTCTGTAGACTTGTAGAGACCGGGATGTTCACCCGCTCCCTGCTCGAGTTCAATCCCATAGGCCTGGATGACAGACGCGTAAATGATCTGAGGGTCGACCGGATTGATTTCGACAGAGACGACGGCCCAGCGGGACTCGGGGAATGAGAGACCGTTATAGCTTATCCCGTTATTCGCGAGCTGCCAGGTCGTGCCTCCGTCCATACTCTTCAGGATACCCAGGGTATTGGTACCAACGTAAATTATGAAAGGATTCGTCGGGTCGATGGCGATGTCGTAGACAGGGATGTCAGGTGTGAGAAGTGTGTCATTCATCTGGACCCAGGTCTCCCCCCTGTCGACACTGCGGTATAAACCGTTTGCATCATGTACGCCGAAATCAGGATTAGGGTAGGGGATATGGGCGGTGAGAGCCCACACGATATCAGGATGAGTCGGATCGGCTTCGACTTTCATGAACGGCCTGTCCTGATCCGGATTCAGTAATCCGGACGGACCCCACTCGAGCGCGCAGACGGATGCCGGAAACGACAGGGCAGTGAACAATACCACAAAAGCTACAATCCTCCTCATCTATTCCTCCTTGACGTTCAGGTATCTATGAAACGGTAAACCGTTACTTGTCTCTGTTACTTCGTGGGAGCCGGAATACGATATATACCATCATCCTCGGTCCCGTACACCCAGAAAAACTCTGCTGAGAAATCCCACCGCACCGAAGAATAGGCTGCCGTCATGTTCGAATTGAAATCGACGAAAAATGACGACGCTTCGGTGTATCCGCCGGGTGAGATCGACAGGCCTGTCGCCCAGTCACCACCCCATGTGTTCCCACCATCAGTACTAAGGTATACATCACTCGCGTCTGAAAGTGAATCGCCACTGTCGGCATCCATGATACCTACCAGCAGGATGTTGGGATTCACCGGACTCACGGCCACCGGTGAAACATTGATTGAGTTGACATTAAAATCATCATTCGCTACGGGTAGTCCGTTGTTGGCTTCCACCCAGGGTCCGAGCGCCACTTTCCTGAACACGCCTTTGCTCTGCACGAGATTGTCAGTGTAAAGTTCCGGATAGATGATTGCGACAGCCGTGACACCTATGTGGGAGGCGAACACCTCGAAGTTCTGTCCGCCGTTCTTCCCCAGGCTTGTCATCGAAACGGAAACCGTGGCGAAACCGAAAGGAAGTTCCCTGCTCTCTTCGACAACAGGAAATCCCTCGCTGGCTTCGAACCACCCGCTCTCGCCACCGTCCAGCGTATAAAACACTCGGGGGCTCGATCGCGCAGTCCTGTCACCGATAAGGTTCGCGTTGACTTCCATGTCGACGAGACCGAGCAGTACGATATTCGGATACTGCTCTAGTACGAGAATGTTCCATACCGATGCGGTGTGACTCACCAGATCGAACAGAGTGAGTGGATCACTTCGGGCCGGGAGTCCGATATTTTTTTCGTTCCAGGTAACCCCTCCATCAGTCGTTTTGAAAAGTCCCGGATGCTCCCCGGAACCCTGATCAAGCTGTACACCGTGAGTCTGAGCAACACCGGCATAAACCACCTGCGGATTGCCCGGGTCTATCTCAACGCTGAGGACTCCCCACCGATCGTCGGGAAACGTCGTGTTCTGGTAGACAATCCCCGAGTTTACGGTCTGCCAGGATGTCCCGCCGTCTGTCGTTTTCAGAACTCCTAGAGAGTTCGTGCCGATATACACGACGTCGGAATTCGTCGGGTCTATGGCGATATCATACACTGGAATATTCGGAGTGAGAAGGCTGTCATTCTGCTGGGTCCAGGTCAAGCCCCGGTCGGTACTTTTGTATATTCCATTCGCCGGCAGATAGGACATATCCGGATTTGGGATAGGAATGTGCGCGGTGAGAGCCCAGACGATTGCAGGATTGGTGGGATCGGCTTCTACTTTTGCAAATGGAGTATCAGTACCCGGGTTCAACAACCCGGTCGGCCCCCAGGTATATGCATTGAGAGAAACCGCGAATACGAGCGAGAGAAAGACCAGCAGGAATCCACACCTCCTCGACATGATTACCTCCTTAATACCAATAATAATATGAAAGACTCCAGAAACACGTTCACGCCTTTCATATAACAGAAGGACATGACGCGTCCGGGAGCGCCTATACATCAACCCAGATACTTGTTGTCGATTATGCATTGTAACACATCCCGAGGCTCAAAGTCAAGCGGGAACACGCCTCAGCCAACCCCCCGAGGGGCTCTTCCATCTGGTCCGGGGGTTTCAAACCCGGCAAAACGTACTCAAACACACCTCTTCGTGGACACGCAGGACGACAGGTTCACAACTACTTCGCCGGAGGTGGGAGCCGGTAGATCCCGTCGTCTTCTGGTCCCCCGGACCACATGACGGAAGCGAACGCCTTCGACTGATCGGCATTGATCGCAAGGAACAGGGGATTGGCCTCAGTGTATCCCATGGTGGGTGAATCGGAGAGACCGGAATCCCAGGTTTTCAGCCAGTTCTGTCCGCCATTGAGGCTCACATACACTTTGCTGTTATCAGAAGCCGGATTGCCGGCATCACTCGTGCTGATTCCCACCAGGAGAATATCCGGGTTCACCGGGCTGACAGCAACGGGGCCCGAGTTGGTAGCGTTTTCGTTGTCCGCATCCGTGATCTGGGGCAGTCCGTTGCTTTTCCTCACCCAGCTGCCGCCGGCCGTTTTGTAAACCCCACGGCTCTGGGACTTGTATACATAATCATTCAGCTCGACGCTGGCTCCTCCGCCCTGGTGCGAAGCGAAAAGATCAAACTGCGCCCCCTGGGCTTCTCTGAGGAAGATGTACGAGAGAGACACCCGCGCCAGGTCCGATCCGGATGAAGGCCAGGAGATGGAAGGAAGGCCGCCGCTCGCCGCCTGCCAGGTACCCTCTGCACGGTTCGTGGCGAAATAGACTCTCCCCGCGGTCCCGGCGGTTTTATTGAAGAAGAGCTCCGCGTTTACCTCTATGTCGGCAAGACCGACCACAACGACACTAGGGAACTGTGGAGGTACCACGATACTCGCGATTGCAACCGTGTGGCTCGTCAGGTCGAACAGATCAATCGGGTCGTTCATTGGCGGAAGACCCTGGTTCTTCTTCGACCAGGAAGCCCCTCCGTTTGTGCTCTTGAAAAAACCCGGGTGGTTCCCAGAACCGGATTCGAGATCGACCATGTTCATGTTCGCGACTCCACAGTAGACGATGTCAGGATCGGTGGGATCAACAGCGACCGCCATGACACCCCAGGTGGAATCCGGAAAGCTTCGGCCATCATGACTGATACCGCTGTTCACCGCCGTCCAGGTGGAACCCCCATCTGTGGTTTTGATGACACCCTGTACATTGGTGCCCACGTATATGATATCGGGATCTGTGGGTGAAATCACGAAGTCAATGATGTTCGTCTGTGCCGGGAGCACCGCGTCGTTGACCTGTGACCAGCTCGCCCCAGCATCAAGACTATTATAGAAACCATCTGCTGGTGGGACAGATGTCGCCGTAGGGTCCGGCCAGTTGCCCGTGGCCGCCCAGATGATGTCCGGATTATCCGGGTCCGCGGCGATTTTCGCGTACGGCCTGTTATCGAACAACCCGTTGACCAGCGGAGTGGGTCCCCAGGTGAGCTGACAGATGGCCCGACCAGCCGATACTGCCATTAGGGAACCGAGTGTCACGGTGACCAGAAAGATATTCCTGAACGGTTGATACATATTTACCTCCATCTACAGAGTTATCCCCAAATGTGACTCGATTATAGCACAGAAACCGTAAAAAATCAACCGTTCTCAGGTTTCGTTCTCGGGTTTCGAACCTGCGCCGTCCTTTTGTGCAGTCCCGGCCGATCAAGCAAGACGAACACGTGCTACGACAGTCTTTTACGGACCGCGTCTCGTCTAGCAAAGGTACGACATCGGAACGGTTCGGGAGCTTCAGAAACACAGGGAGGTGAGGACGCTGATTATCTATGCTCACGTTCCGAACGCAAGAGAATAAAGGAGCGAGGAGCCCCATGGATTTCATTTCAGCTGGAGATTTTGCTTTTATATGTAAACAACATAGGGCCCTGGGAGAAATACAAAAGCCCGGAAAGTGATTGACATTCAGTTTTGTTCGTGGTATTGTCAATCAAGCGTTATGCCACAGGAGTGCCGTCCAAAAACTCTTATGAGGAAATTGTATAAACCTCAGGGTTACCTGATCTGGACTTGAGCAAGGATTGAAAAGGTGGTCACGAATTTTGACCGCCCACCTGAGACATATTATGGAGAGGCTGTGAGTAATGACATCGAGCAAAGCGGATCGCTTTCATATAGAGGGCATGGCCGAGGACAAAGGGAATATTCTCCCTAGGTGATGCCGGAACCGTTATGCGCACGTCACGGGAGATCGTAGAAAGGAGGAGGTTATGTACGTCCAGATGATCACTTTTCAACTCAAGGGAGTGAGTGAGGAGGAATATACGAGCCTCTGTAGTGAGCTTGCCCCGACCTTTGCGGCGGTTCCGGGTTTGCTCTCGAAAGTGTGGCTCGCCAACTCGTCGACAGGTACGTACGGGGGAGTGTATTATTGGAGTGATCGTGAGGCGATGGAGGATTTTGCCAAGACGGATCTCTTCAATAGTGTGGCAACACATCCCAACTTGACGAATATCAGTTCTACCGATTGGGGGGTGCTGGAGGAGCCGACGAAAATCACACGAGGGTTTATCGTTTCTGCGTGAGTTCACACAATGAGTGTTCATTGTAGTAAAGTGGAAGCATTGAAAGAAACCAATAAACTTATAGTGTTCTTGCTTGCCGTTTCATTTATTTATAATGCTCTTATCTATATCTTAATGAATCATGCCTGACAAGGCACCTTCGTTCTGTCGACAAAAACGTCGCCTGTTCCTCGCTATGCTTTTGAAGCCTGTTATTTGCGATGTTGGGTCGCGTGATATTGGATGGACGGACAATCATTCAACTGGAGCATTATAGATGAGAGAAGTGTTATGTAAACTCAAAACAGCTGTTGTTGCTTTATTGCCAATCCTTGTCATGATAACTCCTCGCAGACGAATAAATTCTTGATAATGAGTCGAGGTGTTCTGTCAGCAAACCCGGCAACGGAAACCAACTGAAAGCTTCGGCTCTTCGATGGCTCAATTATGGGAAAAACAGGGGAAAGCCCACTGGCTCTCACTGGTTCCCCGGTTGACATTACAACCAACATGGTCTATAATAGGCTGAATCCGTCAACACACTAGCTCAAGGAGGCTGTTCATGAAGATCAGGTTCTTTTCAATGATGGTCTTTGCGTGTTTTCTTACACTCGTTCTCAGCTGTTCGAACTCCACGGGGCCCGGTCCGTCGCAGGAAACAGGGACGATGTCCGATCTTTCTCTTCCGAATACATATGACGGCATGACAATATTCTCGGAAGGCATCGTCACGAACGTGGAGATAGAGATAACGGACTACTCCGCCACTGCGGGGTTAGAACATTCAGACTGCCTCACAACCGTCGATTGTACAACCGGTGCGCCAAGTCTGGATTTCTCCCGTGATGTGAATGGTGACGTCTGCATAGGCTACCAGTACACGCTATGTGACTGGGAGGGAGGTCAGCTCTCACAGGCTATCGCCCTCTATCTGCCCGGAACGACTCAGATAACCGGGTACCTGATGCTGACAAGCAACATCGACCATGGCTTTATCGATCCGAATCCCGGTGGTTGCTATCTGATGACAACGAATATCACGTATTCGATACCGCCGCAGATTCAGGGTGATTTCGCCGTGGAATGGGCATCTGCTGTCAACTATGGGCCCAATTGTCCGCCGTTGGTGACCTTCTGCGGGTGGCCACTCAGCCAGCCGGCTGATCCGATCACCGTCCACCTGTAAAACATGTAAACGGCCAGCGAACATTTCAGGCATAAAAAAAGTCGGTAGGGATCTGATCGTCCCTGCCGGCTTGTTTTTCCGTACATTATTCTTTCTTTTTATTCTTCCTTCGCGGCTTCAGCTTCAGCGATGATCTTGTTCGAGGCATCCCCGGGAACCTCTTCGTAATGAGAGAATTTTCCGGTGAATGTCCCCCGTCCCTGGGTGAGAGACCGCAGCTGTGTCGAATACTTGTACATTTCAGCTTCAGGCACGTTGGCCTTTACCCGCTGTCTTGAACCTGCAGGCGTCATCCCCAGGACCTTCCCTCTCCGTGAATTGAGATCACCGATCACATCCCCCATGTATTCGTCGGGAACCGTAACTTCCACATCCAGAATCGGTTCGAGCAGATAGAGGCCTGCCTTCTTCATCACCGCCTGGAACGCCATGGAACCGGCGATCTTGAAGGCCATGTCCGACGAATCGACATTGTGGTAGGACCCGTCGAACAGAGTCGCCCTGAAATTAACAACGGGATAACGAGCGAGAACACCTCTCGCGGCCGCCTCTCTCACTCCTTTCTCGACGGAAGGAATGAACTTGGACGGTATGGAACCGCCAACTATGGCATCCACAAATTCGACACCTTCTCCCCTGCCGAGCGGCTCGACCCGCAGCCATGTGTCTCCGTACTGTCCACGTCCACCTGTCTGTTTCTTATACTTGCCCTGTGCTTCGGCTTTTCCTCGAATACTCTCACGATACGGGATTTCCGGTTTCTTTAAGTCGGCTTCCACGTTGAATTTTCTCTTCAGCCTGCCGACGATGACATCCAGGTGCATTTCTCCCATACCAGACGCGATCGTCTGTTTGAACTCTCGATTGTATTGAGATTTGAACGTCGGATCCTCCTCCTGAAGCTTGGCAAGTCCCATCGAAATCTTTTCTTCATCACCCCTGGTTTTCGGCTCTATTGCCACAGAAATCACCGGTTCTGGAAACACAATCGGAGGAAGGATGGCGTCAACACCTTTCACCGCGAGTGTGTCATTGGTATGAGATTCCTTGAGCTTGGCCACAATACCAATGTCTCCCATGTGCAACGCATCCACCTCAACTCTTTCCTTTCCCTGCATGATAGCAAGATGTGCGAGGCGCTCGCCCTTGTTGGTATTGACATTGACCACATCATCACCGCTTTTAATGCTTCCACTGTACACCCTGAAGTAAGAAAGCTCTCCAATATGGGGTTCGGTGGTAGTCTTGAAGATCAGGCTTGCCATCGGGGAAGAAGGAGAAACCTTCAGAGTGCCCTCTTCGCCGGACTCACTCAGGCAGGAGACCACTTCGCGGTCAGACGACGGGGGGACGAGATCCGCTATCGTTTCGAGGAGCGAGTTGACACCCCATGTCTCGGAGGCAGCTCCGCAGAGGACCGGGAACAGGCTCCCTTCTTTGAAACCGCTCGTCAGCCCCTCTACTATTTCCTCATGAGACAGTTCTCCGGTGTCCAGGTATTTCTCGATGAGCGCTTCATCTGACTCGGCAGCAAGCTCCATAATAGCAAGGCGGTACTCTCCACAGATTTCCTTGATATCATCCGGAATATCTTCTTCGGTATATTCGTCCTTCATGGTCCCGGCTTTGAATACAAGTGCCTTGTTCTTCAGAAGATCAACCACTCCCTTGAATGCATCTCCGGCCCCTATCGGAACCTGAAGCGGAACCATTCTGGACGACAGGCGCTGTTTCAACTCTCCCAGAACTTTCTCGAAGTCGGCATGTTCCTTATCCATCATATTCATAAACACCAGCCTGGGTAAACCAAATTCCTCAGCATCAGCCCAGACGATTTCCGTACCGACTTCTACTCCGGCATTCGCATGTACCACAATTACGGCACCATCTGCCACCCGAAGACCCGATTTTACTTCGCCGCGAAAATCGAGGTATCCGGGGGTGTCGATAATATTTATCTTGAATCCTTTTCGTTCCGCATAGGCAAGTCCCAGACCGATGGACATCTTTCTTTCGATCTCATCAGGGGTAAAATCGGTCAAGGCATTCCCTTCATCAACTGATCCCAAGCGGCTGGAGGAGCCTGCTGCAAATGCCATCGCAGTTGCGAGCGTGGTCTTCCCACAGCCGCCGTGACCAATGAGGGCAACATTTCTTATTTTATCACTTTCATAGACCTTCATGACAAACCCTCCCAAAAGGTTGACGCGGACCTGATCCAGACTCCATCAAATGATGAAGAGTCTAAAGTTACAACATTAGTGTGAATTGTCAACCAGGTGGATCGGGATGCATCACTGGCCGAAGACACGCGTATGTATGAATAGGGCCATGAAGTGAGGATTGATGAGATAACCGGAACATGTTGAGGGATAATACGCGGGGTACTCTTTCTCTATCCTGTGAGGCCTATCACCCGTTTTGCTTCGAGAATTGCCGAAGCTGCGTCCCGACCGTATCCGTCCGCTCCGATCTCCTGGGCAAATCCGCCAGCGACGGGAGCACCGCCGATCAGAACTTTCACATTATTATTCATCCCTTCCCGATGGAGCTGATCGATAACCAGCTTCATAACCGGCATCGTGGTCGTCAGAAGAGCCGACATGCCGATTATGTCGGCCCCGTGATCCCTGGCGGTCGTGACGAACTGCTCCGCACTGACATCTACTCCGAGATCTATCACCTCAAAACCCGCCCCTTCGAGCATCATGCATACAAGGCTCTTGCCTATATCGTGTAGATCCCCCTGCACGGTGCCCATTACGACCTTGCCCATGGATTTTACACCGGAGCCGGTAAGGAGTGGTTTCAGGATGGCGAGCCCTGCATGCATGGCTTTCGCTGAGATGAGTACTTCCGGGACGAACATCTCGCCCTCCCTGAACTGCTCTCCCACTACATCCATTCCTGCGATCAGTCCTGTGTCGAGGATTTCCTTCGGATTTACTCCTTCTCCGAGGGCCTCGGTCGTGATTTTCTCGACGAATTCAGAATCACCTCGTATAACGCCATCCGCCAATCCTCTGAGATCAGCCATCAGGATATCTCCTCACGTGTGTATACTCGATTGTGTACTCTGTTCTTCACTGTTGATGGTAATCAGCAGAAATCGACGGGCCGGGATAATGACCCGCTGCTCATCCCGAAGAATAACGGACCGGACTGATCCCCGACTGGGGGCTGATTACACCGCCTCAAAATACATTGAGAAAGGTATAATTTCAAGGGGGTCATGAATCAGTGAAAAAAAATGGGCGAACGTCCTTTTCCAAACAGAAAGTTACTGTTCGCCCTCCGTGTGGTACGCCTTACAGCTTGGTCACATTGGCAGCTTTGGGACCCTTGTCATCCGAAACGACTTCGAATTCGACCTGTTCCCCTTCGCGGAGGCTCCTGAAACCTGTTCCGCTGATGGCAGAGAAGTGGACGAATACGTCTTGACCTTCTTCCGTCTCAATGAAACCGTAGCCCTTGGCGTCATTAAACCACTTGACGCGCCCAACAGGCATTTACTGAAACACCCCCTTTCGTACATCACCAGCATAGAAAAAGGGCAGAGATCACGTACTTCGACCACCTGCCCTGAATTTTCGTGTATGCTGATGTTCTGTCAAGATCTATGCTCCTGATTAAGTATAACCGTAAAATCAAAAAATGTCAACCAAATAATTAATTTGAGCAGGGATCATGCCAGAACCGAGGGATGGTACAGTGCCCTTCCGGACACCACTCGAGGAGGACGGATACCCCCCCTTGTGGTATGTAAACGATGAGTAACTCTGGAGTCAGGATAAATCGTTGGCCTGAGACAATCGTATTTACAAACAGAGCAACTAAAGTAGGGGGCGCCCTTCATGGAGGCAGGTCCTCACGGAATCGAGCGCTTTCCATAACGCGAGGTCAGTATTGACATGGTAATCGAGATCTCTTCTGATACGTTCGAGTCCAAGGATGAGTTCGCTTACTCTCTCCCTGCCCCACTTTCCACCCAGTTTCCTTATCCTGTCAAGCCTGTCGACGTTTACAACGATGCTCTCATCTCCCCCTTCTGATAGTACTAAAAGATCTCTGAGTATCAGCACCATGAAAAAAAGTGTCAGATCGAGCACCTCTCCTCTGTTGCGGTTGGACCTGCCGGTGATGGAAGCCATCAACAGGTCATACCACTCCCTGTTTCTGCCGATGGCAGCGGTCCCGAGTAGTTTGATTGCCTCTTCGCGAACTTCATCATCACCGTCGGCAAGCTCCAGAGCCCGGAGAAGTGATCCCTGTGCCAGTCGTGTCAGAAGGATAACCCGATCCCCGCGAATCCCCTTGTACTCCACGAGCACTTTTTCGATGTGCCTGTCTTCGACAGGAGGAAACCGACAGGAAGAACACCTGGAGAGCACGGTGGCGAGAAGTCTGTGAGGTCTCGTGGAGGTCAGCAGGAGTATCGTATCGAGGGGCGGTTCTTCGAGGAGCTTGAGAAAGAGGTTCGCAATCCCGGGAGCCATCATGTCCGCATCACGGATGATCACGACTTTCCGCTCTGCTTCGAAAGGGTTTTTGGAACACCACAACAGGAGATCTCTGATGGATTCGGCAGAATGACCGATCGGCCGGTTGTGACGCGGAACGAAAAAGGGTTTCTCCCGTTTACTTTCGACAGCACTCACCAGAAACTTGTCCCTCTCGGTCAGTTTTTTCCTCCGGGTACCCTCACTGCTATCCTCCGCGGATGATCCCTCGGCGGCAGGTGCCGGGATCATCCAGTTGAGATCCGGATGGGTGAGACGGATCACCTTAGTGCACGGCGTACAACTGCCGCACGCAGTTCCTGAGTCACACAGGATCTTCTGTGCCAGCCAGAAAGCCATCCTCTCTTTTCCGACCCCGTAAGATCCCTCGAGCAGGATGGAATTCCCCAGGAGCTTCGAGTGAGCCGATCTCTCGAGTAGTTGTTTCACTTTTTCCTGTCCATAGACCTCGAGTGGCTCCATCTCAATTCCTCACTCGGCTCAACTTGATCTCAACCACTTCAACGGATCGAGGGCTTCTTTACCCTGTCTCAGCTCGAAGTGCAGGTATGGTCCTTTGAGAGAACCCGTTTTCCCGACGGTTCCGATATCTTGTCCCTCTCGCACCTCACTGCCGATCGACACGTAGAGGTCATTCAGGTGGGTATAAATGGTATAATACCCACCCCCGTGATTGATGATGATCATCTTTCCGTAGGTCTGCCACCAATCTGCATATTCGATCGTGCCTGTACCGACGGCTTTTACTGTCGTGCCCAGTTTTGCCTGGATATCGATACCCTGTGAAGGTATTCTCGTCTTATATATGGAATTGTAGTTCGTACCGAATTTCGTGATCACGTTCCCCTTCACCGGCCAGGGGAGTTTCCCAGCCGATTTTTCAATAAAACTACCCCCCCGTGGTCCGGACCGTTCAGCAAGGATTCGTTCCTGTTCCAGTTTCTCGAGGAGAACCTGGAGTTTCTGCTGCTGTTCCTTGAGCTCTTTGATGGCTTTCTCACGCTTACTCTTTTCCGTCCGGACCGAGGAGAGGAGCTGTTTCTTCTTCGCACTGGTGGATTCGAGCGAACGTTTCTCTGTGTCCACTTCTTTTCTCCGGCCGCTAATTTTTTTCACTCTCATTTCCTGGTCTTGCTCGTTCGATACAATCTCTTCTTCGAGAACAGATATCTTCTCAACAAGATCTCTGTCATAAGCAAGCACCCGACCCAGATATTCGAGACGCAGGCCGAGTCGAGGAAGAGACCCGGAATCGAGCAGTATCTCGAGGGGGCTCAGGATTCCTCTCTCATACACCATCCTCAATCGTTTGCTGAGAACCGATTTCCGCCTCTCGAGCTCGGACTGTGCTTCTTTCAATTGTACAACAATGATACCGAGTTCTTTCTCCTCGGTTTTGAGCTCTTTCCCCAGCTCTGATACGAGCCTGGTCTTGAGATCAATACTGCGGTCCAGGTTCTGTATCTCGCCGGAGACACTCTTCTCCTTGTTTTTAAGTTTCTCCGCTTCTGTTTCCTGCTTCTGCAATTCAGCCCTGATCCGTTCGAGTTCGGACTGGCCTTCTTCTATTTCCTTACCCAGCTCCTCTTTAGGTTTCGACTGGCCGTACAGGGGAAGACGGCCCACTCCGGAGGCACAGAGCATCAGGCAGACGAGGAGTAACGTCTTGAGAAAGTGTCTCACCGAGAAGGCGGCGCCGATCATCCCGATAATGCCACCCGCACATACGGCAACAACCATCTGAGCGGAGGAGAAAAAAACGACCGGATAGAGGCCCGTAACAATGAGTTTCCTTGTCATGGTGAGTAGGAGCACTGCGATCCCTCCCCCGATGAGTCCTTTCAGCAATCCTTCGACCAGGTAAGGCCTGCTGATGTATAAATCTGTCGCGCCGATGAGGTGGGCTATCCCCATCTCTTCCTCTTTCGACTTCATGGCGAGACCGATCGAGAATGATATCAAAAAAATCGCTGCAACGAGCACAATGACACCGGTCAGGATCCCGATCAGCCCGATAATCTTCCTCGCCCGATCCAGCTTTTCGGTCCATGGTTTCGCGTAATCAACCAGCTCGACGGCGGCTCTCCCCTCGATCTCTTCGGCAAGAGTTTGTAACGTATCCGTGTTTCTGTGGTCAGCATCGAATTGTATTTCGATAGAGGAGGGGAGGGGATTACCGTCTAAGTTGTCTAGAAGATAGTCATTGTCTCCAAGCTCATCCCTGAAACGCGCCAATGCCTCTTCTTTTGATGTGAACAGGACCTCTACGACACCCGGCCAGGCAGCGAGCTCCTCCCTGAGACTCGATATGTCTTCCGGAGGTGCGTCATCATGGAGGAAGACGACCATCTGTACCCTCTCGCCTGCATTCGAAAGTGCTCTCGCGATGTTAATGTAGAACATTCCGAACAATCCTGAAATATATAGAGTCAGTGCGATGGTCAGCACAGAGAGAGCAGTAACTCCGGGGAAATGTCTGACGTTGTGGACTACTTCCTTTAATGCTCTCATCTCGAACCGGTGTCCGGTGTGATATTATTCAGCACAACATTACTCTCGATCGTTCCGTCACGGAGGGTCACCACTCTGCTCGCGCCCCTTACCGACAGATGAGGATCGTGACTCGCCAGGATTACTGTAGTACCCCAGAGATTGACATCCCTGAGTGTTTCGAGGATCTCGTCTGACGTGTCCCTGTCGAGTTTTTCCGTCGGTTCATCAGCGAGGAGGACGACCGGTTGATTCACTATGGCCCGGGCGATCGAAACCCTCTGCTGTTCACCCCAGGAGAGTTCGTAAGGATACAGATCCCTCTTTGTGAGGAGATCGAGGAAGGTCAATACCTTTATGAGTTTCGAGGTGTACGTGTCTTTGTGTGCATCAGAAACCTCGAGTGCGATCCGTACGTTATCTTCGACGGTCTTGCCCCTCAGGAGTCTCAGATCCTGAAAGATCACACCTGTTTTTCTCCTGAGGACAGAAACATTTTTTCGACTCATGGCATGGGTAGGAGTTCCTTCGATGATCACTTCGCCTGAAGTCGGTCTCTCTATTACATGAATCATCTTGAGCATTGTCGTCTTCCCGGCACCATTCTGACCACTCAGGAAAACGAATTCGCCCTGGGAGATCTGAAGATCTACCTCTCTCAGGGCGAACTCGTAAGGATGATAGCTCTTTGATACTTTTTTGAACTCTATCATGGACTCATGCAGGTTATCCGTCTCCGGATG
The DNA here is from genome assembly GCA_964654825.1 of uncultured Gemmatimonadota bacterium. Taxonomy (GTDB): domain Bacteria; phylum Gemmatimonadota; class CAZMKB01; order CAZMKB01; family CAZMKB01; genus CAZZKG01. Next base: position 41,425 of record CAZZKG010000009.1, on the reverse strand, counting down.
ACTGATTGCACCGACTCAACCACGCGCTTAATTTAATAAGCCCCCACAGAGTTGTCAAAATTATATGGCAGGTCCCGAGCAGGGAGAGAAGCGGACAAGGTCTTCGGCCAGAGAAAGGGCTTCGATCATGCTTCCTTCATTTGCAATCCCTCCCCATGCCCTGTCAAGAGCAGTACCGTGATCGGGCGAGGTCCGGATGAAGGGAAGCCCAAGAGTCATGTTCACTCCCGTGCCGAAGGCGTGGACTTTGATGGGAATCATACCCTGGTCGTGGTAAAGTGCAACGACAGCATCGATAGTTCCTTCCGTGCACAGGGTGAAGATCGTATCCGCCGGCATCGGCCCCTTCACTTCCATATCCTCCTTACGAGCGTCGAGCACGGCAGGGAGGAGAATCCGCTCTTCTTCATCACCTACCATACCGCCCTCACCGGCGTGCGGATTGAGGGCACACAGCCCGATGACCGGTTTTTCGATGCCAAAAAACGACTTGAGAGCATTGTGCGTGAGCCTTATCTGCCCGAGGAGAAGCTCGGGACTCAATTCGTTCAGAACCTCTGAAAACGGAATGTGTGTCGTTGCAATCGTCACCTTGAGTGCCCCTCCCACGAGCATCATCGCGACAGCGTCCACACCGGTAAGAGCCTGCAGCATCTCTGTGTGTCCACGATAGTGATACCCGCCTTTCCTTAGTGCTTTTTTATCAATCGGAGCAGTGACAACCGCGTGCGTCAGGCCGCCCAATGTGAAATCCACTGCGAGTTCGATCGACTTTCCGGCGAGTCTTCCTGATTCGGCTAGAGAGAGAGTACGACAATCCACTCCGGTCTCGGCCGGTTCGGTAAACCCGCCGGGTACTAGCATATCGGCTTTCCGAGAGTGGATAGTTATTTCGAGCTCATCGAACGCTGAGAGATTCGGAGACAGGGTGGAAGGCTTTCCCGATTTCCATGCGGAGAACTCTTCCCCGAGAAGTGCCAGAGCACGTCCGAAAGCCCCGCGGGGGCCTATCAGAAGCGGGCTGGTCCCTGTACGGAAGCGGTGGTGTGATACAGCTCTCGCAGCAACCTCGGGTCCGATACCCCGTACATCACCAAGGGTGACGGCAAGGAGTATCTCCTTTTTTATATCAGGAATATTCACGGTCACAATGTACAGTTATTCACAGCCGGACTTCGATGAAAGTCTTCTCCTTCATCTTGTCGATGAACTCCTGGAAAGCTTTCTCCTGTGCAAGCACCTGCCTGATGTTTTCTTCGACATCTTCCAGAGCGAACGGCCTCGGTGGGCTCTTCTCGAGCATTTTTATAATATCCCAGCCTTTCGGTGACTCGAGAGGTTCGCTGACCTCGCCTTCATCGAGAAGCTCGATGACACCCAGGTACCCTTCCGGAATATTCTGGCTGGTAAATTCACCAAGCACTCCACCTTCGGTCTTCGTGTCGTCATCAGCGGAATATTCCGCTGCGAGCTCTGAGAAGTCTTCACCGTCACGCAGTCGTTGTACCAGATCGACAGCGAGTTGTTTTGCTCGACTCTTATCTTCTTCGTTCGGACTGAGACTGATGAGGATGTGCTTTAGATGTACCTTGCCGAGACGCATCTCCTCGAGTTTCACAAGGAAATATCCAAGTTCGGTCTCGATCACTCCGCTTACTTCACCCGGATTCAGAATGAAAACCTGCCTCTCCACCTCGGGCAGCATGTCCCCTCTCTCGAGAAATCCGATGTCCCCTCCACGGTTCTTCGTGCCCTCGTCGTCAGAATACTCCTTTGCAAGATCTTCAAACTTGTCTCCTTCGGCGAGGCGGTTCAGGAGCTCGGTGAGTATTTTCTCCTTCTCCCGCCTGATGGAATCTCCGGGTGTAGGCTCGATGAGTATTCGTGCGAGTTTCACCGTTGCAGGTCTCATCCCGAATTTGTCACTGTTTTTATCGAAGTAGTCCCTGATCTCATCATCAGAGACATGTTTGGGCGGCAATTTGAGCTCCCGCATAAACTTTTCCTGCAGGAGCTGCTTCTCTCTCTCCTCCCGGAGGCTTTCTCTATACCCGGCGATGGTAAAACCTTCGTCACGGAGGGCTTCGATGAATTCATCCTCTGAACTGAACCTGCTCCTGATCGTAGCGAAGTCCTTCTCGATAGCGGTTTCGATCTCATCGTTCGTGACACTGATACCCTTTTCTCTCGCCCGCTGGAGGATCACTTTGTCGTTGATCAATCCCTCGAGTATCTGGCCTTTCATTTCGAGGAGACGGGCCGAATCCTGGAGCGATACATTGAGCTGTTGGGACATGATATAGAGATGTTCGAGGAGTTCCCCTTCAAGGATCACCTCGTTCCCAACGACTGCCACAATTCTTTCGAGAAGTCTTTCCTGGGAATGGAGGGTGGGCTGAAACGCGAAGAGAAGGACGAAAACTATCCGGAGCGTTCGGAGGACCCTTCTAATCACGGGACACCTCCTCGATGAGCTGCCAGTCTATCTCAACATCACTGCTGGAGATGAGTCCCTCCACCCACTTCCTCCGCTCCTCCTCCTCCTTGCTCACCAGTAAGATATCCTTTATTTCGTCGGCCATGTCTTCGAGCGATTTCATGGTCTCCGGCCCCTGCCGATCAGTGACGGTCACGATAAAACTTCCAACGCCCGGGACATCCACCACGGGTGATATCTCTCCCACATTCATGGTCTTAATAACTTTCCTGAGCGGTTCGATTAGTTCATCGACCTCGTAAAATCCTACGTCACCGTTGTTTTTACCGCTTTCTTCCAGTGAATATTCTGCAGCGAAGGCCCCGAACAGCGACGGATCCGTTTCGAGCTTCTCCCTCAGGTCTTCAGCAAGACCGGAACTGTCAACCACGATCTGGCTCAAGCGGACTTCCTCCTTCTCCCTGAGAAAAAAATCGGGGTTTTCCTGGTAATACTGTTCAATCTCCTCGTTCGTCACCGCCACTCTCGTGCCAAGCATGCGGTGGAGTATCTCGTTTTCGAGTAGGAGCCTCTCGAACTCTTCCACTTTGTTCCGAAGTTCAGGTTCCCGGTCGAGTCCCTGTCGTACCGCTTCCTGGTAAACGAGTTCCGTTTCTATCCACCTGTTGACGAGTGCTCTCCTGTCCTCCGTCCGGTAGTACTGCCCGTACTCAGCCGGGATCATGCTGTCAAGATCATCAAGCGTTAGGACCGATTCGTTTGCCCGCGCCACGACGGGGGAAGTACTCGGTGCCTTCTTGTCGCTCTCCTCAAACAGGTTACACGAGAGAAGGAAGAAAGAAAGGAGGATTGGGACCACCGCGCGCAGGTGCATGGTCATTTCATTTCTTGAGTTTCTGGAGTTCATCCAGGACCAGCGGATAGTTTTCCTCCAGAAGAACAACCTGGAACCGTTCTTTGAGAGGAACGGTCAGCTCATCGAGACGCTTCTGTCTGTTCTCATCAACCATATCTGTCTTGACGATCTCTCTGATCTCTTCGTACGGCCTCTCACCATAGGAATCCCGATGCTCTTCGTAATATGCGGAGAGCTCATCATCGGCAGGTTCGGCATCGACATACACCTTTTTCTTTATGAAGATCTGGACGAGAGCATCATCCTCGAGCTGGCCGAGCTCGTTCCTGAACTCGGGCCTGGACTCGATGCCGTTCTCCTTCGCTTTCTGAATGAGCAGTTCGTTCCTTATGAGCCCTTTTAGGACCGCCTTGATCTCCTCCTTATCCCGAGGTGCATTCATGTAATCAGAGGGAAAATCACCATAGTACTCGAGGTACTTGCCTGCAGTCCACTCGCCTCCCTGGTAGATCGCGATGACGAGATCCGCGGCAACCATCGCATCATCAACAGATCCGGACTGTTCCATCAAAGAGATCATGCTGTCTATTGCTTCATCCTGATAATCGATCGCCGCGCTCGACTCGAGTTCTTTTAAAAACTCCTGGGAAAGTTTCTGTCTCTTTGGCTGTTCGACGTATGCCCTGACCTCGTCTTTCATTTCCTCCAGGGTGCGGCTCCTTCGATCTTCCACCTTCATGACGTGGAAACCGAACTGTGTTTCGACCACGCCGCTCAGTTCCCCCGGCTGGAGAGAGAAGGCTGCATCCTCGAATGCTTTGACCATTCTCCCCCTGGGAAAGTACCCGAGGTATCCACCGTTGGGAGCTGTTGGTCCATCAGAATACTTGGTTGCAAGTTTGGCGAAATCCGCACCGGCCCTGGCTTCTTCCAGGACCTTCTCGATTTTTGCCATGGCTTCTTCCCGCTTCTGCTCTCCCTCCCCTTCGCGGTAGCTGACCAGGATGTGTCTGGCCTCCACCTGTTCCTGTCCAAGGTTGTGTTCGTCGAAATATTCCTGGAGCTCTTCCTCGGTTGCAGATGCTTTTTTGACAACTACTTCCTCATAGAGTTTCCGAACGACGAAGTTCTCCCGCATCACCCTGAGGTTTTTCCCGAACTCGGCAGTCGTATCGAGACCTTCTCCCTTCGCTCCCGAGAGGAGAAGCTTGAAATCGATCAGGTGGTCCAGGGCCTCGCTGACACCATCCAGATCTTTTGAATAACCTCCCCCGCTCATGATTTCGACGGCATCCGCCACACGAATCTCGTCATTCCCGACCCTGGCGACAACGGCGTCCACATTTTTTGAACAGCCGGACCAGGCAGCGATACCCAGAAGAGACAGGAAAATTAATGCCGGGTAATACTTCATAATTGTCACACTCCCTCTCTATTTGCCTTGTTCATTCTGAAAATCGTGAGTACGGAATCAGGAAATTCCTCCCCGAACTGGATAATATAAGGTAGCTTACGATGAGACCTCTTGCAATACTTTTCTGATACTCTCAAGTGTGTCCAGAGATCCGCGGGATTCGAGGCTGAATGTCCCCTTCCCATTCCAACTGGTGCTCAACCCATAGCTCCTGCGTTCGAGAACTTCGTTCCACCGGTCCATTCGAAGCGGATATCCCTCACAGAATGTGATCCGGGACCTGTCACCCTTTATGGAGATCGATTGGATCCCGAGTCCCGATGCCACAATTTTTACCTCCAGAAGCCTCAATAGGTTCCATCCTACTTCCGGGAGGGGCCCGAACCGGTCGACGATTTCATCCAGGATCTCTTTCAGTCCCCCGACCGTCTCCACTTTCGAGAGTTTTCTGTACAACGAGAGTTTCTGATCCTGACTCCCCACATATTCATCGGGCAGGTAGGCCTCGATGCCGGCAAGAACCTCGACCGGCTGTTTTTCCGGCTTCTCCTCCCCCTTGATCTCACTGATCGCTTCGTCCAGAAGGCGGTAGTAGGTGTCAAATCCCATGCTGGTGATGAAACCGTGTTGCTGCGCTCCCAGGATGTTGCCGGCCCCTCTCAACTCAAGATCTTTCATTGCAATCCAGTACCCGGAACCAAGATCCGTGTATTCCTCGAGCACCCTGAGCCTCCTCCTCGCGTCTGCATCGAGATAATGCTTCGGGGGGATGAGGAAATAAGCAGAGGCCTGCCTGTTTGATCTTCCCACTCTTCCCCGGAGCTGGTAAAGCTGAGCAAGCCCGAACATGTCCGCTTTGTTAACGATGAGAGTGTTTGCATTCGCGATGTCGAGTCCGCTCTCGACGATCATGGTGGACAGGAGCACATCGATATCACCGTTCAGGAACTCGAGCATCACTTTCTCGAGCCTTCTCTCGTGCATCCGGCCATGCGCAACTTCGATACAAAGCCCCGGCAAGAGGCGCTCGAGCATTTTATGAACTGCAGAAATCGAGGCTATCCGGTTGTGAATGAAATAGATCTGCCCCCCCCGGTCTACCTCTCGCATGATGGTCTCCTTGATGAGCTCCTCGTTCCACCGGGTGACGTAGGTCGAAATCGGTAAACGGTCCCGTGGCGGTGTCTCGATGACGGACATATCCCGCATCCCCATCAGGGAGAGATAGAGAGTCCGGGGGATAGGAGTGGCTGAGAGAGCAAGCACGTCGACGTTTTTCCGCATCCGCTTGAGCTTCTCCTTTTGTTTCACACCGAAGCGGTGCTCTTCATCGATAATCATAAAACCCAGGTCTTTAAATTGAACGTCGCCGGAAAGGAGCCGGTGTGTTCCGATGACGATGTCCACGGAGCCTTCACGGAGTCCCACGAGAACTTCAGCCTGCTGTTTTTTGTCCAGGAACCGGGACATCATTTCGATTCTCACCGGGTACATCCCCAGACGGGACCTGAACGTCATGAGGTGCTGCTGGGCAAGCACCGTCGTTGGAACGAGGACGACAACCTGCTTCCCGTCCTGCACGGCCTTGAACGAAGCCCGAATGGCCACCTCGGTCTTCCCGTACCCGACATCTCCACACACGAGCCGGTCCATCGGGGCAGGGGACTCCATATCCTGCTTCACCTCATCGGCAGCTCTACTCTGATCGGGGGTGTCCTCGTAGATGAACGATGACTCGAGTTCCATCTGCCAGGGTGTGTCGGCTGAGAAGGAAAAACCTTTCATGACCTTCCGCGACGCGTAGAGCTCGAGGAGTTCGTTCGCCATCTCTTTGATGCTCTCCTTGGTTCGCTTCTTGAGCTTCTCCCACTTCTTGCTCCCGATCCTGTCCAGTGCCGGGGGCGCAGCATCTTCTGTCGAATATTTCTCGACGAGAGACAACCTGTCCACGGGGACGTACACCCGGTCTCCGCCGCCGTACTTGAGAGCCAGACATTCGATTTCTCCTCCTCCGGCATTGATGCGCCGGATCCCCTCATAGCGGGCAATACCGTAATTGATGTGTACGAGGTAATCACCTGGTTTTATGGAAGTAAAAGATTCGATTGGCGCAACCCCCCGGTATTCACGGACATACCGTATCCTTCGTGGCCGCGAGAATATCTCGTGATCCGTGTATACTGCGATCCCTGCATCATGTACAAGAAACCCCTCCTCGAGACTTCCCTGCACGAGCTCCAGCTCATCCTCGATATTGCCGAGGAGCTCTCTGAACCGTTCTTCCTGCCCCTCGTTGTCACAGAGAAGGAACACGCCGTACCCTTCCTTCCTGTGCCGATCCAGGGCCTCGATAAAGTTCGAGAACTTTCTGTCTACCGGTACCGGTTCACGGGTTTCGAACCGGTGCGTGGATGATCCGCAGGTCTCGGAGTGGAGATGGAGGGTCGACAATCGGACCGTCTGAAAGCTCTGGAGCTTGCTGTCAAGCTGATCGGGACCGAGTAGACTCTGCTCACCAGCGAGTTTTTCTACGGCCCCCTCGGCCCTCTGTATGAAATCGGAGTGCTCATCGACGAGCGTGATGGTGCCGGCGGGGAGGGATTCGAAGATGGAGCACTCGAAGGGCGACAGTTTCCCTTCTTCGACGGGAACGATTCTGACAGACAGCATTTTACCTGTTGAGCGCTGTGTGGCGGGATCGAACTCCCGCATTGAAACGATGCGGTCATCATCGAATTCGATCCTCGCCGGTTTGTCCATCTCGAAACCCGATATGTCCACGATTCCGCCCCGGCGGCTGTAGGTCCCGACTTCATAAACTACGTCTTCGTGAACATACCCGAGCTCTTCGAGCCGGCTCACGAAGAGGGCCATGTCCAGGACGTCTCCTTTTTTGATATCCACGATCATGTCGCGAAGCCGCTGAGGTGAAAGAAGCATCTGGATCGCGGACAGCGCGGGTACCACGGCCACTACCTTTTTCCCGACGATGAGATCGGTGAGAGCTTCCACTCTCTGCTCTACAATCCGCATGTGAGGAAGCTCCTCGTCCAGCCGCCTCATAGCAAGTGGAGGTAAGGAGACTACACGATCCTCGTCGAGCAGGGTCCGAAGATCCTCGGCGACTTTTCTCCTTCTGTCATCAGAGGAGACGAGATAGAGGATGGTACGATCGAGCTCATGGAAGAGTAACGAAGCGAGAAGAGTTTTACTCGAACCGTAGAGATTTGTCGCCGACAGCTGGAGTTCTCCTTCCTGGAGATTTCTCACCAGCTCCCGGTACGGCCTGGATTCAGTAAATCCTTGCAGTCTTTCCGATAATCCCACCGATTACTCCCTGTGTATTCTCCCCGAAATGAAGGATTCCGCGAGGAAAAGAATGAGTATGGTGAGCAGGAGCCATGACGAGATCTCTCTACCGCCACGCTTCGACAGGATCACCTGTTCGAGATCTTTTCCTTTTTCCACAACGTGCACGTTTTGAGACTGAAGCAGCTCCTCGAGTTCACTGACCTCAATCCCGTTAACCACCGATTCCCGGGTGTCGACATTTACAGGGAACTCCAACAAAACGCGCACTCCGTCTGAAACCGTGTAGAATCCCGGCTCCTTCGTGTCCGTGAAACGCACCTCCCCGGCAGGCCCACGCTCCAGAAGAGTCTCACCGCCATCCGGATACGTACACACAACGGTTTCACCTGAAGCTGTTCCGGGGAGGTTCCTCACCACAGGCTCCCCGCAGAAGTAGCCCTGATCTTCCTCTGATCCGGCGGCGAACTTCAGAACCGCGTCCAGAGCGGGAACGAAGAGAGGCGACAGCAGAATATTCGAACTCCTTTCACGGGGAGTGATGCTCCACATCACGATCCTGACCCCCTCCGTTTCCCACCCAAGTAGAAATGGGTCTCCGTTGTCCAGGTCGATCCGCCACGACTCTCCCCCTGTATCATCCCACGCCTCATCAGGCAGCAAGCGGTAATAGTCCATCACCCGAACCCTCCCGAACCCGTCGGCCAGATCGTTTAGTAGAACAGGTAATCGTTTTACCTGGGCAGGAGCTATTCCCTGGTAACTGCCTTCTCCCGTCACCTGTCTGCCTCCGGATGAGACCCGGAGGCCGGATCCGCCCGCGGTCAGATCTCTCTCTGGATCCGGGAAAATGACGAGTCCATACCCCTGTCGAGATGCCTGCCGGATGGCCTCACGGTCGGACCATGTCGTGACAACAACCCGACCCGCGGGTGCGCTCTCATCTCCCGTTCGTACCTCTTCTCCCTGTTCTTCAGTCCCTTCATCAAACACCTCGAGGAGATCCAGCGCGAGTTCGAGATGAACCATCGACTCGATCCCTCTTCCGCGCAGGATACGCAGCGGTTTTATATCTCCGGTCAGAATGTACCTGGTGTCATCCAGGTCGAGACCGTCCTTCTCGATTTCCACGCTCATTCTTTTCCGTGAGCCCGGATACTCAGGCAGGGGGAAGGTGGCGGTCTTTTCTCCGTCCCCTTCGATCTGCACCTCCACGATCCCCGCCATTTCTCCACCGATATAAAGCCTGGGAAACACACCCGGAAACGTCGTACCGCCCGAACTCCCCACACCAACCTTGAGTGTCCAGTTTCCGCCCGCTCCCTGTCCCTTGCCGACGAGCTCGGCATTACCGAGGTACCTGTTTGTCGATCCGGAATCACCTTCGGTAAAAAACACGATCGGTATCTCGTTGTCCACCCTGTCGAACAGGCCGGGAGTTATTGATCCGCGCTGCAGGTCGGTGAACACATAGACTTCCCGCCACGGCAGGTCAATCTCCCCGCAGGCTTCAGCGGCACGCCGAATGCTCTCGTCCAGACGTCCCCCGAAAGTTGTACCATCGATCCGATCGAGAAGTGAAGCCGCTTCTTCGGGGAGGACGGCTTCCCCCCGTGTCAGCTCTATAACATCTTTGTCGGTAGTAAAGATTCTCACCCTGTCATGCTCTCTCAAAAGTTCGAGGACGGACCGGGCGCGATCGATGCAGCGCTCGAGAAGGCTTTCACCTTCCGACGTGAACTGCATGCTCAGTGTCTGGTCGATGATCAGCACGACGCCCGTAGGTTCGTGGTCGGCGAGTGCACCCGCCCCGAACCCTCGCACCAGAGGACGGGCCGCAGCCAGTACGATAAAAATGACCATCAGGGTCCGCAGAATGAGAAGCAGAATTTCCCGCAGGTTCAGCCTCTCGACGTTCTGCTGGCGAGCGGTCTGAATCAGTCTCACCGAACTGAACTCGACTACTCGTTTGCGCCTGCGGCTCAGTACGTGGATGAAGAGCGGTAAGCCTGAGAGAAGAAGGGCCCAGAGATATGCAGGATGAATGAAGCTCAACCAACCCATCGTCTACCCCAGGCGTGCTCTCTTGACGAGGTAATGAGTGAGTGTTTCCACGAACGGGACCCGGGTTGTTACGAGCTGGTAGTCTATATGGGCCGCCCGGAGCTCCCTCCGGTATGATTCGATCATTCTGTTAACAGACCCCCGGTAGTCCCGCTGTATCTCCCAGGGGACAGCCTGCACCGTCTCGCCCGTTTCCATATCTCTGAAGATCGCTTCCTGTTTCATGTCGAGCTCGAGCTCCATCGGATCGAGAACATGAAAGACGACGACTTCGTGGTTCTGGTGTTTGAAGTACAGGAGAGCACGGGTGACGTCCTGAGGATCGGTGAGGAGATCGGAGATAACCACGATAAGCCCTCTTCTCTTGATACGCCCGGCGAGTTCCCTGAACGGATCGAGGGGGCGGGTCTTTCTCCCGGGTCGCGCGTCAGCCATTGTCCTGAGAAGCACTCTGATTTGTGTGCGGGCCGCCCGGGGACCGATGAACTTCCTCACTTTCTCATCGAAGAGGACGAGTCCGACTGCATCCCGCTGTCTCAACATTAGATATGAGAGAGCGCCGGCAAGCATCACCGCATACCGAAACTTGGTCACCCCGCCCGATGTGAATTCCATAGATGCTGATGAGTCGAGAACGATGTATGTCCGGAGGTTCGTCTCTTCCTCGAATTCCTTCACGTAGAATCGATCGGTCTTCGCCCACACCTTCCAGTCGATGAACCGGATCTCATCGCCTGCCATGTATGGCCTGTGTTCGGCGAACTCGACACTGAATCCGTGATACGGGCTCCGGTGCAGTCCCGTAATGAACCCTTCCACGACGAGCCGTGCGATGAGCTCGAGACCTCCGAGCCTCGAGACGGCTTCCGGATCGAGGAACTGGATCCTCTCCTCGTCACTCTTCAGGGATTTCACGATTTATTCCGTCCTGCGATGGTCGAGGTACCGGTCGAGGAGTGAATCGATCTTCACCCCCTCCGCCTCCGCGTTGAAGTTGGTGACGATCCTATGCTGCAGTACCGGGCGGGCGACGGCTCGGACATCTTCCTCCGTCGGGGTGTACCTGCCGAGGAGAACAGCTCTGGTTTTACTCCCCAGGATGAGGTACTGGGAAGCTCTCGGTCCGGCACCCCATGCGATGAACTCCTTCATGTACTCCGGCGTTTCCGGATTATCGGGCCGGGTGCCGCTCGCGAGGTTCACCGCGTAACGTACGATCTCATCACTCACCGGAACTTTTTTCACGAGTTCCTGAAGCCGCACGATGTCATCCCCGCTCATTACTTTGTCGAGGGCCGGTCTGTATCCGCCGGTGGTGGTCTGGACGATTTCTATTTCTTCTTCCACTTTCGGATAGTAGATGTACAGCATGAACATGAATCGATCGAGCTGTGCTTCGGGCAGAGGGTACGTCCCTTCCTGCTCGATCGGGTTCTGTGTGGCGAGCACGAAGAACGGTTCCTGGAGGTCTCTGGTGACACCCCCCGTGGTGACCTGGTGCTCCTGCATCGCCTGCAGCAGCGCCGACTGTGTTTTGGGAGGTGTTCGATTGATTTCATCCGCGAGGACTACGTTTGCAAAGACAGGTCCCGGGATAAACCTGAATCCCCTCGAGCCGGTCCCTGATTCTTCCTGTATGATATCGGTACCCGTTATGTCAGAAGGCATCAGGTCGGGTGTAAACTGGATCCTGTTGAACTCGAGGTCGAGAATTTCGGAGAGTGAGCTGACGATTAGTGTTTTCGCCAGCCCGGGCACCCCCACAACGAGACAGTGTCCGCCTGAGAAAAGGCTGATGAGCAGATGATCGATGATTTCCTTCTGCCCGATGATGACCTTTCCGATTTCCCTGTGGATCTTCTCCCGTGCCTCTCTGATCTCGATGACGGCCTGTTCGTCCCGAGTCCTTTCCGAGTCCTCCATTGCGCTCCTCCGGCTGTGATCTGTCAACCCGTGTCTGTCCGGTCTTCTAAACTATTAATCTTCAGGGTTTCATGCAAGGGGGCAGGAGAGCGTTCGCCTGGATGGCGAGCAACCACCTGCTGAGAACTCTCAACATCATAAGATTTAGGTAGCAGTAATGCAATT
>CAZZKG010000009.1:0-29157 GCA_964654825.1 uncultured Gemmatimonadota bacterium | reverse complement strand
AACCACCTGCTGAGAACTCTCAACATCATAAGATTTAGGTAGCAGTAATGCAATTCATAAACACAATCCCTGCTTCCTGATGGAAACCGGAGAAGAAGTCCGGATCCGGGGGGTCTTGAATAAGATTCATGCCCTGCTGCTTTACCAAGTTGAGGAAGAGGTATCCTTTCATCTCCATGGCAATTATGTCGGGTGCGGCAGAAGCGTGAGGACCATGGAAGAGCTCGTCTTTCGTAAAGACTTTCTCTATGATCTTCGTCCCGCTCTGAGGATCTTCGAGCGTTTTGAGATAGTTGATTGTTCTCTCAATGAAGTGCTTTCTCATGGACTCTGTCTCGTCATTTTTTATCAGTGGATACCTCGGCTTTACTCTGTACTTTACACCGAAGTTGTCTGTCGGATATGCAACGAACACAGAATCATCGTTCATTTTACTGAGGACTACTTTTCCATTCACCTGCTTTTTGACGACTCGGAAACCGTGATCGGACATGACAATAAGTGAAGTGTCATCATACAGTGAGTTCATGAATTCTCCCAGAATCCTGTCAACCCATTCATACACTTTCTTTATTTCATCACCATATATGCTACCCGATTCTTCCGTATAGAGAGGATGATCCCGATCCATGAATTTCCAGAAGTAATGCTGGATTCTATCGGGAATGGTGAACACGACGAAGAACAGGTCCCAGTCGTTCTCATCTAATAACTTGAGGGCCAGGATTTCACGTCTGCGTGAGATATCGTACACGTCGGAAAGAAATTCCTCCTCCTTCCCTTCCTCTAAGTGTATTCCGTAAGCATCGGCCCTGTAGTCGGATATTTCCGCTTCGAAAGCTTCCGGATAGGTAAGAGGAGCCTTTTCGGGATGAGGAAAACCGGCAATCATGACTCCGTTAATTTCAAATGGTGGTGATGTTAGCGGTACATTGATAGCAATGTTACGTTTGCCGATACTCCCGAGAATCTCCCAGATGGTTTTCGCCTCATTCGACATGGAAGAGTTAAAAGACAAACCTTGCGACGGTGATTTGTCCCAGGCCTGACCGAAAAGTCGTATAAAACCATATATGCCGTGTCTTCCAGGCCCGACACCTGTGATGCAGGATGTCCATGCCGGAGCTGAAGAAGGAGGGGTTGTGGAATTGAGGATTCCGTATGAGCCTGTCTTCATCAAACTCTTAAAAGCCGGGAGATCTCCCTCCTCTACCCAGGGAAAGAGAAGCTGGGGGGTTAATCCATCCAGACCCACTACCACGACCCTTCTTTGCCGGAGATGTGAGCACGCAAGGGTGATGAGAATGAGAAAAAAAACCAGACATTTAGAGAGATAACTCATCCCTGGAAATCCTCATGTACGTGAACAATCATTGTATCGGTGATATGTCACAAACTGTTTGGTGCTTCCTTCGTAAAGAGTTGTTACTTGCCTTTTGTGCTTCTTCAACTTACAATCATATCACAAGTTAAGTCGACAGTCAAGTATCAGGATCATGTCTGGATCATGTCTCAGGAACGTGTCGATGAAGCCCATAACCATCACTGATCAACAATGCCCGAACCCGAATTTTTCTCTTCAATATAAGTTCGGAGAGGGCGACATCATAGGCCACACAATGCGAAGAACCACTCTTAACCGCGCAAGCATCAAGAAATCTACCTTCCTGATATCTTGAATATGGTGAGATACACTTGACAACCCATTCCAGAATATGTAATATGAATATGTAATATTCAATCAGCATATCAGGATTTATCATGATACGGCGAACACTCGGTAAAAAACTCCGGGAAGCCGCTGGGCAATTCCCGGTTGTTACGGTCACGGGGCCTCGCCAGTCGGGCAAGACAACACTGGTAAGAGCCGTGTTCGAAAACCATACATATGCCTCGCTCGAGCTCCCGGATCAGCGGGATTTCGCCAATGAGGATCCCAGGGGATTTCTCGATCATCTCAGAAGTCCGGTGATCCTCGACGAAGTGCAGCGTACCCCTGATCTCTTTTCCTACATACAGACGCTTGTCGACGAAACGAACAGGCCGGGTCAGTATATTCTCACAGGTTCGCACAACTTTCTTCTCATGGAGAGGATATCACAATCCCTTGCAGGGCGATGCGCGGTGCTTCACCTTTTGCCGTTTTCCCTTGCCGAGCTTTCAGGTCGTGCGGCTCTCTCACTTGAAACTCTTGGACGGGGAGTGCCGAGAAGGAAGAAAAAGCCGAATCGAAGTCTCGAAGACGTTCTCTATGCAGGATTCTACCCACGGATACACGATAAAAACCTGGAACCCCGCGACTGGCTTGGAAGCTACTACCAGACATATCTCGAACGTGACGTCCGTAACGTGCTCAAAATCGGTGACCTTGAAGCTTTTGGTCGATTCATCAGACTCTGCGCAGGACGGAACGGTCAGCTCCTGAACACAGCCGGCCTGGCGTCGGATTGCGGAGTGACTCACACGACAGTGAGGCGCTGGATATCAGTTCTCGAAGCAAGCTTCATCATCACTCTTCTGCGCCCCCATCACAGGAACTTCGGTAAGAGGCTCGTAAAAAGCCCCAAGCTCTATTTCCTGGATTCAGGACTCCTATGTTTCCTGCTTCGCATTCGGAGTCCGGAGGATCTTTATTCTCACGCATCGAGGGGCGCCGTGTTCGAGAGTTTCATACTTTCAGAGTTTCACAAGAACTTCGTGCACCGGGGTGAACAGCCGCCTCTGTTCTTCTGGAGGGATTCCGGGGGACACGAAATAGATATCCTCATCGATATGGGTACTCACCTCATTCCTGTCGAGGTGAAATCAGCCCGGACAGTAGTCGGGGATTTTTTCGACGGGCTCAGGTACTGGCTGGATTTGGGTGATGGAGAAGGGCAACCTGCAGCTCTTATCTATGGAGGGGATCAGCCTTTGAAACGCAAAGGTGTGACAGTCTACCCGTGGTTTCTCCTTTAGTATGTTGTCAGGGCACAGATATTCGGGGCGGGATCATCACGAAGCGGACGCTTTTACTATCGCCACCTTAAGCTCGGCGTCGCCGAGTGTAACGACCTTCCCCTCGCGCAGTCCTTCCAGCCGTGACATCTCGACCGCGAGAAGTTCGCCGGCCATCAGGTCTCCGAACCGGGAGAAAACCTTCTCGAGGCAGGGATCGGTGGTGTCCCAGCGTATGGTGATCCTGTCCTCGATCTCCAGCCCTTCGTCCTTCCGCATGATCTGTAGCTTGCGCAGCACATCGCGCATGAGCCCTTCGGTCCTGAGCTCTTCGGTGAGGTCGATGTCGAAGGCAACCCAGGTGTCACCATCTTCTGCAACCACCTGTCCTTCAGGCTGGATCTCTTCCAGGATGAGATCCTCCTTCCCCAGCTTCATCCTGGTACTATCACAGATCAGCGAAACGCTGTCAGCACCGCCTCTGATCTCGCTGATAAGCTGATCACGAGCCTCACTTATCGCACCGGCGACGGCTTTCATGTTTTTCCCGACACGCGGACCGAGTGTCTTGTAGTTCGGCTTTACATCGAAACCCAGGGGGCTCTTCACGTCGGTCGTGTTCACAACCAGCTGTTTCACGTTGAGCTTTTCCGTGAGCATTACTTCGAACCGCTCAGCGGCACGTGATTCGATGTCATCGGCAGGCCCGATCGTGAGCGTGGAAAGCGGCTGTCGCACCTTGATCTTGATCGACTCCCGGGCCGACAGAGCGAGACTGTACAGCCTGATGATCGCTCTCATATCCTCGATGATGATCTCATCGACTTTCCCGGAGTCACTCTCAGGATAATCGGTCAGGTGGATGCTTTCGGGCGCGCCATGGGTCACGGCACAGACCATGTTCTGATAGATCTTCTCGGTGATAAACGGCACTATCGGGGCCGCGAGCCGTATGAGTGTATACAGGCACTCGTACAGGGTCTCGAACGCCGACCGACAGTCTGGATCTTCGAGAGAATCCCAGAACCGGCGTCTGTTGTGACGGATGTACCAGTTCGAGAGGTGCTCGAGGAACTCTTCGATGGCGATCGCCGCGCCCCGGATGTTGTAATCTTCGATCTCCCTGTTGCACGCACTGATGGTGTTCTGCAGCTCGCTCAGGATCCAGCGGTCGAAATCGGGCCTTGTCGGGAACGGAGTTGCATTTTTACCCGGAACGAACCCGAGGATCCGGGCGTAGTTGATGTAGAACCCGTATGTGTTCCACAGGGTGTTGATGAACTTGCCCCGTATCTGCTTGAGAGGACCGTAACCGAAACCGAGATTCGTGGTCGGTTCGTGCCGCATGAAGAGCCAGCGCATGACGTCGGCACCGGCCTCTTCGGCCGCATCGTCGAACCAGATGGCGTTACCGGCGGATTTGTGCATCTCAGCACCTTCTTCATCTCGAACGAGCGCATATCCCATCAGTGTCTTGAAAGGCGCTATCCCCTCCATCATGGTACTCAGGGCGAGGAGGCTGTAGAACCAGTTTCGAAACTGGCCGGGGAAACATTCAAGGACCAGGTCGGCTGGTACCCACTGAGCCCAGTACTCCCGGTCGGTATTGTAGTGGACGGTCGAGTACGGAACGATACCGGCGTCCAGCCAGGGATTCCCGACGTCCGGGACGCGGTGCGACTTTGCCCCGCACTCCGGACAGGCTATCTTCACATGATCGATCCATGGGCGGTGCGGGGAATTGCCTTCGAACTCGTCCCAGCCGCAGACGGCACGCTCCCTGAGTTCGTCGTGTCCGCCGATCACGTCGAAATTGCCGCACTTTTCGCACACCCATATGGGTAGCGCCAGCCCCCAGTAGCGTTTCTTCGAGATCATCCAGTCCCGCATGTTTGACAGCCATTCGAGCTCCCGGTCCCTCCCCCAGGCGGGTATCCACCGTATGTCATCCACGATCTTCTTTATCTCATCACGCCAGTCCATGCGGATGTACCACTCTTCGACCAGGCGAAACACGAGCTCCACCCCGGTCCGCCAGCAGTGAGGATAAACGTGAGGGTATTGCTCCGTCGCTACAAGGAGACCTTTCCCGGCAAGATTGTCGAGAATGATCCGGACGGTCTCCTCCCCCACCGCGTTTTTGCCGGAGAGGAAGCTGAACGGCGCAAGAAAACGTGCACACTCATCCAGCGGGGCTATCGACGGGAGACCGAGCTCCTTCCCGATCACGTGATCGACGTCACCACAACCCGGTGCGATATGAACGATACCGGTACCTTCGCCGGCTACGACGATATCATTGCCCATGCTGTCCCTGCCGCCATCGATGACACGGTGCGCCTCCCGGGCACTTGCGGTAACCTTTTCATCCGGAAAGGGGAACCCTCCCGGCAGTCCCTGTGCCTCCAGCTCATCGAAGGGCCCGTCGTACGTCAGACCGACGAGCTCGGCACCCTTCACCGTACCCTCTATCTCGTAGCCGCCGTGTTCGTTGAAGATCTGGGCGATCGTTTTGAGTTTCGGGACACCATCCACCCACTCCCGCTTCTCCTTGAACTGCCGCTCGAGCCGGGCGAACTCGAGATTCTCTGCTGCGAAGATGTAAACCTGTCCGTCCTTCTTCGACCGGAGTCTCACGTAGTCCAGGTCGACATTGACGGCTGCGGCGACGTTCGACGTGAGGGTCCACGGGGTTGTCGTCCATACGAGCAGATTTTCCCCCTGCCGATCGCGCAGGGGAAACTTCACAAAGAGCGCCGTGTGAGCAACGAGTTTTCTGCCCTCGATGACTTCCATGTGCGAGTAGGCACACCCGGACCTGCCGGACCAGGGCATCACGTCCGTCCCGCGGTAAATCTTGCCCCTCTGGTGACACTTCTTCAAGAATGTCCATATCGTGTAGTTGTTCTCGTCAGTCATGGTGAAGTACGAGTTGTCCCAGTCCATCCACATACCGAGCCGAATCGACTGCTGTGTCTGAATGTCCGAATATTTGAGAACCCTCTCTTTGCAATCTTCAACGAATTTGTCGATTCCGTAGGCCTCGACATCAGCTTTCGAGCTGAACCCGTGCTCTTTCTCCACTTCCACCTCGACCCAGAGCCCCTGGCAGTCGAAGCCGTTCTGGTATCGCTGGTCCCGCCCCTTCATGGCCCAGTATCTCTGGAACGCGTCTTTGTACGTTCGACCCCAGGCGTGGTGCACCCCCATCGGGTTGTTCGCTGTAATAGGCCCGTCGAGGAAGGAGTAGCGCTCGTGCCCGCGGTTCTTTTCGCGAAGCTTGTTGAAAGCGTCCGTCGATTCCCACAGGTCCAGGATCTCGTGTTCGAGTTTCACGATATCGAACCAGGACTCGACTTTTTCGTATCTCGGTTCCGCGGGCCCGTCGGCCTGGTGGGGAGTCCTGTCCAGTTTGGCTTTCTTCATTACATAACCTTTTCGAATGACACAATAGTGTCCTGTCATGTAACAACTGACGCATCTTACTTGTCCTTTTATCTGCCTGCAGCGTTGCTCCTTCAGTCACATAGCTCTGCTATGCTCCTTCAGTCGAGCCTTGCAGACAGACAAAAATACTTCGTAATCTTTACGCCACTTCTTACATGACAGAACACTGGTGCGTGTGAGGCCATCTCTCTCTCGCCGGCCGGAACATCCTCGATCCGTCCGGACGATACATAATATCACTGGAAATTAAAAAAAAGGCGCTGTCAAAGCAATAGAGTCGGGCCGCATGACTCCCCATCGGCCCGCATCAGGCACACACCTCCGCCATTTTTACGCGTCTTCATCCCCCCTGACTTTTCTTCTCAGTTTCTTCGTGGTGGATCGATGCTTTTTTTCCCTGAGGATCGATTCTCTCACCCGGGAGGGTTTCTTTGTCCTGATCCGGGGTTTTTTCGAGCGCTCCCGCTCCCTCTCTTCTATCCGATCGATGAGCCTGTCGAGCGCCTCTTTCAAATTCTGACTCCTCGATCTTCTACGACCGGCGATGACGACTGTACCTGTTGGTACATGCACCAGCCGCACCGCCGTCCTCTTCCGATCCCTCCTCTGGCCACCGGGACCGGAGGAGAGGAAATAGGCTATCTGGCACTCATCTAGGACTTTTTCGGGATCAAGGGTCACGCGAACCTCACAAACAGCATTCCTCTATATTCTCTCGCGCTGTCCTCAAACCGGATGGCGGGAGTGATGTTTCTCCATTAATACTACACAGGAATGTGCCATACGCAATACATACGCGCGCGGTGAAGGAACGGTTTCCGGGAGTAGAAAGATCTTCGTCCACGATCTCCGGCGCTCCTGTAACTCGAACGACGGGAAGGCCTGAGTTCGAAGGAAGAGAGACCGGAAAATCCTGTGCATGATTCCACCGCTGGAATTGCCTTTTTCTCCATTTAACTTCTGCGGCTGTCCGGTGTCAGAATACATGAAACGAACAACCAGCTCAGAGAGGTGAATCATGAAAAGACTAAGAAAAATTGTTACCATCCTCACATTCGCGTTTCTTATCTCCTCCCCCTCAACAGGCTGCGGCTCAACATATGTCCACAAGGTCCCCCCGGCCCCGATTCACCAGGTGAGACCCGTGAGACCGTATGCCGGCGCGGTCTGGATAGGCGGACACTGGAACTGGAATGCGCGGACCGACTCCTATGTCTGGCTATCCGGGTACTGGACGAGGTCGAAGCCGGGCAGGACGTGGGTGTCGGGTCACTGGGTGAAGCGGCCGCGCGGCTGGGTGTGGGTGTCGGGACACTGGCGGTAGAGCAGAGCACTGGCATTTCACCTGGTGGAAGTGAACTCCCCAGCTTAGATGACCGCGGTCCATCCATCTTCTGGCGCACTCGTGATCCCGTGTTTATGTACTCGCCTGACAGCATCCTGGTCTATCAGACCAGAGCGCTCTCCTGTCCGGAATCTTTCACAAACAGACAGGAAGAGGCGGTTAATGCGGGGAGTTCTCTGATAAGGTCGAAGGGAATTGATTCATCTCCCAGGCCGAACACGTTGATATCGGCCCGGGGGGCCACTCTGAACGAGTCCTTGAAGCCGCCCGTCAGGACATGGAATTCCGTCTGCCAGGGCAGTCGTGCGTGATCACTGAGCCTTTCGAGGAAGGTGTTTAGCCTCTTTTCATCACCTTCCTTCGATGCGACCGTCACAAGGTTGATTTTGCCTCCCCAGTTCAGCTGGAGCTGAAGAGTGACGAGCAGGGCAAGATGCCAGTTGGGACTCTGATCACGAAGCCAGATGTTGATATCTTTCTGCATGCCGAAGGCCTTGCGGGGATGCTGCTTGAGTATGATGATCCCGAGTTCTCCCTTTTTCGCCTGCTGGATGAGCTGTAGGATCGTATCGTCATTCCTGCTGTCTTCCCCGATCGTCAAGAAGAGGATATTAGGACGAAATGCCCCCCCTCTCAGTGTCTGGATTACGAGCTTCGCTCCGTGCAGAAACTCATGGTCCTCTATTACCGCTGAATGGATCAGGATACCTTCCCGTGAAAGAGGATACAACAGCTTCCTGAGAGCGTTCTCGGTCTTTTCCGTTTCATATTCCTTGACTGTGAATGCGTAGATGCTGCCAGCGGGAGACACTATGTTGCGAATGAACAGGAGGGACCCCGCCCACACATCGGGGTTGTCGACAGGAACGAGCAGATCGGGCTTCCAGGTGATCTGATGCCGCGGGAATCTCGCAGCGAGACGCGAGGCGCGCTCTGCCATTACCAGATACAGACCGCCCCGGATATCACCCCACTCGGACTGAAGCCCTGTCCGGGCCAGCCAAATGTAAAGGAAGATGATCGTGACGATCGCCAGCACACTGAACACGGGATTGATGAGGAACATTATGAACACGCAGCCGACGGATCCGAGAAGCGGGACAAACTTGGGGATCTTGAACGTTGGACGAAAACTGATGATTTTCATCTCCTGCTGGATGAATATAACCATGTTCAACGTCGCGTAGGTGATGAGGAAGAACATTGTGATCATCGCCGCGAGCGAATCAAGGTTGCCGGTCAGGAGTGCGAATTCGACGAGTATACCGGTGAATATGATGGCATTACGCGGTTCATTTTTCGGTGTCTTCTTCGAAAAGATCTGAAAAAACGGGATCGTCTTCTGCTCCGCCAGCGCCTGGAGTATCCGTGGTGCGCCGAGCATGCTGCCGAGTGCCGACGAGAAGGTTGCACCGAGTATGCCGGCGATTACTGCCGGACCCCAGATTGCCCTGTCTGCAAGAAACATCTGATTGGCCCTCAACTCTTCCTGTGTTCCTGTCCGTGCGAGCACATATGCCAGGCCTATGTAGATGATCAGAGTCACGAGGATGGCGGTCATCGTCCCTACAGGTATCGATCTCCGGGGATCCTCGAGGTCGCCGGACAGATTAGCACCGGCCATTATCCCTGTCACCGCCGGGAAGAATATCGCGAAAACCATCCAGAAGTCTGCCTCCTGAAAATCTCCGACGAAGACGAAATGCTCTACCGGTTGGGCAGGCGTCAGGAAAAAAGACACCAGAGAGAAACCGATGATCAACAGGATGATGTATTGCACCCGGATTGCGAACTTAGCACTGACATAGGATATAACGAGCAGACCGAACCAGCTGAATGTCGAAACCACCAGAGGGTGCTGAGTCGGGAAGATGCGCAACCACCCTTCCGTGAAGCCCACGATGTACAGGGCCACGCTCAGAGTTTGGGCGATATAGAGTGGTATGCCGACGCTTCCGCCGGCTTCGAGTCCCAGCGACCGCGAAATAATGGAGAACGCTCCACCCGCTCCGATCCTCGTGTTCGTCGTGATGGAGGACATCGAAAGGCCTGTGCAGACGGTGACGGTCTTGGCGAGAAGAATGATGGCCACCGCACCAAGGAACCCGGCGTTCCCCACTACCCACCCGAGACGCAGGAACATGATCACGCCGAGGATGGTCAGGACGTTCGGTGTGAAGACCCCGCCGAACGTACCGAACTTCCTGCCGCTGCCCCCCGCCGAAAGAGTTCTGAGAGTTCTCATGAGAGAATTAGGCACTCACGATAAGGTGAGAAGCAACTCGTAACGGCTACCGCATCCAATAATACGCGGCGGGGTGCAGGTTGTCAATTTCTCTCATCGACAGCCAGGTTTTCCGACTCGCAGACGACAAAATCAGTGATGGATTGAAGGGTCTGTGGAGTACTTCGGAAACCTGTCACGAACAAAATCTCAGGTGGTGTGGACAGACGAGCGATCCCGAATCCTACTAGAAATCCAATCAGGAGCACCGCTGCCGTCCTCAGCTGCGGGAAGGGAAGGAGCCTGTGCCGCCGGGGCATCTCGATGTGCGGTTCAGGAATTTCCGGGTCGACACTTCCGAGTGTCTCCGTTTCCCGTTTCAATTCGACGAGCTTCTTCCGGCAGCTCGCACAGGCGGCGAGGTGAGAACTCAGCTCTTCCTGCTCCTCCACATCGAGGAGTTCCAAAACCTGCCTGAGCAGGGTATCCTCATCGGGGTGCTTCATCACAACCATCCTTTCTCCTGTATCCGTTCCCTGCACATCTTTACCGCGTGGAACATGCGTGACTTGACGGTACCCAGCGGCAGGCCCGTCATCCCGGCGATCGTTTCGTAACTGTGCCCGCCGTAGAACCTCAGAATGAGAATTTCACGGTGCGCTGGATCGAGGGATCTGATGATGCGGGCGACGACCCTGTCTTTTTCTTTCTTCAGGACATGTTCCAGGGGGGAATCAGCCGAGGATTCCAGGATTATCCCATCCAGGGTCAGCTTTGAATTTACGCGTTTCTTCTCCTTCAGAGCACGGTGATAGACAACGGTGGAGAGGTATGCCCTGAAGCTGCCGTTTCGATGACCGGGCTGCTTCTTATAGATTTCGACGAAGGCGTCATTGACCAGTTCCTGTGCGGATTGCAGTGATCCCGCGATGAGAAATGCCATGCGGGTGAGGCCCGGCGCATGCTTCTCGATGAGCAGCTGCCAGGCCTTCTCCCTGCCTTCGAGAGCCCGATCCAGCAATTCCCAGTCAGAACTCAAAAACCGTAGCCCTCCTGCCGGCACCAGGCATGAATGACCTCGTCCTCGGTGACCCGGCTCCATTCCTTCCCGATCTCATCAGCTTCCTTCTGCGCGCACAGTCCCTCGCAGTGATCCCTGTACCACAAAAACATATCCCGGAGATACCCGGGGGCGTGTTCTCTCAACGGATCGATAAGCATGTGAATATTCGCCGGATAATTCTTCATCATCATGCGTCCCGCATCATTTTCCTTCCCGAAATGTACCTTCCAGCTGTCCAGCCCGCCGGTGCGAAATTCCTGTGTCCAGGTAGTGGCTGCCGCCGCGAGATCATCCGCATAAGGCTGCTTCGGCGTAGTGACGAGGGAAACCAGGCCGAGCATGCGACCCCTATCCATATAACCGTCGATCACTTCCGATGGGTACAGCGTCAACGAGAAGTATACCGGGCGGCCTTCCCGCTCAGCCGCATCGACGATCCGAGTGATCAGTTTGTCGCCGAATGGAGGTTTGGTGGTCTCCCGGAACTCTTCGAGTTCGCTTCCGGTTATGAAGCGAGGTACGCCCTCTTCGATCACATGCAGCGGATACCAGGAGGTGTTGAGGAGTGACCGGTTGACGATCCGGACGTCGGGCCTGTGTTCCAGAACACGGGTGAGGATCCAGCCGGGATAGGTGTCGTTGTCACCGTTTGTGATGAGGATCGCGTCCTCCTCCAGGCCTGCGAGCATGTTGTAGGAGTAATCCATGACCTCTTCGGATATCGCGGACTCCCGGAGCAGATTCCTGAGCGCAACATCCATCCGCTCGAAATCCCCCGCTTCCATATAGTTGACCACAAGGGAGAACCACGGTTCGATGAAGGACTGATCCAGAATCACGGCGCGTTCGAGCTTTTTTCTCTGCTCGACATTACCGGGTGCACCATGAGTGAGCATGCTCGACAGATAGAGAAGGACCGGATTGGCGGGGTACTCTTCGAGGCCTTCCTCCAGCTTCTCCTCGTAATCCTCATGACCGGCATATCTCGATGCATACATCCAGTTGGCGTACGCATCCTCCGACGGAAACGCCAGGTAATATTCCTGCCACTTGTTTGCAAGGGTGTCATAGGTGTCTTTGTCATATACCACAACACGCTTGCTCTCTATTCGTTCCGGCCGTTCGATCTCGCTGGCCGGTTCGGCACAGCCGCTTGTAAAACATAGTGAGACCAGAAAAAGAATTGCAAGCACCAGTTTGATCCCGATTTTCATGCGTGCCTCCTTGATAATTGACTGTCCGTGACGTTTTACATGCATTCTCGGCCGTGAACCGGTGCCGGATTGCACCCGAAGCTTGTATGAGTATAGTCCGCAAGCTGCACAAAAAGTTCATCTTTCTTTCGGATTTTCTTTCTCTCGGGTGATTTTTGCAATCGAGAGGGAAGACGGGATTCCGGAGCCGGCTGGTCGCGTCCTTCGACTGTCAGATCTCCGGGCAGCTGAGTCGCGGCGTGGCAATGGTGAGCTGGTGAATAATGTCTGACAGCGCCGAGCTTGCGGGACTGCCGGGTTTCGTCTGACCTCCGGATCCGATCATCAGCCAGGTCTTTCGAATCCTCTCGACATCGATGTTGTACTCGAGAGTAAAACTCGTATCATGAAATTTCGCGCATCTCGCTATGTCGGTGGAATATTTCGCAAGCAGAGTCGTACCCGCCCGGGAGAGCGCCGTCTCTCCGATGACGGGTAACGGGATGCCGACAAGGACGAGCATTTTGTACCCCGCTTCCGCGGCAAGGCGGCGGGCGTTGTTTGGATCGGCGACTACGGTTTTCGACTCATAACTGCTGATCTCGACGACTACCGCATCAGAAGACGACGTGCCCTGCCGTACGGTCACTGCAGAAGCGTCGCGGCCGGTCAAGAGCAAAAACAGGCCGGTACAGATGATAAATGCAATAATCGCTCGGGTGAGACGCTGTTGTATGGTCGGATTCAACACCGTGTCCGGGTGTGTTCGGATTGCCGTTCTTGTTTTCCTTTTCATAGATTCAATTGTAATACCTCCGGAGGATAAACGCAACATCTCAGCTGTCGTGAATAGGACATCCCAGAATGAAACTTTTCGCCAACATCTGCGTAGTACTAAGTGGCCCCATTCATACATATGATTGTCTTACTGCCATTGTCTCACTGCCAACGATGCGTCTCAGTATTTCAAACAGGACTCAGGATGAACCATCGAATGTTTATTCTCAGATTTGCAACCTTTATCCCGCTTCTGTCATCTAACACTATGAGAGACCTTTCTCGCAATTTAGCTGAACTTTCCTGCAATTCGCGGACTGTTATACCGGATGACGAAGATTATCGAACAAGAGAGGCTTCCGAGGATAAAGGCTTGATTCATGTTTCATTTTCAAGCTCTTCCGACGCTGGCCGCCGTAACACTGAACCCCCGTGGGCACCGTATCCCTCATGCGTTGTCCTGTTTCGATCAACCATGTCTTCGCCGAATGGTGATCGTTTCGATACTCACGTGCACCCTTCAAGCACTGTCGGCGGCCAGCGTTTTTTCCTCTGAGTCAGGAGAGACACCCGGAACTACCGAGTCCGTTCCACACTTTCAGGTCACCCGGGCGGCATCACGAATCAAAATCAACGGTGTACTCGATGAAAACGCGTGGGATACTGCACTTGCTCTCGAGCTCACGTATGAAATCGATCCCGGCGAGAACTCACCGTCACCGGTTCGTACCGAATGTCTGATCACCTATGATGAGCTGAACCTCTATGTCGGTTTTCGTGCTCACGACCCGAACCCTTCACAAATCCGCGCACGACTTGCAGACAGGGACACCCCCTACCAGGATGATTTTGTGGGGATCATGTTCGATCCCTTCAACGATGAACGCCGCGGTTTCGAGCTCTTCGTCAATCCGCTGGGTGTCCAGATGGATCTCAGCAGGAACGAAGTGGGTAATGGAAATCAGGAGGATGAAACCTGGGATGCGATCTGGGAATCTGCCGGCCGTGTAGTGTCGGACGGATACATGGTCGAGATGGCCGTCCCCTTCTCCTCTCTCAGGTTTTCTCGGTCGGAGGGAGTTCAGACCTGGGGGATATTCCCGTTCCGTGCCTATCCCCGCAGCGTCAGACATCAGCTTTCAGCCGTTCCGCTGGATCGGGACGTGAACTGTTTCTTCTGCCAGGCACCAAAAGTCACCGGCTTCGACGGCATCATGCCGGGTCGCAGCCTCGAGTTCGATCCCACTCTCACTACCATCAGGACCGACAACCTGGACGATTCGGGCAAAGCGATGCTTTCCGGTGACCCCGATGCCGATGCCGGAGTATCGATACGCTGGGGAATGACTCCCAACCTGAGCCTCAACGGTGCACTCAATCCTGACTTCTCGCAGGTCGAGGCGGATGTCGCCCAGCTCGAGCTCAATACGCGTTTCGCACTCTTTTTCCCGGAGAAGAGGCCCTTTTTCCTCGAGGGCGCCGACTTCTTCGACACTCCACTACAGGCGATCTATTCGCGTACTGTGACCGACCCGATGACGGGCATCAAGCTCACCGGGAAGGAAGGGAAGAATGCCCTGGGGTTCTACGCCGCCGGGGACGATGTCAACAACCTGCTCTTTCCCTCGAACCAGGGATCGAACGAGGCTTCACTCGAACAGAACGTCTCTTCGGGAGTGTTTCGATACCGCAGGGATGTGGGCAGAAACTCCACTCTCGGAGGGCTTCTGACGGTACGCGAGGGGGAAGGGTATCACAACCGTGTGTACGGTGTAGACGGGAACTTTCGGTTTACTTCGAAAGATGGTTTCCGGATCCAGATGCTCGGTTCGGACACTGCGTATCCTGACCAGATTCTGGGTGATGAGGACTATGACCAGCCATCCGGCTCCTTCAACGGGTACGGCATGAGGGCGTTCTACCTCCACGAGAGCCGCAACTGGAACTGGTGGGGATTGTACCAGGACAAGGATCCTCATTTCCGTGCCGATGCTGGATTCATACCCAGAGTGGACACCCGGACCCTGGTGGCCGGGGCCGAACGCGTGATCTGGGGAGATACCGACCGATGGTTCCAGCGATGGCACTTCAATTTCGAGGCCGAACGTACCGTCGATCACGCCGGCACCCTCACGGATCAACGGATGAGCTTCAACAGTTTCTATGCAGGTCCCTTGCAGACGCACCTGAGTCTCTACGGTGCGTTAGACAAGGAGTACTTCGAAGGTGTGACCTATGACAAGACGGTTGGTTCGATGTATTACGAGAGTCAGCCGCTGGGCAGCTTCAATGTGTGGATGCAAGCCCGATTCGGAGACGCTATCGACTACGACAATGCCACGGCGGAGAATCCCCGCCTGGGGAAGAGGCTGTGGGGCGGGCCGGGATTCAGATACTACATCGGCCGCAATTTCCAGGTGTGGCTCGACGACACCTTCGAGCGGCTTTATATGAACGGGGAGCACCTCTTCACCGCGAATCTCATCCAGACAAGACTCGTCTATCAGTTTAACGTCAAAACGTTTGTCCGGGTTATCTTCCAGTACACCGATGTCCTCCGCAACAGACCCCTCTACAACGACCCCGAAGCCGTGGAGGGGAGATCGCGGGATCTCTTCACACAGCTGCTGTTTTCCTACAAGATAAATCCCCAGACCATCCTGTTCCTCGGCTATTCCGACAATTATGACGACGACGAGAGAACGACCATTCTGAGGACGGACCGCACATTTTTCTTCAAGATCGGGTACGCCTGGCTCGTATGATTTTTATATGAAAATGCCGCCCGCAGAGCATTTTCATCCTTCGTTGTGCCCCCGGCATAAGGCGGGGTCATGAGGGTTAGTTGACAGGAAAGCCTGAATCCGGTATAATCAAATTAAGCATAACAAACTCACAAATACGAGCCGCATTCCCTTCACGTCTCAGTGAGGATCACAAGTTATGAATGCCCTGTTTTTCCGCTTTCCAATCTTTCCTGCTGTTTTTGTTGTGTGGCTCAGTTTATCTCCCGCCTTCGGTCAGCAACATTCCGACATTGATGCGGGGGGCGGCAAAGGAGAATTACACAATAGAAATGAGCTCATCGGGCCCGTGGTCAGGAACTGGACGATCATGTTCAACGGCTCCGGAAACGGCGATGACATCGTCAATGATATGGCGATAGATGGTGAGGGAAACCTCGTAGTGACCGGCTATGGTTTCAGAAAAGGTCACTCCAATGATTATACAACGATCAAGTATGATCGCCGTGGAAAGATCAGGTGGGTGGCTTACTATGACGGTACTGCCGGATTCGACGATCGTGCCCGGGCTCTCGTAGTCGATGAACACGGGTGTATCTACATCACCGGGGAAAGTTCAGGAACAGGGACTGGTTACGACTTCGTGACCGTGAAGTATGATCCACATGGAGAACAGATCTGGGAGGCCCGCTATAACGGGACGGACAACGGTTATGACTGCGCGGTGAGTATTGATGTCGACATCGCGGGACAAGTGTACGTCACCGGGAAGAGCCGGTCCGCCGGTACTAAGGATGATTTCGTGACCGTGAAGTACGACCATTCCGGAAACGAGATCTGGTCGGTCCGCTACGACGGTCCCTCCATGGACGCTGACCGGCCTCGCGCAATCGTTGTCGACGGCACCGGAAGCACTTTCGTGACGGGATGGAGCAAGGGGCTCGATCTGCTGGATGATTATACAACGATCAAGTATGACCCTGACGGAAATGAGATCTGGGTGAATCGATACGACGGTCCGACACACGGCCAGGATATCGTGAAATGTATGACCCTGGACGCAAATGGGAACATTTACCTCACCGGGAGGAGCCAGGGCATCGAAACCTCCATGGATTATGCCACGGTCAAATACGACACCGATGGAAACGAACTGTGGCACACCAGGTACAATGGCCCGGCGGGAGCGTGGGATGGGGCTCGATTCGTCGTGGTTGACGAGGAGGCTTTCGTATACGTGACGGGGCGCAGCGCGGGCGAGAATTTGTACTACGATTCCGACGACTTCGCGACGGTTAAATATGACCCCGATGGCAACACACTCTGGGTGGCACGCTACAACGGACCTGGCGACGGACATGATTCAGCAAACTGGCTTGCCCTCGATCGCCTGGGTAACGTCTACGTGACCGGAGGCAGTGTGGGAAGTGATTTGTCGTCAGATTACGCCACCATCAAGTACACACCTCAGGGGACGGTCAGTTGGGTGGCCCGGTTCAACGGCCTGAGAGGCGACTGCGATGGAGCACAGGCAGTTGCGGTCGATGATGCCGGTAAGGTGTTCGTCTCCGGTGAGAGTGTCGGTTTCGGTACAGGTTTCGATTACGTGACGCTTGTCTACAGTGACCTGACAACGATGACGAACGATCCGATTCTCCGGGATATTCCCGGAGAGGATCCCTCCTCAGACAATCCGTTCCTTCCACCGCCCTCTCCTGAACACGATTATTCCCACGATCGCCACCAGTGACTCCGAGATGAGTATGCCCACGAAGACACCGTTGGGCCCCATTCCCATTGGAACAGCGAGAAAATAGGAGAGAGGTATCTGCACGATCCAGTAGCAGAAAAAGTTGATCCACGTCGGCGTGTATGTGTCACCCGCCCCGTTGAATGCCTGAGCCATTACCATTCCATATGCGTAGCATACATTTCCGTAGCTGAGATATCTCAGGCAGTCAACTCCCACCGGGATGACGGTCGACTCGACGGTGAAAAAGTTGATAAGGTCCTCTGCAAGAAACAGAAACAGAATGGCCACACAACCCAGAAACAGCATGGCGTACATACCGGTCTTCCACACCGATTTTTCCGCACGGTCGGGTTTACGAGCTCCGAGGTTCTGACCTACGAGCGTTGCGGTGGCATTACTCATGCCCCAGGCGGGGAGGATGGCGAAGATGATTATCCGTAGCGCCACGGTGTACCCCGCCAGAGCGGAACTACCAAACAACGCGATGATCCGGACCAGGAAGATCCAACTCGAGGTGGCGATCAGATACTGGAAAATCCCTCCGAGTGATATGCGCACAAGGCGCAGGACGATATCCATCCGCACCTGGAACTGCCTGAAGAACACCCGAACCCGTCCCCCACCACGGAAAAGGATATACAGCTGAAAGAGAACCCCGATACCACGGCCGATCGTTGTCGCTACCGCAGCTCCGGTCACACCCATCTCGGGAAACGGCCCGAAGCCGAATATCAGGCAGGGATCGAGAATTATATTGATGCCGTTTGCCAGCCACAGGACACGCATGGCGACGGCTGCATCCCCCGCACCCCGGTAGACGGCGTTGAGGAGAAACAGAAGTATGATAACACAGTTCCCGCCCAGGATGACGGCGCAGTACCCGGAGCCCACCGCAACCGCCTCCGGTGAGGCGCCCATGAGTTCCAGCATAGAGCGTGCATACATAATCCCGACGGCAGTGAGAGGCAGGGATATCACGACCCCCAGAAAGATCGACTGAACCGCAACCACCGCGGCCCCTTCCGGATCCTTCTCACCGGTTCGCCTGGCGACCATTGCGGTGGCAGCGGCGCTGAGGCCGATGGCAATAGAGAAGATGAGGGTGAGCATCGATTCCGTGATTCCCACGGCAGCTACAGAGTCGGGTCCCAGTTTTGCAACGAAGAAGATATCCACCACGGCGAAGATGGATTCCATAACCATCTCCAGCACCATGGGTATCGAAAGAAGCAGAATCGCTCTCCCGATGGAGCCTTCGGTAAAATCCTGTTTCGTCCCGACGATGGACTCGCGAAGATCCCTCAGGAGAGAACCGTTTTTGATATTGTTCGATATTTCATTCATTCCAGTTCACCTCGGACCGGAGAGTCCTGTGTCTCCCCCAGAAGATAAAACAGCATAGAATATACAACAAACGCACCGAACATACGAGTGTGACCGGGTGAAGAATCTCAGGTTACTGCATCCCACCATTGACAGAATATTCCATCACGGGTATACTCAATACCGGAAGAATTGATCGGTCGCCGACCGTACGGCGATTGGATCGGTTAGTCGATTGAGATCGAAATCGTGCCTCTTCACCGCCGATGCCGCCCCGTGTTAGGTCCTGAGGTTCGTTGACAATTACAGGGACCTCGAGAGCCGTTGATTGTGTTGATGAATTTCTGGGACGGGACAGGAGAAGGGAGAGATTATGGAAAGTACTCACCCGGTGTCCATGCAGGATTTCAAAAAAGCGCTTATCCCCGTCCACCTCAGAACAATGCAGATAATCCACATCGCCATGCCGCTCGGCGTCGTGTTCCTGTTCGGGTTGGTCGTATTATTCCATACGAGAAACTCGGCGGGAGCCTCTTCCCAGGAGATCAGCCTTATAAAACTTCTCAGCTTTTTTCATGCTGCGGTTGCGGTGATCGTCTATAAAATATCGAGACCCCTGTTTGACAGGACTCTATTGAAATGTAGTCGACCTGGATACCGATGCGGCACTTCACCCGTGAGCGAGACGCAGCCTGATCCGGCACTGCAGATCGTCCGAGCGATCCTATCAGCGCAACTCATCAGGTTGGCACTTTTTGATGCAGTGGCTGTTTTCGGACTGATTATCTGCCTGAGTGCGGCTATAGTGGGGGTGCTCCAGCAGTATCCCGTCTACTGGCTGAACACCCTCAGTTCTCTTTTCCTGGTCTGGTTCGTTTCTGCCCGTTTCCCCACCGAGGAGAGACTCGAGGATCTCTTCCGGAAGAAGATTCTGCACTTCCGGCCAAGAGCCGGTGAATCCGGATGATCCATTACCTGAAACCCCGCAGCGACGGGCCGTTTAGTCTCGATGTCCGAGGATTTCTCCTCGTCCGTCCCAACCGAGAATCGCCCGGATTATCCCTCACCTGCCCTGGACATACGCCCGGGAATTTGCCCGTTTTCCTGCCCGGTTCTTTCTCGTCCTTTTTTTCACAAAAAACTTGCTTAATTGGAACGACCTGTTATATTATTGCTTTTCGTTGGAGGGTGCAGGGCTTTTTTGAAGGCTTTTACCCTTGAAGAAGAAGGCGGGGAACAGGCCAGGCGAGGGTTACGAATCGCTGAGACAGGCCGGCGCATACACCGGCCTTGGCATTCAGCTCGTTCTCATCACCCTCATTTTTTTCTACGCCGGGTGGCGTCTGGATCACTGTATTTTCATCACCTACAAACCCGTTTTCACTCTGCTTTTTACCTTCCTGGGAGGAGCGGCGGCATTTTACCGGCTGTACCGAATCCTCTTCCAGGATAAGGGGAAGGGCAACAAGGAGTCCGGGAGCTGATTCCAAGGAGAAGCAAGTTCAGGTTCCTCGCGAAAGCGGTATTTTTATGCATCGCGGGGACAGCCCTTGCGATTATTCCTGTTGAATTAGGGTTGGGGAGAGAAGCCACAGCAGGTCTCTTAACCGGTTGCGGGGTATCACTTTTAATCGTTCTGACAAGCTTCTTCACACTCACGTGGGCCTTCGACAAGTCCACCAGGGTGTTCATGAAGGCGTTCGTGATTGGTTTCCTCGGACGGCTTGCGGCGATCGTCGCTGCCATTATTGCGGTTTCAAAGGTCAGGTGGGTGCATCTCGGCACGACTGCCGTGTCACTGCTCGCCTTTTACGGCCTGCTGACATTCCTTGAGATCCGCTTTTTCAACTCACTGCTGTCAGCGCTGAAAGCAGAGAGGAAGGAAAGAACACGTGCTGTCTGAAGGAGCCGAAACAGTCCATCACGGTAACCCGGAATCCCCCGAGTACATCATCGACTACGTGATGCACCACGTTCAAGATTCCCATTACCTCGAATTCTTCAACTGGAAAATCCAGCTCCCCCACATAGAACTCTTCGGGATCGATTTCTCGATAACCAAGCATGTCGTCATGATGTGGTTTGCCGGGTTGATACTCTTCCTCGTCTTCTCGAAGCTCGCGCGGAAGAGGAGCCTCACTCCAGGCGGTTCATTCAGCAACTTTTTCGAAGTTTTCGTCGTGTTCGTCCGCGACGATATGGTGTATAAGATCATGGGGGAAGAAGCGGGACGACGGTTTCTCCCGTTCTTCCTCACCCAGTTCTTCTTCATCCTGACGTGCAACCTGCTCGGACTCGTCCCGTTCTGTGCGACGGCGACCGGCAACATCGCGGTGACGGGTGGCCTTGCGCTCATCACGCTGTTCATGACGCAGATCGGCGGTATGATTGAACAGGGTTTCCTCACGTATCTGAAAAACATCGTACCGCCAGGCATGCCTCTGTGGCTTCTTCCCATCATGATACCGGTCGAGATCCTCGGCCAGTTCACCAAACCGTTCGCTCTCACCGTACGTCTTTTCGCCAACATGACCGCCGGTCACCTTGTCATCCTGAGCCTGTTCACACTCATTTTCATCTTCAAGAGCTTCGGTGACATTGTGAGTTATGCGGTCTCGCCGGGGGTCATTGGATTTGTTATATTCCTCAGCCTGCTCGAGATCTTTGTCGCACTCATCCAGGCTTACATTTTCACATTTCTATCGATCATTTTCATCGGTGCAGCAATCCATCCGGAGCATTAGTCCGGACAGGATTCGAACGCAAAAACAGGAGGTTCTCAATGGACTTAGCTTTCTTCGGAGCGGGAATTGGAGCTGGCATTGCGGTAATAGGAGCCGGGTACGGCATCAGCTACCTCTCTCGCAGCGCTCTCGAGGGCATGGCGCGGCAGCCCGAGGCTTCTACCGACCTGAGAGGTACGATGATTATCGCGGCGGCGCTCATCGAGGGAATCGCATTCTTCGCACTGATCATTTGCCTGCTCATGGTACTTCTTCTTCCCAAATAAGCGAAGAAGTCTGAGAAAGAAGATTCTCGAGCTGGAGGCAGCATGCTCATAACGATCAATCCAGGTCTGGTGATCTGGACACTCATCACTTTTGTGCTCTTGTTCTTCATCCTGAAGAAGTTTGCGTGGGGCCCGATCCTGACCGCTCTCGACAAACGGGAGCAGTCCATCAAGGACAATGTCGTGCAGGCCCAGAAGACGCGCGAGGAGGCCGAGACCATTCTTGCCGATTACAAGGGGAAGCTCGATTCTATCAAGGAGGAAGCGAGGCAGCTGGTCGAGGAGGGAAAGGCGAAGGGCGAACAGGCCCGGGAAGAGCTTCTCGAACAGGCGCGCAAAGAGTACGAGGAACAGCTGGGGAGGGCGCGGAAGGAGATCGATCTCGCAAAACAGAAGGCTCTGGATGAGTTCCAGCAATTCGCCGTCGACCTGACACTGGAAATGGCTTCCCGGGTAACCCGGAAAAGTCTCTCGGATGCAGATCACCGAAAGCTTGCTCTGGACGCACTGGAAGAAGCCGCTAAACTGAGATAGAAAGCCGGCGCCTCCCCACATAGACCGGCGGGCGCCGAATCTATCGGTTGGATAACGATGAGAGAAGATACTATTGCTCGAATATACGCCGATGCCCTCATGCAGGCGGCCGAGGAGAGGGGTGAGAGGACCACGGTTCTCGGTGAGCTGACATCGATTGCATCTCTACTGGATGTACACAAGGACTTTAGGCTGTTCCTCGAGTCACCCCAGATAGACAAGGGCGAGAAGAAGAAGGTGGTGGGCTCCCTGTTCAGGGACAGACTCGGCCCGATGACTCTCAACTTTCTGTACGTCCTACTCCAGAAAAACCGGCAGTATCTTCTTAAGAGGATCGCCAGGCAGTTCGAGGCCCTGAATGACGCTAAGGAAGGCATCCGGGAGGTTACCATCACCAGCTCCCGTCCGGTCAGCAGTGATCTCCGTGAGGAGTTCGTGCGACGCCTTGAACAGGCGATGGGGACAAAAATCAAGCTCACGGTGGAAGTTAATCCCTCCCTCCTGGGAGGTATTATCATTCGATACGAAGATCAGGTCCTGGATGGGAGCATTCGGAGGAAACTCGAAGACCTCCGGGACAGAATATCAGCGAAGCGGCTCGTAGAGGGGGGTTTGTATGAGGATTAAGCCCGAAGAAATGACCTCTGTCATAAAAAAGGAGATCGAGAGTTATTCTGCGACTCTCGACGTCGAGGAAGTCGGTACCGTCCTCGAGGTCGGGGACGGGATAGCCCGCGTGCATGGATTGAAAAAGGCAATGGCTTCGGAGATGCTTCGGTTCCCGAACGAGATATACGGCCTAGCGCTCAATCTCGAAGAGGACAACATCGGTGCCGTGATTCTAGGTGAATTTACCGAGATCAAGGAAGGGGACCCGGTCCATCGGACGGGCCGTGTTCTCGCTGTCCCTTCGGGAGAAGGGCTCCTCGGCAGGGTCATCGACCCTCTTGGCAGGCCGCTCGACGGAAAAGGGCCCATCCCGCAGGAGAACTGGCGTCAGATCGAGTTCAGCGCCCCCAACGTGGTACAGCGTCAGCCGGTGAAGGAGCCGCTCCAGACGGGGCTCAAGGCCATCGACTCGATGATCCCCATCGGGAGAGGTCAGAGGGAGCTCATCATCGGAGACCGCGGCACCGGTAAGACTGCCATCGCCGTCGACACCATCATCAACCAGAAAGGTCAGGGTGTCTACTGCTTCTACGTCGCGGTCGGGCAGAAGGCCTCGACGGTGGCCCAGGTCGTCGAGAGGCTCAAAGAGCAAGGTGCTATGGATTACACGGTCGTTATCTGCGCACCGGCTAATGACCCCGCTCCGCTCCAGTACATCGCGCCGTACTCCGGATGCGCGATGGCTGAATACTTCATGTACGAGAAGAACATGGCTACCCTGTGCGTGTATGACGACCTCTCGAAGCAGGCGCAGGCCTATCGCCAGCTTTCACTCCTTCTGAGAAGGCCTCCCGGGCGTGAGGCGTTCCCGGGGGACATATTCTACAACCACTCGAGACTCCTCGAGCGCGCTGCGAAACTCTCCGATGAACGCGGCGGCGGCTCGCTCACCGCGCTTCCGATTATCGAAACCCAGGCGGGTGATGTGTCGGCATACATACCGACCAACGTAATCTCTATCACCGATGGTCAGATTTACCTCGTCACCGATCTCTTTTATGCCGGTGTGCGGCCCGCGATCCATGTCGGGATATCTGTTTCACGTGTCGGCGGAAATGCCCAGAGAAAGTGCATGAAACAGGTGGCCGGCCGCCTGCGACTCGACCTCGCACAGTATCGTGAGATGGAGGCTTTCGCTCAGTTCGGTACCGAGCTCGACAAGGCGACCCAGCAGCAGCTCGCTCGCGGCGAACGGATGGTCGAGCTCCTCAAGCAGCCCCAGTACAGGCCGATGCCGCTCGAAGATCAGGTGCTGGCGATCTACGCCGGCGTAAATGGCTACCTCGACGAGTTTCCGATTTCAAGAGTGAGAGAGTTTGAACAGAAATTCCTCGAGCACATGAAGACGCACCACCCCGATGTCGGGAAATCCATCACGGAGCACAACGAGATCACAGGTGAAACCGAGGAGCAGCTGAAAGCCGCTCTCGAAGAATTCAAGAAGAATTTTTAGCGCCCGCTCTCAGCGAGTAGAATATGGCCAAGACCAGAGATATAAAGCGACGCATCAAGAGCGTAAAGAGCACACAGCAGATCACCAGGACCATGGAGATGGTTGCGACATCCAAACTCAAACGGGCTCAGGACCGGCTCGTCGCTTCGAGACCGTACGGGGGTGAGGTCAAATCCTTCATCCGGGAGCTTGTTGCATCGAACCCCTCCGTCTCACATCCCCTGCTCGAGAGGAGAGAGGACGAGAACAGGATCGCCATTCTTCTCCTGACGAGCAACCGGGGGCTCTGCGGTGCGTTCAACACCAATCTCATCAAGAGAGCTTACGGTCTCTATGAAGATCTCAAAGGTCAGGGTAAAGAGGTCAGTCTCAGTATCGCGGGAAAAAAGGGGGTGTCCTTCTTCAGGTTCAGACAGCACGCAATCGAAAGAGAGTACACCGAGCTTCCCGAGCTTCCTTCTCCTGACGATGTGGCGGGCATTGCCGATCGTTTTATCTCTCTCTTCTCCTCGGGTGAGATCGACAAGCTCATGCTCATCTATAACCACTTCCGTTCGCCTGTTGAGCAGCGGCCACTAATCGAGACCGTACTCCCGATACCTGTTCCCGAATCCGTGGAGGAGCGGAGTGAATATATAATGGAGCCGTTCCCCGAGGAGATCCTCGGCCGTCTCCTTCCTCTTTATGTTCATGCATCGATCCGCATGTCACTCGTCGAATCGACCACTAGCGAACAGGGAGCACGGCGGACGGCTATGAAGAGTGCAACAGACAACGCCGAGGAGATGATCACCTATCTCGTCCGTTCATACAATAAAGCCAGACAGGCACAGATCACACAGGAGATTTCCGAGATCGTCGGAGGGGCGAACGCCCTCACCGAGTGACTATAATGGAGGCAAAAAAGATGGCAGACGGAAAAACCCCGGCATCTCAAACCGGCGAAACACGAGAGCCCAACTACGGAAAGGTGGTGCAGGTCATCGGTCCCACCATCGATGTGGAATTCGATCCTGAAAAGCTCCCTGAGATCTACACAGCACTGAAGCTCGACGAAGAGATAGACGGCAAAAAGATCAGACTCGTCGCCGAAGTACAGCAGCAGATCGGACGAAACCAGGTCAAGGCGGTGTCAATGTCTTCCACCGACGGCGTGGTGAGAGGGATGAAAGTGCTCGACACAGGCCAGCCCATAACGGTTCCCGTCGGGAAGGAGTGCCTCGGCAGGGTTTTCAACCTCACAGGCGAGGCAATCGATGAGATGGGTCCGGTAGTCACAAAAATGACTTATCCCATTCACAGGGAATCACCTGGTTTCGATGAGCTCGAGCCCAAAACACAGATTTTCGAAACCGGCATCAAGGTCATCGACCTACTAGAGCCATACATGAAGGGCGGGAAGACCGGCCTCTTCGGAGGCGCTGGTGTCGGGAAAACGGTTATCATCATGGAACTCATCCACAACATCGCCACCGCCCACGGCGGGTTCTCCGTCTTCGGAGGCGTAGGCGAGCGGACGAGAGAGGGAAACGACCTCTGGCTCGAGATGAAGCAGTCCGGCGTCATCGACAAAACCGTCATGGTCTTCGGTCAGATGAACGAACCTCCCGGAGCACGTCTCCGGGTAGGACTGTCGGCCCTCACCATGGCCGAGTACTTCCGTGAAGAGGAAGGCCAGGACGTCCTTCTATTCATCGACAACATCTTCCGGTTCGTCCAGGCGGGTTCCGAGGTGTCGGCGCTCCTCGGCAGGATGCCGTCCGCAGTCGGATACCAGCCGACTCTCGGTACCGAAATGGGCGAGCTACAGGAGAGGATCACTTCCACGAAACGGGGATCGATTACTTCTATCCAGGCGATATACGTCCCCGCGGACGATCTCACCGATCCGGCTCCGGCGACGACCTTCGCCCACCTCGATGCGACGACCGTGCTGTCGAGGCAGATCGCCGAGCTCGGGATCTATCCGGCAGTGGACCCGCTCGACTCCACTTCCAGGATCATGGACCCGCAGATCCTCGGTGAGGAACACTACGCCGTGGCCAGGGAGATTCAGAGGATCCTCCAGCGGTACAAGGACCTCCAGGACATTATAGCGATCCTCGGGATGGACGAGCTCTCCGAAGAGGACAAGGAACTCGTGCAGAGAGCCCGAAAGATACAGAAGTTCCTCTCGCAGCCGTTCTTCGTCGCGAAGGAATTCACAGGTTCCGAAGGCCGATATGTAGCACTGAAGGATACCATCAAGAGCTTCCAGGAGGTTATCGAGGGCAAGTACGATCACTTCCCGGAGCAGGCCTTCTACATGGTAGGGGACATCGAAGAGGTAAAGCAGAGAGCCGCCGACATGGGGATCAAGGACTGATTATATGGCAGATCATAAACTTAAGCTTCTCATCCTCACGCCGGAGTCGACACTCTTCGAAGGCTTGGCGGACAAGGTCATCGTGCCGGCTTCAGACGGCGAGCTCGGCATTCTGCCGAAGCATGCCCCGCTCGTATCCCTCCTCGGAAACGGCGAACTCAGGGCGACATCCAACGATCGAGTCGATCACTACGCGGTATTCGGCGGGTACATCCGCGTAGCAGCCGACTCGGTGAGTGTTCTCACCGACCGCGCAGAGCGGGCAGACTCGATAGACGCGGACCGGGCCGGCGAAGAGCTCGAACGCATCAAAGGCATTCCGGCCGGCAGGCGGAGCGAAGAAGACGTTACCGAGATGGAACGCTGCCGGGTAAGGCTCAGGGTGAAAGAGCGGGCATAACTTCTCTCCGGTCGTTTTCATCTCCCGCACATCTCACTTTCCAGATT
Source organism: uncultured Gemmatimonadota bacterium (assembly GCA_964654825.1). Taxonomy (GTDB): domain Bacteria; phylum Gemmatimonadota; class CAZMKB01; order CAZMKB01; family CAZMKB01; genus CAZZKG01. Next base: position 1,873 of record CAZZKG010000009.1, on the reverse strand, counting down.
CGGGAAAATCCGCCACTCCCCCGGGGTGTCCATCTGTCCAGAGGCGCATCCTCGCTTACCTTTTCGGGCGAAATATGATACAATGTTTCTCGTTGATCGATGATCAGCAGCGCAAGGGAAAATCGATTTCGACCCCACGATAGGTCCCCAGCGATTATTCTCCACCTGGTCACAATAATCACCTGCTTTTCCAGAATGATGGCATCCACGGTGTGTGCTGGAAAGTTCCAGGAAATAAGCGTGAAAGGAAATCGAAGGATGAGAGGTCTCAATGGTATATGTATCATGTTGTTGTGCTTTCTGATACTTGCCGCTCCCTTACAGTCGGTGGTTCGGTCGATTACCACTGGAATTCCTCCTGAAGATACTGACCGGAATGTGCCGGGAAAATCAAAAAAGGCGATTCTGCTTCCTGCCGGACTTGATTCAATCATAGTGGATTATATGGAAACTCATCACATCGCGGGATTATCGGGAAGTATCGTCAAGGACGGCGAGGTCATCTGGACCGGGGCGCTGGGTACCGCCCGATTTGACCCGCCTGTTCAGGTCAGTGACGGCACCCTCTTCTCACTTGCTTCGGTTTCCAAGACATTCACTGCAACAGCCCTTATGCAGCTGTACGACCTGGGTCGATTCGAACTTACCGACCAGGTGAACGATTATCTACCCTTCGAAGTGAACCATCCCAGGTGGTGAATACTACAACGCCTGGGGAAACTTCACTCTCTGGGAACCCGGTACATTCTACTCTTACTGCAATATCGGCATCGCGCTGGCGGGGTACCTCGTGGAGGTGATTTCGGGCATGCCGTTCGACGAGTACTGTGCCGATAATCTGTTCTCACCCCTCGACATGAACGAGACCGCCTGGTTCCTGGCCGATCTCGATACAACGCACATCGCCATGCCCTACAGGTGGAATGGTCAATCCTATCGGCCCTATGGTTTTTATGGATACAGCGATTACCCTTCGGGCCAGTTGAGAACGAGTGCTCCTCAGCTCCTGCGGTTCCTCACGGCTTACCTCCAGTACGGCGAGCTCGAGGGGAACCGGATCCTGGACAGCGCGACGGTTGCAATGATGACTACACCTCAGATCCCTGATATCGATCCGTCCGTTGGGCTGGTGCGGAATTCTATGACCCACGGCGGCAGATTTCTGTGGGGTCACGGCGGGGGAGACCTGGGGTTCGAGACGGAGATGTACTTCTGTACTGATGAAAATAGCGGGGTCGTCATTCTCACGAACGGGGAGTCTTCTCTCTACCCGATACTGGACACACTCTTCGATTATGCAGAATCGTATGGAAGATCTTGCGGCCCTTCCGGTGTTAATCACCGGACTTCTCATCTGTTCCGCGATGATGCGATGGCGAGCGCCTCGTCGTTCGGTGTCTCTTTGCCTCCTGATCCCGGTGGCGAGGTTCACTCCTCGGAAGTTACGACCGGTATGGACCGCCGCTGAGTGAGCGGTTTCATCCACACCCGGGATTCGTTACCGGATTTCGTCCACTCGTTTCACTGATTGTGCATTTGTGGCTGAGGGCATTTCGATGGAAGGTTACGATGTGATCAACAGGAGAACCGTCAATAAGAAGTTGAGACGATTCAAGATGAATTTCAGGAGATACAACATTTTCTTCCTGCCGATTTCGGTTTTCCTTCTCTTCGCCACTGGATGCAAGGACGAATCTCACGAAAGCGGTTCCAGGATAGACCTGATTTTATTCAAGGAGATGGCCCGAACTGCCGGTTGCGCCTATATACGGAACCGGCTGTACGTGATCGACCAGTATCTGCCGTCAAATGCAGCCCATTGTTCAAGTAAGCCGCTACGCGGCAGATTGACAAAGCAAGCTGCTCATGGTAT
>CAZZKG010000008.1:0-95602 GCA_964654825.1 uncultured Gemmatimonadota bacterium | reverse complement strand
GAAAATGAATTAGTGGAAAATGAATTAGACTTGCCCCACTTTTTTCCGCCTCATTTATCCATCGAAGAACCGAAGCTGAATAGAAATGGTGCGGAAAAATTTTCCCGGAAACGGTGCGATCCCTGTCCCGGACCCGAAAAAATTGCGTATCCGTGATGTTGGTCTCATCCGCAGCAGGACGACCCACCCACCCTCTCTGTCCTCACCAGGAACATCGTTCCTCGTATCTCATTGGTTTATAAGTGGTTATAATACTTCTGCCGGCCTCGCTTCCATTTTGCTGGATACTCGCACATTCGAGTCCCCGGACGCCGGCGCATGGGGCACATATGGTATAGATATTGCTTAACATAATGAGAGATAGGGGAATACACCTCATCACCCCTGAAACATCGCTCTGGGGAGGAGTTTTGTACAGATCATTCTACGGCCTCGTGAGGAGGCCGTTCGACAGCGTCCCTGACCCGGAATACTACTTCGAGACCGCCCGGACTAAAGAGACATTCGATTGCCTCACCTTTTCCGTCCTCCAGGAAGGAGTCGTTTCACTCCTCGTGGGGCGTGACGGATGCGGGAAAACTCTTCTTTTGAGAAGACTCCTCACGGCTCTGGATGAGAGCTATGAACTGGCGTATGTGAGCGGTAATCTGGCTGGCAATGAGCGACTCCTCCGGGAAATACTCTACCAGCTCGGGGACGATGGCCCCCGTGAGGAGAGGAAAGACGAGTTGGAGAGGAGACTGGGGACCCGTCTCTATGAAAAACTGGAAGCGGGAAGGAAAACCCTCATCGTCTTCGACAGTGTTTCGGGGATGACCCGTGAAACAGTTCTAGCTGAGGTACGCAAGCTGCTCGACATGCAGCTGGATGATCGGGCCCTCACTTCGTTTCTGATCGCGGGAAACGGCGGCATCGAGGCAGCTGTCTCGACATCGAACCTGAAAGAACGGATTGGTGTTGTTGCACGTGTGAAACCACTCACTCTTCTCGAATCCGTCTCATACATCGATCACCGGCTAAAGGTGGCCGGAGCGTCGAGAGAGCTGATCACATCCGAAGCGAAGGCGGCAGTGGCAGCCGCGGCGGGCGGCGTACCCGGACAGATCAATACACTGGCTGACCTGTCCCTGTTCTGCGGATACCGGTCCGGCCTTGCCCTGGTGGATCTGAGGGCGGTCGAATCGGCGATATCAAGGAGCCTGACTGATGAGATACAAGGATCTCCTGAAAAAGCATAATACGGCGGAGGGAGCTTCCGGACCCGAAATGTCCTCCGGGAGAACAGAGAAATCATCCTCCAGGGTATCGGGTAGTGAAACCTCGGACCGGTCCATTGAAACCTTTGTTGCAGGCGATACGGAAATTGGAGTGGGGGGTAAGGAAGGTGAACTGGAAAGGATCTACCTGAAGATGGAAAAGTACATGAGTTTCGGACATGGTCTGTTGACCCTCGACGAGGAAGTCGAACACAACGGACAGTCGCCGGTGTCGGTAAAGCCGGAAACCGGCGGCCGGGGTGTGAAGGATGACTGCATCGCTCCTTCGAATGGGAAGACGAAATGCTGGGATCTCAACCTGCAGCTGGGTACCAGAACCTTCGAAGAGTGCTTCGAGTGCCCGGCCTACGATGGGCATTCGCTGGATCCGGATGAAAATCGGAAGCAGCCTTCGGATTCAAACGAAGCACAGACCGACGAGAGACGCAAGGCTCGGCAGCTCTACGAACAATTCGTCAATTCGATCATAGAGATTTACCAGGCGGCGAAGACCGACAGGAAAATACATCTCGGTGCCGCCAGCGGCATTGCCGCCCGGCTGATCGATGTCGTGCCGGAGGACAACAAACTGCTCTGGCAGGCCATTAACACAAGAAGGGGTTCACAAATAGCCTCGCACGTACTCAACGTGGCGATTTTTTCGATCAGGATCGGAATTGGGCTCAAGTACACAAAGGATGAACTGCTACTCCTTACTACCGCCGCTGTCCTGCACGATCTCGGGATGACTGCCATCCCCGGCGACATCATCGACAAAAAAGACAAACTCACCAGGAATGAATATGATCTCATAAAACGGCACCCGATCTATTCTATGGAAATTATCCGCAATTCGATCGGGGAGTCGGATGGGACCGATCCGGATACCGGGAGACTCATCAGGGTCGTGGGTGAAGAGCACGAACGGGAAAACGGTTCGGGATATCCGGAGGGGAAAAAAAGCGGAGAGATCGACGAGCTTGCAAAGGTTATCGGTGTCCTCGACGTGTTCGAAGCTCTGTCGCATGACAGGGGACACAGGAGTGAGTACTCCTCATTCCAGGCGATCCAGGTGATCATCCAGATGCGTAATGAGTTCTTCTCCAACAAGGTGGTGAAAGCGGTGATCACCGAAATGTCTATTTTTCCTCTCGAGAGTTATGTAAGACTCAACAACGGTGAAACCGGCAAAGTGGTGAGGACAAATTACGCACACCCGATGAGACCCGTTATAGAGGTCGTCCGCGACTCCCGTGGGAAGAAGCTGAAAAAAACGAGGGAGGTCGATCTCTCGAACAATCCCCTCATTTTTATTACCAGGCCGGTTGAGGAGGGGGAGTTATGAAATACCTGTTGACTGGATTGATTGTCACCCTCGCATGCGCACCGGGGATCAAATATGTCCAGTGGGCACCAGAGTCGGGTCCACCCGATGGGGGCAACTACTACGCGGTGACTACCGGCGATCTCAACAATGATGGGTACGTCGACATCATAGGGGGGAGCTTCAATCCTAACAGAGGTATCCGTGTGTGGCTCGGTCACGGTAACGGCAGCTGGGTCGAAATCGATAATCCGACTCAGCTCGGAGACATCCGTTCACTGGACGTTGCCGATTTTAACGAAGATGGATGGGCCGATATCGTGTCATCGAGCTGGGGTGACCTGAAGGGAGTCCAGGTGTGGCTTGCCGACTGTCGGGGCGGATGGGTGAGCAGGGAAGAGTCCCGATTTCCGAAGGACAACGGCAGCTATGAGGGAGTGATCACGGCCGATTTCAATAATGACGGTCACATGGACATTGCTGCTGCCAACAGTACTCAAGACACAGAGGGCGGTGTCCAGGTCTGGTTCGGTGACGGGAAAGGGAACTGGACGATCGAGTACGGGCCCGAGGTGTCGGATGTTTACAAGGATGTCGCCGCGGGGGACCTCGATGGAGACGGTCGGCTCGACCTGGTTGCCACGGCATGGGGGAACCACGGTGGTGTGAACGTGTGGTACGGTAATGGACGGGGGGAGTGGTACCAGGGCAGAGGTCCGACTGCGAGCGGGAGCTTCTGGGGAGTCGAGGTCGCCGATTTCGATAAGGACGGTCATCTGGATATCGTCGCCGGTTCATACAGAAAGGGCGTCAGGGTCTGGTATGGAAACGGCCGAGGAAACTGGAGAGGGCCTACGAGGCTCACCGACCGGGGAAGTTACTGGGGCATCGATGTCGCCGACTTCGATGGGGATGGCTGGACGGACATCATTGCTGCCTCCTTCGATCGGAGAGGGATGGCGATCTATTACAACAAGAGAGGTGGCGGATGGCGGTTGAAACGGACCGGACTTCCCGAGTCTGACATCTATTATGCGGTGAAAGTGGCGGATGTGAGTGGTGATGGTAAACCCGACATCGTCGCCGCGAACGGGAGCCAGGGCGTGCAGGTGTGGTTTCAGGGTGAACTTCGTGATACGCTCCCACCGCGACCGGTAGAAGAACGGACTATCGAAGAGACCATCCGGGATTACGGTGAGCAGAGACTGACTTTCTACTTCGACACCGCACAGGACAGCCTGCACGATTCGGATTATCTAAAAGTGGAGAAGCTATCGGAACTCATTTCCCGGTTTCCCCTGAGTGAGGCATGGATCGAAGGTCACGCGGACGAGCGTGAGATATCGACCCATAAATACCCCTCCAATGTCGAGCTCTCCGAAGCGAGAGCGAATAAAGTGAAGCGGTACATGATGGAAAACGGGTGGCCCGGGGACAGAATAAGCGTCGTCGGTTTCGGGGACACCAGGCCTGCCGTCTCCGGCCACGGAGAGGAGGCCTGGAAAAAGAACAGGCGTGCGGAAGTGGTAGCTTCGCTCAAAAACCTCGAGGTGACCGATCATCTCGTCTCTTCTTTTGAAGGGAAGGGGGACAGCCTCGCCCCGGCCCAGGACAGAAGGCTGCAGTTGGGTGATGCATACCGCGGGAATGCAGGAAAATCCAGAGCCCTCATACCTGATGAGAACAATACCTTCAAGATGATCAAGGGGACTCCCGTTTACAAGATCGGGGTCAAGGACGACCTGCTGATCACCATATGGACGGGGTCGAAAAGGGAGGATTTCAATGTGAAGGTGCGGGTGGATGGGACGATTTTCCTCCCGTTCGTCAGCCCGGAGGACATTATGGTGTCCGGCCTGACCCCGGTCGAGGTGAAGGAAAAGATCTGGGAACTGTCGAAGGAATATTTCAAACGGCCGAATATCAATGTCGAGATCGTAAAATACAACAGCAAGTTTGCCACCATCATGGGAGAGATCAAGAGTATCATCCGCCAGCCGACAGGTCCAGGCGTCTACCCCCTGACAGGCATGGAGAAGCTTGCTGATTTCATTTCGAGATATGGCGGTCCGACGGACAAGGCTAATCTCAATCAGGTCCAGGTAGTACGCAAAGGCGGGCAGACACTCTACCTGAATCTCTACAAGGCGATATTTCAGGCGGATGCCGAAGAGAACCTCATTCTGGATGATGAGGATTACATCTATATCCCGTCGATCGAGCTGACCAGCCAGAAGGTCTACGTTCTCGGGGAAGTAAACAATCCGGGCATCGTTGACTTCAAGGAAAGCCTTAACATACTCGATGCGATTTCCAGGGCGGGTGGGTACACTGACAATGCGGTGCTGGACAAGGTACATGTGATCCGCGGTGAGGTGACGATGCCCGAAGTTATCGTTGCCAACGTGAAGAGATTGATAAAAAAGGGAGATCATACCCAGAACATATCACTTCGCAACAACGATGTGGTTATCGTGTCGAAAACGATCTACGCAACCGTGATGGATTTCATGCGAGAAGTGTCGCCTTATTTCTACACGTATGTTGTGTCCAGGTTGTAGGAAACGCAGGTAGGACAGCGGAGGAAGCAGTCGAATGGCTGACTACGAGCTGAACATACGAGATTATTTCTATATTCTCAGAAAGCGGAAGAAGATCGTCGCGGCGGTGACCGGAAGTGTCGTTGTCCTCACGTTTCTTCTGAGTCCGTCCACGACTCCTGACTTCCATGCCACCTCGAGTGTCAAGATCATGCAGACCGCCCCTGTGTCAGGTCTCGTGCAGGAAGTCATCACCTACCGGGAATGGGACAACTTTCAAACACAGACCAGGATCATAAGAAGCCAGAAGACAATGATCGATGTGGCGAAGAGGCTCGGTCTCGTCGATGAGTCCCTGCCTGTTTCCGAGGTGCTGTCTTCACCCGAGGCGGTGGAAATAATCGAAAATCTCCAGGAACATACCATCGTTGAACGTGATGAAGAGACGAATATCATCGAGGTTACCTTCGAGTCCAAGAATCCCGTCTCGGCGAGGGATTATGTCAACACGATAGCCAATGTGTATGTCGAGGACTCCAACTACGAGAAAAACAGGCAGATCAACGAAGCAATTTCCCATTTGCAGGTGAGACTCACCGAACAGAGGAAGATCCTCGACGAGCATCAGGAGCAGGTGAGAGAGTTCATACTGAACAACATCGAAAACCTCTCGCTCGGTTCCGGAGGGCTGTCGGCGGTCTTCGAGGAGTATGTTACACTGTCGAGGGAGATCGAATCTCTGAAACGGCAGATATCCCAGGCGAAAATACGTCTCGAAACGGGTACCGGTTTCGATTGGATCTCGAGTGATCAGGGAGACCCCACACTCCAGAAGCTGAATGCTCAGCTTATTGATCTCATGGCAGAGAAGCAGGAACTTCTCGTCGAGCACACATCGAAGTCTCCGTCGGTAGTCGATCTCGAGGAGAGGATCAAGAGTCAGCTCAGAGACATCATCAAGGAATATGAAGAAACTCTCGTGGGCCTGGAAAACAGAAAAGACAAGCTGTTCACCATGCTATCCGCCATGCCGCTCAACGACGACCGTCTCGATGAGATCAGGAATCAGGTCCATGATGACCGAAAACTCCTCAGCGATCTCAAGGAAAAGTATCAGGATGCGAAACTCAGGGAAGCGGAGAGGGCAATCGGATTCACTGTTGTAGAATACGCCACGCGGGCGAAGCAGGTCGAGGGAACCGGGAGAATAGCCAGAGCTATCGCTGGTTTGCTCATGGGTCTCGTGATGAGTATCGTCGCCGCATTCGTAAGAGAGAGTATAGACACGAGCATCGGGACGATCGAAGATGTCGAGCTCTACATCGGATCCACAGTGCTGGGTGTCATACCCAACATCCACGTCGAGGATATACGTGCGAGGATAATCAAGAAAAAACCTCAATCCCAGGAGGATCCCGGCCTGGATAAGTACGCTCACCTCATCACCCTTTTCGAACCTAAATCGCCGGTGGCTGAGGCCTACAGAACTCTGAGGACCAACCTGGAATTCGCCAGGATAAAGAAAAAGGGAAACACCTTTCTGGTCACTAGCTCCACCCTTCAGGAGGGGAAGACGACGACGATCGTGAATCTCGCCATCACCATGGCACAGCTTGGCAAGAAGACGCTCCTTGTCGGCGCGAATCTCAGGAGGCCCGTCCTCTACAAGATGTTCGGACTCGACATGGAGCCGGGACTCACCAATGTCATGCTCGGAACGATAGAATGGCGTGATGCACTCAAATCACTCACCGACATCCTCACGGGCAGGATGATGGCAATCGATGATGTCCTCATGGCCGCCGGGCTCGACAACCTGAAGATCCTCACCTGCGGTTCGATGCCTCCGAACCCTTCAGAGCTCATAGGATCCGACAGAATGGAAGAATTCATTTCCGACGTGAAGAAGGAGTTCGACATCGTCCTGTTCGATGTTCCGCCGACTCTACCGGTGACCGATTCTGTGATTCTCGCGAGCAGGGTCGATGGGACCATCCTCGTGTACAAGGTCGGAAGGGTCGCACGAGGAATGCTCAAGAGAGCGAAGTCTCACATCGAGGCAGTGGGGGGAAATGTCTGGGGAGTGATACTCAACGACGTCAGGGCCGAGGTTTCCAGCTCACTGACATCACCCTATCACTACTATGGGGAGAAAGCACCGCCGGTGAAGGGCTTCATTGATGACACGTTCCTCCCCGGGCGGGATGAGTGGGAGAAGAGAATCGGTTCTCTGAAAAAGGCAAGAGAGTGGGTTACAGATAAGATAGGCAGCTCCATCAAGTGGGGGAATGGGGGTAACGGGGATGACGGGGGGAACGGACAGTGAGAAATGATCGGGAAGAGAGTTTTGCTCCACTAAACTCCCGCTTTTTTATTCTGGCCGTCCTGCTGACAGTTCTCCTCAGCGCGTACATTCTCTCCATACTCACTATCTCGACTGCTCTTGTCGTCGCTTTTGGTTTCAGCATCTTTGTCCTCTCATTCGCCAGTACCCGCATTGCAATATATCTACTGATCTTTTCAATGCTTCTCTCGCCTGAGTTCGGTGCGTTACACGGGGGAGTTGCAGAGGGGAGAGGTGTCGTCATCCGGCTCGACGACATCCTGCTTGTTGTAATCTCCATGAGCTGGCTTGCCAGGCTTGCGATTCTCAAAGAAGGTGTGGGGCTCTTCAGGAGAACACCTCTCGGGCGTCCGATTGCCGTTTATGTCAGCATCATCATCATGGCAACGATCCTGGGAGTGCTGATGGGGAGAATTCAGCCGACACCGGGATTCTTCTATACTCTGAAATATGTAGAATATTTCGTTGTTTTCTACATGATGGTCAATCACCTGGACACAGCCGAACAGGCTAAAAATGTCGTCAAGGCGGCGTTTATCACCTGTACCATCATATGCCTGTATGCCATCTACCAGGTACCCGCCGGCGGCAGGGTCACCGCTCCGTTCGAAGGTGAAGGGGGAGAACCGAACACACTCGGAGGCTATCTGGTCCTCATGCTCTCCATGATCATCGGCCTCCTGCTCACTCTGCGGAGATGGAAGGGGGGGACTGTTTACGCCTGTCTTGGAGTGCTTATCGTCGTTCCCTTATTGTTCACTCTGTCGAGGAGTTCGTGGATAGCCCTCGTGCCGATGTATATGGCCTTCCTGGTCTACAGCAAGAGGAAGATGTGGCTCCTCGTATCGGCCGCGGTATTCATTTCGATAACACCTGTTTTTCTACCCGAACAGGTGGCCGACAGGGTTGTATCGACCTTCGAAGCGGAAAAGTGGAACGGAACCACCGAAACAATAGCCGGCATTTCCTTCGATCCATCGACTTCGGAGCGGATCAGCCGCTACAAGGAATCGCTCGGGAGATGGATCAAGCACCCGATGATCGGCTATGGAGTGACCGGCGGTGGGTTCATCGACGGGCAATTCCTGCGGACACTCGAAGAGACGGGTCTCACCGGCCTGCTTGTTCTCCTCTGGCTCCTCTTCCGTATATTCCGGACCGCTCATCGTAACTATCTCAATCTCACGGATCCTTTCTTCAAAGGCCTCTCCCTGGGCCTTATGGGAGGTGTGGCCGCACTCGTCGGTCACGCTCTGGGGAGCAGTACTTTTATTATCGTGAGGATCATGGAGCCGTTCTGGCTGATGACGGCGATTGTCGTGAGAGCCCCCGACCTGGTCGGTGTCGGTCATAAGAAAACCCGGCAGAAGGATTCATCAAACCTTCTCAAGGAGCGGTTGAATAGGGATCGACCGATCGAGGAGGAGGTGGTTGTGTGAATTCCGTCAAACAGCCGGGACGAGGAAATTACCTAATCAAGGTGGCCCATCTCATAGATTGCTACCTGAGTATTTCCGAGGTGTTTATCTATGAACTGATCCGTGGTCTCAACTCGGTCGAGAACTTCATCGTGGCGAGACAGATGAGTAATCCGGAGCTATTTCCCTTCGAACCGCTCTATTATTGTCAAAACAATGGGGGTGGCCGGATAAAAAGTATTCTCCGCAGGTTTTTTCCAGGACATCCAGATGGACTGCATCAGGCAGAGCCGATCATCCGGGATGAAGGGGCGAGTCTCCTGCACGCACATTTCGGTCTGCTGGGTGTCAGAACCCTGTTTTTGAAGGAGAAACTCGATATCCCGCTCATCACTTCCTTCTACGGCGTCGACGCTTCCCGGCAGGCGAGGGATCCCAGGTACAGAAAAGGTTTTAAGACACTTTTCGAGGAGGGGGATCTTTTTCTTGCCGAAGGTTCGGCAATGAAAAGAAGACTCATCGATCTCGGTTGTTCCCCCGGCAAAATCAGACTCCAGCACCTCGGGGTGGATGTGAAACGCTTCGACTACGTCGAACGCAGATCTCCCGTGAAGAATAGTGCCGTCAGAGTACTCTTCTGCGGGAGATTTGTTGAAAAGAAAGGTCTCCTCGATGCATTGAAGGCCGTGAAGATCGCTCTCGAGGAGGGGACGCCGATCGAGCTGAGGATTGTCGGGGATGGCCCGCTTCGGGAGGAGGTGGATGGGTATATCGATGAAAATTTTCTGTCAGCACGGGTCGAGGTCCTAGGTATGCTTGATCACCGGTCGTACCGGCGTGAGTTGTTGAAGGCTCACGTTCTCCTGCAGCCGAGCAAAACCTCCACCGATGGTGATACGGAAGGCGGCGCTCCGACAGTGCTCCTCGAGGCACAGGCTACAGGGCTACCGGTAATATCCACCACCCATGCCGACATCCCTGAATATGTTCGGCATGGAGAGAGCGGAGTTCTGGTTGAGGAAGGTGATACCCAAAATCTCGCCAGGGCACTTCAGTCACTGGCACGTGATCCTGATCGCAGGAGGGACATGGGGATGCTCGGTCGACTCCATGTCCTGGAGAATTACAACATCAGTACGGAAGCTCGGAAACTCGAACAGATATACATGGAGGTTTCAAGGTGAACGGAACAGGCCCACGCATACCATTCAACAAGCCGTATCTCGGTGAAGAGGAAGCACGTGCTGCCAGCCAGGTGATCCTGTCCGGGAATGTCTCCGGAAACGGACCTCTAGGACTTGAAGTGGAGAAAAAACTCGAGACTGTCCTCCGTGCCCGCCATGTACTTCTTGTTACATCCTGCACACATGCCATGGAACTCGCGTTCATGGCACTCGGCATCGGTCCCGGAGACGAGGTGCTCCTTCCAAGCTTCACGTTCGTTTCTACTGCCAATGCGGTGCTGGCCGTCGGCGCGAAACCGGTCTTCGTAGACATTCGGCTCGAGGATCTGTCCATCGATCCGGATCATCTCGAAGAAAAGATAGGGCCTCGAAGCAGAGCAGTCGTGGTGGTCCACTATGCCGGGGTCTCCTGCCAGATGGATTCGATTCTCGAACAGGCTCGTACTTATCGTCTCTCCGTGATCGAGGACGCAGCTCATGCCCTCGGAGCCACCTGGAGGGGGGATTACCTCGGTGCCATCGGGGATATCGGGTGCATCAGTTTTCACGGTACCAAGAATATCGTCTGCGGTGAAGGAGGGGCCTTCATCACGAACAACGAAAGAACAGCCAGGGTAGCAGAGATCATCAGAGAAAAGGGTACGAACCGATCGGCATTTCTCCGCGGTGAGGTCGAGCGATACACCTGGATATCGAAAGGGAGCAGTTTTGTACTCTCGGAGATACTGTCCGCTATACTATCGGTTCAACTCGACAGGATGCCGTTTATTATCGAGGAGCGTGAAAAGCTCTGGAAGAGATATCAGACAGGGCTGGTTGTTCTCAGAGACCAGGGGCGTGTCAGGCTGTGTGAAATACCGGAAGGGGCGGGATCCAACTGGCACGTGTTTTATCTCCTCACTGAAGATCCTTCGGAGAGAGACGGACTCATCCGGTATCTCAAAACACTCGGAATCGAAACAGCGTTTCACTTCATACCGCTTCACACCTCCCCTTTTTCGATCGAAAATCTCAATGGCGGCAACGTCAACCTTCCCGTTACCGAGTACGTGAGTCCCAGGCTGCTGCGCCTTCCTTTATATCCGGGTTTGACCAGGGTGGAGCAGGACAGAGTAATCGACGGTGTATACTCGTACTTCCGGCGGAATGGAGGACGGTGGCTGACCGCAGATGTAAGTTCAGGACGGGATAGGCGTGAGGGTATATAGAAGATGGCTGAATCGAGACAATCACTCGGTAGAAGAGCAATATCGGGATTTGCATGGAGCGGCCTTTCACAGACTGCCGTTCAGATCATTCAGTTCGGTGTCACCATCGTTCTGGCCCGGCTTCTCTTCCCTGAAGACTTCGGGCTCGTCGGTATGGCTGCCGTCTTTACAGAAGCCATCGGGATGCTCAGCGGCCTCGCAATGGCACCGGCGATTATTCAGAGAAAAAATCTCCGTGAAGAGCACCTGTCATCCGGTTTCTGGGTCGGGATGCTTGCAGGATTTTTCATTTTCATCGTCGCTGTTATTGCTTCCGGGCCGATCGCACGATTCTACGGAAGGGATGTCATTTCCTGGATCGTCGTGTTGTCGGCGATCGGATTTGTACTGGGATCCGCCGGAGGTATTCACCGCGCTCTCCTCACGAGGGAACTCTCCTTCAAAAAACTCACCGTCAGCGAGCTCGGTGCGACGATCGCATCTGCCCTGATCTCCGTTTGTCTCGCGGTTCTCGGTTACGGACCTTACAGCCTGGTACTTGGTGCCCTGGGCGGGACAGCAGCCTCTTCCTGTATACTCTGGTTCCTCCACCCATGGAGACCGAAGCTGATCTTCAGGAAGAGGGCTTTTTTTGATCTCTTTCGCTACTCGAGGAGTGTCCTCGGCAATGACCTTGTCAACTATCTCGGGGCGAACGTCGATTATCTCCTCGTAGGAAAATTTCTGGGTGCCCACCTCCTCGGTCTCTACACTCTTGCATACCGGCTCATCACCATACCTCTTCACAAAGTATCCGGTGTCATAACCAAAGTCACCTTCCCTGCTTTCTCACTCATTCAGGACGATGACGAAAGGCTCAGGGACGCATACACCCGGACCGTCCGGCTGCTTGCCCTCGTATCCATCCCGGCCCTGGCCCTGCTCGGTGTAACAGCCAGGGACCTCGTCCTGGTGGTCTTCGGGGAGAAATGGCTCGAAGCGGTAGTCGCCATGAGAATCCTCATCTTTGTGGGCATGCTCAAGTCGGTTGGGACCCTGGTGGGCTCGGTCGTGCTCGCGAAGGGTAGACCCGATCTCGAACTGAAATGGAATATGGCTCTTCTCCCCCTCCTCACCGGAGGTCTCTATCTTGGTCTTCCTTACGGCATCGAAGGCGTTGCCGTAGCATATCTGTTGATATACACCGGATTCTTTCCGATAATCATGCGGCTTGCCAACTCGACAATCGGCCTCCGTGACCTGAGGTACTACAGGTCTTACCTGCCTGCCGTAGTCACTTCGGGACTCATGATAATCGTCGTCTTATTCTATGAGCGCATGGTACTGGGTCCCATTCACGCTGAAAGCATCGGAAGGCTGGTGAGCGGTTTCTCGATAGGCATTCTCGTCTGGATCCTCTCGCTCGAGCTTCTGTTTGACCGTGATCGGGATGAACTATTGGAAATTCTTGAAGAAGTCTCACCGGGGACTGTGAGGTTTTTTCTCGTCAGGATCGATGCCCGGGCCCGGATATCCGGATCGAAACTGCCAGGCCGGGGCATTACATAAGGGAGTGTGACAGAGAACATGCCGGGTTTCTGCGGATACGTTGGCACCGAGTGGGACACGAAGGGACGGAAAGTCGTCGATGACATGTGCAGAATGCTCGTGCACACCGGGGATCACCAGGTCGTGCGGTTCGTGTCCGAGGGGATGTCGATGGCGGTTCTGACGAGACCGGATGCCCTGAGCCCGATCCCCTTCGTCGATGACGATGCCGGACTGGCAACTCTTCTCGAGGGAGAGGTCTACAACCTCGAAGAGGTGATCGAGAGCCTGCTCGAGGAGGGGACAAAGTTCAGGAGTGGCAGTCCCCAGGAGGTCCTTCATCTGGCCTATCAGGCGAAAGGTGCCGGACTGGGTCTGTATCTCTCCGGGGCTTTCAATGTTTTCCTCTGGGACAAGTCACTCGAGAAACTCACCATTATCAACGATCGTGCCGGACTGAGGCCGCTCTACTACGCGAGTGTCGGCGGGAGTGTATACTTCACATCAGAGGTGAAAGCACTTCTTGCCGTCACCGGGCTCAGACTTTCACTCGATGATCGTTTTCTCTATCAGTTTCTCACCTATGGTTTTCCACTCGGGGAAACCACCATCGCGAGAGAGGTCTCCCTCCTCCCGATTGCGACGATCGCGGAGATCGAAAAGGGGGATATAAAGCTCATCCCCTACTGGAGGCCCGAGCAGTGGCCCGAAAGAACGGAAAAAACCCTGAAGGAGGCTGTTGACGGGTTTGTCAGTGTGTTCTCGAAGGCGCAGTCGAGGGTACTGAGAGGCAATCAGAAAAAAGGCATACTTCTCTCCGGAGGGATCGATTCGCGGATTGTCGCGGCCGGAGCGGTGAAAAATGATGGAGAATTCCCCACCTTCACATTCGGTGAAGAGGGGTGCAACGACTCAAGAATAGCGGGCAGGGTTGCCGGGCAGCTGGGGCTATCCAACACATTCTTTCCGATCGGACCGGACTACCTGACCCGGAGAGCAATCGAGGCCTGCTGGTTGACCGACGGGATGTACAACGTTTTCCATGCTCACGGGGTGAGTGTCTATGCCGATATAGCCCAACAGGTGCAGGTCATTCTCAGCGGAATGGAACAGGTTGCACTGCACCTGTACGGGGAAGAAATCTGGAGCCTCCCGGGTTGGAGCGAAGACATGAAAACACCGGAGGCTCTCTTTCAGTACATGTACCAGGAGCCATCCGTCCCTGTCTTTGACGGGAAGGACGGCATCTTGACGGAAGCGGCCGGAGAGAGAGTGGCCGGAGAAGTCCGGCATGTACAGCAGTTCCTTTCGGGGAGCGTCATCGTTCACTCTTCCGGGGAGATCGATCCTCTCAGGACCCTCGAGTGGATGGGACTTCGCAACAGGCAGCGGCGATTCGTATTGATGGGGCAGCTCTTGATCAGAAACTGGCTCGAAGTGCGGGCCCCGCTCATGGATCCCGATGTGATACTGTACGCGATGTCTCTCAACGATGATTATCGGGCAGAGGACAAACCCCTCCACATCGGCTGGCTCGATGCAGTGGCACCCGGACTTCTCAAAATTGCATGGCAGAGGACCGGGATCCCGATCAAGAGCACTGTCCTAGACAGCTTCGTAGCAGCCGGCAGAAACTGGTTTCGCCGGAAAGCCGGGAACTGCTACTCAAGGATCTCAGGAGTTTCCCCGACCTGGGCCAAGAAGAAACTCGCTGATTACCACATGTGGCTCGTTCATGATTCTGATCTTCAGAAATACGTAAAAGCGGTGCTTCTTTCTCCTCGAACGATGGAGAGGGGCATATTCCGGGATGGCGAGGTACGAAGGATACTCGAAGCGGAGTTCACCGATCGTGAGGTACACACGGAGCTGATTGGAAGGATGGTAACCCTGGAACTCGCCATCAGACTGTTTTTCGATGGTGAGGAGAGGGACACCGGGATATCATGAAAACAGGAAGAGGCAGGATATTCATTTTCGCCTACGACTTCCCCCCCCGGGTGAGGAGCGGAAGTTACCGGCCGATGCGGTTCGCGAAAGCACTCTCCGGTGAGGGCAGAGAAGTTATCGTGTGTACCGCCTCCGAGCTTGATGATCCGAGAGAAGTCGACCGCAGTCTCCTCGGTGAGTGGACAGGGAGAGTTCGGGTCGTACAGACCTTTTCCCCCTCCTCTCTCCTTGACCTGATCCAGGATGCCTGTTCCCGGCTGGGGATGGGGGGGCTCATCTACCGGATGAGAAAAACGCTGCTCTTTCCCGACGAGAAAATCCTCTGGTCTCTCGCCGTACTTTTTTCACTCTTCAGGATGAGGCCGGTTTCCGGCGACATTGTCATCACCACTTCACCACCCTGGTCGGTGCACCTGATCGGGCTGCTTTTGCGGAGAACGTGCGACGTGAGATGGATAGCGGATCACCGGGATCCCTGGACGCAGAATCCACACTTCCGGGGAAAGGGAAACCTGACGAAGAAGCTGCACCACAAACTGGAGACGCTCGTCCACACCTGCGCGGATGCTATCATCACCGCCTCACACAAACAGAAGCACAATCTCCAAAGGGAATTCGATATCGATGAGAGGAAGGTGCTCGCACTCTACAGCGGGTACGAGGAGGAAGATGATTTCTCACCCGGAAGTCCCACCGGTGGGGGTAACACACACAAACACTTCGTGTTCCTGTACGCGGGGGCGTGCTACCAGGACTACGTCCCCGATGCATTTCTCGAAGGCCTCGCGATGGCTTTCCAACGGGGTGCCGGCACACTCCTCAGAGAAAGGGTGAGAGTGGTTTTTCTCCTCTCCGCGGGGATGGATGAGGTCTTCAGGACGATAGAGAGACTGGGACTGTCCGATGTCGCCGTCGTGCGCCCTGCCGTAGCTCATAGTGACCTCGGAAGGTATCTCCGTGCCGCAGACTGTCTGCTTTTGACCGTTCCGGATACGGATGGGGCAGAGGCATGGGTGCCGGGGAAAACATTCGAGTATCTCAGCAGCGGAAAACCCGTCCTTGCGATTGTACCCCCTGACGGCGAGGTGGCGTCCCTCGTTACCGCTCATGGACGAGGAACAGTCGTCCCGCCTTCTGATCCCGAATCGATCAGGGATGCGATCGAGGAGCTTGTCCATGGCGGATCAGGTGCAGAGGGCGGGAGTGCCAGAGTGCTCTCATGGGAAGTCCTATCGGTAAAACTGACCAGACTGGTCGACATTCTCTCACCACGCGTCTCGATGAGAAACGGACTCGGCCGCACCCCATCGATCGCTATCGCCGCATCCGGTCTCGGCATCGTCGACCGGGGAGTGGAGCGTTTCACTGCCGACCTCGGGAGAACCCTCGGGAGTGAGTTCCCGGTAACGGTATACGGGGGCGGGAAGAACGGAGGCGACCACAGGCACATTGCGTGTACCCGGGCGAGAGACAGCCGGATCTTCCGCTGGTATGACGCTCTACCGCCGGGCCTGGCGCGTCTCATCCGGCGGCTCCATCTCGATCCGCCGGAGCTGGAGAAGCTGACATTTTCACTGGGATTACTCCGGATCATCAGCGGGTGTGAACACGACATCATCATCCAGTCGGGCGGTTTCTGGGGAAGTCTCACAGCGAACTTGGCGGAGAAGCTGTTCGGCGTGAAAGTGATATCCGTCGGTCACGGAGGTCTGGGTGGAGCACTGGAAGAACTCACGTTCGAGACCGATCACTATGTCACCGTAAATCCGGCTATCCTGGATGAATTGAAGATCCGGTTTCCCCGGAGAGATCTCTCGTTCATTCCGACAACCGTCGAAACATCAAACTTCAAACCAGGTCTCAGCGACCTCCAGCTGGATGTAGAGAGACCGGTTTTTCTGACCGTGGGTGCTCTGGATCAGGAGAAGCGTATTGATCTCGCCATAGGGGCGGTGGCCCGGCTCGGTCGCGGGAGCCTCCTTGTAATCGGGAGCGGGCCTCTCGAGCAGAAACTCCGTGCGCTCGGTGACGGCGAGCTCGGTCGAAACAGGTTCAGGATCCTGAGCGTGCCGAAGGAACGCATGGTCCACTATTACAATTTCGCAGATGTGTTCACGATGCCGTCAGTGAGAGAGGCATTTCCTCTGGCCATGCTCGAAGCTATGTCCTGCGATCTGCCGGTCGTGACCGTCCGTGAGGGATCGAGAGCTCTGTTCGGAAACGGTACCGTCACTTACTGTGACCCTGTGGACGCGGGCTCTTACGCTGCGGCTCTCCTGGAAGCTCTCTCGGGGATTAATCCGGGGAAGGCGAGGAGACAGGTACTTGAATACGATTGTGAGAAAATCGGTCGGGTGTGGGCCGATCTCATCCGGGAGGTCTCGGTGACATGAGGATACTTGTTTCGTCGGCATCGATTCATTTTTCGGATACCTATCCCGCCGGGGAGACTCAGATCGCTTACGGCTATGCGACTCACCTCGCCGCTCTCGGGCACAGGGTGACGGTCTTCTCGCCCCGGGTCACTCTCACAAGGCCAGTGGCGGGGCTCAGAGCTTTTGAGCTCTGTCCCGAGTTTCCGGTTTCCCGGTCTACCGGCTATGCCCGGGATAAGTTCCTCTGGTGGAAGTTTGCAGTGAGGGCACGGCGTAAGGCGAAGGAGCTCATAAGGGAAGAAGGTGTCGATGTCATACACCATCTCATGCCGGCTCACGAGGGGAAGTTCAGCCTGCTGACAGGGCTTGGCCCCCCGCTCGTGTATGGGCCGATGCTGTTGACTTGGGAGGAAGAAGAGAATACTCCTGAAGATCATTCCAGGTGGAGTGCACTCGATCTTCTCCTGGCGAAATGTGTCGACAGGATGGATATGCATCTCGGATCCCTGTTGTATCGGAGGACGCTGTCTGTCGCAGATGCTGTTCTGTTGAGTACGGTCCGGCTGTGTGAGAATCTCGGCCCCGGTTGTGACAGGAAGCTATTCGATCTTCCTTTCGGTGTCGACACATCCGTGTTCCATCCGAACGGCCACGACCCCGAACCCGTTCCCTTTGTCCTTTACGCAGGTCTCATCGTACCCCGGAAGGGTGTGGATGATCTCGTACGGGCTTTCTCGATACTGAAGAACCGCATTGTCGCGAAGCTCGTCGTGATCGGCGGTGGTGATGTGGAGGGCGTCAGGGCCCTCGCCTCGGATCTCGGTATCACGGACCGGGTTGAAGTTCACGGCGAAGTTCCTTTTGACAGAGTGACCGAATACTTCGAGAGGTGCACTCTGTTCTGTCTGCCTTCCCACGGAGAACCATTCGGCATGGTTCTTCTCCAGGCGATGGCTTCCGGGAAACCGGTAGTGGCTACCAGGGGAGGCGGAGTCGATGATATCGTGGACGATGGGATAACAGGTATTCTCGTTGGCCAGAAGAGACCGGCCGAACTGGCTGAAGCAATTCACACGCTGCTCGGTGATCCGGAAAAAAGAAACATCATGGGAGAAGCGGCACGCCGGAAAGCCGTCGATCAATTCGAGTGGCTTGTTTTAGCACGGAGACTCGAGAGTATTTACAAACGGGTAATCGGAGGATAGGATGAGCCGGCACGGCAGACACATTCTGTTCTACTCGGAGTCGCCCGTCTATGGCGGTGCCGAAGAGTACGTGTACCAGATCGCGCACACACTCGGCACAAACTCGTACCGCTTCACCTTCATGCACGACTCGGAATCCCGCCTGGACGAATTCACCCGGAGACTTTCCGAAGGCGGGGTAAAGGTCGAGGTGATGGAAAAGATCCGGGGCAAAACCGACATCAAAAATTTCATCCGGCAGGTGAAGGAATTCCGTCGGCTTTCACCCGATATCGTCCACTTCAATCAATCGAATCCATACAGCCAGCAGTACTCCGTGCTCGCCGCAAGGCTGGCGGGAGTCCGCAACCTCCTGGCCACCTACCACCTCACTCCTCGAAGGAGCACTTTGACCCTGCGGGGCAGGCTGTTCGAAAAGTTACTGGTGAAGCTCTATAAACAGGTGATTGTATCGTCAGAACAGAACAGGGCTGAGATCACAGCACGTTTTCACGTGGCGGATAAAAACGTGAAAGTAATGGCCAACGGTGTCGAGGACTTCGACACCATTACCGCAGCGGAAATTGCAGATCTCAAAAACGAGCTCGATATTCATGACGACAAGCACATCGTCTCCTGTGCGGGGAGACTCACCAGGCAGAAAGGATTTGGTTTTCTCCTGGAAGCACTTCATCTGCTCGGCAGGGAAGATGCAGTACTCGTGATGACGGGAGACGGGCCTCTCGGCCCGCACCTCGAGTCGAGGGCGCAGAAACTCGGTATCGAACAGGCGGTCCTCTTCACCGGGTTCAGGAACGATGTCCGGAAGATTCTCTGTTTGAGTGAATTTGTCGTGATACCATCACTTTACGAGGGACAACCTCTCATCCTTCTCGAAGCCATGGCGGCGGGGAAAGCGGTAATCGCCTCGAGGGTCTACGGACTTCGAGATACGGTGAAAGACGGAGAGACCGGTATCCTCGTGGATCCGGGGGATCCCGAACAGCTCACAGAGGCGATGGGGAAACTTCTCGACGATCCCCTGTTGTGCAGGCAAATGGGACAGCGAGGGCGGGAAAGGTATGAACGGGAATATTCATTACAGAGATTCCACAATCGGATAGAAGAGGTATACGTGGGCCTGTCAGACAAGAGGAGGAATCAGTGAAGGTCCTCATGCTCGAAACATCCGGCTGGGGGGGGCTCAGCCACTATTCTCACTGTCTTTCCGAGGCCCTCGCCGGTCTTGGGATATATATCACACTGATCACGAACGAGGTCTATGAACTCAGAAACGCCGAGCATAACTATGACGTTCTCCCCGTCCTCAAAGACGGCGGAAGTTACCATGAGCGGATGCGGCAGTTCATGAAAACTCTGCGAGAGGAGTCACCCGACATCCTGCACATCCAGTCCGGTTTCAGTGCGCGGAAGGACTGGCTGTTGGTGCCGATGTTCAAGAAACACTGTGAGCGTCTGGTGGTGACCGCGCACAATGTTCTCCCGCATGAAGAGTCGGAGCGGAAGGCTGTGGGAATGGAGTTTACCCTGGGCAGGATTTACCGGTCGTGCGACGGTATCATCGCCCATTCGGACTACACGAGAGAAGCATTACAACATACATTTTCGCTGGACGGGAGTACAATCGAGGTGATCCAGCACGGTAACTATCTCATTTTTTCACACCTGTCGAGCGACGCAGGAGATACGGGGAACACTGAATCTGTTGCCCGTAACCGACACAGCGAGATACTCTTCTTCGGACATCTGAGGGAATACAAGGGCGTGGACGTCCTGCTCCGGGCCTTCGGGAAGGTACGCCGTGAGCGAAACAACATCTCGCTCGTTATCGCTGGTAAGGAACAGGGTGGGATCAGGGAAAAGTACGATCGGATCATCGAAGAGGAAGGAGTCACCGATTCTGTTGTTATAAAACCTGGATATGTCCAGGCAACAATGATCGGCGAGATCTTCTCGAAGGCGAGGCTCGTTGTGTTCCCGTACCGGGAGACAGACGGGAGCGGGGTGGTTCAGCTCGCATACTCGTTCGGCAAACCGGTCGTTGCGACTTCCGTGGGCGTTCTCCCCGAAATCGTGGAGGATGGGGTCAATGGCTTTGTCGTCCCCCCGGAAGATCCTGATGCCCTCGCCGGCGCAATCAATCGGTTTCTCGAATTGACTCCGCAGGAAGCCGGAAAAATGGGACAGATGTCGAAACTCTTTGCCGAGAAGATATACAGCTGGAGAATAATTGCCGGGCACACGGTGGATTTCTACCGATCGCTGCTCTGAGACGAGAACGATGACGATCACCCGACAGACGATACTGTATCTCACCGGGCAGTCCGAGATGGGGGGTGGGGAGAAGAGCCTACTCGAACTGGTAAAACATCTCGACCGTGACAGGTACGAGCCCGTTGTGGTTCTTCCCGCTGAAGGTACTCTCGCACAGCACCTGAGGGGGTGCGGGGTGCGGTACCGGACCGGTTTCACTCTGCCGGGCCTGCGGAGAGGCGGGATCCTCAAATGGCCGCGGGCTCTGCATCGTCTGAGAGCAATCGTCCGAACGGAGAAGGCGGATATCATCCACGGCAACGGCACGCGAGAGAACATCGCTCTTGGTATTGTCGGCAGGCTCATTGGTGTACCCTCCGTGTGGCACCTGAGAAATCTCGTCGCCATGGGGATGATCGATATCGAGAAACCTTTAGCCTTCCTTCCGAGAAGGATCATAGCCAACTCGAGAGCAGTCGCCAAAAGGTTACGGAGAAAAACGTCGGCAAAGAAGAAGCTTACAGTGATTTACAACGGTGTGGACATGAGACTCTTCTCCGGAGGCGATTCTGCGGGTGTGCGGAGTGAGCTCGGAGCAGGAGAAGGCAGTGTTCTGGTGGGGATAGTGGGGAGGATCGGTGCAGGGAAAGGTCATGAGGTGTTCATGCATGCCGCGAAGAGGGCGCTAGAGGACGATGGTGGAGAAAACTTGAGATTCGCGATCATCGGTGACGAGCTCTTCACCGACAATGGTAGGGGAGGAAGAATGAAGGACCTGGTGGAACGGCTCGGGATATCTGACAGCGTCGTCTGTACCGGGTACCGGGACGATGTGGAGAGGGTCATGGGAGCTCTCGACATACTCGTCCTTGCCAGTGAGAATGAGCCGTTTGGAAGGGTGCTCATCGAGGCAATGGCTGCCGGGAAAGCCCTTGTCGCCACATCAGCCGGTGGTGTGCGTGAAGTGGTTGAAGGCGGTGTCACCGCTCTCCTGGTGAGGCCCGGAGACGTAGAGCTCATGGCCAACGCAATCACCAGACTTTCCAGGGATCACGAGCTCCGGGAGAGAATGGGCGAATCCGGAAAGAATCGTGTCCGGAAAAAGTTCTCGATCGAAGAACACGTTTCGAAAATCGAGAGGATATATGATGATATTCTCGAAAATCGCGGTAAGAGGAACTGAGATCCCGGACTGTAGAGTAGTCGTGGTGAACAGGAACACATGCGATCTCCTCGCCCGGTGCCTCGACTCGGTAAAAAGTCAAATGATTGACGTGACTCTCAAGGTCATTGTTGTCGACAACAGTTCGACAGACGGCAGCGTGCAGATGCTGGCGGAGCACTATCCCTGGGTCGAGGTGATCGAAGAGAAAAACAACCGGGGGTATTCGGCCGCGATAAATACCGGGGCTTACGGGACATCTTCTCCGTATCTCCTCATCATGAATCCGGACGTCGAGATGGAGCCGGGTGCCGTTCGGGAGCTTGTCACGTTCCTGGAGCTGAACCCAAAAGCGGCCGTCGCGGGTCCGACACTTCTCTGCCCGGATGGTTCCATCCAGCGATCCTTTAACAGGTCTTTCCCCGGGATGGTGAGCCTTCTTTCCTATTCGATCGGTGTGGCTTCCCTTAAAGAGAAACTGTACCGGGTGAAACTCCTGCGGAAGGTCGGCGCCGGTATCTTCTGGAAGAGCAGGGGACCCCGAAAGGTGTCCTGGGTCGGGGGTGCCTGTTTCCTGATCAGGAGAGAGACATTCGAGGAGCTGGGGGGAATGGATGAGGAGTTTTTCCTCTACTCGGAAGATACCGATTTATGCAAACGCGTGAACGACACAGGGAGGACGGTGTGGTTCATCCCGGGAGCCCGAGCCGTCCATCACTGGAACACGAGCATCGGGAAACTGCCGGATTCCGGATACTTCGCATCTCTCGAGAGCACGCTCTGCTATCATCAAAAACATCATCCGCGGACCTATGCGACAGTCAGATTCCTGGTCGGGACCGGTATCCTGGCACGGCTCGGGTCGGCGACTGTTCTGCAGCACATCCCCGGCTGTGGGAAATCACTTCGCGAGAATTCATGGCGCTACTGGGAAGGGCTCGAGCTGGTGACCGGCCGTCCGGTGAGAGAACCGCTCAAGCAGGCGGTTTTGAAGCTACTGCTCCCTCTCAGAAATTTCCTGCTGCGGCTCCTCCTGCCGTCATCGTGCAAGCTGGACGGATCCCGCGGGCTGACAGCCATCCGGAAAATCCTGATCCTCCGTTGTGACGGCCTGGGTGACATGGTGCTCACGATGCCTTTTTTCCGAATGATAAAAAAAGCGTATCCTCACGCACTTCTTTATATCCTGGCGGGCGTGGCGGGCCATGAACTACTGCGTACCGACCACGATGTGTACCAGGTACTGAAGGTACCCGATACGGGTATTAAAGATAAACTGCGATTCATTTACCGGCTCAGAGCCGAGAGTTTCGACCTCGTCATCGATCCGTTCATTACGGACTCGATCAGCCTGGCACTTCTGACCCGGTGTGTCGGTAGAAGGTACCGTGCCGGTTTCACCGCCCCGGGGAGGGAACGATTCTTCAATCTCATCACCCCGCACGGAGATCTCGGCAGAAGCATGCTTCTAAACTTGCGAAACCTCGCCGAAAGTCTCGGCTGCCGTGACGCTCACATTGAAACCCGGCTCCGCGGGCGTATCGTCGTGGGCCCTCGGGAAAGACAGTGGGCGCGGGAGAAGCTCTCGCGGCTCGGACTCTCTCCGGATGAGCCGGTCCTGGGGATTCATCCCGGAGGGAGGTATAAGAGCCAGAGGTGGCCGATCGAGAGGTATGTACGGGTCGCAGGGGAGATCATGAAACACGGTACCTGCCGGGTCATTCTCCTCGGCCAAAGAGAGTGGAGGTGTGTGACAGGTGGAGGGGAAAGACTGCCGGAGGGGATTGTGCTGCTCGAGGACATCGGGCTCGACCGTTTCGTCGCGGTGCTCGGCCGGATCACGCTCCTCCTGTGCAACAATTCAGGGCCGCTCCATGTGGCACGTGCTCTCGGCGTACCGACAGTCTCACTGGCGGGACCGACTCGAGAAGCGTTCTTACCCCGGGACGAAGAATCTCACTGGATTTGTGAGTCTGATGCTGCCTGCAGGCCGTGCGACAAACCGCTGTGTGTGCATCACCGATGTCTGCGGTCGATAGGTGTCGACGAAGTCGTTTCCCTGATCCGTGACCGTCTGCCCCGGCTCACCGGCAGTGTGGAGGGACCGGTGAAGTATAAACTGGATCGAACAAATGGATAATCCGAATACCAACCTTGATTTCGACAGAGATATTTCGAAGATCCTGATCCTCGAGCTAGGAGGGATAGGTGACGTGATTCTGTCTGTCCCGGCGATCCTCGCCTTGCGGAACAGATTTCAGAGTGCCAAAATGACCGTCCTCACCGTACCTCGATCGGAGGATGTCCTCATTCGGTTCACTACTACGGATCTGGAGAGAAGAGCGGATGGACACGGCGGTTTCAGGCTCGAGGTTCTCGATCCGGAGAGCGGGATCCTCGGGCCGGGTGGTGCACTGTCGTTGTTTCGCCGGTTGAGGAGCCAGTCTTTCGATCTACTCGTCGATCTCTCGGCAATCGAATCGGATCTTGCGGATTTAAGGAGATGGGGCGCCGTGAGATTCATCAGGGCAGGACGGTCGATCGGGAGGGGAACCGACGGCAGAGGTTCCTGTTTCGATAGAAGTGCTGAAGAAATACTGATTTCAACAGAGCACGAGATGGAAAGAAAACTGGCGGTTACCGACCTTCTCGGAGCCCGGAGTCCCGTGAGTGCGCCCATCTTTCCGGTCCTCGAGCACGAATGGGAGGAGACCTCCCGGTTCCTCGATATGTTTCATGTACGGGAAGATCGACTGCTCGCCGCGGTGTTTGCCGGGGGCCTGGCAAGCGGGAAACGCTGGCCGGCGCGGTATTTCAGAGAAGCAATCGGGTGGCTCACCGACAACCTCGGAGCAGCGGTAATGGTGATCGGCGGTCCCGATTGCGGGGAGTTTGCCAGGGCGGTGAGTGCTGATGGGTCTTTTGAAAGTGTGATCCCCGCGACTTCCCTCTCACTGGGTGGGTCTGCAGCACTTCTTTCGAAGTGCAGCCTGTTTCTGACCAACGATTCGGGCCCGATGCACCTCGCCGCGGCACTGGGTGTTCCCACCGTGGCGATATTCGGCCGGACGAACCATGCCCGGTATCTACCGCTCCTTCCGGAGTCCCGGAGAGAGCTCGCCTTTGCCGACCCGGGAAAGTGCAGCCAGGGATGGAAGGGTGGTCCCAGAGATGAGTGCGGGGAGACAGACTGCGATCAGCCGGACTGTATCACAGCCGTTTCCGTGGACGAGGTGATATCCCGGATGGAGACACTCTGCTCCAGAATCGGACTCCTCTACACAACCCATACGGCACACGGCCGGGAGAGCCTGGTCAAAGACCCCCTGCCGGGATCAAAAACGAGAGAAGGAGATCCCATGACAGGTATGCCCGCCAACGTGCAGAATGAAGCTCTCGTGGAGACGATCCTTTACGAGGAGACAGCTTTACAGGGAGAACGCGCGGGAAATGAGGGAATCTCCCGGGAAGATGCGGGTTTCATCACCCGGAGAGCGCGGCAGATCGCCCGTGATCTCGCCGGTGGTTCGGATGGACCCATCCTCGATGTTGCCTGCGGGAAGGGCTACCTGATCGATGATATGGCACGAGACGGAATATCGGCGGAACACCTGTGGGGGATCGACCTCGTGATGGATCAGTTGACCGCAGCTCGATCCCGGTTCGGGCACAGTGAAAACTTGAATGAGAGTTCGAGCAAGGGCGGGAACGGGAATGGTAATCCTCGCCTCATACGGGGGGACCTGTCATCTATGCCGTTTCAGTCCGGGGTCTTTTCCATCTCTCTGTGTATCAATACCCTGCTCAATCTCGAGGGGAACGGAAATATGAACAGGTACCTGTCGGAGATATCGAGAGTGACGAGACCGGGCGGTCACGTGTTCGTGGAAGTCAGAAACGCACGAAACCCCCTGGTCCTGTCAAGGTTCGTTTTCGGGAGAGTGTTCCGAAGGATCCCGCTGATCACTCACCGCATCGGTGACGTGATCGAGGCCGGCAGGGAGTCCGGCCTAACGCTTGTGGCCAGAAAGCCGGTCGGACCGCTGAAGAGTATTTTCGTCTATTCCTATATTCTCGATTTTGTGAAAAAAGGTCAGGTATCATCATGAGAATCCCGTCGATAGGGACACCGATCAGCGCCGGATCAATCGTGCGTGGACTCGGAGGAGGCGCTTCCGTGGAGCAATTCAGAGAGGCGCTCCGCGAGATGACCGGCCGGAGGTTCTGTATCCTGACCGGCTCCGGCACAACGGCGCTCTATCTGATTCTGAGAGCGCTCGCCCGGATCTCGCCCGGCTGCAGAGAAAAGCTGGTTCTGCCGGCGTACACCGCCCCGTCGCTCATACTGGCGGTGAAAGAAGCCGGGATCATCCCCGTTCTCAGTGAGGTCTCGCTCGAAACCTTCAACCAGGACCTGCGCGAAATGGAAACATCCATCGACACGGGGACACTCGCGGTGATGCCCGTGCACATGTACGGTCTGGTGGAGGACCTCTCCACTCTCGAGGAAGCTTCCAGGCGGCGGGGTGTATTCGTGGTGGAGGATGCTGCCAGCGCCATGGGTGGGATGGCGAGTGGAAGACCCGCCGGCTCGATGGGTGACGTGAGCTTCTTCAGTTTCAACAGGGGAAAAAACCTGTCGACTGTCGCAGGCGGTGCCGTTCTGACCGACAGGGATGACATCGCAGAAGCGGTTAAACAGGAAGAGAGCGAGCTCACATCTCCTGACGGGACCAAACGACTGCACGTGTTTCTCAAGGCGGTGGGGTTGTCTCTCATATGGAGGCCTTCCTTTTACTCGCTGCTGTGGCCGATTGCCTGCGGGTACCGGTACCGCACACTTCACGAAGAGATCGAGCTTCTCACCTACACCACCTTCCAGGCAAGTATCGGGTGCTCTCTGATGGAGAAACGGGAAAGCATATTTTCGTGGCGGCACGAGAACGGTCTGTTTCTGAGGGAAGCCCTGGAAGGCTGTGACCACATCAGACTGCCCCGGCATCAGCCGGGATCATATAACGTGCTCAACCAGTTCCCGTTGTGTACGGACCCTCTGGCGAGAAGAGATCTCTTAAACGAGCTCGAAAACGCCGGTTTCGAGGCGACGACACTCTATCCGCTTCCCATACACAGGATCTATGACCTGGGGCTTCCGGATGATCCGGATCCCTTGCCCGGGGCGACAAAAATAGCGAAGGAGATCCTCCTCCTGCCGGTACACCAGGGGGTCAGGAGGAAGGATCTCGAGCGGGCCGTGCGGATCGTGACCGGCGGTCGGTGGGTCCGAAGGAGTACAGATGATAGCACTGAAAAATATTAAGCGGACGTTTTTTAAAGCGACGGCGGATCCCGGATACGCGATAGCGGCGGGGAAGAGACGATTCCTTTCCTATCTGGCCTTCGCGAGGGGCGAGGGGACCGTCCTACCTGAGACTGTTTCCATCCTGGTCGGGTACCGCTGTAACCTGTCCTGCCCGATGTGCGGACAGTGGGGTGAGAGAGGGGTGTTCAAAAATCTCGAAGAAAACTGCCAACGCCTCGAGCTGGGGCCGGCTGATGTGAGGAGAATCATCGATCAGGTGGCTCACTGGAAGCCGGCAGTAACCCTTTTCGGCGGAGAACCGCTTGTCAACCCCGGAATAATCGAGATGATCTCCTCCGTGAAAGAGGCCGGACTCCGGTGCAACATGATTACAAACGGTATCCTGATCGGGAGAATGGCACGAGACCTGGTCCGATCCGGGATCGACGAGCTGATCGTGTCCCTCGACGGGCTGGGAGAGGTGCACGATCTGATGCGGGGTAAACCGGGAACGTATCAGAAGGTCCATCACGGCCTCGAGCAGCTGATCGTCGAAAAATTGCGTGTGGGGAATAAACACCCGATCGTTAACATCAATACGACCATCTGGGAAGGGAATGCGGGCCATATTGCCCAACTGGTCCCGGTTGCGGGGAAGCTCGGAGTTTCTACCATCACCTTCCATCATCCGATCTTCGTGGGCCGGGAGGACATGGACCGGCAGCGGGCGCTCCTCGAGAAACTCTACGGGGTGAAGAACTCCGACTTCGAGGGATTTGTGAGGGAAACACCGCCGCAGATCGATGTCGAGCGTCTCCTGCGGGAGAAGAACAAAATCGAACATCTCCACGATGGTGTGAAAGCGGTTTTTTATCCGAACTACACCGAAAGGGAAATCAGGCGATACTATACGAATCTCGAATACACCCCCGATTCGTACAAGTCGAAGTGTGTGAGCCCGTGGATGGTCACCTACGTGTTTCCGAACGGGGACCTGCGGCCCTGCCTGTCGCTGGGTGTCACCCTCGGGAACGTGTTCGAAACTCCGATAGAGGAGATCCTCCAGGGTGAGGCAGCGAAATATTTCAGATGTGACCTGAAGGAGCGTGGAGTGTTTCCGGCCTGCTCCCGGTGTACCGAGCTGTACCGGTTCTGATGTCTCCGGAAACGAAGCTCTGATAAGGGAAAAAGCGATGGTTTTAAGAAAAGAACAATCGAAACAGGCGGCCGGTGAACACAAACTCGTCCTCTACATGATCACGAGGCTCGATTTCGGCGGGTCATCCGAACAGGTTCTTCTGCTCGCGGACAGGATCAGGGAACACGGGTTCGACTCGATCATCGTGACCGGCAGGACCCGTAATCCGCACGTCGACCTCGACGAGTATCAGGAGAGGACCGGTGTAAGGATAATCTTTATCGATGAGCTGAGGAGGGGTCCTGATCCTCT
The DNA here is from genome assembly GCA_964654825.1 of uncultured Gemmatimonadota bacterium. GTDB lineage: Bacteria > Gemmatimonadota > CAZMKB01 > CAZMKB01 > CAZMKB01 > CAZZKG01. The sequence goes on along the minus strand of CAZZKG010000008.1, from coordinate 67,104 downwards.
CAGGGACTGCCGGGCTCTCCTCATGCTGTGCCGGCTGATCAAGAGCATGGATCCCGACATCGTGCACACTAACACGTCGAAGGCGGGGATCCTGGGAAGGATAGCGGCACGCCTGGCGGGGAAGCGGATCGTGGTGCATTCGACTCACGGCCATCTGTTCTATGGATACTACAACGCGATTCTCACCCGGCTCATCATACTTGCAGAACGCATGACGGCGCCCCTGGCCGACAGGATCGTTCTCCTCACCAGACGGAGTATCGAGGAGCACGTGTCAAGGGGTATCGCACGGTGGGACAGGTTCACCGCGATATCGCCGGGTATCGACGTGTCACGGTACCGTCCGGATCCGGAAGAAAGAAAACGTTTCAGGGAGGCGCTCGGTATCGGGGAAAAAGCTCAGGTCATCGGATGGGCCGGAAGGCTGACCCGCGTCAAATCACCCCGGACATTCATCGAGGCGGCCGCGATCGTCGGCGACAGGCTGCCCGAAACCGTTTTCCTCGTGACCGGTGACGGGGAGATGGAGGAAGAAGCACGAGAGCTGTCCGGGACCAGGGGTCTGGACGGAAAGATAAAGTTCCTCGGGAGAAGCGAAAATACGCAGGCATTTATGAAATCAATCGATCTGTTCGTGCTCACTTCGGTAAATGAAGGGCTCGGGATCGTACTTCTCGAGGCCATGGCGACGGGAGTTCCGGTCATAGCCACCGCGGTCGGCGGGGTGTCCGAAGTCCTCGACGGTGGGAAATACGGCTTCCTCGTGCGTCCGGAGGACCCTCTCTCACTGGCACGATGTATGCTCAGTATATTGAAAAATAAGGACTTAAGCTCGAAACTCGCAATCGCCGGTGAAGAGAGAGCGGCAATGTTTTCCCGTGAGAGGATGGTGGCGGAGTACACGTCACTCTACCACGAACTTCTCGGAAACGGCAGTGGAGGGAAGAAGTGATCGTGCACCCTGTCCGATGTGTTCTGCTGTTCTGCCTGGTGCTGGTTTCGGCACTAGCGACTGTCCCGGCCGCCGCCGGTGCCTATGAAGTGGTGGCAATCGCCGTCCACATCGACACGAGGGCTTCGGGCGGCAGGTACGGCGTCGATGAGATTGCCGGGTTTCTCGAGAAAAACGGCATCGACGGGGCGATTTTCGCAGATCATGACAATGCCGAGATCACATACGGGCTGTTTCCCTTCAGGCACCTGATCAAAAAGACCAGAAGTTTTCCCTCGATCGAGACTTATGGTGCCGGGCGTTACCTCGAGGAGATCGAAGAAGCTTCGAGAAGACATCCGGGACTGATCCTCATCCCGGGTACTGAAGCCGTACCGTTCTACTACTGGGAGGGTAATCCCATCGACCGGAATCTCAAACTTGTAAACTGGCAGGAGCACATGCTCGTAGTCGGTCTCACTCAAGCAAAACAGTACTCGGAGCTCCCGTCGATCCACCGGGGATTCAACGGCGGCAGTCGGACCGGACTGTCGATGCTACTCCTGCCGGTCGGAATGATGGCAGCCGGTGTATACATGGTGCGGAAACAGGTGATGAGGACAATTCAGTTCGACAAGCTCTCATACACGACATTCAGCAGGTGGCCGCGGATACCGGGGTTTATCGTAATCACTCTGGGTGTTCTTGTACTGGTCGAAGTTTCTCCCTTTCACTCGAGTGAGATCGACCAGTATCACGGGGACCATGGCGCAGTGCCGTATCAGAAACTCATCGATTATTCCAACGCTCAGGGGGCACTCACGTTCTGGGCTCATCCGGAGGCATCAGTCACTGGTGAATACGAGGGTGTGAAGTATGAGACCCGGCCGTATCACGATCACCTCCTCGAAACCAAAAATTATGACGGTTTTGCCATATTCTGGAGCGGGGACCGGGAGATCGGTTCGCCCGGAGGCATCTGGGACCGGGTTCTCCTCGAGTACACAGGTGGTGAGCGGGAGCGGCCCGTCTGGGCCGTCGGGGAACTCGACTGGGAAGGGGAGCACGGAGAAGATCTCATCGGTGAGACACTCACCATCTGTTTCGTTGATGAGAGGAGTACCTCAGGGGTCCTAACCGCCATGCGGGAAGGCAGGATGATTGCCGTCCGCGAGGGGATCGGGCTTCAGATGACCCATCCCGTGTTCAGAGTGACCGATCCGGCAGGCGGCGGTTCGGCTGCCACGGGTCGAGAGATCACCGTCACGGCACCGCCACTGTTCACGTTCAATCCTGGATTCGATACAGAAGAAGGCTTCCGGGGTGAAGTTCAACTCATCCGCAATGGCAGAGTGCTGATCGAATCGGAGCTGACACCCGGAGTAGATTGGGTGTTCAGTGAAACGGAAATACCGTCGCCGGACGAGCTCTGGTACTACCGATTGGTCGTAGGCGGAGAGTTCCCGGTCCTGGCGACGAATCCCGTATTCGTGAGGGGAGCTCGTAGGGAAGCTCACGCTACGCCTTTTAAAGAGGCAGGTCTCTAATGATAGCAGCGATTCATCAGCCGCAGTATCTTCCCTGGTCGGGATACTGGGACAAGATGGCACGGAGTGATATCTTCGTTCTCCTCGATAATGTCCAGTACAAGAAGAACGAGTGGCAGAACAGGAACAGGATTAAATCTCCTGATGGATGGCAGTGGCTCACTGTCCCTATCCACTACCGTTACGGCCAGCGGATCAGTGAAGTGACCATCGACAATACGAGGGGTTGGAGAAGGAAGCAGAAGAATGCAATCAGGTTCTCCTACGCCAGGTCACCCCATTTCGATACATACGAGGAAGGTCTCGTCGAACATCTTGATTTCGACTGGGACAAACTGGCCGATTTGAACGTTGACTGTATACGGATGATGAGAGAAAAACTTGGAATAGAGACAGAGCTCGTGATGGCGTCTGAGCTCGGCAGGATGCCCGAAGAACCGACGGAGAGACTCGTCTGGATATGCCGGGAGCTGGGGGCTGATGTCTATCTGTCCGGCAGCGGGGCCAGGGAATATCTCGATGTGAAGAGGTTTGTGTTGAGTGACATCGAGGTCGTTTTCCAGGACTACACGCCGCCGGTCTATCCCCAGCACTCCGGGGAATTCGCCGGTGGGTTGAGTGCGGTGGACATCCTGTTCAATTGCGGTCCCGACAGTCTCCTGGTGATAAAAAGCGGCAACTCGCAACACACCCGGCACCTCACGGTCACGGGCAGGATGGGAGAAAATCGATGAACATCCTCGCGATAGGGGCGCACCCGGATGATCTCGAGTACGGATGCGGAGGTACGCTCATCAAGTACGCGGAAAAAGGTCATCACATCTACCTGTACATTGCAACGCACGGTGAACTCGGTGGTGATCCGGAAGTGAGGAAGAAGGAACAGAAAGAGGCGGGCGGCATTGTCGGGGTGAAGCAGATTTTCTGGGGGAAATACCACGACACGCGGATCCCTCTCAACCAGGGGCTCATCGGGGAAATCGAGAAGGTCATGGAGAAGGTGCACCCGCACTTCATCTTCACACACTTCTGGGACGACACGCACCAGGACCACCGCATGCTGTCTCAGAGTACGCAGTCGGCGACGAGGTATGTGAAGAATTTTCTCTTCTACGAAGCGCCGACAACGCAGAATTTCACACCCAATGTGTTTGTGGACATCGGCAGTGTGATGGGAAAGAAGAAGAAGCTGCTGGCGGCACATGCCTCCCAGATAGCCAAAACGAACATAGAGGATCTGAATATCGTCGAGTGTGCCACATCGGCCGCCATGTTCCGGGGTATCCAGGGAAGGGTCAAGTACGCTGAGTCATTCGCTTCTCTGAGGCTGTTCATCAATATCTGAAGGGTAGTAATGAGTGAGGTTATAGGGCATTCGAGACCGACTATAGGCAGACAGGACATCGATGCGATCCGGAGAGTGCTCGAGAGCGGCTGGCTCTCTCAGGGTGAGGAAGTCAGAAGCTTCGAGGAAGAACTCGCTTCGAAAATCGGTGTCGCCGACGGTGTCTGCGTGAGCTCGGGGACCGCCGCTCTCCACCTGGGGCTCCTTGCGGTTGGAGTACGCGAAGGAGACCGTGTCGCGATCCCGGGGTACTGCTGTTCCTCGGTTTATCATGCTGTTCAACTTGCCGGGGGCTCCCCTGTCCTGGTGGACATCGACCCGGCGAGAATGGTGATGGATGAGGAGAGCCTCCTGAGAGCGGTAAAGAGAGGTGCCCGGGCTGTCGTACTCGTTCACCTGCTGGGATACCCGGGACCGGTCGAGATTGTAGGAGAGCTGGGTGTACCGGTCATCGAGGACTGCGCTCAGTCACTCGGAGCCTCGGTTGAAGGACAGGCTGTGGGATCGTTCGGGACGGTGAGTGTGTTCTCCTTTTTTGCGACGAAGCTCATCACAACTGGAGAAGGCGGCATGGTGGCCTCGGATGACGTGCAGATCCTCGCGAATGTGGAGGGGTTGAGATCATCCAGGGATACCGGCAGAGGACTCACATACCACTACACGATGAGTGATATCCAGGCCGCACTCGGACGCAGCCAGCTGGCGCGGCTCGATGAGTTTCACGAAAAGAGGAGGAGGGTCGCGGCACATTATCTGCGAGAACTCTCAGGGTGTGACGTGGGGTTCATCGAGGAGGAGGAGGGTAATGTCCCGGCGTATTTCAGGTTCGTGGTCGAGCTCCTGCGAAATGACGCAGGGGGGACGATAGACGGGATGGAGGATGCAGGTGTCCAGTGCAGGAGACCGTTCGAGGAGCCTGTGTTCCGGATGCTCGGAGAGAGCGATCTTCCTGGCTGCAGCGAAGCCTTTGAGAGTTTTCTATCACTCCCTGTCTACCCATTACTTGCGAAAGCAGACGTACTTCACATCACGAAAGAATTGAGGCGACACATGGCGGAGATGACGGGATGAAGATCAACCGGACAGAACTGGTGCGTTACGGAGTCTTCGCGGGCCTGATCGGGTCATTCGCCCACTTCCGGCTGAAAGACATTTTCGATGCGAGCGGGAATGCCTGGCTGCACATCGTCCTCTACTCCTTTGTCCTGGCATACCTGCTCACACCCGTCGTGAGATGGTGCTCGAGGACGGTGGGGGTGCTCGATTATCCAGCCGAGAGGAATGTCCACAACAAGCCCACTCCGCTTCTGGGTGGAATCGCCATTTTCCTGGCCTTCACCATCACGATCCTGGCCAACGGGATTCTGTCCACGGCGGTTAAGGCGATCCTCATCGCGGCCACGCTAGTGTTCCTCCTGGGAGTGCTCGATGACGTGTGGGGGCTGTCCGCACGCGTAAAGTTTTTCGTGCAGATCGCCGTTGCGATGATCCCTCCTCTCTGGGGTGTGTACATCGATGTATTTCCCAACACCCCCCTCTGGCATGTCGCCGAAGCGGTACTGACGGTGCTCTGGATCGTGGGAATCACAAACGCTTTCAATTTTCTGGACGGAATGGACGGTCTGGCGGCCGGTATCGCCGCCATCACGTGTTTCTTCTTCGGCCTGATCGCGATGCGCACGGGGCAGGAGGTGTTTCTCCTCATCACCATGGCACTCCTCGGAAGCTCGCTCGGCTTCCTGCCCTACAACTTCCGGCAGATCAAGTCGGCAACACTCTTTTTGGGTGATACGGGTTCGACCTTCATCGGATTCATGCTCGCCAGCGTCGCCGTGATGGGTGAGTGGGCGGAAGGCGATCCGGTGAAGGCACTCAGCATCCCGCTTCTGATCATGGGGGTGTTGATTCTCGACACGGTGTACACGACGATCTCCCGCGTCTTTCAAAGGAAGGTGTCCACGTTCAACGAGTGGCTCGAGTTCACCGGAAAGGATCACCTTCACCACCGTCTCAATCAACTTGGGCTCTCCAAGAAGGAGAGCGTGCTCTTCATCTATGCCTTTACCGCCATCCTCGGTATCGGTGCGGTGGTGATCCGGACCAGCAGCACCGTCGATGTGTTCCTCGAGCTCTTCCAGGCAGCCGCCATCTTCTCGCTGGTCGCCATCATCATGATGCGCAGCAGCAGGGAATAGGGAGTAGTTAACTTAAGGTTTTCTCGAGCGTTGTTTGTATGGTCCCAAGGAGAATGTTGATGAAACCACAGATTATTAATTGAGGAGCAGCATCTTCCGGGATTGGACCACAAATCCGGCTTCTAATCTGGAGAAATAGATCCCTGAACTCACTTCCTCTCCCTTTGTGTTTTTCCCATCCCATACGATGCTGTGTGTTACATATTTCTTGCTCTCGTTCACGAGACGCCGGACGAGCTGTCCTTTCACATTGTAAACACAGAGACATAAGTCTCAGGTGCCTGAAAGCATGTATGAGATTGTTGTCAACGGGTTGAAGGGGTTTGGCTAATTCTGGAGGAGTCCGATGACTCGTGGCAATCTGATATCGTGCTCGTCGATACCAAGTGGATTAATCTGGATGGAATCAAGGTTGTGTGAGCTGAAGTTGGGGACGATCAGGCGGTCGTTTACCCTGTCATAGTAAATGTCGGCTGGATCGTTGTGTCTGATCGAGAAGAACTCGGGGGGGATTGCTGAAATTGCAATCGTATCTCCGGACCGTGTCGCCGGTCCACTCCGAGACGTAGACCCTGCCCTCTCTATCCATGGTTATGCTGTCTGTGCCCGAGAGTCCGGTTGCAACGACGGTGGACACGGAAGAATCCCCGAGGTCGACGGCCAGTATTGGTGATCCGGGGCCCATTACTGACAGCACCGCATCGTTTAAATCCATCGATGTCGACGGTTTGTGTGTCAGGAAATACTGCAATTTACAGAAAAAGTTTTATTTGTTCTGGTGAGGAGGGATTTAGGGATTGGAGACGGTGTTGTCTAACTCATACCGATCAAGGCACAAGGAACTTACATCTTTTCTTTGGACAAGGAAGCTTAATACACTTAAACAAAGAGAATTAATGAAAGAAACATCAGGAACTGCATCAAGACCAATTCAAGTAATAAGAGATTCGGAAGGAAAGATCGAAAAGACTCCTGCTGTTTCCTGCTATGTGTTCCATGTTACCTACGTTTATGAACGAGGTGCTGATATTGAGAAATATATCCTTCGATGGTAGGTAAGTTGCAGTGATTGAGTAGATACTCCTTCTCTCCACAATCCCTTGGAGGAAAGAGCTTGTTTTTCCGGCAGATTCCTCTTCCGTGTCAATTCTGATTTCACCTCTTCTTCTATAGGAAATACTCCCATTCATGGTCAGATACGGATTGAGTATTTTGGTTATCGATATGCTTGTCTGATCTGTATCTGGACCAAAAGGGTGTCCGATGGGAGCTCCAAAATGTTCGGAATCAGTATTAAGGCCTCTATGTATATACATGAACGAATTGAGTCTTACATATTCAGCTCTCACGGTTGTGCCATACATCCCAAAGGGATCTGTTATGGCAATCCCTTGTAAAAATGCGATGATATTTGGTTGAGGAGGTAATTCTGCTGGTCTCTCCTTCAGAACGATCTCATCGATGAGGAGTTCACCATAAATCGTTGTCTGGGGGAGATATGAAATAACCCAGTTGAGAGAATGGCTGAGATTTACTTCCTTGGGGTCTCTGTCGCCCTCGTTCTGTGTAGACCAAATCGAGGTGAACGGATTCATGAATCTAAGATCAAATCCTCTTCCCACTCCACTTACCACTGCTGTTTCGGAAATTCCCAATTCGAGCCATGAGAGAAATTGCATGTCGAGACGGTGACCATAGAAATACCGGTTTACTATTCCCTTTTCGGGTAGTTCCCCGGTATCCTCTCCAATAGATGACACCTCATCGTTTAGTTGAAACACCATGCTTGTGAGTGTGAACCATTTGGCATTAAGCTTAAACATAAAAGAGTCAAACGAAGGAGAGGTATTCGATAGAACGAGACCCCCGCTCTGGCCCGGTCCCCACTTGAATCGCTCCCTCCCAATCTGTACAACCAGATGAGGTCGACTGTATTTTAAGTAGGCACTTCTGAACCTGAGTGGGCGCTTTGGATCCGCCTTCACTCGTGCAGTGGGATCGTTTCTCGTCTCTGTGTCGATCCAGACGATTTCCGAGACTGTGAGATACTTTCCAAAAGAAATAGAGTATCCGAGAGGCAAGATGATTCTCAGATGAGGATCTCCTTCGTCACCTCTTCTGATCTCTGAAAAGGCAGGTTCGAGTTCGATATCCTCCTCGGTTTTACTACCGAACATATCTGCTCCAACCGAGATGTGACAATCGATCAATTCATCACTTTCTGTAGCACGAAGCTCGTTGATTTCCGTTAAGAATTCCCGCCCGAGAAGTCGATTCCACTCGTTCAGTGTAGTTTTTTCATTGCCGGTTTTTTGGCGTAACTTCTCTTCAATTTCCAGAACAAGTTTCGCCACATCACCTCTTGTATATGGTCTATTGGAGAAAAGAAGATTGCTTCCGTAACCACGAAGGAGAAGTTCATCGATGATGGAGTAAGTCCAGTGCTCGAGAGGGAGATTTTCCTGTAATGTGGCATTAGCACTATTAATCAGCAGAAACGTGCACGGGAGAATGAGGAAAAGAAGTATTCGAATATCATTTTTATGTATATGTCTCATGATGAGATTTGATATTTTTTGCGATGATAAGAAATTGCTTTTTTCAGGCCATTTCGCATCTGGTAGTAGATTGGAGGAATCACAAACATGAAAAATGAAGCTTCGTAAGCAACGAGCTTATTGAAATAAATATCGAAGAATGAAACTGTCAACAGGGCCATTACAAAAGAGTAGACGAGTTGTGCTCCTATTTTCTGGGGAAATGTAAAAGAGAGTGCCATGAGACCATACGCGATTGAACCGAGAAAAAACATGTACAATAACGCGCCGTAGGGGCCGAGATACATGAAAAGCATTCCAACGATTCCAAATACATTAGAGCTGTGAAACATTTCCGTATGTGTAGAAACGGGTATCCAATAAGAGATGATAATATCCACATAATCTTCATACTGAAAGAGAAAATTTAAAATGTTGATTGGAACAGCGAAAATTTCCTTCAAACTGTAGATTGGATAATTGATCTGATTGAGAATCTCGCTGAAGCCAATTGGTCCACCAAAGAGATAAGTAAAAAAATGGTTGAGAAGATACATGTGAGTTCTCTCTGCAAATGCATAGTCGACACCCGCTACGATGAAACCTAGGTAATAAGTGAGGTTGAAGAGAATAAAAATGAGAATTGAATAGAAAGCGAGTTTTCTGAGAGAGAATTTTATACATCCTTTGAGCATGGCAAAATAGAATCCACCCAGTATCATCCCGAGGATCTGGTATTTGACCTGTCGCACGAAAACAATCAGAAACATGAGGAACAATAGGATGAAAATGTATTTCCTTTTTCGATGGAAATAATCTGCAAAGAGGAAGATGAAGGAAAGCCGACTCAGTATTTTAATGTGAGCAAGTAGTCCTGTTCCATACACATCCTTGAAATCGTTGGTCGCAATGTTGATCCACCCTCCAACTTCGGCCAATGAAAATCTGAAGTGGATGAATCCAGCGATAATAGAGAGAATTGCGATTACCACAAAAAGGGGACGATACAGGTTGAAGAAAGTTTCGAGATTGAGATTCAAGCGCTTATTGTAATCAACATCAGCAATTCTCCCTTTCACGAGAGAGAGGATAAATACTCCTCCCATGAGGAAAAACAGGAAACCAAGAAATACGAATGAGTTGCTTCTCAAGCTCACAGGGAAGAAACCGAGGTGCACACCTGCGAAATTAATCAGGACAACCACGATCACGTACGGCCATGCCAGAGCAGAAAATGGTGTTATGTAGGTATTATATCGAAGATTCTCCCAGTAACTGATAAGTAAGCACAGACCGATTAAAATGATTGTTCCACACACTTCTAACATTCAGGATCCTTTTCGGATATTCCCACAGTGTGAGTTCGTGAAAATCATCTAATTAAGTTTCTCACAAAATCAGAGATCGTTTTCTTCTCAGTGTTATCAAAAATATAATACCAGACTAACATGAAAAATACCAAAAGAATAATGAACAACAAGGGAATTTCAGTCAGGGGATTCTTCACTAGTACTCGTACCAGTAATACAAACATGACCAGATCGAAAAGCAGAAAAAATTCCCTCCATATCCGGAATTCGCCAAGTGTGTGAACTAAAGTCGGGTAGAATCTCGAGGACCAGGAGTAGAGTAAAATAAAATCGAGTGTTACTCTCAGGAACCAGGCGATTGCTGCGCCGAGGATTCCATAGTTTTTCGTTAATAGCCATAACAAAACAATGTAAAATGGAAACTCGGCGATATGAAATTTTGCGGGAAGATCGGGTTTTCCGATTCCTTGTAACAGATTGAACGGGACTGCGGCCAGAGAATTTATCACTATGCCAGTTGCGATGATTCTGAGTACAACCGTTGATTTATAAGCAAAGTCCTGCCCCAGCCACACACGTAAAATTTCAGGAGCATAGAATGCAAGCAGTAACGTGAATGGTCCAACAAGGAGGAGTATGTATTTAATCGAACGACTGAACAACTTCTCAACACGTGTGTTTTCACTGTTATGCGATAATGCACTGAATTCAGGGAATACGGTATTCATTATTGCTATCGGTAGAACCCTCAGTCGGTTCGCTATATCGTATGGTGCTGTATAGAATGCCACCACTGAAACGGAAAGTATTGACCCAATGAAAAATCTGTCCATGTATACCAGCAGAGGACTTATAATATTTGTGATGGTCACCCAGCCTCCATAGGAGATCAGTTTTTTCAGGAATTTTTGGCTGAAAGATATCTGTTCCCTGATCGGGGGGAATATTCTCCAGCAATAGTGTATATAATAAAATGCCGCGATGACACGGGAGATGACAATCAAAAATATAACGGTAAACAAACTAAGCTCGAATGGGTAAGAAAGGGCAGGAAATATAAAACTTGATACACTGACGGGGATTAATACACGGTTCACGAGATCGAATCGCTGGGCTGCGCTGAGCACGCCCCTCGCATTTGCAGAAAAAAGTATCACAGGAAAGGAAAGTGCGGACAAATAGAAAGAGAGTTTTGTCTGCTGGATGAAATTGGGAGAGACATTCAAAACGTTTTCAACGAGATAAGGAGTAATGAGAAAAAATATGATAGTTCCGGCAATACCAAAAATGAGATTTAGGAAACTTGCCGTCCAGAATATCGAATTTAGATCTGCCTGCCGTTTCTCACCAAGGCACTCTGCAACGAGTTTCGTTGTCCCGCGTGAGATACCAAAATCCAGTATACTGAAATATCCTACAATTACCCACACGATTGAGAGAATACCAAATCCCTCGTTACTCAATCCCTTTAATGCGAAAGGAATTGCAATGATTCCAACGAGGACAGGCAGAATCATTCCGAGAAGGTTGATCAGCGTGTTTCTTAAAAGAACGCTGCTCGGTGTGTACTTTTTATGTTCCATGAACACTAGAGATTTTTTAGAGACGGTTTGAAAATGATATAGAACGAGGTGAGAATGACACTGAGAAAGCTGAAAAAGAGAACGAACAGTGCTCGTTTCGGTTTGTGTTTTCTTTCAGGTTTAACTGCCCGATCAAGGACCTGCAAGGTGGGTGTGTTTTTCACTTCCTGGATTTTTGCTTCCTCATATTGCTGGGTGAGAAAAGCAAAAAGAGTATTCTGAATCTCGAGTTCTCTCTCAAAGCGTAAAAGTTGAATCCCGAGATCAGGTACCTCGGAGAATTTTGGGAGGAACCCCTCGTTTTCAGAGCCGGATTCAAGTTCTTTCAACTGTGTCTCGAGCTGGGCAATCTCACTTTTGACTCTTTCCAATGCCGGATGCTGGTGGCTCAGTGTTTTCTCCATTACACCTAATTTTACTTCACTGGCAAGAATCTGGGCTTGAATTGTTGAAGCGGCTTCGATTGCCGCCTTCATCTGTTCCGGAAGTGCAATCATCTTGTGCTGTTCCTGGAAGGCTTTGAACTCCTCCTCCACCTCTGTCAGATCTTGAATGTTTTCATTGTATCTCTTCTCGATAAATATACGTTGGAATCTGGCCTGCTCTGATTTCAGTCTTTTGTTGACTGAATCGAGATCTTCGGCGAAGAAGTTGGCTATATCGGTCACAAGCTGACTGACTGTTTCGTTTTCCTTTCCCCATGGGAACCATCCCGTTTTCACATCGACAATTATGGAGATTGTTCCCTCATCCTCCACATCAAATCCGGTATTTCCGCGAAGGATTTTTACTGCATCTTCTAATTTCTCGGAGTCATAGAATTCCATTAAATTAAATTTGTTGATAACATTCTCCATGACTGTGCGACTGTTTAGTATAGCCAGAAAAGTCATGCTCTCATAATCGCCCTGACCCAGATTAAATCTCGTGAATGGGATATTGCCTGCGAGGGCACTCAAGAATCCAAGATCCTGCTGTGGAGCGGGTGGCATAATGAGGGCTCTGCTACGATATGTTTTCGGCATCATTAAAGAGAATACAGCCGAGAGAACGAAAACTATAATAAAATTCACGATGATGAGTTTGCGTCTCCCATAAAGAGTCTTGAGGACGATGAAGAAATCGGAATCGCTCTGCATATCACAGCCCTTTTACAGAAGGAAAGTGGGAGTCAGTCTTTCGGTTTAACTTAAAATAACGTTTCCCTTGATACCACTTTTTGATGTAACTTGTTCCCGAGCACAAGCTAATATCAGCGATTATCGGTGTTGCCGTTCCGAACCTTGTGGCCTGCTATCTAGAACAGTCAGGGATTTCATCATGAACTGCTTGTGAACAACAGCAGGGATTGGTATCCCCGTTGAATGAGTAATATCTTAATTATAGCTGTTGTAAAATGTGATAATTTCTGATGATTCTACATTATGGGAGATAAAAAGTCAAGATGTAATGATATCTTTGTCAATGCTGAGTTTTTCTGAAGACTCTATGTTTGTGACATCCCTTCTGCAATAGTCGTCATGTTAAAACTGGCCGTGTGAACGACGATCTTTACATATATTTCTTTCCTAATTGCGAAAAACTCTGTGATGTGGTACATTCTCATCATGGTGAGCATCCTCTTGAATTACAATCTCAATGACGAGTAAATTTCATCACTCGGAGTGCTCAAAAGTTGATATGGTTCCTATCGATTCAAAATCCAGGGTTTCAAATATGATGAGCAGGTATTTAATATTTCCATTCTTTATTGTTATAACCGGGAATTTGTGGGCGAGGGATCCAACAACTTTACGATACATTCATGACGATAGAGGGAGTGATATTTATTCATCACCTTACACTCATCTGTAATCAGATTTATTACAGGGTGAGAGACCCACGTTTCCATCAAAGTCGATTCCCTCAATATGAGGGTCGTGGGACGATGGCCTTTCGCAGCTGCTACAATTTCAGAAGTGGACGAAAGAGGAAAAGATGTCTCATCAGGTATTTATCTCTATAAAATCAGTGATGGCAACTCTATCATTACAAAGAAGATGACAATTCTACAGTGAGTTCATAAAGGACAGTTAACTTCATATCTATTGCATGATCGATCGGGGTACTTTGTCATATTTGGTGTCAGAAAAAATATCTGGCGAAGAAAATCCTGCCACAATAGAAAATCAATGTGTTCTTACAACCCAACGGTTTAGTGTTGATTGGACGTAAATATGATGAAAGAATCAAGAGTAATCAAATCTCTTAGTCTCGTACTGACTACGTGTTGCATCGTATCCGTTGTATGCGGAGGTATCATATTCACCGAGATTGGGCAGTCCCATCCTGCCCTGATTGAAACATTATCTGATTTCACTTCATTACAGTACTGGGATCTGGCTAGAAATGATGAACGTCTGCAGAAGGAGTTTTATTCGTGGGATCTCCGTATCCTGGATGATCCCAGTCAGGGCATCGGTTGGCACTTTACGCCGAAGTCTGTCTCTTTTAATGACCTCTACTTGCGAGTACCAATCGGGAGGAAATTTCGGAACCTCACTGTTGAAATTGAAAATGTGAAAGCTCCCCTCAGGTTTTCTATAAAAATGCAAGATGCAGATGGCTCTCAGTGGCTTGTTGATCCAGTTAGTATTTCCGGTGACAGAACTCTCCGGGAATTGGTTTTTCATGTAGACAATTTTTACATCGCTCCGTGGTCGAATGACAGAGATGGTTTGCTCAACTTTCCGGTGCGTTCTATTGCATTCATTGCCTCAGGTCTCACTGTTGGTGAAGAGTATGAACTGAAGTTCAGAAGAGTCGAAGCAGAGTTCTATCATTCCCCACGAACACAAGTTCTTGACATGGAATTCCCCGGTCAGCTGAAGGCCGGGAACAAATTTTACTTCCTGCTGAAATTAAAACTCTTATCCGGCAGATGTTATGATAATAAGGCGACGCTTGAGTTGAGAAAAGACGACAGGAGAGTCTCCTCTTATCCCCTGAAAGTGGATTCTCCATTGACGGAATGGGAGATCGGGCAAGAGAGAACGTTGCAACTTGAAGAAATAGAGTTGGGGACTTTCCACCCGGGAGGGATCTTTAATATTGCTATCCTGTGTGCCGGTTATGAGTTTGAACTTGGATCTGATGACGAAGAAGTAAAGATACCGGGCTTCGAAATTGAATCCCGTTCTCAAAGAAGGACGATCGCAGTAGTAAAGCCCTACCGTGGTGTCCCCACACTCTTCATTAATGGTGAACCACAGAGTGGGATGGCCTATGCAGCCTATAGAACTATTCCAGAAGTGTTCGAGGATTTTTCTCAAGCAGGGGTGAAATTATTCTCTATTTCTGCAACGCCCTCGGCATCTGGTTATGGCAAGGCGAAAACATCATGGCTCGCCCCCGAAAAATTCGATTTCAGTGAACTGGATGATCGAGTAATGATTATCCTCGATAAAGATGCCGACGCCTATATATTTCTGAGAATCGCTCTTTATGCTCCGCGATGGTGGTGCGAAAAGTATCCTGATGAACTCGTCACCTATGATCCCGGCAATGGTAATACTGTACCCTTTCTACTTAAGGGAAAAATCCCCGTTGCCAGTTGGGCTTCTGAACTATGGCGCGAAGATACAGCACGAGCTCTCAGGAAATTTATAGAGCATGTTGAAACCTCAGCTTATGCAGATCGCATAATCGGTTACCACCTCGTGTCAGGTACAACAGAGGAATGGATACAGTGGGGGAGCAACGAAGATCACTGGACCGATTACAGCCCTGCAAACCTGACAGCTTTTAGAGAGTGGCTGAGAGAAAAGTACGGAAATGATGAAGCTATTCATGCGGCCTGGCATAATAAGACAAAATCACTCGAAACCGCCCGGATTCCAACAAAAAGGGAACGGATGGAATCACGATTGGGTGCTCTCCGTGATCCGTCAACGGAGCAGCCAAGTATCGATTACTACATGTACAATTCTGAGATGGTAGCTGAGACAATCAACTATTTTGCATCTGTGGTAAAGGATGCTACTCAGAGGGAGAAGATCGTCGGGATATTCTATGGCTACGTGCTTCAACTTGCCGGAGAGCAACGTCTCCAGAATTCCGGTCATCTTGCATTGCGAAGTGTGTGGGACAGTCCCGACATCGATTTTATTTCCAGCCCGACCGGTTATGCTTTCAGGCAAATTGGGACCGGGACCAGTTATTCCATGTCTTTGTTCGATGGTGTGATGCAGGCAGGAAAGCTGTGGTTCAATGAAAATGACATCCGGACCTCTCTGGCACCGGTGAAGGTAGGCCAGTTGGGAAAACCTGCTAACGTGACTGGTGATAAGCTACTTCAGAGGCGTGAACTGGCCGCGTCTCTCGCGAGAGGTAATGCCCAGTGGTGGTTCGATGTGGGTGGAAACCGATACGATGATCCAGAATTGATGAACGAAATAGAAGAGTTATGCATATTTGCAGACAAAGTTCTCCCCGTCGATCGGACACCCGTGGATGAAGTGGCTTTCATTGTCGACACAAGGAGTTTCTACTATATGAAGGTCGGAGATCCTTTCTGTCTTTCTCTCATCAAAAAACAAATACCCCAGGCAGCACGACTGGGTGCACCTGTTGGGTGGTATGAACTGTCAGACCTTGTCACGCTTGAACCCCGCCGGATGTATGTATTTCTTAACGTGTTCGCGTCCACGGGAAAGGACATCTCACACATACAGAGTTTAATGAGCGATAATCGCCTACTTGTATTTGTTTATGCACCGGGAGTATACATGTCTAACAGTTTCGAGCCCGATGCTTCTGAAAGAATACTGGGATTCCCACTGAAATATGTGGATCAGAATACACAATTAACAGTGAGAGTAGAAAACAATAATCCACTCATGCAGGGTCTCGGTGGGATCGAATTTGGCCTTAGTGGATTGCTTCACGGTTACTTCATTCCAGCAAAAAGGGAAGGTGAAATAATAGGGAGATTGAAGAATGGAGAACCTGGCCTTCTGCTGAGGGATGTGAATGGCTGTAAGATTGTTTATTCAGCGGCTCCAACGTTACCCGCCCACCTTTTACGCAGGCTGGCAGAACTGGCTGGAGTTCATTTCTACCTGAATACAGATGACGTTGTCTGGGCATCACGGGGAATGGTGGCAGTATCTGTTAATGAATCGGGAAGAAGGAAAATATCATTACCGGAACCGGCCAGGGTATTCGATGTTTACGAGAACGAACTCATTTCAGAGCACACAGATAGTTTTTATGCAGACTTTTCCTCGGGTGAGACGAAGCTCTGGAGTTTGGATGGTGAATAATGTCTCACATAACGAGCAGTCGTTTACTCACTTCTTGTTTGTTTCTTACTTACATATGCGTATAGATCCTTCTCGACGCCGAATGCATCGAGGAGCATAACCGCAACTGTCAGGATGAATATTTTGAAATCGAGAGCCAGACTCCAGTTTTCTGCATATTCCGATTCGAGGCGTTTTTTCTTTGGCAAGATTACCTGGTGATAGTATTTCTGTGGATCCTCAACACCGGCAAGCAACCTGTCTTCGTGATGAAAATAGAGTGATCCTGCACCTGTGATACCCGGGCGCATTCGATAATAATCAATGATCTCAGAGGATGAGAGGCTCTCTGCCATCTGTTTTCTGACCAGTGGCCGTGGCCCGATAAAGCTCATGTCTCCGATAAGAACATTGATTAACTGAGGAATCTCATTGAATTTCGCTTTTCTTAAGAACTTCCCAAATCTTGTCGGCCGTGAATCATTAGTTGTTGTGATCAATCCAAGGTTTTCCGAACCCTTCGGCATGGTTGTGAATTTAAAGACTTTAATGTCTTCCCCATGATATCCCACTCTTGTCTGACGGTAGAAAATATCCTCAAGCTGAATTTTAAGTACGATACCCACAATAAAAAAAATCGGTGCTGTGATACACAGTCCGACGAAAGCGACAAGCTTATCGAAGAGATATTTCACGAACAAGGAAGTATTCCTACTTAATCGTACTTTCAAGAACTTCGATAACCCTTTCGATTTCTTCTTCGGTGATATTGACTGAACAGGGGATATTGAGAGTGTGCTCTAAAAGAGAATATGCTTTCTCGATTTGAAACGACTGACAGTTCCGATAAGGAGTCTGCAAGTGATTTAATTGCCATATCGGACGTGACTGGATATTGTTCAAGCGGAAAAGCTCCATAAGTTCATCACGAGTTTTCCCATACGATTGTTTTTCGATCTGGAGACAGTAAAACCAGTAATTACTGCTCGCAAACTGCGGGACTCGAGAAATGCAAAGACCAGGGATCTTATCAATCCTGTTCTTGTAATGATAATAATTTCGCCTCTTGGTATCGATATATGCTTGAAGCTGTTCGAGTTGTGCAACTCCGAGTGCCGCCTGGAGATTGGTCAAACGATAATTGAAACCAACTTCATTATGGACATAATAAACCTCGTCATCCTTTGCCTGGGTGGTTAAATACTTGGCTTTCCGGGCAAATTCCTCATTGTTTGTAACTATCATCCCGCCACCACCTGCGGTAACTATCTTATTGCCGTTGAAGGAATAACACCCAACATCGCCGATGGTTCCAGTGTGCTTTCCGGAAAGATCTCCTCCCGTGTAGTATGTACCGATACTCTCCGCAGCATCTTCAATGATTCTGATATTACGGTCTACGCAGACTTCATAAAGTTTTTCGAGATCTACCGCATTACCGAAAACATGGACAGGGAGGATAGCAGAAATGTGCTTTCCGGTATTTTTGTTGAAGGAGGCATTCTGTTTATATGTGGTTTCAGATTTGATAAAATTTAGTGTTTTTTCGATATCCAGAGTATAACAATCATCGGCGTCCATGAAGACAGGATTAGCCTGAACATAACGAATGGCATTGACGGGTGCGATGAATGTCAGTGTGGGTATAACGACTTCGTCTTCAGGTTGGACACCAACTATCGTCAGGGCAATCTGTAATGCTGCCGTTCCATTCACGCAGGCAATGGCATGTTTTGCTCCGGTGTGATTGCAGATGTCCTCTTCGAACTTGACGACATACTTCCCAACGGAAGAAACCCACTCGGTGTCCAGACACTCTTTGATATATTTCCATTCATTGCCGCGGATATGGGGAACTGATAGTGGTAACATACTTTTAATTAAATATTGCTATAGGTTGAACATTCAGGGTTAATGAGTAGTCCACTCGTGATGAGGAAGTGAATTTCCCGAATACCATCCGGTACCTTTTTTGTGATCTTAAAATCTAATTCATCCTTAATTCTCGAAAACTCAACTCGATAGTCTCTTGGATCTTCAACTTTGTGAACATATGAGATTGTTGCTTCGGGTACAACCTTTATTATCTCTTCCGCAAGCATTTTCTTCTGGTAGTTTTCACTCGTGTGGCCGACTCCGAATACTTTATGATTAACAAGGCCAGACTGAGATTCCAGCACCAGTAGGCACGACCGGGCAAGGTCTTCGACGTGGCAATAGGGACGCCAGAATTGTTCACCATAGATAATGAGTTCTTTCCCAAGAGTAACATCTCTGGTGAATTCATTCACAGTCAGATCGAATCTCATTCTGGGAGAAATACCATAAACGGTAGCGAATCGGAGTGAAGTGGGGATAAAATCTTCTCTTGTCTGACTATCAAGAAGATACTTTTCAAAATCAACCTTCAATCTGGCATAGAGGGAAACGGGTTTGAGTGATGAGTCCTCATTGATATATCCATCACCATCCATTTTGCCGTAATTACTGCAGGTAGAAGCGAAGATGAATTTTTTGACATTGCGTGAGGTATTGCAAAGATCATAGATCAACAGGGAAGCATCGAGGTTTGTTTCTCTTGCAAGATACGGTTGTTTTGCACATGCCGGATCTCCTACGATAGCTGCCAGATGAACGACGGCATCAATATCCTCAATAGCCTCCTTCACGACATTCTTTTTCCTGATATCGCCTTTCGTGAACTCAAAATTTGGATTATTGATAACCCCAAGCAAAGATTCTCCGCCAAAAGTGAGAATGTCTAGAACTCTAACCCGGTAATTTCTCCGCAGAAGTTGTTGCACCAGAACCGATCCAATATATCCTGCACCACCTGTGATCAGTACTCTCAATTTTCCCTCCACGATCGATCGATTTACCATCAATCACTTGATGTTGGTTGTGCTGGTATACCTACAACAGTTTTTCCGTTTTCAACATCCTTAGTCACCACTGCTCCAGCTCCCACCGTAGCATTTTCACCAATATTGAGATATTGAAGTATAGTAGCACCCGTACCGATGAGGCAACCCGATTCAATTGATACACCACCTGAGATATTAACTCCTGGATTTAATAAACAGAAATCCTTGATTACAACATCGTGACTAATGTTACATCCTCTGTTAATACAATTAAAAGAACCAAGTATAATATCAGTGGTCAAAATATTGCCGGCACAGATAATGTTACCCTCTCCCATCGAGACATTTCTCTTATAATTCACAACAGAAGGATGAATGAGATTTGGTATAAGAATATGTGGGAACCGTCCCACTATATGCTCGGAAAGGCTTTTTGTTTTCGAAGGAGAGCCAATCGCAATAGTGAGATAGAGATCTCTGCGAAAGTTATCGAAATAATTCTCGTCCCCAATAATTTTGTGCCGACCGTGCTTCATTCCTATTTTAGACGAATCTTTATCAATGAAACCAAGGAGGTTCCATGTTTTTTCATTCAGATTTATATCTTCAATGAGTTGAGCAATTTCTTTTGCATGGCCACCAGCCCCGAGGATCACGATATCATGTACCATAATGTATCACGCCTTAATAAATAATGATTAATCTTTAAATCATTCTAACAGAGAATGAACGACCAGATATCAAATATGAAAAAACCTGACAAGTGTCAGCGGCTTTGAAAAATGGAAGATGAAGCGGCATATATTGTTTTAAATAATATCTGTTGATATACGATTACCTATATCTATACATTCAATTAAAACGAGTGATTTCAACTTCAAATTCTGTGATAGAAGCTATCCTATACTCTTAATACCATGGGGTTTGTATTTGGATATTTCTGAGAATCTTGATGTAACCCAGATGTTTTCTGGTTAATGAATCCAATAACTGCATCCTGCGAATTGACTGATAATATACGAACTTTCTCAATTTGAGTCAATTCCATTTTGCATGTTATTTCATCCTATGCTTGCTCTTGCTATCTATATGAGCGTCATATATAGTTGCGCATAATTATTCTTTCCCTTATATTATCATTCTAAGAGAAAGGAGAGAATCATGCGCAAACTCACGATTAAAGATGCAGAAATTATGCGATTTGGGGTGCAGGATGAAATCCTCAGGTCCGAGGAGTCTCGTTATGATCACCGTCTCCATAGTATTCTTATGGTATGTTCCGATTTCAGTTGTTACGAAGTAGCAGAAATACTCGGACACAGTCCTCGAACCATTCAATACTGGGTAAGGCGTTTCGAAGAAAATGGTTTTGCCGGTCTTTGGGAAGGCTCGCGTAGCGGACGTCCTGCTGCTCTCGATGAAGCCATGCGCCAGGCAGTTGGTGAGGATCTGCGCATGTCTCCACGTGAGTTCGGTTACAATCAGAATCTCTGGGATGGAAGGCTTCTCAGTCATCATCTGGCACAGAACTACAAAGTGCAGATAGGCATCCGTCAATGCCAGAGGCTGTTCCACCAGTTGGGATTTCGCCTTCGCAAGCCGCGCCCTTTCATCGCTCATGCTGACTCCCAAGCTCAGCAGACATATAAAAAAACTGAAACGACTCGCAAAAAGGAATGATCTTGATCTGTGGTTTGAGGACGAATGCCATTTCCAGCAACACGGTTCACGTTGCACCATGTGGGTGCCTCCGGAAGATGTGGACCCCTTCGTTCTGCATGCGCCTACTCGCAAGAGTGTGGGAGTCTTTGGAGCCGTTTGTATGAACAACGACAGGCTTGTTACAAGCGTTGGGGAGAAGTTCAATGCAGAAACGTTTCTCTCGTTTTTGAAATAACTCTTGCGCCATCGTCGAAGGAACCGTATGATTGTTGTAGTCTTAGACAACAAACGGTGGCATCATTCTATATTGCTACGGCCCTGGTTAAAAGCACCACAACCAATTGAGGCTTGATTTTCTGCCACCCTACAGTCCAGAGTTGAATCCCATTGAACGAGTATGGAGGCTGACACGACGGCTCTGTATCCACAATCGTTACTTCTCGGTCCTTGAGGAACTGATTGATGCCGTGCTCAATCAATTCGACCCATGGTGCAAACCAAACGATACGTTGCGTAGATTGTGCGCAATTACTTAAGACGCTGCATATAACTATACTGTCAAGGGAACTATGTGCGGGATATACTTCTGTACTTGGAGTGTAAATTCGAGAGTTAGAAGAGAGGAGAGGCGACAGAAAAGACACGACATATTTAACCTTTGTCACACTCGAAATATTTTGCCAGGAGGAAGGAGCGAAAAATGAGAAATTTACTGATTCTATCGATTTTGGTCTGGGGGCTGGTTGTTGTTCCAACTTCTGCCTTTACACAAATTCAATGGGCGGACAGGTTTATTGTCCCGGACGGTGGCCCTGCCAGTGGTGGTTTTTATGGTGGGGACGGTGATCAAAGTTTTCCCGGCGAATGGATAGACTGGTGTATAGGCAACTATTTTCCCGGAAATGGCTTGGTAACTGATGATATGATATTTTCAACCAATGTTGGAAATTTCATGGATCCTGATGACTGGTATGAGCGGATGCGGATTACCAAGGATGGGAAAGTCGGCATCGGGACGGCCGCCGCCAACCCCGTTTACATGCTGGAAGTCATCGATGGTGTCAGCGGTTTCCTTGGTTATTTTTATAAGGTGGTGGATCATTCAAAATTGACCACCCGCTTGATCCGGCCAATAAATTCCTCCATCATTCCTTTGTTGAGTCTCCCGATATGATGAACGTTTATAACGGCAATGTGACACTCGATGCAAATGGTGAAGCATGGGTTGAACTACCCGATTGGTTCGAGGCTCTGAATAAAGATTTCCGCTATCAACTTACCTGTATCGGTGGTTTTGCCCCGGTATATATAGCCGAAGAGATCTCAGGCAACGAGTTCCATATCGGGGGAGGCTTACCGGGCATGAAAGTTTCCTGGCAGGTAACCGGTATCCGTCAGGACGCCTATGCCAATGCTCATCGCGTTAAGGTTGAGGTAGAAAAAGTGGGCGAAGAGCGTGGTAAGTATCTGCATCCGGAGGAATACGGACTGCCGGCGACTATGGGTATAAATTATGAGGAAACAAACAGACTTGAAGAAGTTCAATAGAAAAGATCACACCGCATGAGCTCATTGCGAGACTCTTGACCCACATACCGGGTCCCTGGGAGCAGATAATTTGCCCCGTTGGATGTTATGCCAACCGAACGCGGGAAGAGGAAGTCAAATCATGACGCCCGGGGAATGATCACACTAGAGCAGAATCTTGATATCCGCTTTCTCCGTCAGTTCATCGATCATCTTGTCGAGGCTTTCCCTGGTTTTTCCACTTTTGATCGCGTTTTCGATGTAGTCCTCGACCTCTTCGAAGCTCGAGTACCCGGCGCCCTTCTTGTCATAGACCTTTATGATGTGAAAACCGTAGTTGGTCTCTACAACATCGCTGATCTCGCCCACATTCAATGCGAAAGCCGCTTCCTCGAAGGGCTTGACCATCTTTCCACGGCCGAAATACCCGAGATCGCCGCCCTTGGAGGAACTGGGACCCTCGGAGTACTCGGTCGCGAGGGCTGAGAAGTCTTCTCCATTTCGAGCCCTCTCGAGGATGCTCTCGATGCGGACTCGTTTGCTTTTGACCGAATCTTCAGGTTCGTCTTTGGTGGTCTGTATGAGGATGTGTTTTGCCCCCACTTCTTCGTCGTGCTTGAAGTCTTCCCGGTGCTCATCGTAATACGCAGTCTTTGCTTCCGGAGTTACTTCGATTTTGTTGGTGATCGTTTCTTCGATGAAATTCTTGATGGTGACATTCGTGGCCGTGTGTGATCTGAATTTCTCCTCGGAGATACCCTGTTTCGCCAGTGCTGAAGAAAACATCTCCGGGCTCGGATACTGGCTGATGATGGCATTCAACTCCTTCTCGAGTTCCTCGTCTGTGAGTTTGAAACCCGCCGCTTTGCTCGCCTGGAACATCAGCTCGGTTTTGATGAAGGAGTCGAGTATGCTTCCACGAATCGAGTCCACCTTCGTGGAGTCGAATTCCATCCCGAATTGCTTGTACTGATTGACCATATTGTTGACCGTCAGCAGAATGTCTTCCTTCGGTATGGGAATTCCATTGACTATCGCAGCTGCATCAACAGACTGCGTCGCTTTCTCGGACGAGCACCCCATCGGGAGTGCACAGAACAGAGGGACGAGCAGAAAAAGCGTGAGCAGAGACCGTTGTGACCGATTCATGGTAATTCCTCCTGAACATGAAAAAGGAGCCATCAACGATGTTCTTCATGGCCCCTCGTAAAGGGTGAAATTCAATAAAGGACATTATTGAAGACGATTTTTCACAAATCTATATACTCCCGTTCAGGAAGTCAACTGTTCCTGATAATGGTTCCTGATACCAGTTCATACTGCCGGTAATCCCGATCCGGGAGGAAATATGGACCCTGTTTTACTCGATGTAGACTGTGCTGAACAAAAATGTTTCGTTGAAAAATCACCCTTCCCGCACTACGGAGAGGACTTCGAGTGCGTGCTCCACCCTCCCGAAGGGTGCTGACACCTGGAGCCCCTCGACGAGTGGGGCGATCTCGAGAGCCGACTTTCTCGCTATTTCGATGCCTTCTTTCACGGCTTCCTCTTTTGTTTTCGCCGCTCGCATCCGATCCATGATCTCGTCGGGGACCGAGGCGCCGGGGACCTCGTTGTTCATGAATTCGGCGTTTCTGAGGCTCACCAGGGGCCAGATACTGGCCAGGATGGGGACCCTGCAGTGAGATATCCTTTCAAGAAATGAGGTGAGAATGGAGAGATCAAACACAGGCTGCGTGATCGCGAATTCGGCTCCCCCTTTGACCTTCCACTCGAATCGGTTGATCTCGTTTTTCAGATCTATCGCTCCCGGATTGACCCCGACACCGATGAGGTAACCGGTGGGTTTTCCTATCGGGTTGCCGCCCAGATCGATCCCGTGGTTCAGGGTGTTGACGATGTTCACAAGTCCGATGGAATCCACGTCGAACACGGCTGTCGCATCCGGGTAATCGCCCATTTTAGGCGGGTCACCCGTTATAATGAGAAGGTTTTTCACACCGACCGCGTCGAGTCCCAGCATGTCGGACACCATTCCCAGCAGGTTTCTGTCACGACAGGTGTAGTGAAGTACCGCCTCGATGCCCACCTCCTGCTGTATGAGAAGACTGAGGTGCTGAGCGCCCATCCGGCTCAGGGCCCGGGGGCCGTCGGGAATATTTACCGCGTCAACATTGTGTTCTTTCAGCACACGTGCGGCCCCGAGGACCTTCGCGGCATCCGTGCCACGGGGCGGCGTGATTTCAACTGAGGTCACAAATTCGCCGCTTGCGATCTTCTCCCCGAAACGGGATTTATCTGCCGTGGGGACCGGCCGGGTCTCCTCGAAAGCCCTCTCTTCTGAACTGATGGTGACTGACCGGTGCTGAGGGACTATTGAAAGGACGGCATTATGCATGGACTGGATGTATTCCGGCGTGGTACCGCAGCAGCCGCCGACGATCTTGGCCCCCGCCTGGATGAAGCGACGCGCATACTCGGCCATGTACTCCGCCGATGCGAGGTAGATGTTTCTGCCGTCGATTTCCCGCGGTGTTCCGGCGTTCGGCATGAGGGAAATCGGTTTGTCGGTTGTTCGGAGCATTTTCTCGAGAGCTTCCATCATAAGCGGAGGTCCGACACTGCAGTTCAAACCGATGACATCCGCCCCCCATTCATCGAGGCGCTGGGCAAATATCTCAGGGGATGTGCCGTAGAGTGAATTACCATCGTCACCGATGGTCATCGATGCGATAATGGGCATGTCGCTCAGTTCCTGACAGGCGAGAATCGCCTGTCTGATCTCGCTGAGATCGGAAAACGTTTCGAGAATGAAAAGATCGACGCCGCCGTTTTTGAGTGCCAGTGCCTGCCTGGTGAAGGCTTCTTTCGCTTCGTCGTTCGATGTGGGGCCCCATGGTTCGATGCGGATGCCGAGCGGACCGATAGAACCGGCCACGAGGACTCTGTCGCCGGCCTCTTTTTTTGCCAGTCGAGCGCCCTGATAATTGATATCTTCGGTTTTCTCCCCAAGCCCGTGAGCACTCAGCTTGAAATGGTTCGCGCCGAAGGTGTTGGTCTCGATACACTGGGCATGAGCCTTGATGTATGCTCTGTGGATCTCTTTGATCAGCTCCGGACGTGACAGGTTGAGCTCGTCGAAGCAGTGATTGATGTAGATGCCCCGCGAATAGAGCATCGTTCCAACCGCTCCATCGAAGAGCAGGATATTGTCAGCCAGTCGTTTGACAAGCTCTTCCTTGGTCATTAGCGCGATTCTCCCATTTCCGGAGGAATAGTTATTCCTCCCGTAAACGCCGGGCCGTCGATACCAGGTTTTTCAGGGACGCACCGGTTTCTTCCCACTTCCGGGTCTTCAGGCCGCAGTCGGGGTTAATCCAGAAGTTTTCCTTGGGGATAACCTCGAGCGCCCGTCTGATGACTGTCTCGATCTCGGCCTCATCAGGTACGGAGGGTGAGTGGATATCCCATACCCCCAGTCCTATTTTCCTGTCGAAGTCGATCCCCTCAAAGCTCTTCAGAACATCACCCCTGCTTCTCGTAGCTTCGATCGAGATGACATCGAAGTCCATTTCCACAATCCGCTCTATGATCTCACCGAATTCCGAGTAGCACATGTGCGAATGAATCTGTGTTTCCGGATTCGCGCCTCCGGTCGCCAGGCGAAACGCTTTAATGGCCCAGTCAAAATAGCTGTCCCAGTCCCTCTTCTTGTTCGGGGCACTTTCCCGGTAAGCCGGCTCGTCGACCTGAACGATCCGGATACCGGCTTTCTCGAGATCACCGATCTCATCCCGGAGAGCAAGCGAGATCTGATAGGCTACATCTCTTACCGGGATATCTTCACGGACGAAACTCCAGGCGATGATGGTGACAGGTCCCGTCAGCATCCCTTTGACCGGTTTTTTCGTTCTGCTCTGAGCATAGGAGATCTCGTCGATGGTGAGAGGCTTCGGTCTCGAGACGTCACCGAATATTATTGGAGGGCGATACCCGCGGGTCCCGTAAGATATGATCCACCCCTGTCGGGTGGTCGCGATGCCCGCCAGTTTTTCGGCAAAGAATTCCACCATGTCCGATCTCTCGAACTCTCCATGCACCAGAACATCGAGGCCCAGGGTTTCCTGCTGCTCGAGAGCCTCATCGATTTTTTCCCTGATGAATGATCTGTACTCCTCGTGGGATAGAGAGCCTGATTTGAATGCAGACCGCATCTTCCTGATCTGTGGAGTCTGCGGGAAACTGCCTATCGTCGTTGTGGGAAAAAGCGGCAACCCCAGCGCCTCATCCTGAATCCGGGAGCGCCTCGTGTAATCGACTTCTCTGGTGAAGTCGCTCTCGCTTAGATGAGAGACCCGGTCTCTCACGTCACTGTTTACTCTAAAATCCTCATCACCGAGATCGGCGGGTATGTTTTCTCCGCCGATCACCCGGGTGATCAATCGCAGCTCTTCGAGTTTTTCCGCCGCGAAGGCCAGCCGACGGCGAAGCCGTTCGTCCAGAGATTCTCCGCTGAGCGTGATCGGTACATGGAAGAGGGGCGCGGCATTGGAGACGCCGAGGTTTCGTGCCGACAGGGACAATTGTTCCAGCAGCTTCGTGGCCCGGGGGATATCGGTACACCACACATTGCGGCCGTCCACGATCCCTGCGATGAGTGTCCTGTCGTCTGGAAAACCGTGCTGTTTGATTTGTTCGAGGTTCCCGGCGCCGTGAATAAAATCCAGTCCGATACTCCTGACCTTCAGATCATAAAGTTCGGGGAGATGATCGACACTGTCGTAATAGGTAAACAGATCGATGTCGCATCCGCTCTCAGCCATGTTTGAATACAGCGTTTTGATATGGGAGATGTCCCGGTCTTCGAGGTCCAGGACGAAGGCGGGCTCGTCGATGTGGACACTCGTCAAGCCGTCGAGCACCTCGCGGTAAATGTCACCGGCAGCAGCCAGGAAACCACTGAATTTCTCATCAGAAATGCCCTTCGATAGCTTCAGGAAGGTGAACGGCCCGATCAGGTACGGCGTCCCCTGCTCGAAGCGGCTCAAAAATTCCAGGGGTTTGTTCCAGAAGAGATGGAGGTCGTCAGGGTTGACACCTGAAAAATCAGGTACGAGGTAGTGGTAGTTCGTGTTGAACCATTTTGTCATCTCGAGGGCATGTTTGCCCCTGCACAGTTCGTAGTACTCGCAGACATCGGCCGGTCTGTGAAGTCCGATCATTATTGCAGTGTCCAGCATCTGGTCGTATGCCGTCATCTCACCGACGGGATAACAGTCGACAAACCGATCGTATGTCGTCAGGATCTCCATCTGAAGATCATTCAGGTTCTGCTTCAGTCCCTCCGGCGGTATACTACCCCTCCAGAAATCCTCAATCGATTTTTTGTACTCCCTCTTTTTCCCCAGCCGTGGGAAACCGTAAGCCCAGGCTCTCATGATTGTCACCCCTCCTGCTTCGGTGCTCCTCTATTATTTAAGAGATTTTCCGGAAAAGTCCACATGCGCGTGATGAGGAGGGGGGTTCTGTCGGTCGCTCAACAGCAGCTGCCTGCTTGATCATGTCGGGGTTATCACTTAACTTATTGCCGGTGAGAGCAAACAGTCCCGAAAAATCTGAAACGTACCGCGTTCTCGAATGTCTGGTTGGATACTTGATTTCAGCCCGGTGTGTCTGTTTTGTCCAAACATAAGAGAAAACCGAGAAAGAGAAAAACCAAATCAAAGGAAAGGGCCTCTTCGGACAAGTCCTCCGACAGGAAGAGTAACCTGCGGGTGGTTTGGATACCGATCCTCATCCTCGTTGCCGTCGCTGCCGCAGTTGTTATCTACCTCACCACCGGATGGAGGAGTACCGAAGGTAATGTCCTCTTTATCACACTGGATACCGTCAGGGCGGACAGGCTGAGCTGTTACGGGTATCGCGGGATACAGACACCCAACATCGATTTCGTCGCAGAAAACGGGGTCCTCTTCGAAAATGCGATTGCTTCGGCACCTCTTACCCTTCCATCGCACACCACGCTGTTGACCGGATTATATCCTAATGTTCACGGGGTTCGGGACAACTCTACGAACAGACTTTCACACAAAGCCGTCACACTGGCCGAGATCATGAGGAGTCATGGTTACGAGACCGGGGCCGTGGTCGGGAGTTTCATCCTCGATTCTGATTTAGGGCTGGATCAGGGATTTGGGTACTACGATGATGAGATGGTAAGTTCTCCCGTGACCAGCGGTTCTCCCTCCCGCGGGGGAAACAGCCCGACCCTGAAGAGGTTGAGCCCGAGACCGGCTTCTGCCGTCACAGCCAGAGCCGTCTCCTGGCTGCGAAAGAATAGAGATAAAAAGTTCTTTCTCTGGGTTCACTACTATGACGCTCATTATCCTTACACTCCTCCTTCTCCTTACAGTGTGCAGTATCAGAACAATCCATATGACGGGGAGATAGCTTTTGTGGATGAGAACATACGATCAATTCTCGATGAATTGGAGAAGCGCAATCTCTACGACCGGACACTCATACTCGTCGCGGGGGATCATGGTGAAAGCCTGGGTGAGCATGGAGAGAAGACCCACGGTGTGTTCACATATGAATCCACCATCAGAATTCCGTTTATTCTGCGCTATCCCCCGGTGCTTCCCGGGGGTAAACGGGTGGAGGCACCGGTCACTCTCGCTGATGTGATTCCCACTGTTCTCGATATTCTCGGGATAGTATCTCCGACGGATTTCAGCGGTGTCAGTCTGATGGATGTGATACAGGAGAACCGTGAAGAACACCGATACGTCTATTCTGAAAGCATGTTCTCCTACTTCACCTACGGGTGGAGTCCCATAGAGTGTATCAGGGATTCTCGCTGGAAGTATATCAGATCCACCGAACCCGAGCTGTATGATTTATCCGTGGATCCCTCAGAAGTGAACAATCTCATCGAAACGAAAAAAGAAGTGGCGGCGGGACTGGAAGAGAAGCTGAATGACTTAACGGCAGCGAACTACACCGGGAATCTGAATTTTGCGGAGGGTAGAAACGTCTCGGCAGAGGAGAGGGAACGGCTGAACGCACTCGGTTATGTCAGCGGGGGATCAGTTTCCGAAGAAGAGGCCTCTTTGAGAGATCCAAAGGAAATGATACGGTTCCACATCCTGATAGATGAGGGTAATAAGGCTCTGGATGCCGGCAGGCAGGAAGAAGCGTTTGAAAAATTCAGGACGGTGATCGATCTGGCTTCAGCATACGACAGTGATCCACAGATCAGAACAATGATGGGAATGGTACACAATCGACTGGGGCTTATTTACATCAACCGCAATGACATCGACAAAGCAGGCATCGAGTTTCAGAAAGCGATCGATTCGGACCCTGAGCTTCTGGATGCATATCACAATATGGGTAACATTCACCGGACGAATAAAAATTACCCCGCAGCCATCGCGTGTTACCGGAAGGCCATCGAGATCGATCCTTCTGCTCTTCAGTACTACATCACCCTCGCGAAAATCTACACCCAGATGGGGGATACGCTTAACGCAGATCAGGCCTACCGGCGAGCGGTTGAGCTGGGTTACCCGCGGCGCTGACCCCTGACGGCTCATCCTTCCCAGCGGCAGATCTTCAAGAAAAATCACTTCAAGAAAAATCGCTTGACAGAATTTATCGTTCGTGATACAATAATCTACACACAGAAATCACGGCTCATGTACGATCACCGGTGTATTAGTGATTACACTCGAGGATGAATATTATGGGTCCTGTCTCCTCGCGAACAACTTTACTCCTCTTTCTGCCTGTTCTGCTGTTCACGATACTGTCTCCCGCCCACGCTTCCGATTACCAGACCAAACATCTATTTCTCGTGATCATAGACGGTTTACGGAATGACGAAGCTTTCGAAGATTCGGTCCATCAATACATTCCCAGAATATGGAACGACCTGAGACCCAGTGGAACGATCTACACTAATTTATATTCCACCACTCTCACATACACCACAAGCGGTCATACCGCACATGTGTCCGGGACGAGGAATAACTTTCCAAACGCGGATACGCTGCAGTGTGAACCGTTCAGACCCCGATTCCCGACCATATTCGAATATTTCAGGAAAAGCGACAATATCCCTCGCAACAAAGTCTGGGTCATTGCGGGGAAGGGATGGCTGAGCTCCATTGACTACAGTTTGTATCCCGGCTACGGTGAGGACTACGCTGCTGTCAAACTCCACAACATCGGTAATGATTCGTTGACCATCGAAACGTTTAATGGCGTTCTGGATAATTTTCAACCTTCACTCGTTCTGCTCAATCTAAGAGATGTCGACTCCCAGGCCCACACCGGTGACTGGGAAAGATACATTCAGGCGATCACCACCGCCGACTCACTGGTCTGGAACATCTGGGAACGGATCGAGAGTGATCCATATTACCAGGGGACGACAACTTTGTTCGTAACCACGGATCACGGCAGGCATGATGACATGCACGGGGGGTTCCCCCATCACGGCGGTACCGATCACGGCAGCCAGCATCTGTTCTTTCTCGCCATAGGCCCGGACATCAAACAGGACACCGTGGTGACTCACAGAAAAGATATTACCGACATCACCCCGACGATCGGAGAATTGCTCGGATTCGAAACACCGTTCGCAGAGGGGATGGTGATGAGTGAGATGATCATCCCGCCTTCTTCTCCCGGGAATATGTTTCACAGGTGTCTGTTCAACGCCGAAGAGAGCGGGATTCATACCCGGGTCACCTATTCCTCATCGATGTCGATTTCTCCCTCGGTAGCAGAAACTCCATCTCACATTCACCTCATCTGGACCGAATCGGATTCTCTGTCACTCTCGGAGAAGAAGAGGGTGATGTACGCGCGTAAAGACATGATGTCGGGATTGTGGGATGACGCTGTGCCCCTGTTTACCGATATCGACACCTCGAGCATATTCCTCGAAGGGTCTGTCCTGTCCTCGGGCAGCGGCGGATTGAAGGTGGTCGCCCGCGGTCTCTTCGAACGCCACGATCAGATCGGGAAGCCGATATATCAATGGGCTCCAGTTGTGACCACCAGTGAAGACGGAGAAATATGGTCTGCGACGACCGTCCTGGAGGATTTTGCGGAGGACAGCGGCGAAATAATCCCGTCTCTGAGGGGGACATTGACCGGCGGGAGTGAGATCACCCTTGGGTGGATCACGGGATCACGATGGGTCACGATAAAAAGAAGCTCTGATGGCGGAGCCAGCTTCTCTACCCTGATGGATTATCATCCCCACGGCGGATATACGGAATTCTATCTGGACAGACCGTCGTTCACGGAGGTGGGAACCGATCTTTTTTCCGCCTTTGAATGTAACTTTCTGCATTACAACCGGATTCCCCTTGTGACTCTCGATACCGAACGGGGGGAATTCACAGGTTTTCGTTTCATCGACAGGGGGGAAGCTCCCTCGTTTGGGCCCGAGATTGCCAAGACAAGCTCGAAGCTGCATTTCGTGTGGTCCGAGTACAGTGGAGATGGGGACGAGTGGCAGGTCTATTACAGAAATTCCAACCATGACGGTTCAGGGTTGTCCGACATCATCAATCTTTCCAACAGCCCTGTTTCCGCCCTCGATCCCCGTGTCGAACAGAGGAGTGATTCGCTGTATGTCGTGTGGGAAGACCATCGCTACGGGAAAGCCGAGTTGTTATCAGCCGTAAGTGTTGATGAAGGGATCCACTGGTACCCTCCCTCGAGGTTGACCTATACCGCGGGTAGTTCGATACAACCATCTTTTGTGTTATGGGAAGATCTCGGTGTCTTCGTGTGGCAGGACAACAGCAGTGGGAACTGGGAAATTTATTATCAGGAAACACCCGTCCAATTCAACCACAACGTCCGATTCACAGAACCCATCTCCAGTCGCTGAATTCGTCCATTCCTCCCCTCTGAAATTTTTTCTGTATTTCCACGTCCCTACTCCAGGGAAGAGTGAGCCCGGATAGTTGCCCGAAAGGTATCGGATCAGGAAAATTCGCCTCTGCTGACGGTCCAAAGCGGCACGCGGGCAACAACAGATGGTAGCCGGCAGACAATACCTGCCGGATATCGTGCGCATCAGGTGCAGATTCCGAAAATAGAAACCGGTGGGAATAAATGGGTACCGAGGAGTGTCTAAGAGGCACAGCATTTGCCTTCTCGGTCGAGGGACAAATCACCGGGGCAGGATAACAGAAAGGAACAGGGTATGAAGCAGAGGTACGCAATTGAGATGTTTTTTGTTCTGAGTCTCACCATGATAACAGGTAATGTCCGGGCGCAGGGCCGTTCATTCCCTGACACCCGGGACGGTATCTTCGTGTTCGCCGATCAGATCCCACCCGGCAATACCGATCTTCAGAACGAGTTCGCCGCTACCAAGTACGTCGGCACGCAGAAGATGATCCCTGATGACATCCGTGAGATCCGGGCTTACAATCCCGACTTTCTCCATCTTCATTATCAGCTGGCGGTCGGTGAAGGAGACAGCAGTATTCTTTTTATCGATGGAAACCAGTGGGTCACTGATTGGGGGTATGTCTCTCAACAGGATGACTGGTTCGTCACCGACGATGAGGGAACCCGCATACGTAACACGGGATGGGGATGGTACCTGATGGATCCCTCGGGACAGATCGGCGGGGCGGGGGACAATGGCTGGAAGGAGTACTGGGCTCAGACCTGCATCGAACGGATGCGGAACAATGAAGCGGACGGTGTGTTCGCCGACAGTTATGACGTCGCGGTAGTGAACGCCGATTTCCTGGATCCTCCCTTCTGGTGGTTCGAGGGTACGAATCCCGCCATATACTGGGTTCCCCACCTCGACATCTTCGGAGCTTTCATCACTGAGCAGCTCCACAGCGAGCCGGAGAACTTCTATGTGATCCCGAATCTCGGTTTCCAGGTAACCTCCTGGGATCCGGCCGACTATTCATTCGGGGATGGAGGGATGATAGAAGGATTCGGCCAGTGGGGAGGCGACAGCCCCTTCTCACTCTCCGATTGGAAGCTTCAGATGAATCGAATCCTCAACCTGATTGCCCTGGACAAGATCATGATCCTCCAGTCGTACATGTGGGATGCGCTCGACTATGACGACAGAGGGTTCTATCTCGGCTGCTACCTGTTGATAAAGGGACATTACACGTATGTCAATATCCTCTCGGGGGGTCCCGGACTCAACATGCAGTATTATCCCGAGTACGGTATCGACCTGGGGCCCTACCTGGACGAGCCGCCCCTCGATGTGGACGATCTTTATGACGGCAGTGCCGGAGTGTATCGCCGTGATTACGAAAAGGGGATCGTAATCGTAAACCCGACGGGTACGATCACTCCCATTACGCTCGACAGCACCCATTATCTCGTTGTCCCGACCGGAGGCGGGTCTGTGGATGAGTCGGGTGACTATAACGGAAGCCTCGGCTACGAAGCTGTTGATCAGGTTTCCGTCGGGGCATACGAGAGCATGGTCCTTCTGTACCAGCTGCCCGAGACAGATCAGGTAACCGGACTTGACGCATTTCACAGGAGCGGCCAGACATTCATCACCTGGACAGAGACGGCTGACGAAAATGAAACATACCACGTGTACCGGTACACGGAACCTATCACCGGCGGTAATCTCGATGAGGCGGAACTCATCGCCGGGATAGCCGAAGGGTCTGGTTTCTACGAGAACGAGTCTCTCAAAGGACCCGAGGCGATCCAGCAGAATTTCATCATCGAGGATCTCGGGGCCGAGTTGTCCGACGGCACAGGGCTGCTCGTCTGGACACCCAATGAGACCGGCAGTTACTATTACGCCGTCACCGCTGTCATGAACGGTGTAGAGAACACATCTATGAGTTCCGAGAACAGCCTGGTCGAGCCGGTCGGTGAGACCGACGATCCGCCTGAGCCGGTCCTCGTCTGGGTCGCGGACACGGGACGGGGATGGGTCTACACGCAGTTCATGGACTACGCCGCCTGGAATCCAACCTTCGATGGTTACGCGTACAACTACAGTGTCGGAGTACCGTCGAACTACGATGGTTCCACTCCTTTCGCACTTACGATACACATGGATGGATGGGGAACACGGTATGCTGTCATGGACGGCTCCCCGTACGATTATCAGACCATCTACGTCAATGTCGACGATCCGCACCAGACCTGGTATTACGGGAACGCTGCGGTGTTCGATTACGGCGAGGGAGACATCCCATCCGTTGGGCCTGTAGGAAATTTCACCGAGTGGCGAATCCTCCGTTGCGTGGATGACATCATTCGTGATAACACCTTCAACGTGGATGAGGACAGGATTTACGCGTTCGGGGGGTCGATGGGAGGAAGCGGCGCGCTCAACCTGGGGCTCAGGTATCCCGATGTCTTCGCGGCGGTTTACGGCGCGGGGGCGATGACTGATTACGAGACGGCAGGTGATTTCGGGGGGCTCGATTGGGAGGGAGACCTTGTCCCCAAGCTGGGGCCAATAGCGGAGGACTTCCCGATCGTGAACCTCGGTCCCCGGGCGGAGCATCTCTCTCCCTACAACGGAACCGGTGTCTGGGACTGGATGGATCACCAGGAAAACATGCTGTCCCGAATCGGTGACGAAATGCCGTTCATCGCCACCGCACATGGAGATGCCGACCTCATCATCGAGTGGCAGAGTCAGGGCGCTCCCTGGTATGATATCATGGATCAGCAGGCGAGGCGGGGGTTCACCGGGTACGTTGTCGCCGGAGGGGATCACTACTGGTATGGTTTCGTGGGGTGCGGCAGCATCCTGCCCTTCGAGTCATATGTGTTCAGGAAAGACAGGAGCTTCCCGGGTGTCACCGATAACTCACTGAACACCCAGTACGATCACAATCGTTCGATCGAGTGGTCCTGTCCCTGGAATGATTTTGCCGGAGATATCATCGATCTCCCGAATCGTTACGAAATGGTTCTTCGTATAGTGGATGATCCGGATTATCCCCAGTCGGGGACGATCGACATAACGCCGAGGAGACTGCAGGCATTCCAGGTCCTTCCCGGCAGGTCCTACATCTGGAATAACGAGGATATGGGAGGCACCGTCATCCAGACCGGGACAGTCGTGCCTGATGAATACAACCTGCTCCTCATCGAAAATTTCGAAGTGAGCAAGTCCGGCAACAAGCTGATCATCTCACCCCGGAACACGGGAGTGGCGATTCCGGTAAACGGGTCGCAGATTCCGAGGAATTTCGCGCTGGGCCAGGCTCACCCCAATCCCTTCAGCGCTTCCACGACCTTCGACTTCGACGTACCGAAGCAGGCGGAAGTTTCCATCGAGATCTTCGACCTGAGAGGTCGGCTGGTTCGCAGGGTCCATCACAGTGAAGCTGAGGCTGGCAGGCACTCCCTCGAGTGGGATGGCCGGGCTGCAGACGGTCGCGAGGTCAGGTCGGGTGTCTATCTGATACGGATGGAAGGTGCCGGATTCGAGTCGATGCGCAAAGTTGTCAAGATACGCTAGCCATTTCGAGCATTCCGGAAGGCGGATTTTCCTCCACCCGGTAAAAATGACGTACCGGGTGGAGGCTCCTCTGACAAAATCCCTCCTGTAAGCCTCTTCTGCTATGAAAAAAGTTGGCACCTATCTTGCATCTTTTTCATAGCAAAGATCATGCTCCTGGTATTTTGATCAAACCAACTTCGATCGACCGGCCGGTCTCAAAACGGGATCGATGGAACTTAGAGGAAGACTTCATGATGATTGAATGTTCATCGATAGTCGCTCAACACGTTGAACCGTCGGGGAATATCCTGTGAAAAAACAGTTCAGCTTTCAGTACCACTTCTTGTAGCACGCGTGCCGGCGGGCACGGCGGGGCAGGATGTTCACCCGAATACCTACTCTATTAAGGGAAAGGGTGATCACTATGCGTAACGTACTGATCTGTGCACTGTTGAGCGCAGTTGTTATCAGCTCGACGCTCGGTGCTCACAACACCAACGCAGTCCCGCAGCTACCGTACCGATCCAATGGATTTTTCGTCAGCTATTATGCTGATGAATTCTTTGGAATCGGGGAACTAGAAGCTCGGGAGCAGTATTATCGATGTACGGTTGAGGATCTCACGCTCCATGTCTCCCTCTGTGATACCACCTGGGTACTGGAATGGTGGGAAGCCGAGGACACAACCGACCTCGACCTGGCGGTGGTCTTCGAAGATCTCGGCGGTCTGCCCGGCTTAACCCTGACGCCAAACTATTTCTATGGGGTCGAACGATCTCCGGATGAGCCGCTCCTCGCGAGCTATGACCCTTTTACCATTCCCAACGATTCCCTGTTCCCTGCCCAGTGGCATATGCAGGAAGATCATCTCAATATGCCCTGTGCCTGGGCGCACACCCTCGGGAGCCCGGAAGTCATTATAGGGATACTGGATACGGGAGTGTGGTTCGCCCACGAGGATCTCAGGGACAATATCTGGATCAATCCGGGTGAGGATCTGGATGGTGATGGGGCCATACAGCCTGAAGAAGTGAATGGTGTGGATGATGACGAAAACGGATACCCGGATGATTTCTGCGGGTGGGATTGGGTCGACGAGGACAACAATCCCAGACACGCCCTCGACGATGTGGATTTTCACGGGACCAGGGTCGCGGGTGTCTCCTCCGCCACGACGAACAATCATATCGGGGTGGCGGGCGTAGGGTGGAATTGCCGCTTTGTCCCTCTCCGTGCTGGCTCACGTCAGGGGCTCTATCTCGAGTATATCATCCCGGCCATGCTGTATTCGGTCCAAGAAGGGATCGATGTACTGAACTGCAGCTGGTACAATTATTACGACAACCCCGTTCTCTCCAAATTGACGGAGTGTCTCTATGATGAGGGAACGGTGGTCGTGGCCTGCGCCGGAAACAACAATATGGACAGGCACGCCTATCCCGCGTCATATGATTGGGTGGTCGGGGTTGCAGCCACCGACTCGGATAATACCATCGCCTCTTTTTCCAACTATGGCGAGTGGATTCATCTCGCTGCTCCGGGAGTTTCGATCCTCACGACTTCCGCTTACGTTGATTCGTGTAAACTGAGATCCTACTACAGTTACAGGGACGGCACTTCCTTCTCGACTCCCATGGTCAGCGCTGCTGCTGCCCTGGTGAAGTCGATGTGCCCCTACTGGAGCCCCGGTCAGATCATCTCGAGGCTCTATGAGACGAGTGATCCGGTTTCAGATCAGAATGTCCCTCCCTGGCGTTTAATCGCCGGTGGCATCCTGAACGTATACAGTGCGGTGAACATTCCGGAGATAGATGTCGATCCCATGATCCCGTACCAAGAACAATAGGTGAGGCCTAAAATGAAAAAATGGATCGCCCTGCTGATCATTATGCCGCTGCTCATCCTTTCCGGGGGGTCGCTCGAGGGTGAGTTCGTAACCTCGTTCGACCCCGGGGACAATGCTCTTTACTGGGCGTCGGGGACATACCTTACCGAGGCAGTGAGATTCGATGTGGGAGAGGACTCCGTCACTCTCGATGAGGTCTGGCTGCACTACGATGTCTGGGATGAGGTTGAGTTGTATATTATACACACTCTCCCCGACACGACTTCTCCCTCCCGAATATTAGGTTACGGATCCGTAGTCATAACACCCGAGTACGAAGACAGATGGATGCCCGTAGATTTGAGAAGCGCCGGCGTTCTGGTTACCGGAGAGTTCTGGATCTTCGTAAAAAATGTGGTGCTGACCCAGCCCCCCGGAATCTCCATGCGGGGAGTCTGTGACGATGGGAGCTCCTTCTACTACGCTGTCGACGTCGGGTGGAACGAGTCGGCCGGCAATTTCGGGATCGGAATCCTTATCGATGAACCCACAGGGATCGAGGATGAGCGGCCGGTACATCTCGTCCCCGGGGCTTCCCTGGATCAGAACCATCCCAACCCATTCAATCCGGCAACGACGATATCCTTCAACGTATCGGTTGATGCCGGGTCACTCACTCCCGTGAGTCTTGAGGTATACGATGTGCGGGGTCGGCTCGTGAGGACTCTGATCGAGAGGGAAGTCGAGTCAGGAAACCACAGCGTGGTGTGGGACGGAAGGGACGATCGGGGAGATATTTCCCGTTCCGGAGTCTACCTCAGCACGCTGAAGGTTGCCGGGAAGACGTTTGTGCGGAAAATGGTTCTGATCCGCTGAACCTCCGTAACCCTTAAGAGTATGGTCCGCCGTCCAGAACTCACCGAAGTTTCGGTGTGCAGCCTGCCTCCTGCCGTTGAGTGCCCCGGTGTCGGGTTTGATTACTTCAGGAGAACCATTTTGCGCGTTGCAGTCTCTCCCCCCGACTCTAATTTGTAGATATACAGCCCCGAACCGACAACCTCTCCCGTGTCGCTCCTCCCGTTCCAGGAGACGCGATGACTGCCAGGTTCGAGAGGTCTGTCCACGAGTGTTTTGACCAGGCGGCCGCGCATGTTATAGATAAACAGTCTCGTCTGATTTTTTGTCCCACCGTCTCCGGGAACTTCAAATGATATGGTGGTCGTGGGGTTGAAGGGGTTGGGATAGTTCTGGCCGAGCCCGAAAGCGAAGGGAACTTTCCTGTTCGTCCCGTTGTCCTTCACCCCGCTGCCGATCCCGTAGGAGAGTACCCTGATCTCGTCGATGTACCAGCCGTCGAACTCAAGGCCGTAATCACTCTGCAGCACGAACCTGAAGGTGACGGTCTCGTTACCCTCACCCAGAAATTCACTCAGGTTCACCCGCTCGGGAGTGAATACGATCTGCCTCGACTGGTATCCCTCTTCTTCGGGATCCTGGTAGGATGTGTATCCGGACCCGGGGAATGTGCCGGTAGCCTCCATCGTCACCCAGTCCGACCCGTCCCTGCTGACTTCGACCTGTCCGATATCATAGCCCTTCTCGATCTCCCATCTCGCGTCATAGGTGAGGTAGGCATTCTCTGCATCCGACAGGTCCAGTGCTACCTGACAGGTCATTATGTCATTTGCATTGGAACGGTAGTTTCCGCCGGGGCTGTCCGTGAATGAAAAGGTACCCGCGCTTGCGTGCTGTGAGACGACATCCCACCTGTCGGACGTGAAGTTCACGAGGCCTTCTTCCGCTCCATCATAGAATATCACCTGTGGTGTACCGAGAAGCAGGTCGAAGGAGTCGGTGTTCACATACCCGTTATCGCCGCTTATCGCGAGATAGAACTTCGCGATCTCACCAGGTACGATTGTCTCAGCTATCTGGATGGTTAACACGTCGAGGGAATTATCGACTTCCTGCCCGACGTCGGCATCGTCGAAAGCTGCGGTCTCTTTCGTGACCGTCACCGAAGGAGACACCGTGCTGAGCTCACACGTCAGGCCCGTAGCGGTCTGCGATACACCGACGTTTTTAAGCGTCACCGTGATGTCGATTGCTTCTCCTTCGTCCGGATATCCGTCCCCATCCCCCGTACTGTCGTCGATCAGTGGTGTACCGCTGATCGCCACGTGGGACCCGGCAGCAAGGGCCAGGAAGATGTTCGGGTAGAGGTTCTCCTGCGCAAGAGGGAGGATAGCTTCCTCAGGGGGCCAGAAATAGGACCAATCATTCGTATCGCCGATCTCCGGGGTCATCGAGATAATTCTGTCTTTCGTGATCTGTTCGCCGTACATCCAGTCGTCCGCGTCGCCGTTCGTCACGTAGTAGACGGTCTGTGACCCCGTGCCGAACTGGTAGTTGTTGAGTTCGGTCATGCGATCGGCGATCTCCCTGAAGACCAGGGAGTCGGCGGTTTCCGCGTCGCTGTACCCCCACGGGAAGATGAGCAGGTCTCCGTACGAGTGATAGTTCAGCGCGAGTTCGAACGAACGGCTTTCGCACAGGTCCTTGATCGCCCACGTCTCAGGTTCGGAAAATTCGGTAGGACCCCGGTACACTCCCGAACTCGGCTCGGGGCTCGACCCGTAGTCGTCATAGCCCCATTCGTACCCGTAATTCCTGTTGAGATCCACTCCGTCGTACCAGTCGTCGAATACTCCGTTGGAGTTGTTGTCCCGGACATTCTTTCTCCAGAAACCGAATTCACTGGTGTTGACGTAGATCGACTCGTTGACCGCGTAGCCGTCAGGGTTCACGATGGGAACGAACCAGAGCTTCCGGTTGTCCACGAGGTAGGTGATCTGGGGGGAGCTGCCGTAGTTGTCTATCAGCTGTTCGAGGAAATACAGAAGGTTCATCAGTCCCATCGGCTCACGGGCGTGGTGGAGCGCATCGTACAGTACCTCCGGCTCACCCTCGTCGTCGTCCGGGTTGTCGGAAACCGTGAAGAGGACTATCGGCCGGCCCTGATGGGACATACCGATAGTGTCGAGACCGGAGATGATGCCGTGAGTATCATTTGCGATGAGTGAATCAAGGATGTCGATCGTCTCATCATAGGTGTAGTAGCCGCCAATCGTACCTTCACCGAACCTCATCGATGATGTGCCGCCGGTTCTGTTCCTGTCCGCAAGAATCTTTCCAAGGTTCTCCCGCTCGACGGTGATGGTCAATCCCCGTTCTCTCAACCGGTCGATTTCATCCGGCCGGAGAAGAGCTTCGAGATAAGCGCCGGGTTTTGCCCTGACGACATCCAGGCCCATGGAGAGAACACGTGCCGCAGTGATCTCATCGGGTGTGGAAATCCGGACGACATCCCTCCTGTGATCGGCAAACAGGGGGAGGCTGATCGAGAGACACAATAAAAAAAGCGTGAACGTGTATATCTGCCTTCGCATCGATTGCTCCTTTTTGTGGTAAACATCAATTCTGACTGCAAGTGTGTTTTTTACAAGTTAAAGCCCTTTACAGAACCTGTCAAACATCCCGTTTTGAAAAACAGTTGACACGGTTTCGCGTACTTTATAATCTTAGGTAACACCGGGAGCGAGTAAGGAACCATTTCAGTGAGCCGGAAGGAGGGAGTCCATGAAATCGAGAAGTCTGCTGGTTGTTTGTGCGCTGGTGTTGCTCGTGATAATCCCCAGGAGCGGTTTTTCCCAGGCGGGGATCTACTGGTCCGCGCAGGTGATGGAAGAGAAGCAGCTCGCGGTTGGAACAGATCTTGTGCTCGGATCTTTCCCCTCGTTCGCCTGGGTTGCCCATGCCCGTTACGGGATGGCCGAGGGAATCGACATATCTCCGAAGATCGGGTTTTCGAGAGATTCAAAAGTTACCATGTTTGTTTTCGGTGCTGATTTCAGGTATGGTGTGATGCAGGAGTCGATGGGAGATGATGTTGATCTGACACTCGCGGGAGTGTTCGACGTGTGGACCGGCAGTAGTACCACTATTTTGACAATCGGTTTCGGACCTCAACTGGGGAGGACGTTCCCTATGGAAGGCAGCGATGCTCTGCTCTCTCCGTATGCCGGGATTCTTCTGGGAGTGTCCCGTTTCTCGCGGCTCGGCGCGAGTAAATCCGACTTCGGGGGTATCCTCCCGATCGGTAACCAGTTTCAGTTCAGGGATAATCTGGCGGCTCACTTCGAGCTCGACCTCATGTTCGGTAACTCGACGGAACTTCAGGTCGGCCTGGGGATCGACTATCTTTATTAAGATCCCGGCCGGGAGAAGTGTGAAAAGAGTCTGGATCATTTAAACTGCCGCGCGGTATCCGGCAGTTGTGCTGATAAATTTCTTGCGTACCAGATACGGGTGATCACGACGGCGGGTGAAGCCGGTCACCCGTCGCGGAGGGAACGATGGACCGTCCTTCGATAATTTTCAGTGTTGTGATATTCGGTGTGATGACAATATTTTCATTCTCGTTCGCCTCGATGACTTTCGGGACCGGATGGGACCCTGCTGCAGTTTCACACGTGATCGACATCGAGCTGTCACCTGCCGAACACAGTCTCAAAGCGGTTGACAGGATGGAAGTTTTCCCCGTAGACGGTTCTCTAGCTTTTTTTCTAAATAAATCACTCAAAATCGATGGCGTGAGGATCGATGAAGAAGACGTTCCTTTCGAGGAAATCGTCGATTACCGGATCGCCGATATTGTGGAAGATGCAGGTGAAGGAGGGGAAGAAGCCTACAAAAACGCCAGACTCGTGCGTGTCCAGGGGTCCTGGGGCGATGATCCCGTCAATCTGGAGGTGCGTTACCGGGGTGTGATATTCGACTCGCTTACCGTCCCTGAGTTTTCAAGGACAAGCATCGCCGATGAGACATCCGGTCTCATCGAGGAACGAGGGGCGTTTCTCAGTGAGGTGAGTTTCTGGTACCCGGTATTCGAGGGCTCGATGACCCGTTTCCATCTCACGACGGTCACTCCGGAGGGCTACGAGACCGTCTCCCAGGGGAGGCAGGTCTCGAGGGAGGATGCGGGGAGTTCGGTAATCACGACCTGGGTGTCGAATTGTCCGAGTGATGCAATCTATCTGATCATGGGGAAGTGGGAAGTGACCGTCCTCCATCACGCCGGTATCGAGATCTACGCTTTTTTCATGCCCGAATCGAAAGACCTCGTCGAATCGTATCTCGAAGCCACAGCACGGTATATTGACATGTACGAAGAGATGATCGGTCCTTACGCGTACGGAAAATTCGCCATCGTAGAAAATTTTTTCCCAACCGGGTACGGCATGCCTTCGTTTACACTTCTAGGAAGCAGAGTAATCAGGCTGCCCTTCATTGTCTACACTTCACTCGGGCACGAGGTGCTTCACAACTGGTGGGGTAACGGGGTGTTTGTCCATTATAAACGGGGCAACTGGTGTGAGGGGCTCACCACCTATCTCGCCGATCATCACTACAAGGAGGAGCAATCGGTTGAGAAAGGAGTCGAATACCGGAAAAATCTGCTACGGGACTACACGGTATATGTCAACGGTGAGAACGATCAACCGGTACGGTCTTTTACAAGCAGGACAACACCGGCCACCCGGGCACTTGGCTACGGAAAGGTCGCGATGATCTTTCATCAACTGAGGAGCTATATGGGTGAGGCCAAGTTCGTGAGAGCCCTCAGGACTCTTTACATGAGGTACCTGTTTAAAAAAGCCGGCTGGGACGACATCCAGAGCATTTTCAGCGAGATCGCCATGGAAGATATGGATTGGTACTTCGATCAGTGGGTCGACAGGAAAGGGGCACCCATTGTCCGGCTGGACAATGTGAAGAAAAAGAAGAAGGATGAGGAATATGAGGTCTTTTTCAGACTCAAGCAGGTCATCGATGATGATGATTTCTATCGAC
Source organism: uncultured Gemmatimonadota bacterium (assembly GCA_964654825.1). Taxonomy (GTDB): domain Bacteria; phylum Gemmatimonadota; class CAZMKB01; order CAZMKB01; family CAZMKB01; genus CAZZKG01. The sequence goes on along the minus strand of CAZZKG010000008.1, from coordinate 23,088 downwards.
TCCACATACCGGTCATTCTCGAGACCGAAACGGGAAATATCGAGGAACTCGTCGCTCTCTCGGATTTCTCGGAAGAATTCAGGATACGGGCGGACAGTCCTCCTTCGAGACTGCTCATCGATCAGCACTGTGATGTGTTCAGACGGCTCGATCCACTCGAGATAGAACCGACCATCTCGACTGTTCTCGGTGACAAGAACGCTATCTTGATTGTTCCCTCGGGCGGATCGGACGCCGGGGAGGATGATTACCGGGATATCGCGCAGGTCTTCAAGGGGAAGGAGGAGCAGGTCAGGATCATGCCGGATGAAGAGCTGACGGAATCCGATCTCCGCACCCGCTCCCTGTTCGTGATAGGCCGCCCCGATGAGAACGTGATCGCGAAGAAGCTGATGCGATATCTTCCCCGGGGGTTCTCGTTCGATAAAGGCGGATTCCTCCTGAACGGGAAGGACATCGCAGATCCCGCGAGTGTGGTGATTGTGATACGGAACCCCTTCAATTCGAAGAAAGCGGTCGTCTTTCTCTGCGGCAGTAACCTCGAAGAAGTCGCGGCTCCATCCAGGAAAATCGTTCATTACGGGAATTACGGATACCTCTCGTTCAACGGGGGCACGATAGGCGAGAAGGGAGTGAGACAGGGGGAGACCAATCCGCTGATTTACACCTTCTGAAATTACCCTGCCGGGGATTGATTCTCGAAAATAAAAGTGCCGGGGTTCCTCACCGACGGATCCCCGGCACATGTATTGTGTGTGTCTGTTACGAAACGGGGGCGACCCGATATCATCGGTCGATCAAACCCGTTTCATCTTCCATCATTCCGTAACCGTCACATCGAAACTGCTGGTCTGCCAGATGTCCCACGGGTATTCTCCGACTCTGCCCTTGAAGGTAAAGGTCCAGAGTGGTGCGGTACCCGGTATGAACAGACTGGGATTGAACGTGTTAAGAAAGCCGTTTGGCACCGTGAAATTGACCGGACCCAGTACCGGATTCCCGGTGTACGGCTCACCGTTGGGCAGATACACCTCGAGCCAGAAATCAGCGTTTTCGGAGCCCGGGGTTACATTCTCGATAACGGCATCCATGGTGAGATCGGTCCCCCGCACCACGGTCGGTGACTGGGGTGACCACGTCGTGATGACATCGGAAAGTTTCGCGGCCTGGAGAATCTCCTTGGAACTCATCGACTGTACAAAGACCACAACGCCGATTTCGGATTCATCCCAGGCGGTCTGGACGTTGAAGTTAGCGGTGAAGTCCGCACTCTCGCCCGGCTGAGATATGCCGAGAGATTGGGAAGGCAGGATGTCCCGGACCACGAAGCGGTACTCTGTGAAGCCCGACTGTGCGTAATCCTCATATACCACGAATTGTACGACGACACTGGTCTGCGTCACCTCATCCAGCACTTCGATATGGGCGTCGACCGACCCGCTGGAAGCGTCAACGTATCCTGTGAGATCGATGGATACGGGAGCGGGATCGTTGAGATGGCTGGTTACCCTGGTCCGGTATCCCTGGTAGGTGAAGTTGCTCCCTCCTACGTAAGGGTCGGTGCCGTCGAACCAGCAGGTGGGATATCCTGAAAGTCCGTACCAGTTGAGTCGGTTCTGCGTCTCGGTGGTTCCGAACTCGTCACTGGTTGGATGGTAGCAAAGAGCGATGAACTCTTGTCGTCCGAATTCCCCCCACAACCTGTCGAGGGCGTCATCAGCGTACGGGCAATAGTTTCACCAGGTTGCGGTTCCGAGCTCGGCCAGGACCACACGGTCCGTACCGCCCATAACCAGGGCTGGTACGGTAAGCAGCATTACCATCAGGAAAAGAATGAATTTCCTCATCCCTGTTCCTCCTTCGCGTGAAGTGGGTGAAGGACAGTGTTCACATCATGTTACCGGAAATTGTATCACAAGAAACCGGTTTTGTCAACCAGTGTGGTATGAGTGTGATGTGGGCTATGTGGCAGGAGGCATGTCGAAGGGGTGTAATTGATAGCAGGACAATGAGTTATTTACTTCTGTTCCCGCCGCCGGTGGTCCGGGAGAGGACCCGGGCCAGCTTCTCCTCGAGCCGTTTCCGTTCAGCTTTCTCCGTCAGCAGGTTATCGTTCGATACTCTGAGTTCGGCCGTCCGTTCCTCCAGCAGTTTTTCGAACCTGATCCGCTGTCGCAGCAGTTCCTCTTCGGCGCGTTTTTGCTCGGTGAAGTCCTCTCCGGAACTGAGAGTCCCTGTGATATTCCCCTCCTCATCCCGGAGGATTGTATTGTGCCATCTGATGAGCACTTCACGCCCGCTTTTTGTCCTGACGGGATTCTCGAAGTATTTGACTCCTCTGGTATCGACCTCCCCCGCCATCAATCTTTTGAACACATCTTTCACTTCTGCCTTTATCGTGTCCGGGAGGAAGCAGTCGAACCAGTTCTTCCCGATGATTTCTTCTTCACCATATTCCAGGATCTCGCAGCCCATCCTGTTGATGAGTGTCACCTGCTGGTGCGAGTCGATGGCAACTAGTATCACTCTCACGACATCGAGGTATTTCTGTGCGATGTCTCTCTCCTTCCAAACTACAGCCTCAGTACGTTTCTGCTCGGTGATGTCCTCGAGTCCGACAATAACCCTCGGTATCTCGGTTTTATCGAAGAGAGACGCGTTGATCCGCACCGTCCGAGTCTCGCTGCCGCCGTTTCCCGCTACCGTCAGATCGGTCTCGAGGCCGAGAATTTCTTCACCTGTTTCGAAAATGCCTAGGATGGTTCTGCGAAGCACGCAGTCTTCACAGGCCGGAGCCGATTCGCAACCATCGATGCCTAAGGCGTCGTTCACGCAGTGCATCGCCCCCCCGATGCGCTTTCCCAACATCTCCTCCTCGGTGAGTCCGCAGAAAGCCCGGGCGGCCCGGTTGGTCCGATGGATCCGTCTGTGGTGATCGATTACGAACAGGGGGATGGGGGTAGAGGTGAACAGTGCGTGAAGCTGAGTATTGTTATGGGACAGGGCTTCTCTCTCCCGCCGGCGTTCCAGTTTGGATACGATGATTTTCCCGACGGCGTGGAGAAGTGTCAACGTCTCTCCGGACCTGATGATGTCTTCCTTATCGACGGCGAGACCGAGGATACCCTGGATGACACCACTCCTCATCAGAGCGAGAAAAACACCAGAGTGTATTCCCAGCGAGCCGGCGAGGTTCTTTTCCGTTTCCGCTTCGGGTGGGAATTCCGAAATCTGAGATACCTGCAGGATTTCGAGATGGGACAGCTTCTGCATGAGCCATGGGAAGCCCTCGACATCAACCCCACGGAGTTTGTGCATCCTCGGATCGGTCCCTTCGACACACCACTCAAAAGTTTCTTCTATCACACTTCTCGACCGATCGTGAAAGAGGAGGACAAAACAGCGCCGGGCACCAGTGAATTCCCCGACTGCCCTGAGGGTTTCCCTTGTCCAGCCGTCGAACTCCTCCGGCTTCGATTCGATCAATCGGGTCGCAATGGCGGCCAGGAGGGTGTGGATCTCACTCGAACCGCCCGAGTTCCTGGCCGGGTTCCGGCCGTCTCCGGATGATCCGGGCTTCGACACGGGTCCCTCTATCGATTCGTATTCACCTCTCAGCCTGCCCAACTCGCGGAGGAGCTCTTCTCTAGTCCTGTTCTGATCCTTCATAACAGTCTGCGCAGGGAAGTGACGTAAACCGAGGATACGTCTCCCTGCCGTTCGGGTAAACGTGTCGCGTCATACGAAGTCCGACAACTCGCCCTGCGGTATCCATGCCACGAGGGAAAAATCATCCCTCTCAATATATAGCAAGAATAGTGCCCGACGAAATTCCTTCCGGGGAGGCCTTTCCCCCATGCCTACGGGGGGGGGTGACAGATAAGTCAGAGCCGACGCATCTCAATGCTGCCGCTGGTTTTCTCCCCCCCGGTCAGCCGTGCCAGTCGGGATCGATAATGATCTCGATTGTTCGTTTTGTGTCCACCTTTTCGAGCCGCCGGATCTCCCAGAGTTCATCCCGGCAGATGGATCGCTGTGCTCTCAGCATGTGGTTGCCCGGCCGAGTTTCGAGACAGCTGTCCAGGGCCTCGAGAGCCTTTTCAAGGTGAAAGCTCAGAGCTTCCCGTGCAGTTACCCTGTTATAGATGTTCAGGTGGTGTTGCGCATTCCGGAAGTCCTTCAGGAGTTTCCTTTTTACGGAGGCTTTCGTCTGTTTCTTTTTCCTGTCCCGGCGCTTTTTCGCCTTTTCCGTGTGGTCGAACCTTTTTTTCTTCAGCCTGGGAGGAGGGCTCCTGAGCTCGGGGTGATTCACCACGGCAGCGCGTGTCCTTCCTTTCGTCATCGGTTTCAAGATCAGAGATTCGTTTAACCCCTATCCCTATTAAAATCAAACAGGAGATGTGTGTCAATACCATTGATCCACCGGGCTTCAGTCTGGATGAGCAGGTTGATTTTTTCCCGGGACGGGGATATATTTTCATAATCCGGGGTGAATTTCTGCTTGTCATACGAGGAGACGTCAGATGTCCGGTCATTCCAAGTGGTCCACGATCAAAAGAAAAAAATCGGCGGAAGATGCCAAGCGCGGCCGCATTTTCACCAAGCTCATCAAGGAGATCATGGTCGCTGCGAAAGAGGGTGGTGGGGATCTTGATTCCAATCCACGACTCAGAACCGCTGTGGATAGTGCAAAATCCAACAATATGCCCCAGGACAACATCCAGCGTGCCATCAAGAAAGGTACCGGAGAGCTTCCCGGTACACACTACGAGAGCGGTACCTACGAGGGGTACGGTCCGGGCGGAGTGGCCATTTTTATCGAGGTGCTCACCGACAACAAAAACAGGACCATCGCCGAGGTGCGGCATATCTTCACGAAACACGGAGGGAACATCGGTTCCAGCGGCTGTGTGGCGTGGATGTTCACTCAGAAGGGCCAGATTTACATCGATGGCGGGAGATACAGCGAGGATGTTATCCTGGATACCGTGCTCGAATGCGGTGCAGAGGATTTTTCCTCGGAGGAGGGCCATTATACGGTTACCACTGAGGTGGGGGAGCTCGAGAGAGTAAAGGATTGCATCATCAAAAAGGGTATCGAAGTGGAGAGCGCTGAAGTGGCGATGATTCCCAGCAACTATGTAAAGGTCGAAGGAAAGGACGCCGAGAAGGTCCTTAAACTCGTGGAGAGCCTCGAGGAGCACGATGATGTTCAGAAGGTTGCCTCCAACTTCGATATGGATGAAGAACTCCTGGATAGCTTGAGCTGAAAGAGTGCGAAAGGGTCGGCGGTGAAGATTCTTGGTATCGATCCCGGTAGTCTTGCAACCGGCTACGGGCTGGTGGAAGATAGTGCTGCGCGTCCCGAGGTTCTCACCAGTGGTGTGATCACTCTGGATCCCGGGGAGCCCCTGCCTGCTAGACTTCACGAAATTTATAAAGTGTTGATCGATGTCATCGAGCGTTTCTCACCCGATGCAGTCGCCGTGGAGGATCTCTTTTACAGTGTCAATGTGAAATCACTCACGGTGATCGCTCAGGTACGGGGTGTAATTCTTCTCGCCGGCGCCTCGTGTGGTATCCCTATAGCCGAGTATGCCCCCAGGGAAGTTAAGATGTCGGTTGTAGGGAGGGGATCGGCATCAAAGGAGCAGGTACGAGCCATGGTCATCGCGACCACCTCGATCGGAGGAGAGCTCCAGAGCCTGGATGCGGCTGATGGTATAGCCGTCGCTCTCTGCCATATGGGAAGGAAGGCTGCTTCCGTATGATCGGGATGGTCGAAGGCAACCTCGTAAAAAAAGAACCCCATCTCGTCCTGATCATGTGCGGTGGTGTCGGATACAGGGTAAACATCCCCTCGAGCATATTCGAGGACATCGGTGAGGAAGGGCAGCGGGTCAGGCTCCTCACCTATCTTCATGTGCGGGAAGATCATCTCGAGCTGTTCGGATTTATGAGTGAGGAAGAGAGGGAAACATTCGAGTCCCTCCTCGGGGTCTCCGGTATCGGTCCGAGGCTCGCTCTCACCATTCTTTCTTCTATCTCATATCAGAGACTCAGTGAGGCGATCGAGAGGAAAGAAGTGGAAGTCCTCTCGACGGTTTCCGGAGTCGGCAAGAAGACCGCTCAGAGACTTGTGATCGAGCTCGCCGGGAAGCTGCCTCATGCCGTACCCGCCGGGTCCGGGGACCAGCCTCTGAGGCTCGTCGAAGAGGAAGCTATAAAGGCTCTCATCGCACTCGGATACTACCCTGCCCAGGCGAGGAGAGCGGTACTCGGAGTGATCGAGCATGACGGGAGAAACCTCGACACCGAGGATCTCATCAAGAGGGCGCTCATGAGAGTGAATGAAATGAGTTCGAGATGAAGAAGAAAGTGACGGATCCGAAACCATTCGAAGAAGAACGGGAGCTTGACCTGTCTCTCAGGCCCCGGAGCTTCGATGAGTTCATCGGCCAGGAGAAGGTGAAGGAGAACCTCGAGGTTTTTATCGAAGCAGCGAAAAAGAGAGGTGAAGTGCTCGACCACTGCCTCTTCTACGGACCTCCCGGGCTCGGGAAAACCACGCTTGCTCATCTCCTGTCCAGGGAACTCGGTGTCGACATCAGGAAGAGCTCGGGGCCGGTACTCGAGAGAGCGGGTGACCTTGCAGGCATCCTCACCAATCTCAAACAGGGTGACATCCTCTTCATCGATGAGGTCCACCGGTTGAGCAGGACGGTCGAGGAATACCTATATCCGGCAATGGAGGATTTCACACTGGACATCCTAATCGACAAGGGTCCGCACGCCCGCTCGGTGAAGCTGAACCTCAACCGGTTTACCCTCGTGGGGGCGACGACGAGAGCCGGGTTGCTTACGTCTCCGTTGCGAGCGAGGTTCGGAGTTGTCGCCAGGCTCAATTACTATAATGAAGATGAGCTCATCGAGGTGGTGAGGAGATCGGCGGAGATACTCGGTATCGGGATTGATGCCCCCGGAGCGGTGGAGATAGCAAAACGTGCGAGAGGGACTCCCCGGGTGGCGAACCGTCTCCTGAAGAGGGTCAGGGACTTCGCCCAGGTCAAAGCCAGGGGGATTATCGACAAAGATGTTGCCGAAATGGCGCTCCGAATGCTGGAAGTGGATGAAGAGGGGCTCGATGGGATGGACATACGCATTCTCAGGACCCTCATCGAGAAATTCGACGGTGGCCCGGTCGGGATCGGCACCCTGGCTGTCGCCGTTGGTGAGGAGGGGGATACAATCGAAGAGGTGTATGAACCGTTCCTCATCCAGCGCGGGTTTCTGCAGAGAACACCGCGGGGAAGAAGAGCAACGAGAAAAGTCTACGAACACCTGGGCATTTCGGTGCGGGGGGCCGTTCAGGACGATCTCTTCGGGAGTGAAACCTGACATTGTGTCCACTCTTCCAGCATCATTCGTATTTTCCTCAGCGTACTCCTCACCATCATTCTCAACCCATTCCTGAAGTGGTAGAGGCTGGTTTCATCATGACAGAGAGACAGGTTCACCCGGCATGAATTTTTTCAGTGATACCTACGAGTACGATCTCCCTGCTGAGAAAATTGCCCAGGAGCCCCCCGAAAAGAGAGGGACTTCGAGACTCCTCGTCATCGATCGGTCGGCCGGCACAATTACCCATCGGACGTTTCCCGACCTGGTAGGTTTTCTGGGATCAGGAGACTGTCTCGTGGTAAACGAGACGAAAGTCGTGCATGCCCGTCTCATTACCTCGACGTCCTCCGGCAGGGAACTCGAGCTTCTCCTGGTGAGGCCGCTCGAGGGTTCTCTGTGGGAGGCGATGGCACGGCCGTCGAAGAGAGCCGGGACCGGTGAGATCTGTTGCCTCGGTGGCGGTGGTGGAGATCACGTCCTGATAAACAGGGAGCTCGCCGGCGGCAGGAAAGTGGTCGACTTCGGGAAACTTGATCCGTGGGAGGTGATGGAACGTTACGGCAAAGTGCCGCTGCCGCCCTACATCAAGAGAGAGCCGGGACATGCCGACCGTTCCCGCTACCAGACCGTGTATGCCTCATGTCCGGGAGCCGTCGCCGCGCCGACGGCGGGACTTCATTTCACAGAAGAGATTCTCGGGGAAATCGAGGGGAAATGTGTGTCTCTGACCAGAATATGTCTCCACGTGGGCCCCGGGACTTTCCGGCCCATGAGAGGGGAAAAAGTGGAACAGCATGAGATGGAAGCCGAATTCTACCGGGTGGGTGAAGAGGCTGCCGGTGTCCTCAACGAATCACGGGCCCGCGGGGGGAGAGTCATCGCGGTGGGGACGACCGTCGTGCGGACCCTCGAAACACTCGGCGGGGCTCCCCTTTCCGCAGGGAGCGGGTGGACGAATATATTTATCCACCCACCGCATGAGTTTAAAAATGTCGATGTCCTTCTCACCAATTTCCACCTGCCGAGGTCCACGACCCTGGTCCTCACAGCAGCTTTCGCCGGAACGGAGCTCCTCGAAGAAGCGTACCGTGAGGCGGTGAGAGAGGGGTATCGTTTCTACAGCTACGGGGATGCGATGCTTGTTGTCTGATCACCTGAGTCGAGGACTCGACGTGTGAAGTTTGAAATTGTGGAAAAATCAGGCAGCGCGAGGACGGGAAAACTCGTAACCGGCCACGGCACGGTAAAAACACCGGCATTCATGCCGGTGGGGACACAGGGGACGGTGAAGGCCGTCTCCCCCAGGGAGCTGCATGAAGCGGGCACGCAGATCATACTCTCCAATGCGTATCATCTCTACCTCAAACCCGGTCACGAGTTCATTCGCAACTTCGGCGGACTCCACAAATTGATGGGCTGGGAGGGTCCCATCCTCACCGACAGCGGCGGATACCAGGTATTCAGTCTCCGGGACCTCAACAGGATCGACGCAGACGGCGTCACGTTTCAATCTCACTATGACGGCTCCCGTCACCTGTTCACACCGCGGAAGGTGGTTGAAATCCAGGCGGCTCTCGGATCGGACATCGCAATGGTCCTCGACGACTGTCCGGGGTATCCCTGTACCAGGGAACGTGCGGCGGACTCTGTGACAAGGTCCTGTCTCTGGGCGTCTTCCTCGCGGGATGTATTCCGAAGTCTTGAGAAGGAAGAGATCACCAATCCCGGCCAGGTTCTCTTCGGTATCACCCAGGGCAGCGTCTATCCGGATCTGAGAAGTGAATCGGCCGGAAAGATGATCGATCTCGACATGGACGGTTATGCCGTCGGAGGGCTCTCGGTCGGAGAGCCGAAAGATGCCATGCTCGACATGATGATCAAGTCGATTTCTGAGCTTCCCGACCACAAGCCGAGATACGTGATGGGTATCGGGTATCCCACGGACATCATTGAAGCTGTCTCGGCCGGAGCGGATCTCTTTGACTGTGTTGTTCCCACGAGGCTCGGTCGAAACGGGACGGTGTTCACCGCCGGGGGACGTCTCCAGATGCGAAACAGCGAATTTGCAAAGCAGGAGGAGCCCATCGAGGAAGGCTGCACGTGTTACACGTGCACGAATTTCTCCCGGGCCTATGTCAGGTACCTCCACAACGTCGGTGAAATACTCGGAGTGAGGCTCACGACCATTCACAATATCCACTTTTTCGCGCATTTCATGGAGGAGGTACGGGAGGCCATTCGTATCTCCAGCCTTGAAAAACTTGCGGCAAAGTTCTATACTTTCTACAAAGATTCACGTGAGAAGAAGAGGAAGATCTGATGTTCCCCGGGTAGTTCAAACGAAAGGATGAACTCTATGTTCCCAGGTTTCCCTACGTTGATGGCTATGGCCGGCGGGCAGGGTTCGTCGGGCAACCCCCTGGTATCACTCCTGCCGATCCTGGCAATGGTGGCAATTATCTACTTTCTTCTGATCCGGCCCCAGCAAAAGGAGCAGGGTCGACACCGGCAGATGGTGGATTCCCTGCGGCAGGGAGATGAAATAGTGACCGCTGGCGGCGTCTTTGGAAAGATTACCTCTATCCAGGATGACAAGCTCAAGCTCAAGGTTGATGATAAGACAACGCTTACCATCGAGAGGTCAAAGGTGGCACGGCTTTCGACGCAGCCTGCCAGGAAGTAGCGGGCCTCGCGAAAGAAGTATGGTGTAATCATGGCATTCAGGAAGATACGGATCCTCGGAGACCAGGTTCTCAAACAAAAAGCGTCAGAGGTCGAATCGGTCGACGAATCTATCAGGAACCTGATCGAGGACATGTTCGACACGATGTATGGCGGAGGGGGAGTCGGTCTTGCAGCTCCCCAGGTTGGTGAATCGAAGAGGGTGATCGTTCTGGATGGAGACATGGACGCCTACGGTGAACAGAGAATCGCTCTCGTCAATCCCGTCATTACACAACATGAGGGCGAAGTGGTAGAGGAGGAAGGCTGTCTGAGCATCCCGGAGCTGAGAGACAGAGTAAAACGGTGGGCATGGGTACGGGTGAAGGGGCTCGATGCGAACGGGCAGTACCTCGAGTTAGAAACTGATGGTCTTCTCTCCCGTGCCGTTCAGCACGAAATCGACCATCTCGATGGGATACTTTTCATAGACCGGGTCAGTTCGCTGAAGCGGGAGATCCTCCTCAACCAATGGAAAAAGGTCAAAGCTGAGAACCTGGCAGAGGAATGACCATGAGGGTCCTTTTCTGGGGCACCCCCCGTTTCTCGATTCCATCTCTCGACAGGCTTCACAACTCAGACGAACACCTGGTGATATCCGTGATCACCCAGCCGGACAAACCACGCGGAAGAGGACGTAACACATCCCCCTCGCCGGTAAAGGTGAGGTCACTCGATCTTTCTCTTCCCGTGCTACAACCCGTTTCGACAAAAAACGAATCATTCGTCGAGCAGATACATTCTCTCGAGCCGGATGTCAGTGTCGTAGTCGCTTACGGCCGCTTGCTCCACAGGCAGATTCTCGATATCCCGAAACATGGTTCACTTTGCCTTCACCCATCGCTTCTTCCGCTCTATCGGGGTGCAGCGCCCATTCAGCGCGCACTCATGGACGGGGTGAAGGAGACGGGAGTGTCTCTCTTCCTGATGGACGAGGGTATGGATACAGGCCCTGTACTTCTCGAGAGGACATTACCGGTAGACAGCAGTGACACGCTGGACACCCTTTCAGCGAGACTCTCACTGGAATGCGCAGACGTCCTTCTGGACGGACTCGAGCTCGTTGCCGGTGGTGAGGCCGAGTTTCAGGCACAGGTGGGTAGTGCCACCATCGCACGGAAGGTGAGCCAGGAAGATGCTCGGATCGACTGGGACGCTGATGCACAGTCCATTGAGCGGTTGACCCGGGCCCTGGATTCAAAACCCGGCGCATATACTTCACTTGGGGGACGGATGCTCAAAATCTACAGGGCCCGCCTCATGTCGGGTGAGTATTCCGCTTTGCCGGGGACGGTCGTCGAGATTCTTCCTGATGCCATCGTGATTGCAACAGGGAGTAGTTTGCTTGCCATCGAAGAGCTTCAGGTCCAGGGCAGAAAACGGATGGATGCTGCCTCCTTCCTCAGAGGGAACAGGATCGAACTGGGGACCAGGTTCGAATGAGAGTACTCAATTCCCCCAATTTCCCCATAATTCTCGCTTCCTGTTCGTTTCTGGTCTATCTCACGACGATATCCCCGACAGTGAATTTCATCGACTCGGGAGAGCTCATCACCGTCAGCTGCACACTCGGGATCGCACACCCTACCGGGTATCCTCTCTACACTCTGCTCGGCAGGCTCTTCAGCCTCATCCCGATGCAGACCCCCGCATGCCGGGTCAACCTTCTATCGGCGGTGTTCGGGGCCGCTGCCGTTTTTTTCCTGTCCCTGACAGCGATGAAATTATCCCGGGACAGATCCGGTTCCGGTGACTGTGTCGCTGCCTTTCTCACCGCCTCTTTTCTCTCCCTGTCGAAGACCTTCTGGGACGTGAGTACTCAGGCCGAAGTGTATTCACTTACCATCTTCCTGTACTCACTCCTGATCTATCTTCTGCTTGTTGAGTGGAAGCAGCGGGAGGGCAGACGACTCCTTCTTTTCGCTTTCCTCTTTGGACTTTCGTTCGGAAACCACATGATGATCGTACTCCTCTTGCCTTCAGTTCTCTTCGCGGCTGTTATGACGAGAAGCCGCTCTTTCTGGAAGCGGCCGGAGTGTGTCGCCTGTGCTCTCCTCTTTTTTGCACTAGGCCTGAGTGTGTATCTGTATCTCCCCGTACGGTCAGCCCTTAAGCCTGTTCTCGACTGGGGGAATCCCACGACACTCGATAGGTTTATCGCTCATGTTTCCGGATGGCAGTACCGCGTCTGGATGTTTACCGAGGGCACCGGAGCGTTTCTTGTGAACCTACGGGCGTACTTTCCCAGACTCATCTCCGAGTTCACCCCTGCGGGAGTTGTTGTTGCGGCACTCGGGCTCATCGGGATGCTCACCAGGCGCACGGAGGCGTTTTTCTTTCTTGTCCTCCTCACGGCAGCCGGTCTCTTCTACGCACTCAACTACGACATTCCTGACATCGAGCCCTATTTTCTTCCAACCTACGCAAGCCTTTCTCTCATGGCCGGCATCGGAGTACCGATTCTCCTCGACACCCTGTTAACAGCCGGGAGGGCGAGGGCGAGGAAATATATAATCGTCCTGTTGCTTTTGGCTGCTGCCGGGAGCATGGCAGGAAATTACCGCCTGGTCGACAAAAGCCGGAACCATCTGGCGTACTACTATGGGTTCAATTTCCTCAACAGTCTCGAGGGGAGCGCACTCGCCGTCACCAAGAGCTGGGACATTTACTCGCCAATTATCTATCTGCAACTCATCGAAGGTATCAGACCTGATGTCGTTTTGATAGACTATGAGCTCATGAGAAGATCCTGGTATGTCAACGGCCTGCTCGAGCGGCCGGTGCGGCACTCCGAAAAAACACGGAAAGCGCTTCGTGAATTTTCCCGCGGAGTGCGACCTTTCGAGAGAGGAGAGTCGTTCGATGCCGCGCATCTCGAGAAACTCTTCAGAAGGATGTGGAACGCTATACTCGAAGATGGACTCGAGAGGGGCGAGGTGTATCTAGATTTCCTCGATGAAGAGCACCTCATGCCTGAGTATTTGAGAATACCACATCTCATGACGTACCGACTCTCCCGAGCGGCCGAAATCGATATGCCCGGATACGAAACGCTCATACTCGAGGGAGTGATCGACACGGCGGTCCCCAAAGATGAACGCGCCACTTCTCTGCTAGATAGGTACTGGATCGTCGCGGTGAATCGAGGCGTGTTTCTCGCCGGGCAGAGCCGGTACCAGGATGCCGTAGACTCGTTCGAATTCGCCCTGCGCCTCGCGCCTCACAACATTACAGCTCTCAGAGGCCTCGGTTTCTGTTTTATCTCCCTCGGGAAATATCGGGAGGCCGAAGGAGTAATCGAGAAGGTGCTCGAGCTGAATCCCGGTGATGCCTGGGCAACCGAGGCAAAAAATAGCCTGAAGTAACGACGGGGACCGTTTCCCTCAGTGTTCCTCCTCCTTTACAGGAAAAAATAAGCTGTTATTATTTTAAAATGGAGGTTTGAGAGACACTGAGCGATTAACAAATGAGGTTCTGTTGTCCGTGGATAGATATTCGAGGCAGAGACGTCTCCGTGTCATCGGGGAAGACGGTCAGGGCAAACTCGAGAAGGCAAGGGTGGCAGTAGTAGGACTTGGCGCGCTCGGCTCCTCCGCTGCGGAATGTCTCGCTCGTGCCGGTGTGGGAGAGCTGATCCTCATCGACAGAGACGTGCTCGAACTTTCAAATCTGCAGCGGCAGTTCCTCTACGACGAGAATGACGTTGAAAAAAGGCTGCCGAAAGCGGTCGCTGCGAGACAGAGGCTTTCTCAGATAAATTCATCGGTGAGCCTGGAAACGCGCATGGAGAACCTGCACTCCGGAAACATCGAAAGTCTTCTCGATGGGGTGCAGATCATCATCGACGGTACCGACAACGTCGAGACCCGCTACCTTGTCAATGATTATTCCGTGAGCGGGGGTGTTCCCTGGATCTACGGCGGCGCAATAGGGACCAGCGGCACCGGTCTGCTCATCCTCCCTGAACGGGGACCCTGCTTCAGGTGCGTTTTCACCGATCCCCCCGATGCTCAAAAACTGGGAACCTGTGATACCATGGGGGTCCTCGGGACCGTACCTGTAATCATAGGGGCGTGGCAGGCAAGCATGGCGATGCGATTCATCGTTGCCGGTGCTGAAGGGATAGAGAATAAAATGCTCATGATGGATCTGTGGGAACACGGGTTTCTGGAACCCGCGGTCGGGCGAAAGAAGGATTGCCCTGCCTGTGTGAACCGGGAGTTCCCCTTCCTCGAGTTCAGGAAAAGGACAGCCGTTGTGATGCTGTGTGGGAGTGGAGCTTTTCAGGTCACTCCACACATAAAAAGGACGCTGCAGATCGAAGCGCTTTCGGAACGTCTCGAGGGGCTTGGTGATGTCGAACTCACACCTTTCTATCTCCGATTCTCTGACGGTCGGGTTCAGATGATTATTTTCAGTAACGGGGGGGCCCGGATAAAGGGTGTTGATACCGAGAAGGAAGCTTTGAGTTTTTATGCGAGATATGTCGGTCAGTGAGCGGAATGACATCATCGGGGAACCAATGCGGCCGGCAGGGGCACCGAAGCATTGATATCGCGGTCGGGTTTATTATTATTGATTAATGTCCCATTTCGGGACAGGAAGGTGCCAGGATAAGAGATCATGTCTGATATGGTGGAGGTCCTGTACAGAGCCAACAGGCGGGGGTATTACATCAACTACCTCTCTCTGCCGCTGAAGCTGGGTGATTGTATTGTTGTCGAGGATCAGCGGGGTGTCGAGGTAGGGAAGATCCATGCCAAGGGCCGTATCGCCCAGATTAGGCAGGAGAAATGGAAACTGCCCGTCGGGAAAGTCCTCCGGATTGCCAATCAGGATGATTTGAACAAATTCAAGGCAAGGACCGCGCGGGAAGAAGAGGCCATGAGCATCTGTCAGGAGAAGATCAACGCTCACGGTCTCGAGATGGATCTCATCGAAGTCGAATATTTTGATGGAGACAACAAAGTATGCTTCTATTTTTCCGCCAATGAACGAGTTGATTTCCGACAGCTGGTGAGAGATCTCGCCGCGATATTCAAAATGCGAATCGAGCTCAAACAGATAGGGGTCAGAGATAAAGCGAAGCTCCACGGTGGCTTCGGCAGATGCGGCCGAAGGATGTGCTGCAGTACGTTTCTTACGGAGTTCGAGCCTGTCACACTGAGAGCTGCGAAGGATCAGGATCTTTCTCTTAATCCCGCCAACATTTCCGGCTGCTGCGGGCGGCTCATGTGCTGTCTCATTTATGAACGAGACTTCTACCTCGAGTGTAAAAATACATTTCCAGGTGTTGGAAAGGAGGTGAAAACGAAGAGGGGAAAAGAGAGAGTAAAAAGC
Source organism: uncultured Gemmatimonadota bacterium (assembly GCA_964654825.1). Taxonomy (GTDB): domain Bacteria; phylum Gemmatimonadota; class CAZMKB01; order CAZMKB01; family CAZMKB01; genus CAZZKG01. The sequence goes on along the minus strand of CAZZKG010000008.1, from coordinate 7,626 downwards.
GTTGATTTTTTCAGTGGTAAAATTGAACTTGTTAAGGGTAATGGAAACACCCGTGAGGTTTTTCTTAATGACCTGAGGCGGGAGATGGATGAGTCGTTGTAGTGTGCGACGTAGTATTGAAGACCTTGCAATGCTATCGAGCAAAGCGATAGCATAATCCGCACGTGGTAACTGTCTGAAAATGGAGGAGGGACCATGCTCAGGCTAATCAGTGAATCAAATCCTTCCGATTACGATATCGATGATGAGGATCTCGATATCGACGAGGAAGACCTCGATGAGTTGGATGATTTAGAGGAAGAAGAAGATCTTTTTGACGAGGACGAGGAAGAATTTTGATGTCGGTTAGTGGAGACGATGACAATACTCAGCCGAAGTTTTTCATCACTACCGCGATAGACTACGTAAACAGCCCACCTCATTTGGGCACCGCATATGAAAAGATCATCGGTGATGTGATCGCCCGTTATAAAAAACTCGCCGGCTACGATGTTCGTTTTTTAATGGGAAACGACGAGCACAGCCTGAATGTCGAGAGGAGGGCCCGGGAACTCGGGATGAATCCTCTGGATTACTGCGACAAGATGGCGATAGACTTCGAAAGCACATGGCAGATGCTCAACGTCTCGTATGATGATTTTATTCGGACTACAGAGGCCCGGCATATTGCTTCAGTACAGGAAGTGCTTGGAAGAATCTATGATGCGGGCGACATCTTCAAGGGTACCTATGAGGGGTGGTATTGTGTTTCGTGTGAGACATTTTACGATGAGGAGGGTCTCGAAGATGGGCTCTGTCCCAATCACGGGATCAAAGCTGAGTGGATCGAGGAGGAGAACTACTTCTTTCGCCTTACGAAGTATCGTAAACCCCTGCTCGATCACATCGAGAAGAACCCGGATTTTATCCTTCCCGAGTCGAGAAAAAACGAGATCATCAATCTTCTCAAGGACGGTCTCAAGGATATCAGCATCTCTCGATCGAGTACCCGTTGGGGTATCCCTCTCCCGTTTGATGAGAAGTGTGTTGTCTACGTGTGGTTCGATGCGCTCATCAACTATCTTTCGGGTATAGGTTTCTCCCACAATGAGAAGAAGTTCAGAAGGTACTGGCCGGCCGATTTCCATCTCGTCGGCAAGGACATTACCAGGTTTCACGGCATCATCTGGCCTGCCATGCTGATGTCGGCCCGGATCGAACTCCCCGGGACTATATTCGGCCATGGATTTATCAGTATCGAGGGGGAGAAGGTAAGCAAGACGAGCGGGGCCGAGATCGATCCGAATGAAATCATCAGAGATTACGGGGCTGCGGCAGTCAGGTATTTTTTGATAAGGGAGATTCCGTGTGGGAAGGATGGTGATTTTTCCTGGGCCCGGTTTATCGAGCGATACAATGCCGACCTCGCCAACGGGCTCGGTAATCTTCTCTCGCGGGTCCTCAGTATGCTGGAGAAATACCAGGACAGTACCATCATGAAAGCGACCGAGGCCCAGGACAATGACCCTCTCAAGCTTGCCGCCGAATCAGTCAGGTCGAATTACATGAAATACATGGAATCCTACGAACTCCACATGGCCTGCGCAGAGGTCTGGAAACTCATCAAGAGAGCTGACGCGTACATCGAGGATAACGCTCCCTGGGAGCTTGCCAAAGATTCATCGAATGAAAAAAGGCTTCGCAATGTTCTCTACAACCTTGTCGAATCACTGAGACACATCTCCATTCTTGCAAAACCGCTGATCCCTTCCAAAGCATTCGAGTTGTGGACTCAGATAGGGCTCGAAGGCGGTTACAGTATGGTAACTCTCGAGGATCTCGAGATCTGGCACGGAATGGAGGATGGAACAATAGTACGGAAAGGCCCGGCTCTCTTTCCGAGAATTGAAGTGGATGTCAAATAAATAGGGACAGTCACCATTTATTTTTTTTGTCACCATTATGTTATTTTTCAATAAATGGTAACTGTCCCTATTTATCGTTGGGTGTAAACAGCTTTAATATGAATAAGCAGAGCGAAGTTGCCGGTGGAAAAATCCTCCGGCAAGATTACTGCAGCAGCTGTTCAAGATCGATTTCGTCCCTCACGAGCCCCCTGATGATCTCCAGTTTCTTGGTGTCCTCGGCCCTTGTCTCGGCTTTGATGCGTTCGATTACCTGGGCTGTCGTGTAGGTGTCCAGCGGGACCGAAATCATGGGAATCTCGAGCTCGTCCGCCCTTGCCAGAATTCGGGGATGGGGGACGAGATTTCCCGTGAGGACGATACAGGAGGTGCTGGTATCAAAAGCCGTCATAATCATGTCGACTCGATCGCCGCCGGTGATGATGAGCTTGTTCGGTTCGTACAGACTTCTCATCTGCAGTGCCGTGTCGGCCCGCATCGCTCCGACGAGGATCTTTCCGATAGGCTTGTCGATCCCCTTTTCACCGGAGAGTACCTTGGCCCCAAGTCTCTCCGCCACGAGCTCCGCGGTGGCCTGGAAGAGCGTAGGGGAGTGAGGAACGATCCCGAGAACTTTAACACCGCTCTTTTCGAGAGCCGGCACTGCGATACTTCTCACGTGATCAAAATCGGCCTCGCGCACATTGTTGATGATAACCCCGGCGAGGGTGACATTTTTGTTTTTTATGACCTGCTCGACTATGATACACTTGTCTACGATCAAACCGGCGTCACCATCCGCAACCAGCAGTATTTCAGATTCGAAAAGCTCAGAGAGCGATATTGCATCGAATCCCATGAATCCGCCGTATGAAAAGTTACGGGCGCTTTCGATTAGAGCCAGATCGTACCCAAAGAAGACCTTCTCTCCCTTCCTGGTGATCGAGGAGATCAGCTGTGCCGTACTCATGTCTTCGATCAGTGTCTCATAGTCGAAGGCAACCGAGAGTTCACATGGATTGACCCCGAGCCGGAGGACATCCACTATCAATTCCGCATCCCTGTCACAGAGTTTCTTTTCCCGCGTCACCATGTGATCGCCGAATGGTTTGAAGTAGGATATCTTAAGCTGTTCTTTCTGGTTCAACAGAATTCCGAGGGCGATCGTCGTTTTCCCGGCCCCTGTTCTGGTCGATGTGATCAGAAATTTTTTCATAACCCTCGCTCCTTTCGATATATCGATTTTACATGTTGAGTAGTATGTTTGTCACCGGTTACTGTGCATGAAGTCTTATCCTGGCATCCAGCGCCCAGCTCCCCTTTCCCCGGTCCATGACCATAAGAGGGTTAATATCGAGTTCGGCGATATCTCGAATGACATCGACGAGGACACCGATTCTGTATAACACGTCCGTTATCGATCTGATATCTTTGACCTTCTCCCCCCGGGCGCCGAGGAGGAGGGGAAATGATTCGATTTCCTCCACCATCTTCCGGGCTTCTTTTCTGGTAACCGGGGAAACTCTAAACACCACATCCTTCAACACCTCGACGTATATACCTCCAAGGCCGAACATCACCACCGGACCGAAAGATGGGTCGGTACTGGCACCCACAATGGTTTCGATCCCACCCGTGATCATCTGATTTACCGTCACACCTCTTATGAGTGCTCTCGGGAATTCTCTCCTGCAGTTTGCCATGATCGATTTGTATGCATACGCAACTTCATCGGAATTTTCGATCCCGATCTTCACTCCACCCGCTTCCGTTTTGTGGACGATATCCGGCGAGATGATCTTGAGGACAACCGGGTATCCGATTTCCTCCGCGGCCTGAATACATTCATCGAGCCTGTGGACAGCACGTGCCTGAGGTGAGCGTATACCGAGGATTTCGAAAACCTTTTTGGCCTCCACCTCGAGTAGCTGCCGTCGGTTCATTCTCCGTACATGCTCTATGACTCCCCTGATGGCAGTGAAGTCCACGTTGAGCGGAGCGATCTTTCCCTTGTCTTCAGAATTGTATCGCCACCATCGGTAAATTGCGGACAGGGCGGAGACCGCCGCTTCGGGATAACCGTATGCCGGGATCCCCGCATCGTTGAGACGCTGCATCACGAGCTCCATCTTCTCTCCGCCGATGAGTGCAAACGACACCGGCTTGTGCGTGTGTTTCTTCATCATTTCGATGATCCTGCTCGAGAGGGTGTCGGGATTCGTGATCGCCATCTCACAGAACAGAGCGACAATTCCGTAGATTCGATCTTCGGTGAGTGCTTTTTCGAGTATCCTGATATTGTCGTCCTCTCGTCCCTGCCCGGTGATGTCGATCGGATTTTTCGTACTTCCGAAGGCAGGGACATGAGGGCCGAATGTTTTATCCAGGTATGCCAGATCATCCAGGAGATTCAGCTCGCATCGTTCGGCGGCGTCGGTGGCCATCACGCCGACACCCCCGCCGTTGGTCAGGATGACCACTTCTTCACCCCCGGGGGCTGGTTGGGTCGACAGTGCCCTCAGCCAATCGAAGGCTTCGTTCACGTCCTGTGCCCGCAACACCCCGCTCTGTCGCATGGCGGAGTCGAAGACCAGGTCTGATCCCGCAAGCGAACCGGTGTGGGAGGCGGCTGCCCGGGCTCCTTTGGCTGATCTCCCCGCCTTGATCATGACGACGGGTTTGCGTGGTACGAGGGAATTGAGAATCCGGAGGAGTTCCTTTCCCTCCCTGGTGCCTTCGAGATAGACGAGTACCGCCCTCGTGAGGCTGTCGGTGGACATGTATTCGAGGAGATCGACTTCGGAGATGTCCGCTTTGTTCCCGATGCCAACGACGCCTGAGAGGCCGAGTTTTTCGACCACGGTTTTCCCCATGAGTGCGACCCCGAGAGCGCCCGATTGCGTGATCATGGTGATCGCCCCGGCCCTGATCTCAGGGGGTCCGAAGGTGGCGTTGAGCCTCGAAGCCGAGGAGTACAGGCCGAATATGTTCGGCCCCAGAATTCTCATCCCGTAGGAGGAGGCGGTCGCGACGAGTTCCCTCTCCTCGACTAGATTCCCGACTTCACTGAAACCCGCGGTGATGACAACGAGGAACTGAACACCCGCTCTGCCGCACTGATGGATGGATTCGATGACGACTTTTCGCGGGAGAGCAATAACAGCGATGTCTATCGTCTTTTTGATCTCTTCAACTGAAACGAAGGTCTTTACGCCGAGGATTTTCCTGCTTTTCAGGTTGACGGGAAACACGCCGCCTTTGTAACCACCGTCAATGATATTTTTGAGGATGAGGTGCCCTATCTTGTCGGGGTTTTCGGAGGCACCCAGAATGGCAACGCCCCTGGGCTTGAAGAGGTACTCGAGCTCGGAAGACTGGAAGTCTTCCGACGGCTGACCGGTATTTTCGTCATCCTGCATGATTAATCAATTTCTCTCTGGCTTCACAATCGCTTCCGGTTGAGGGATCTCGAGAGTTCAAATTTCCGGGTACCCGCTAAAATATACGATGTGTTTTCCCCTGTCAACGATGGACGTGTCGAAGAAATGCTGGTTGTGAATCCGTGACTTCCACTCGTAATATGATGCTTTTGAGACGAAGAAGTCATTCCGCCTGATACTGTCTCTTACTTGACATATCCCGTTGTGTCAAGTACAATCTGAAGGATAACCAATGCGGAATTTTACCTCTTCCTTCCGATACCGGATAGCGAGATTGTCTCTCATGAGAATCACATCCAGAAGATTCATCCTCCTGCTGGTGCTTCCTCTGATTGTTCACTGTAATAGCGGTAATTCCCCTGCCGGACCGGGAAAAGGGTACAGTCCGCCGTCTCGAATTCTCTTCGTCGGGAACAGCCTTACCGGCTTCAACGACGGTGTCGACACGCACCTTGCAGGCCTCGTTGACTCCGCCGATTCATTACAGCAAGTCACTGCTGAAAATGTTTGGATCGCCGGCGCCTCACTCAGAAATCACTGGTTCAATGACAATACCACTAATACGATCTGGAACGGGGATTGGGACGTCGTGGTTTTGCAGGAGCACAGCAGGTTATCCATAACAGACACCGAAAACATGTACACATACGCACGTCTGCTGGATGAATTAATACATAAGAGCGGTGCCAGTACGGTATTTTTCATGACATGGGCCTGGAGGGACGAGCCGGAGATGATCGATCAGCTCGTACCGGTCTATCAGGGTATCGCCGACGAACTCGACGCCACGCTTTCACCTGTCGGCTTGGCATGGCAGCGGTCTCTCATGGAGAATCCGGATCTGGATCTCTATGATGAAGATGGTTACCATCCAAACTATCACGGGACCTATCTGACAGCCTGTGTTTTTTTTGCGGTGTTATGGAGGAGTAGCCCGGAAGGTATTCCCTATTACGGTACCCGTTCGGTCACCCCGGCCGAAGGAAAATTTCTCCAGAGGATCGCCTGGGAGACCGTCATGAATATGAAGACGACTTGGGAGACCGTGATCAGAACACACTTACCCATTACCGGACAGCCGGTCGGGAGATCTGGGAGCAGACAGACGGACGGATCACCCATTTCGTTACGGGTATGGGGACCTGGCGGTTGAGCCTCTCGTCAGGTTGTAATGCCATAAAACGGAGTGATGTATGAATAGAGTTGCCGTCATTGGTGTTCCATCCAGCGCGGGTGCACATGGAAGTGGACAAGAATTAGCTCCTCAGGCATTTCGTCGTGCAGGCTTCATTGAACATCTCCGTTCGGCAGGCTTGGAAGTGCTTGACTTCGGTGACCTGCCTGAAGTCTCCTTTCGCCCTGATGCACAGCATCCAAAACAGCAGAATCTTGCCCTTGTTTGCGATGTGGCCAAACGAGTCACCGGCCAAGTTGACAGTGCTGTGTGCCAACGAGCGAAACCTATTGTACTGGGTGGAGACTGTACAATTACATTGGGTGTCCTAGCTGGCTTGGTAAGCCAGTTCCCCAATCTTGGGCTGATGTACTTTGATGGGGGTACCGATCTGAACACCCCGGCAGATACACTCTCGGGAATATTCGACGGAATGGGTCTGGCTCACATCATAGGAAAAGGTGCTGACGAGCTGTCCCACATTGGTCATCGTTATCCGCTCATGTCTGAAGAGGACATCACAGTGTTTGGATACAACTTGGACTCAGGTTGGATGGATGAAGCTGAAACTCAGCGCCTGGAGCAGTGTTCGATGCTCAAATATTCAGTGTCCCAAGTTCGAGGGAAAACCAGAGAAGCGTCAAGGAAAGCTCTCGCTCAACTGGAGGACAAAGTGGAGCAGTTCCTTGTTCACTTTGACGTGGATGTGATTGATTTCCATGATCTTCCGGTGGCAGATGTTCCTCATGAGCACGGACTAAGTTTTAGGGAAGCGATGGAGATATTGAAGGTCTTTATCTCCAGCCCTAAGTTTGCTGGACTCGTCATCACCGAATTCAACGCCAAGCGTGACAAGGATGGAACGCTAGCCCAACGATTTGTCAATGGTGTTGTCAGAGCACTGGAACTTGGACATACACATTGGTAAGATTGGTAAGAAGAGCGAATGACGTCACTCAATGGTATAGAAGATGTGCCTCATCAAATGATCACCCTGACCGTGCCCAAACGAATACACCAGTAATTTCAAACCCTATTCAAGAATTCCATATCCCCGGTAACTACAATTCTCTCGTGCTTGTCAATTTCGCTGGGGGTGATTAAATACATACTGAAATGTTGCCGGATA
>CAZZKG010000007.1:92087-96551 GCA_964654825.1 uncultured Gemmatimonadota bacterium | reverse complement strand
ATGTGTCAGTTGTTGCATGACAGAGCACTAGCCACAATCACAGAAAAATGGAGAGGTCCCGGGCTCCACGGCGCTGACCCGCGAGCCCGGAACCCATACCTGTTGTTGGACAAAACCACCGTCACCTGATCAGTTGACTCCCACTTCGATCTTCTTCGGTTTCGCTTCCTCTCTCTTGGCAAGGCTGACCATCAGGATACCGTCTTTGAAAGTTGCCTTGACCTTACCTGTGTCGACTGTCGACGGCAGGGAGAAGGACCTCTGAAAGCTACCGTAGCTCCTCTCCACTCTGTGGTAGTTCTCTTCCTTCACTTCATTCTCCCGTTTCTTCTCCCCGTTGATCGTGAGGGTGTTGTTCTCGATCGTGATCGAGACATCATCCTTGGAGAGACCGGGCAGCTCCGCCTTCACGTTGATCTCACTGTCCTTCTCGTAGATGTCGACAGCCGGTACCCAATCCCGCTCCAGAAGATCAGACGTCATTGTCGGCACACCGAAGAACTCGTTGAAGGCCCTGTTGAGATCTCTTGGCATCCAGGACATCTCTCTCATTGGTTTCCATCTTACCAGTGTCATGGTACTCCTCCTTGTTTGGGGTTTATCTTCTTCTGACGCTTGTGCCCAGTTAAAAAGCAAAGAATGTGCCATTTTTCGGACTTCAGGAAAAACACTATAACTCATTATACATTAAAGAGTTAGATTTTGTGTCATATTAAGAAGGAAATCACAGAGGAGAAAACTGCCATATTGCCTGTCAAAAACATGCCCTTATGGCATGCAAACGAGCGTTAGAAGCCCTGAAATGGCAGAACATGTGCCTTTTTGGCACTAAGCGGCCCTGTTCATAAATACGGTGACGCAACGAGGCCATCGAGGCTCCCGAACCACAAGGCGCGAGGAGGGCGCATACCCGGAGGGTACGTAACCGACGAGCAACACAGTGAGTCGGGATGCATCGTCGGCCGAATGCCAGCGTAGTTATGAATAGGGCCACTAAGTCGGATCGAGTTTCCGGCGAAAAGCTTCTTCGGTCAGTACTTCAACACCGAGAGCCTTTGCTCTGGAAAGTTTCGAACCGGGATTCTTCCCGAGGAGCAGAAAGTCGACCTTCCGGGAGAGAGATGAAAGAACTTTCCCGCCGTGGCTTTTGATGAGCTCACCCACCTCCTCTCTCGTGTACGAATCGAGGGTTCCGGTGAGAACGAACGTTTTGCCGGTGAACGCCCCTGCGGCCTGACCTTCACTTTTTTTCGCACTCATCGAGAGCCCGGCACGAGAGAGTTTGTCGATGACTTCCAGATTCTCACGCTGGGAGAAGAAGAACACCACCGATTCGGCAACACGGGGACCGACACCGTCGATCTCCTCGAGTTCCTCCTGCGTGACGTTCAGGAGAGTTTCCATGGTCCGGTATCTGATCGCGAGGAGTTCGGCCACGGTGACCCCGACATAACGAATACCGAGTCCGAAGAGCAGCCTTTCGAGACCCTGCCGTTTGCTGGCCTCGAGAGCAGAAGCGAGATTGGAGGCCGATTTTTCGGCCATGTGCTCGAGCCCTGCGAGATCATCGATTGAGAGGACGTATAGGTCGGACACATCGGTCACCAGCTGACGATCCACCAGCTGATCGATAATTGCCGGACCGAGCCCTTCGATGTCCATGGCTTTCCGTGAACCGAAATGGAGAATCTTTTCCTTGACCTGTGCCGGACAACGGGCACCCGCGCAACGCGCAACGACTTCTCCCTCAGGGCGGTAAACTCTCGAGCCGCACACGGGACACGTGGAAGGCATGGAAAATATTTTTTCCAGACCGGTCCTCTCGTCTTCCAGAACTCTCACCACCTGGGGAATGATCTCCCCCGCTTTCTCGATGAGGACGGTATCGCCGATCCGTACGCCCTTCCGTTTTACCTCATCTTCATTGTGGAGACTCGCTCGGGAAACGGTTGTCCCGGAGAGTGTCACCGGATCGAGAACGGCAACGGGTGTCAGCGCTCCGGTTCTTCCAACGTTGATGACAATGTCAAGAACTTTGCTCTTCACCTGCTCAGCTGGATACTTATAGGCGATTGCCCACCGGGGATGGTGAGACGTGCTTCCGAGGCGTTCCTGCTCGGAAAACGAATTGACCTTGATTACCATCCCGTCGACATCGAAATCGAGTTCCTTTCTCCTGTCACTGTACTCCTCACACATCTCGATAACTCGCCGAATGTCGGGACAGACGGAAATATGAGAACTCACCGGCAGTCCCAGTGATTTAAGAAATGAGAGTGCATCCCGGTGGTTCAGAATACCGTGTGCGGCAGGATCCAGCAGATAGTAGAGGACGATCCTGAGCGGTCTTCGTGCCGTTATGCCGGGGTCGAGGAGCCGGATCGAACCCGCCGCTGCGTTGCGGGGATTCGCGAAGGGAGCGGCTCCGGCCTCTTCCCGCTCGCGGTTTGCCCGGAGAAACCCTTCCCTGTTCATGTAGACTTCCCCCCTCACTTCGAGTACGGAAGGAACTTCTCCCGGTGATATGAGTTTCAGGGGCAGCATCCGGAGAGTCCTGAGATTGTCCGTCACATCCTCACCGGTGATTCCATCACCCCTCGTTGCCCCCCGGACGAAGACACCGTTTTCGTATCTCAGACTCACACCCAGCCCGTCGATTTTGAGTTCGACTACATATCCCGACACTTCCCCATCGAGCGTTCTCTTCACCCTCCTGTCGAACTCACGAAGCTCATCTTCACTGTATGTGTTGTCCAGGGAGAGCATCGGTACGGTGTGAGAGACCGGAGAAAATTCCTTGAGGGGTTTGCCGCCTACCCGCTGCGTGGGAGAGTACGGCATGATGAGTTCGGGATTTTCCCGCTCGATGTCTTTGAGCTCGTTGATGAGTTCATCGTACTCAGCATCGGAAATGACCGGATTGTCTTCGACGTAGTACCTGTGATCGTGAACAGAGATCTCGTGTCGTAGTTCCTCGACTCGTTTCTTCAGTGATTCGTCCGGTATCTTCTTCACGCTGCTTCACCTCTCGATCGCAGGATCCCGGGATTGAACCTCTGGCAGGCATCACCAGGAGGGAAGACCTTGCCCGCTCATACTTTTGGAGGCGTTATGTCTTTCTGACCCTGATATTTCCCTTTTTTGTCGCTGTATGAGACCTCACACAACTCGTCGCTTTCGATGAATACGACCTGGGCGATCCCTTCTTCCGGATAGAGCCTCACCGGAAATGGTGAAGTATTACTGATGCTCATTGTTATGTACCCTTCCCACTCGGGTTCGAGAGGCGTCACGTTGACGACAACACCGCAGCGGGCATAGGTAGATTTTCCAAAACAGAGGGCGATGACGCTGCGTGGGATCCTGAAGTATTCCAGTGATCGCGCGAGAACGAATGTCCGGGGCGGGAGAGTCAACGAACCGGAAACCTTATGCAGAGCTTCCTGCTCATAATTTTTCGGATCGAGTGTGATACCTGCCGACTCGGTGAACAGTCTGAATTGATTAGTGAGACGGAGGTCATACCCGTAGGCAGACAACCCGTACGAAATCACTCCTTCTCTCCGCTTCCCTTCGGCAAACGGTTCGATCATCCCCTTCCGGAGAGACATCTCACGGATCCATCTGTCTGATTTGATCGCCACAGGTTATTCTCCTCGTGTGGGTATACCGGGATCGATTCAAAATGACAAACTCCCGGTGGACGCCGGGAGCTCAAGGTACGTATACAATGAAACAGCATGACTGGTAGTCAGAACAAATATACCTGATGCAGTCCTCCACGTCAAGGACGTTTTCCGAAGAACGCTCCCCGGATCGTCTCTCCGTCAGGACGGACGCAACCAGGAAAGCCATGGACAATTGAAATATTCCTCCCGACTGCAGGTGGGATTATAGGAAGAGTTTCGATGATCTTCGCAGCTGGGCACGTCGTATTGTCAGACAGGCCGACCGGGCACTTTGATCATTGACAGCCACACGTATTCATGATTACATTCAAACGAAACCGGCTCGGTTCCGGAAGGGTAGAAACCGACTTCTCTCGTTTTCGATCCCCGAGCTGTCAGCATGACTCATTGTATGCGTAAAATCAGGAGATTCCATGTCCGGCGACCACGCCGAAAATTTACTTGGCCTCATCGGCAATACACCCATGGTCGAACTATCACGGATGAGGGGAGGTACTTCCTCCCGTATTTTTGCCAAGCTCGAATTTTACAATCCCTCCGGCAGCATCAAAGACCGGATCAGTCTCGCCATGATCGAAGAGGCCGAGAGGACAGGCCTCATCAAGCCCGGTGACACCATCGTCGAACCGACCAGCGGCAACACGGGGACAAGTCTCGCCCTGGTGTGCGCGCTCAAGGGATACCGGATGATCGCCGTCATGCCGGCCGAGATGAGCGAGGAGAGGCAGGCCATGATGAGGGCGTTCGGAGCCAGACTCGTGCTCATACCCGGCGG
>CAZZKG010000007.1:78007-91987 GCA_964654825.1 uncultured Gemmatimonadota bacterium | reverse complement strand
ATCCAGAGATCCGGCTCTGTGTCATCGAGCCGCTCAATTCAGCGGTTCTCTCGGGGGAGAAGCCCGGTTATCACAGGATTCAGGGGATCGGTGAAGGTTTTATACCTGATCTCTATGAAAGTGAGCTCGTTGACAGGATCATCAAAGTCAGCGACGATGAAGCAAAGGTCACGAGCTGCCGTCTCAGCAGGAAGGAGGGAATATGTGCCGGTTACTCGGCGGGTGCAAATGTCTATGCGGCACAGGCTGTCGCCCGGGAAAGCCGGAAACCGCTGAGAATCGTGACCCTGATCCCCGATTCCGGTATGAAATATCTGAGTACTGAACTCTATAACAGAAGATCCGATCTCTGTATTTCTATCTGCTGTGAGAGGGACGAGATTAGAGAGAGGGGAGAATGCCTAAAGGCACATGAGTACTGCTGCGGACTCACCGCCTGTCAGGAAGCAGATGATACCAGGTCAACCCATTCCTGAACTTAGATCCGATATGGCAATTGCCTTGGGTATCCACCTGTCGGAATGTCGATAGCGTTTACTTGCCGCAGCACTTCTTGTATTTTTTCCCGCTGCCGCACGGACAGGGCTGGTTTCTCCCCACTTTAGGCCCGACTCTCACAGGTTCCCTAACAGGTCCCTGGGGAGGCCCACCGGGCGGCGGGGGAAGAGAGCCCCCGACGCGAGCACTATCCTCAGATGCAGTCACACCAACACCGGCAGCTTGCGCGGTTTCGAAAGCCGAAATCGGTGTTCTGCTCACCTCGACACCTCTCATCGGCGCCCGTTCTCTGACAGGGGGAGCTCTGAGAATGGATGCTTTGAAGAAAATCGTAGCAACTTCATGGTGAATCATATCGAGCAGGTCCACGAACATCTTGTAGGCTTCCTGTTTATATTCGATGAGAGGGTCCTTCTGGCCGTATGCTCTGAAACCGATACCACTCTTGAGATGATCGAGGTCATAGAGATGATCCTTCCACTTGTCATCGATGACGGCAAGGAGAATCCTCTGGAGCAGCATTGACCGCTTGTCTTCATCAATGATCTGAAGCTTGTTATCAATGGCCTCGTTTGTCAGCTGGAATACCTTCTCCTCGATATCATCGAAGTGAATATCCTCCTCCACCCACTTTTCCAGAGGCAGATGAAGTAGGAAATTCATATTAATGTCTTCGGCCAGGCCATCGAGGTCCCACTCGTCGGGATGTGCCTTGGGATCAACGTGCTCTTCGAGCTTTTTCCGGATTGCCTCTTCGATCATCTCTCTCAGCTGGCTCTCGAGATCTTCCCCTTTGAGAACCTGTAACCGGAGATCGTAAATGACCTCCCTCTGCTGATTCATCACGTCATCGTACTCGAGCAGATGTTTTCGTATCTCGAAGTTGTGTCCTTCAACACGCTGCTGCGCTTTCTGGATCGAGCGAGTGACGAGTGAGTGGGTGATCTTCTCTCCTTCTTCAGCACCGAACTTGTCCATGATTCCGGCGATCCGGTCGGAGCCGAACAGCCTCATCAGATCATCCTCGAGACTGAGGAAGAACTTGCTCGCACCGGCATCTCCCTGTCTCGCACACCTTCCGCGGAGCTGCCGGTCGATACGTCTCGCCTCATGCCTCTCCGTCGCTATCACATACAACCCACAGGGCATTTCCGCAATGCAATCGAGCTCACCGGAATATCCCTCCGGCAGGTTGTCTCCGACCGGATCGCCGGCCACGGCATCCTCATCGTGAAGGACAAGACAGTTCGAGCACCTCACGACACCGGGACCGAGCTTAATGTCGGTCCCACGACCTGCCATGTTTGTGGCGATGGTGACTGCTCCGGGTTGTCCAGCTCTGGAAATGATTTCGGCTTCCTGCTGATGGTACTTAGCATTCAGCACATGGTGTTTGATACCTCTTCGTTTCAGCATCCTGGACAGTGTCTCCGAAACCTCGACCGAGATGGTACCCACCAGAGCAGGTCTGTTCTGCGTATGTGCCCTTTCTATCTCATCGATGATCGCCTTGAACTTTTCACGTCTCGTCTTGTAGATCTCATCATCGTAGTCAATCCGCCTCACAGGACGGTTTGTGGGAATCACGATCACTTCGAGTTTGTATATATCGTAGAACTCGTTCTCCTCGGTCTCGGCGGTCCCTGTCATTCCGGCAAGCTTCTCGTAGAGACGGAAGTAGTTCTGAAGTGTGATAGTAGCAAGGGTCTGGGTCTCTCCTTCGATCCTCACCCCCTCCTTCGCTTCGAGCGCCATGTGAAGGCCGTCCGAGAACCTTCTACCGGGCATGAGCCTCCCGGTGAACTCGTCGACGATCATCACCTTCCCCTCCTGGATCACATACTCTACATCCTTTTCGAAAAGCACGTAGGCCTTGAGAAGCTGATGAATGTTGTGGATCTTCTCATTTTTCTCACTGTAGTCTCTCTCGAGCTTGAGCTTCTCATGCGCCTTCTCCTCGCGGGTTAGGTCTTCACGATTATCTATCTCCCCGAAGCTCTCGCTCAGATCAGGTATTATGAACAGATCGGGATCCCTGGGAGAGAGTTTTTCCCTTCCGCTGTCCGAAAGGGCCAGGTTGTGACCCTTCTCATCCATCGCGAAGAACAGATCGGCGTCGAGTTCGTGCACGCGCTTGTCCCGCATAAAATCGGCTTCAACACGCTGGAGGAGTTTCTTCATGCCGGTTTCTCCGAGCATCTTGATGAGTTTCTTGTTCTTAGGCATCCCCCGGGAGGCCTGGAATAGCTTTATCCCCGCTTCATATTCCTTATCCTGTTTGAGAAGTTCGTCCGCTTCGGCGAGGAGTTTGTTCACGAGTCTCACCTGGGCGCTGACGAGGGATTCGACCGTCTGCTTGAACTCCTTGTATTTCTGTGTGGATTCACCGACCGGGCCTGATATGATGAGTGGAGTCCGTGCTTCATCGATGAGTACCGAATCTACCTCATCTACGATTGCGTAGTGGTGTTTTCGCTGAACCCGATCTTCAAGCCGTACGGCCATGTTGTCTCTGAGGTAATCGAAACCGAATTCGTTATTGGTACCATAAGTGATATCACACTGGTACTGTCGCTGCCGTTCATCTGTCGAGATGTCGTGTTGAATGCAGCCGACCGTGAGGCCGAGAAACTCGTATACGGGGCTCATCCATTCACTGTCTCTCCTGGCTAGGTAGTCATTCACTGTGACGAGGTGAGCGCCCTCGCCCGGCAGAGCATTGAGATACAGGGGCATGGTAGCGACAAGTGTTTTACCTTCACCTGTTGCCATCTCCGCGATTTTTCCCTGATGAAGGACGATGGCACCCATCAACTGTACGTCGAACGGGATCATTTCCCAGGGAATCTCGTGTTCGGTAACCGTAAAAATCTTCCCGCATAGCCTGCGGCATGTCTCTTTGACCAGTCCGAACGCCTCGGGCAGGAGATCATCGACGGTTTCTCCCTCGACGAGCCGCTGTCTGAATTCATCTGTTTTCCCACGGACGTCCTCGTCGGACAGGTCCCTGTATGATTCGAAGTATTGATTTATCTCGGCCACGATCGGAGCGAGCCTGGAAGCCTCCCTTTCGTATTTAGTCTTGAAGACCTTACGGAATATGTTTTTCAACATCTGATTTCCCCGGATTGGATAGAATCGATATTAATCTTCAGAAGTATCAATAAATATAAGCCTGCTGTTCGCTGATTCAAGACGATTCTGTTGATTTGTAAAGCTGTTCCCGGTATATGTACTTCTCGACTTTTTCGGGGACGAGATACTTGATGGACCTTCCGTTTTTTACCCTCTCCCGGATGTCTCGTGACGATATATCCACCGCGGTGACACCTACGATTATACTCCCGTCGTCGAGTTCTTCAGGAAGATCACAATTCGCATATCCAGGTCTCTGTATCGTCACAAGCGAGCACAGTTCTGACAATTCACAGGGATCCTTCCATGTCTGGATTTCGGGGACATTGTCTGAACCCAGGATAAAATAGATCTCCGCGTCCTTCAGCTCGGTACGACGCAGCTCCCGGAGGGTGTCGACCGTATATGAAACATCTCCACGTTCTATTTCGACACCTGATGAGGCCAGGCCGGGATTCCCCTCCACGGCCAGCTCAACCATTTTGAGCCGGTGTTGGGCCGGGGCCGGAACACGATCAGGTTTGTGTGGCGGGCGATATACCGGGATGAAGAATACCACATCGAGGGAAAGAGCACTGAGAACATCCTGAGCTACGATCAGGTGCCCGATATGAACAGGGTCAAAAGTGCCGCCAAGAATTCCGACTCTCCTCAACCCGCACCACCCCCCTGAAGGTTTTCACTGTCCTTTGATTCTTCACCGAGAAGCTCCGGATGGTTGACCATCACTTCCATGGCTTCGACGGTGAGTGGATATTTCTCGAGAAGCTTCATCCGCGCTTCTCGAGCTTCCTCGGAAAGTTTGAGTTTTTCATAAGACTTCGCGAGGTAATAGAATGCCGGAGCGAGCCAGCTGGATGTTTCGAACTCCCCGGTCATCGTTTCGAAATAGATAATCGCTGAATCGTAGAATTTCCTTTTGTAGTAGAAGTAGCCGTTTTCGAAAGCTTTCCGGGCAAGCCTGTCCCTGAGAAGATATGCCCGGATGCTCGCCGAATCGGCGTGTATACTCCCCTGATATTGTTCATTCATTTTTTCGTATAGAGTGAGAGCTTTCTTGGTCTCCGCTTGATCGAGCGTGTACGAATCAGACATCCTTTCGTGAGAAAATGCAGCCCGGTACAGAGCATCATCGGCCAGGTGATTGAGCGGAAACTCCCGCGAAAACCTCTCGTACTCGTTTGCCGCCAACAGGTAATCACCACTTTCATAGTATGCATCCGCAAGCTTATACCGTGCTTTTTCGATGTACTCACTCCCCGGGTACTCATAGAGGATCCTCTGAAAAAGGTCAATCGCTTTCTGTGTATCCCCGTCCTCGAGCTCCGCCAGGCCCCTCTCATACAGCTGATCAACCGGGAGATCGGGAGGAAGATTCTTCTGTCCGCACCCCACTGACAGGAACAGGAGCAGTATTAAAAAGACAGAACAGTATTTCATTTCCGTTTCCCGTATCGTATTTTCCGTATCATCTCGAGACTCTTCGAGGTGACTATCATGGTGTGCGAAGGATCGAGCCTGGTAACCTCGTTGTAAGACTCGAGAGCTTTTTCTAAATCTTCCTTCGCATAATAAATCTCTCCTGACAGAAACCAGGCATCGATCTGGAGGACCTGAGGTTGTCCCCCCATGATCACCAACGTAAGATACTCGAGAGCTTCGTCTAAGTTCCCTTCCCTGAACAGCTCCTCGGCAAGATAGTATGCACTGCTGCCTCGATGCCATTCCGCATCGTCCCTGTGTGTCAGCTCTCCCTGTTTGAGATATTCTTCGTAATAGGCTATCGCTTCCTTGTATTTGTGAATCTGTTCATAGCAGAAAGCAAGTTCGAACACAACGGATGCCGCGGCCGGTGAATCCGGTGCGAAGGAGAGTGCCTTCAGGTATGATTTCACTGCCCTGTCGTGTTCACCCGCTGCTTTGTATGCGCGCGCAAGCGGATAGAAGGACTCCCCCAGATTGTAGGTGGAATCGATGTCGAGGATCATCTGGAATGATTCTCTCATTGATGTGGTATCTCCTTCAGAAAGACTCTTCACGGCGAATTGAAAGAGGTCATTGATGATCCATTCTTCCCTGGAAGAATCAATTGCCAGGAGTGTGTCATAATAGGCGCAGGCCATGATCGGATCTCCCATTCTCGTTGAAGTAACCCCGATCTTGAAGAGGAGTTCCGGGGAGCCGGGTTCTTCCTTGTTCGCCACGAGGTATTCTGCTAGAGCGTCCTGATACCTGCCCTTTTTGAAATACCCATCTCCCCGCCTTTCATGGGATCCCAGGCTACAGGTGAGAAAAAAGGAAATTGAAGCGAGAAGCACCAGATGTACGATAATATTCGAGTGATTCCTCATGAGGCTCTTTCGAAGCTCATCCTGAGTGCATACACCTTCTGGGGATGTCCGTGCCGCTCAGGACCCTGGATGAGACCTCTTCTCCTTGAACTCTCCCCTCACCAGTCTCTTCAGATAGAACTTTGCTCTCAATGCATGTGCTTCACTCGTGAGACACTTTTCCCACTGCTTCCTCGCCTCTTCATACTTCCCCTCCCGCGTGAAGAGCATCCCGAGCTCCATTCGCGCCTCGAAGTAATCAGCATGAGCACTCAGTATCCTGTCGAATCCGCGGTGAGCTTCTTCGAACAACTCGAGTTTTGTGTACGTTCGAGCGAGTTTCAACATTATATCAAGATAGCCGGGTTGCAGCTTCAATGCCTTTCTATATTCATCGAGTGCTTCGAGCAGATCTCCCCTTCTCTCGTAGAGTTGACCAAGTCGGGTATGAAGCCCGCTCATGAATATCCTGCTCGAATCCCAGGATTCATCTGAGAAATCTTTTGCCGGGGATATGTCCTCCAGCTGGGAGACACCCTCGCCCAGGTTACCGAGTTCGATATTTGCATATGCGAGGTGCAGTTTTGCTTCGATGTAATTCGGATTGATCTCTGTGGCGCGTTTGAAATACTCGAGCGCCATCTCCTTCGATCCACCGAAGAAGTGTGCGACACCGAGCGCGTTGTTGATATCCGGGTATGTCGGCTTGAGCTCGACGGCACAGGTGAGCTCATCTATCGCGTCACCGTAGTCTCCCCGGAGGAGACCCAGCATCCCTCTCCTCTGGTATTCGGACACGTTCAGGCTGCTCTCCATATCTCCCGTGAACGAAAAATTTTCATGCGGTTGTGGTACGCGGGAATATGACATATTCACCACTACTCCATATCGAAAGAATTATACAGTTATACGCATTCGATGTCAATGAGTTGCGGCGGAAATCGAGCAAGAGGAACTTATTCAGAGCTCCCCTTAAAAATTCTTGACACGAAACGGCCGGTTAAACATATTTCATGATTCATGCCGTTGGAAGATCTCACCCCAAGGGCTTGTAATCATTCTCACAGTGGCGAAGAACTAATCATTGATATCGCAGGTGGAAGAGAGATGGATACAATAGCGGATCCTGGGAATCAAATATTCATCTATCTGATAGTTGCCTGTGCTCTGGTGATTATACTGCTTGTTGCAGAGAGGGTATATTCAGTATTGATAAAACGGAGAGTAAACACGGACGAACTGGTCAAGGAAGTGCTGATCTGCATCGAGGCGAGAGAATTCGAGGGTGCGATAGAGCTGTGCGACAGATCAATAGCTCCGATCAACCAGATACTCAGTGCAGGACTCAAAGCATACAACAACAACTTCAACCACAACGAAGAAATCGCCAGAAACAACACTAACTCCGAGATAACTTTCAGCACCTCTCCGGATACATTCATGAAGGAGGATACTATCAAACGGGCTATGGATGAAGTCGCAGTTGGGGCATATTCGAAACTGAGGAGAGGTACAGGTTATCTACCGATGCTTGTAAAGCTCGTCCTGCTGATCGGTGTAACGGGTACGATATTCGGGATGATGAATGTTCTCGGATGGAAAATAACGAGTATCGATGTCCCGACCGAATCAATACTCGCGGGTATATCTCGCTCGCTCTTCACAACACTGGTGGGGCTTTTTATCGCAATCCCGACGGTCCTGGCACACTCATTCATCTCTCACCGGGCTCTGTACACGATCGAGGATGCTGAGGAGGCTTCTCTGAAAGTGCTCAACGCCCTGCTGAAACGTTGAAGAGCACCACTCAGTCAGGTTCGGCGAAGAGGTCGTACTCGGCCGCATCCACCACTTTCACCACCGCAAACTCACCCTTTCGATAATCACCGCTGAGATAGATGAGACCATCGACATCATAAGCCTCACGCTTCGAGCGTCCCACATACTCGAAACCGCTCTCGGATTTCACGACCGGGCCTCTCCCGTCATCGATCACGGGAGTTTCGACCGGGCCGTCTACTAGGATGGTGGTGCGTTCACCGATTCGAGCCCGGCACATCTCGAGGGATATCCGGTTCTGGAGTTCCATCACCTGAACACATCTCTCCTCCTTCTCTTCCTCCGCGATATGTCCGCCGAGTCGTGAGGCCGGAGTGCCCTCTTCGTTTGAGTATGCAAATACTCCGAGACGGTCGAATCGAACCTGATCGATAAAGTCAATCAGCTCGGAGAAGTGCTCTTCCTCTTCACCGGGAAAACCTACCATAACCGTGGTTCTTAGTGTAACATCGGGTATCCTGTTTCTCAACTTCGTGATGAGAGTCTCGATGTCCGTGCGCCGCGATTTGCGGCCCATGTTTTTCAGTACATGATCCGATATGTGCTGTATCGGCAGATCGACATATCCCAGAAGACGATTTTCTCCGGCGATGATATCGATCAGCCGTTCGCTGAAACCCGCGGGGTTGAGGTAGAGCAGCCTGATCCAGGGTATTTTTGTCTTCGCGAGAAGATTTTGAAGGAGATCTTCGAGACCGTACTCGAGGTTATCCCGGAAGGATACGGTGTCCTGAGAGATGATGTTCAGTTCCCGCACGCCTGCCGACTCGAGTCGGCAGGCTTCATTTATCAATTCATCGATCCCCCTGGAACGGAAGGCACCTCTGATTGCCGGGATCGTACAGAAGGTGCAGTGTCTTGAGCACCCTTCAGCAATTTTGAGAAAGGAGATATGCGGCGGAGTGATACCGATCCGTCCACGATCAGTCTTCGCGCCCGATCCCGTCGAAGACCGGCCGAGCAGTTTTTTCAAAGCCTGCCCGACCCGCTCCTCCTGCCTGAGGTCGAGAAACAGATCGATCTCCGGGATCAGCTCGAGGAGCTCAACCCTGTATCGCTCCACGAGGCATCCCACTACTACGAGCTGTGGTTTGGGATGTCCTGTTTTGAGCTGCGCCGCGTTGAGGATCACATCGATGGATTCTTCCTTTGCAGCGTCGATGAAACCACACGTGTTCACGATGATAACACCTGCTTCCACGGGATCCTCCGTGAAGGTGAATCCCTCCTGTGCAAGCTGCCAGAGCATCTCCTCCGAATCGACGGTGTTCTTGAAGCAGCCCAGGGAAATGAAGTACACCTTCGGGAGAGTCTGATCGGTAGCGGCCACGGTATCAGTTCTGGCTGGAAGTCAGGTCGAGCAGCATCAATCCCTCGGGTAGAGAAAAACTGAAAAACTCTGCCGACGGTGCAGAAACGGTGATATCATCGAGATGGTAAGAAGTCGTGCTCCCGGACGGATCGGTATAGGAAACGTCTCTGACAAAATTGCTGTTTCTCTCGACACGCAGGTCAACACGCGAAAGCTCCGCCCGGTTGTTTTTTGGTATGAATTTCAGAAAATAGCTGTCCTCGTCCGTGTCGACGAGAGAGGCATCGTACTCACTCCTCGCTTCTTTCAGGAAAAACTCCGTCAGAAATGACCGGGGGTCGGTCTCGAGGGCCGTCTTCATTACTCTCGTCGAATCCACGTCCGGCAGGAAGATGTAAAAACTCTGTCCGTCGCAGAGGATGTACCCCCCGGCCGGCTCGTCGTAATCGAGCCGCATCATGTTGGGAGACCGGTAGTTGAGCTTTCCGGCAAACTCTTTTCTTTTTCCCAGAAGCGGAATCTCAACAACCTGTCTGAACCGACACGAAAATCCCTTGATCTCGTTGTACCTATTCGAACTCATCTCCAGTACTTTTTCCAGAGAGACCTCATTTCCGGCTTCGAGTGTACCGAAGGAGAGTGAGTGGAAAAACGAAACCGCCCACAGCGCCAGAAGGAATACGGGCCATCTAAAAAATCGCATAGATAAACGGGGCAAGCGCTGATCCTTCTGTTAAAATAATGAAAAATCCCAGGAGTAGGAGGATTAAAATGATAGGACCCAGCCACCATTTTTTCCTGACTCTGAGGAATTCCCAGAATTCCCTGAGAATAGCCATTTTTCCGTAATCATTGTGATCATTCACGTCAGACACTCCTGCCGTAAACAAGCGTGCACTTCGATCGGGATCGTCCGGCCTGTCCGGGCGATCCTGTCGATCACGAAGAACTCAAAACTGTTTTTCGAAATGAGCCTGTACATCTTTCCTCTCCTCTTCCCGTTTCATCCAGTATGTTGTAGCATCCCGGTCGAAGTGCCTCGAGAGAGGATCCTTCCCTAACAATTTAAACAATAGAGCGACCGGAGTAAAGATGATGTAGTACATCACAACGAGAAGAATCCTGGTGTTGAGCCACCCCATATACCCCGAGATCTTCAGCATGAAGAAATACAGAGGATAAAGTAGAAGAGGATACACGAAGGAACTCAGCAGCAATAATATCGAGAAAGCGACAAGAGGGATAAAGAGACTCTCTCTGCCCCTCCAGAGGGAAACGAGCGCGATGATCAGCACGATCCCACTGAATACGATTCCGAATTTCCTGATCGAAGCTCTGTCGGGTTTAATCGAGCTCAAACTCCTGCCTCCAGTCGATATCCTCCTCCAGTTTTTCCTGTTCTTTTTTGTCGAGCAGGTAACTCCCGAGGAGGAGGTAATCCATGTGTGTTCTCATGAAACAGGTATACGCGTTCTCGGGGGTGCAGACGATCGGTTCACCCCGGACATTAAAAGACGTGTTGATCACGATGGGACAACCGGTCAACTCCTCGAAAGCGTGTATCATGTCGTAGTAGATGGGATTGTCATCTCTGGCAACCGTCTGGATTCGGGCACTGTGATCAACGTGCGTGATCGCGGGTATGGTCGACCGTACAGCCTTCCTTCTCTCGACACCCTCGAGTTTCTTCTCCTCATCTGTCATCTCGACCCGTTTGTCTTCCTTTACGCCGGCAACGAGCAGCATGTATGGGCTGGGGCGGTCTATCTCGAAATAATCCGAAACGTGCTCAGAGAGCACCGTGGGTGCGAACGGTCTGAATGACTCCCTGAACTTGATCTTCAGATTCATCTTGGACTGCATCTCGGCCGATCTCGGATCTCCAATGATACTCCGTGCACCGAGCGCTCTGGGCCCGAACTCCATCCTGCCCTGGAACCAGCCGATTACGTTGTCCTGTGCTATGAGTCGTGCGATTCGTCCGGGGATCTCTTTTCGATCGAGCTTATGGTAAACAGCCCCGTTGGATTGGAGAAACTGAAGAATCTCCTCATCCGTGAAGGCCGGCCCGAGATAGGAAGCCTTCTGCATGTCTTTTCTGCCATCGGCTCTCCTCTCTCTGCCGAAATACCGGTACCACGTGATGAGCGCCGCGCCGACTGCACCGCCTGCGTCACCGGCAGCGGGCTGGATCCAGATGTCTTCGAAGGGGCCCTCTCGGAGTATCCGCCCGTTCGATACGCAGTTGAGTGCACATCCACCTGCAAGGACCAGATTCTTCATCCCGGTCTCCCGGTGAACATGCCGTGCCATCCTGAGCATGACCTCCTCCGTCACAACCTGGATCGACCGTGCGATATTCATCTCTCTCCGGGTCAGCTGTGTCTCCGGTTTTCGAGGACTCCCGCCGAAGAGCCTGTCGAACCTCCGGTTGGTCATCGTCAGGCCCACGCAGTAGTTGAAGTACCGCATGTCCAGCTTGAACGATCCGTCCTCTTTGAGATCAATGAGTTTTTCGAGGATCACATCGACGTATCGGGGTTCCCCGTACGGAGCGAGCCCCATGAGTTTGTACTCCCCGGAGTTGACCCTGAACCCGGTGAAATAGGTAAACGCGGAGTAGAGCATACCAAGGGAATGGGGAAAATGCTGTTCTGCGAGGATCTGCAGTTCGTTCCCCCTGCCCACGCCGTAACTCGTCGTCGTCCACTCACCCACTCCATCCACGGTGAGAAAAGCCGCTTCGTGATAGGGAGAGGGATAGAATGCAGAGGCCGCGTGTGACTCGTGATGTTCCGGGAAGAGGATCCTCCCCCGGTATCCCTCGAGGTTACGGTAAATCAGCTCTTTCATCCAGAGTTTCTGCTTTATCCACAGCGGCATAGCTTTGATAAACGACCGGATCCCTCTGGGAGCATAGCTGAGGTAGCTCTCCAGGATCCGCTCAAACTTCACCAGCGGTTTGTCGTAGAAGGCAACGACCTCGAGTTCGGCAGGTGATATGTCTTCTTCAGCGAGGCAATATAGGATTGCTTCTTCAGGAAAACCATAGTCATGTTTCCTGCGGCTGAATCTCTCTTCCTGAGCCGCAGCCACGATCTCACCATCTCTGATGAGAGCGACGGCGCTGTCGTGATAGAATGCTGAAATCCCGAGGATATACATGCGATGGTCTATTCTCTTCCGATGTCGGACATAGCCCGCTCGATGAAATCCTCGTCGACGAGGACATCACGACCCTTGCTGCCCACCTGCGGACCGAGTATCCCCGCTTCTTCGAGCTGATCGACAATACGTGCAGCCCGGGAGTAGCCGATCTTGAGTTTTCTCTGAAGGAGAGAAGTCGAACCGTGGCCGGTCCTCATGACGAGTTTCGCCGCCTCCCAGTACAGATCGTCCTGTTCATCCAGAACTTCTTCAAGGCTTTCCTCTTTCCCGAAAGCGAGGAGGGAGTCGTCATTGGTGGGTTGCTCGGCACTGTGCTGTTTGATAAAAGTGATCACTCTGCCGATCTCATCGTCGGTGATGTATGATCCGTGAACCCTTCGTGGTATTGATTTACCGGCCGGAAGAAAGAGCATGTCTCCGGCACCGAGGAGCCTCTCCGCACCATTACAGTCCAGAATGGTTCGCGAGTCGACACGGGTGGCCACCCGGAACGATATTCGTGATGGGAAATTGGCCTTGATCATCCCGGTGAGAACATCGACAGAGGGTCTCTGGGTTGCGAGAACGAGGTGAATCCCTACCCCCCTCGCCATCTGGGCAAGTCTGGCGAGAGGTTCTTCGATCTCATTCTGGAGTGTGAGAATGAGATCAGCGAGTTCGTCGATGATCATGATGATGAATGGAAGTTCAGTCAGTTCTTTCATCGACTCTCCGAGAGGTAATCCGTCGAGCTCCTCATCCGATTTTACCGACACTTTTCGATTATAATCGCTGATGCTCCTCACTCCGATGGAAGCGAGGAGGCGGTACCGTTCTTCCATCTCAGCGATGAGCCACTTGAGTGACTTGACGGCACCCTTGGCCTCTGTCACCACGGGCGTGAGCAGGTGGGGGATACTGTTGTACGTCAGTAGTTCGAGAACCTTCGGGTCGATCATGAGAAGTCGAACCTCTTCGGGTGAGAATCTCAGGAGAATGCTCATGATAATCGTATGGATGCACTGCGACTTTCCCGAACCTGTGGAACCGGCGATGAGGAGGTGAGGCATACGGACGAGGTCGACCACTACGGGCTCACCTGATGAGTCTTTTCCGAGAGCTACGGGGATCTCAGCACTTGAGCCGGCGGCCTCGTCGGAAGACAGGATCTCTTTGAAACTCACCAGCTCTTTCGAAGGATTGGGCACCTCGATCCCGACGGCTCCTTTCCCGGGCAGAGGCGCAACGATCCTTATCTGTGTTACCTCCATCGCCAGGGCGAGATCATCCGATAATCCTGCGATCTGGCTCACCTTGATCCCGGATGCAGGTCGAAATTCGAAAGTTGACAGAACCGGCCCGATAGTCACGTTGATGATTTCACCTCTGATGTTGAAATCGGCCAGTTTTGAGACGAGAACACTGCCGAGTTCTGCAAGTTCTTCCTCTGATCTCGAACTGTTGAGAGGCTTCGGATCGTTGAGCAAGCTCATTTCAGGGAGCACGTAGTCCCCGGACAGCCTCGGTCTAACCGTATCCGGCACACCAGCTGCGGGATCTCCCGTGACTTCCCGCTTCTTTTGGAACTTGACTGGTTCCTTATGGTCCTGGACAGCCGGGATGTTTACTTTTTGCTGTTTCACACCGGACTGCTTCCGTTTGTCCCTGAGACCACCCTGCAGACGCTCTTTCACCCTCTTTTTCGCCCTATCCTCCCTC
>CAZZKG010000007.1:15454-77907 GCA_964654825.1 uncultured Gemmatimonadota bacterium | reverse complement strand
ATCTTCACCATTCTTCCCGGCCTGTTCTTCCGGAGCCTGTTCCATCCGAACAGAATACAGATGATACCGATTACGGGTGCGGTGAAACCCAGTAAGCCTGTGAGATACGAAGAGACGAGTTCACCAACCGGCCCCGTCATGTTGGACGGTAGCGGACTCTCACCGCTGACCGGCAGGTAACTCGGCGGAATAAAGGAGAGGAGGACGAACAAACCAATGAAACACACGATGAAACCCAGTATCTCATGTAATCGACCTTCCTTATCATTCTTCTTCTTTGCCATCGGTACCCCTAGTAAAAAGAATCTATGAAATGAGTATCGTACGAGCCCTGGGCGAACTTTTTGCTGGCGAGGATTTTCTGATGAAACGGGATCGTGGTCTTCACGCCTTCCACGATAAATTCTTCGAGGGCCCGTTGCATCTTGCGTATGGCCTCATCGCGCGTTTTGTCATGAACGATAAGTTTCGCGAGCAGAGAATCGTAGTAGGGTGAAATCGTGTATAATGCAAAAATATGTGTATCGACACGGACACCCGGACCTCCCGGAATATTGAGGGAAGTGATCTTTCCCGGGGAAGGTCTGAACCCGTCCTCGGGATCTTCGGCATTGATCCTGCATTCTATGGCGTGTCCATGAAGGTCGAGATGATCTTCCCTGATCGAGAGCGGTTGACCGGCCGCCACTTTGATCTGTTCCTTTATGAGGTCAATGCCACAGACCAGCTCTGTCACCGGATGTTCGACCTGAATTCTAGTGTTCATCTCCATGAAGTAGAACTGCCCGTTTTCATCCAGGAGAAATTCTATGGTGCCTGCCCCCTGGTATCCAATTTTTTTCGCTCCCTTGACGGCAGCTTTGATCAGCTTTTTCCTCAGATCAGAGCTCACCACCGGAGAGGGCGATTCCTCGATTAGTTTCTGGTACCTTCTCTGAACGGTGCAGTCCCGCTCTCCCAGGGAGATGACATCACCGAAAGAGTCGCCGAGCAGCTGGATCTCGATGTGCCGGGGATGAGCAATATATTTTTCGATGTAGACACCACCTTCTTTGAAAGCTTTTTCGGATTCGGTTCTCGCGAGATTGAAATTCCTCTCTAGATCTTCGTCTCTCTCGACTATCCGCATCCCCTTTCCCCCACCGCCTGAGGATGCCTTGACGATAATTGGATAACCGATTTTTCGAACGAGTCTCCGGGCTTCTTCAAAGTCCTCCACTTCACCACTGCTCCCCGGTGTGACGGGGACGCCGGCCTTTTCCATCAGCTTCCGCGCGACCGTCTTCTTGCCCATGTTCTGGATCATTTCGGCGGAAGGACCGATAAAGGTAATATTGTGGTGGGAGCAGATCTCGCTGAACTCGGCATTTTCGGCGAGAAAGCCGTATCCGGGATGAATCGCATCGGCATTGGTGATCTCGGCAGCTGCGATTATGCGGGGGACATTCAGATAACTCTCATCGGCTTGCGGAGGGCCGATGCAGACATCCTCATCGGCGAACCGCCGGGGTAATGAGTCCCGGTCAGCCTCCGACCATACGGCGATGGTGGTAATACCGAGTTCTTTACAGGCTCTGATGATACGTAAAGCTATCTCACCCCGATTTGCGATCAATACTCTTTTTATCATAACCGGAAGATATCACTCGATTTCAAATTGTGGGTTTGCTTTTTCAGGCCTCGAACCCTCGAACTCATCCCACGATTTATCAGAGGTAGCTTGAATTCCTTTTACCCTGAGAGCGAACTCATTTGGATTCGTCGAGTGGTGCAGCGCATCCTCATACGAGACGAAGCCCTCCCTGAACATCTGCATCAGACTCTGATCGAACGTCTGCATTCCATACTGGGAGTGCCCCTCCTTAATGAGCGTGGGAATGAGATGGGTCTTCATTGGATCCTTGAGGTAATCTCTGATGGATTCGGTGGAAACCATCACCTCACATGCGGGAACCCGGCCGGGGATATCCGCTCTCGGGATCAGCCTCATCGAAACGATGGCAAGCAGCGTCGTTGAAAGGAGCAACCGAATTTCCTGGTGCTGATGCAGAGGGAAAAAGGAAATTATCCTGTTGATGGTCTGCGTGGCGTCCGTCGTGTGAAGAGTACTGAATACAAGGTGCCCTGTGTCTGCAGCCTGGAGAGCGATGGTCATCGTGTCCACATCTCTGATCTCACCGATCAGGATAACATCGGGATCCTGACGGAGTACATGGCGCAGCGCATTGCCGAACGACATGGTGTCTATTCCGACGGCTCTTTGACTGATTCTCGATTTCTTGTCAGAGTAGACGAACTCGATCGGATCTTCCACCGTTATTATGTTATTCCTCCGGTGGAGGTTGATGTGCTCGACCATGGAGGCGAGCGTTGTCGACTTACCGCTGCCTGTCATACCGGTGATGAGAACAAGTCCACGGGGTCGGAGAGCAAGTTCCTGTAAAACGTGCGGGAGCATCAGCTCGTCGGTAGTCTTGATCCGCGTAGGGATGAGCCTGAAGGCAATCGCCTTGCTCCCTTTCTGATAGTAGATGTTTGTCCTGAACCTGCCGAACTTCTCCACCTTAAAGGCGAAATCGATCTCCTTCTCCTGTTCGAGTGTGAGATACTGCTCCTCAGTGAGCAGGGACCGGGCGATCTCGTCTATTTGATCGGGCTTCGCGGCCGGAAGGTTCATATCCTTCAGCGTACCGTGTACCCTCAGCGCCGGGGGATTTCCCACTTTGATATGAAGATCCGAGGCATCCCATCTCGCCATCTCGGCCAGTAATTGTTTTATATCTAACGCAGCCATCTATCACACTCCAATGATGAAAGTATTGACCGTTTTTTATCGGTTTTTTTCACTGTCCTTCTGAGGACCGGCCGCGGGTGAGCGGTGGTCGGTCCCGCGAATCTGCTTGTGGGGCAGGTCGTCCGATCCAACCGCGGCACGATGCATCAGCGCCATTGATATTATAACGAAAGGCTGAGGTACTGATACTGCTTTTCAACCCCAACCCTTGTCTTCTCACTTCTCAGGGCTCGATAAGGAACAATTCCTGCCCGTACTCGATCGGTTCACCGTTCTCGACCAGGACCTTACGGATTTTTCCATCCACCTCCGACTGGATCTCGTTCATCAGTTTCATCGCTTCGATAATGCAGAGTACTTGCCCATTCGTCACCACATCTCCGACCTCCACATAAGGAGGTGCATCCGGAGAAGGAGCACGGTAGAAAGTACCGACCATAGGCGCAGTTATGGCGGTAAAATCCATTTCTATTTCCGGTTTCTCATCACGTTCTTCCTCGACAGCCGATCCTCGGGACTTCACCGGGGGCGCTTCCTGAACAACCGGTACCGCAATCGTCGTGCTTTCCCGCGTGGGGGGTCCGCTCGAATTGCCGGCCCTCCCTGAGTTCGGGTTCAGCTTTTCGACCCGTACACTCCTGCCCCACTTCGTGATCTCGATCGTGGCAACGTCGCTCTCCTCGACAAGCTTGATGAGCTTCTTGATGTACGATAGGCGCATGATTCCTCTTCCCTGTACGTGTCACCCTCAATCCGGACCGAAACACCCGATCCGTGTGGTTACACTCTTTCGATGTATGAATTTGTCCTTCGGTCTACCTTGACCATATCTCCTTCAGAAATGAACAACGGCACCTGGATGACAACGCCGGTATCGAGCTTGGCCGGTTTGGAACCGCCCGAGGCGGTGTCGCCCTTGAAGCCGGGTTCTGTCTCGACAACCTGGAGTTGGATAAAAATAGGAAGCTCGATACCGATGATTTTCCCATCATGAGACAACGTATCACAGACGAGATTCTCCTTCAGATACCTGACCTGGTCACCGAGTATATTCTCTTCTACGGGGAACTGCTCGTATGTTTCCATATCCATGAAATAGTAGAGCTCGGCGGATGCGTAGACATACTGAGCCTGATTTCGCTCAAGTCTCACCTCTTCGATTTTTTCACCGGACCTGAAAGTCTTCTCGATCACGGCCCCCGTTTTGACATTTTTCAGCTTTGTTCTCACAAATGCTCCACCCTTTCCGGGTTTTACATGGAGAAACTCGACGATATTCATCAATTGACCATCGATCGAGATTATCATACCATTTCTGAAATCAGCAGTGGTTGCCACAGGATCGGTCCCTCCCTCTACCCTTGGTTCTCTTTTTTATCCTTCTTCTTTATCAGATTTCCGAGCCACTTCTTGAAATTTTCGTATTCTTCATCCTCGACGACTTCGCCGGGGGCTCCGTCCCCCTGCCACCGATCTCCACCAGTAATCTTCTCAGCAGGTCCCCCCACCTTCTCATCGGAACCCTCACCCGGCGTTGCTTCAATCCCTCCCTTTCGAATCGCCTCGATCCTTTTCCTGGCTATCTCGTTGGAGGGCTCCTTCGCGAGGATCTTCTGATAAATCTGTATTGCTTTCTCGATGAAACCCTGTGAGGCATAGATCTCGGCAAGCGTCATCGTAGCGATGAGTTCGTCTTCATCACTGGAGATCGGTTCCTGTTTTGCCGGTTCGTCTTCCTTCACCGTTTCCGCCTCTTGTGAAGCTGCTTCCTGGACGGGGAGCGTTTCGTTTTTGATCCCATCAGGATAATTTTCCTGGTTCTTTACATCCTGGTCTTCGGGATCGGCAGCTTCTCTTTCTTCCGTGGTTTCGTTACGGACTGCAGATTCTGTATCTTCGGAGATGTCGTCTCCCTCGACAATAGTTGTCATTTCTTCTGTACTTATTTCTTTGACAGAGGAATCCCGATCATCGAGTGAGGTAAGCAATTTTCTCACGTTTTCATCATCAGGGACTTCTTCGAGGTAGTTCACCATGAACTGCCTCGCTTCCTCCGGTTTGTTCATATCGAGGAGGAGTTTGGCGAGTTTCTTCATCGCCTGTGCATGGAAAGGATCCAGCTCGAGAACGCGCTCGTACTCCTCTTGAGCTTTCTGTAAATGACCTTGATCGGTGAAACAGGCTGCAAGAATAATGCGAGCCGTGATGTAATCAGGATTATCTTCGAGCCCTTTTTCGAGAACACCTATCGCCTTGTCGAGTTCCCCTTTCTCTCGGTACGTATCGGCCAGCCTCGCAAATTGTCGCGAACTCTGCACTTTTTTGACCCCCACTCCGGCAAAGGAGTCTCCACGTATGGTATCTACCGAGAAATCCCGAATAATGGCAGAACAGCCTTCAAAATATTATAACTGAGCCCCCTCTCCCTGTCAACACATTAGGGACGGAAGAGAACAGAATTGTACCTGATTTACCCCGCGACAGCCGGATGGAATGATGACCGTAAATTGACTTGATTACGCAGAACGATTAGTTTAAATTACCTCGGTTAAACCCAACGGAATGGAGTGATTTGCCATGATGCGAGCATTGAGAAGAAGCACGAAGACCATCATGATCGTCGTTGCAGCGGCCTTCGTGATCGGATTTATTTTTCTGCAGCTCGGCGTAAATGTCACCGGAAGCGGCCGGCGGGTCGTAACAGCCCTCGGTTCGGTGAACGGAGTCGAGATTTCCCCTTCGATGTACAACAATATGCGCACACAGCTTCTCACGCAGGTGCGGCAGTCGAAGGGCACGATCGACGATGAAGACTACATGAGAATCGAGGAACAGGTCTGGGATAAGCTCGTCTACCAGATTCTTCTCCAGCAGGAAATCAAGAGAATGGGAATCATGGTCTCCGATGAGGAAATCCTCGATGAGATGAAAAACAACCCCCCCGACTTTCTCCGAACCAACGAGGCTTTTCTCACGGATGGCCAGTTCGATCAGGCAAAATACCTTCAGGCACTCTACAGCTCCCAGAATGACGCTTTTGTTCTCGAGCTGGAGAACTGGTACCGAAATACCCTACCCATCCAGAAACTCCAGGACTACCTGTTTTCATCGATCCACATTACCGACGGACAGATCAGGGAAGAATTCAAGGATCGAAATGAGAAAGTAAAAGTCGGATATCTGGCTTTCAACTATTCCGACCTCGTGGACCAGGGCCGGATCGAGGTGTCAGAAACGGAAATCCAGGATTATTACCAGAATCACCGGGATGATTTTCGAACCGAAAAACGGGTCATCCTGGAATATGTGGAGTTTCCCATCGTCCCGAACCGTGAAGACACACTCGATGCGAAAAGCACAGTCGACGAAGTTCTCAATCTCCTCACTGATGGTACGCCTTTCGAAGAGGTGGCGAAGGACTATTCGCAGGACCCCGGCTCTGCTGAGAAAGGCGGGGACCTGGGTTGGATAGCGAGGGGAAAACTGGTTAAACCGGTGGAAGATGCTGCGTTCAATCTCGAGAAAGGGGAGATGTCCGAACCGGTGCTCTCCCAATTCGGTTACCACCTTATCAAGCTCGAGGACCGGCGAACCGACGAAATCCGCGGTGAGGAGCTTCTCCTGAAACACATGCTCATCAAACTCGAACCGAGCTATCAGACGGTCGAGGAGATCAATGACTTCGCCCGTGAAACCAGAGAACTACTCCTCGACGCGCCCGACTTTTACGCTCTGGTGGACAGTCTGGGACTGGAAGTGAAAACCACGAGGCCTGTTGCGCAGCACGAGCAGATCGACGAGATAGGACCGACGACCATGCCCACCTCATTCGCACACACACAGTCGCCGGGAGATATCTCCGATGTGTGGAAGATCGGTGAACGGTACCTGTTCTGCAGGATCAAGGAGATACTTCCCGAGGGTATGAAGAGTATCGATGACGTCCGATCCGAAATCGAGGAGAAAATACGGGATGAGAAGAGTATGGAAGAAGCTCGTCTGGTCGCGGAGAAGGCTCTCGACCGGATTCATCAAACCGGAGATCTCGCCGCAGTTGCCGAAGAGTTTGGTGTCGAGTACAAGGAGACCGGAGAGATCACCAGGCGTTCCATCGTCCCGGATGTAGGGAGATACACAGAATTCACGGGGGTGGCATTCGGTCTCGATACCGGACAGACGAGTGATCTCATCGAAGGTTCACAGGGCTGGTATATACTGAAGGTTCTCGAAAAGCAGGGTCTCGATGAGTCCGCCTTCGAGGAAGCGAAAGAAAACATCAAGAGAGAACGGGAAACTTTTCAGATGAACACACTGATGGGCAACTGGTATGAGGCCCTTAAGGCTTCGGCCGAAATCGAGGACAACCGGGATCTCTTCTTCCAGCAATCGTAATCACCTCACGTTGATATGAAAAGCCGGGCTTTGATTTGAACCCGGCTTTTTCTGATCCTTCCGGATCGGTTATCCGCCTTAGTGGCCCTGTTCAAAAATACACTGGCATTCGGCCGACGATGCATCCCGACCCGCTGCGTTACTCGTCGGTTAAATACTCTCCGAGTATTCGCCCTCCTCGCGCCTTGTGGTTCGGGAGCCTCGACGTCCTCGGTACATCACCGTATTTATGAACAGTACCACAGTGGCCCTGTTCAAAAATACACTGGCATTCGGTCAATGATTCATCCCGCCCCCCCGCGTTGCTCGTCGGTTAAATACCCTCTGAGTATTCGCCCTCCTCGCACCTTGTGGTTCGGGAGCCTCGACGTCCTCGGTATGTCACCGTAATTATGAAAATGACCACTTAGATTTCCAATAATACTCTTTTTCAAAAACCGCAGAGTGAGCAGGATACCGGTATCACCTTAAACCTTGTCCTTTTTGTCACTGTCCGATTTATCGGTATCGGTCTGGATGTCGTTCTCCAGTTCCTTGATACCCCGCTTGAATTCACTCACACCTTTTCCAAAAGAACGCATGACCTCGGGGATCCTTTTCGCGCCGAACAGGAGCAGGACGACGGCGAGGATGACTATGAGCTCTGTCAATCCGATATTTCCGAAACCCATGACTGATCACCTCCATTATGAGAAACTAGAGAAAAGAACGGAACAGATATGATGCCATAAAAATACCGACAATACTCATGATGTTGAGTCTCACACCAGCTCCAACTGTCATGGTTATCACATTCAAATCAAGTTTCGCCGGTCCGAACCCGCCCTCGATCGATGTGAGAAACATGTCCCTCACTACACCATCGGGCAGCACCCAGACAAATATCTGGCCGAAGAGGCCTCCGATCAAGAGTCCCGCAATCAGAACGATCAGGTATGTCTTGAGCCTCTTGCGTTCGTGTACCGCCACGGATTTTACCTGTCCCTCTCAACAACATAATCTACAGCATCGAGCAGGCTGTCCTTACACATGGATGGGCTGATGTCCTCGAGTGATTTCCGGGCTTCTTCTGCAAAAGAAATCGCCTGTTTCATGGAATAGTCGAACCCATCGTATTTCTGTATGATCCTGGAAATCTCACTGATATCTTCCGCTTTAATCTGTTTCTTCGAGAATATTTCTTCGACAAACTTCTTCTCTTTGGCAGTCATGTCTCTCAGTGCATGGATGAGGGGGAGGGTTGCCTTCTTCTCCCTCAGGTCGGTCCCCACTACCTTACCGAGCCTGCTGCTTTTTCCTGTGTAATCGAAGACGTCATCTACAACCTGGAATGCCATGCCGAGATTCTCACCGTAGTCCCGTAATCTGTCCCGCTCATCAGAACGACCGAGGACCGCCCCTCCTTCACAGGCGGCACTGATGAGCGCGGCGGTTTTGTGACGAATCGTATCATAGTACTGTTCTTCGGATTGATAGAGATCGCTGGTGAGATTGAGCTCTTTCATCTCTCCCAGTGCGATCCTCCGACATGCCTCGGACATAATGCGCATTACCTCGATATCCCCGACCTCGACCATTTCGGTAAGGGATCTCGAGTAGAGATAATCACCCATAATAATGGACACCTGATCGCTCCAACGATCATTGAGTGTCTGAAGTCCACGCCTGATTGTTGCATTATCAATGAAGTCATCATGTACGAGTGTGGCGGTGTGTATCATCTCGACAACAATGGCCATCGGTACGAGCCCCTCTGACCTGTCCGTCCCATCGGCAATACTCCCCGAGAGGAGGAGAAGAGTTGGTCTGAAAAGCTTACCCTTCATGCTCGTGATATGCTGAGCTACTTCCTCGAGGAAAAAAAACTCGTCCAGGATGATATTGTGTATGAAAGACTGGACTGCAAGGAGTTCAGGGCGTACTGGTGCCTGAATGGATTCGAGGGATACCGCAGTGTCTCTTTTAGTTTTCTTCATATTATTGTGTTTCCCGCTGCCCTCTCGGTGCCGGTTGAAATCTCTTAGAAAATATAGTTTCCCCAGATCAAAAGCAAGTTCATTCAGCGAACGACGTTCCCCGATTCGTAGACGATCCGTCCACCTTTCACGACGGTGTGGGTGTGATTAATGCCAAAGTTGTAAAGGATAGAACGGTGATCATCAGCGTCGAACAGGATGAGATCCGCCTGCTTCCCTTCTTCGATCGATCCAACCGTGTCGGCGATCCCGAGTGAAAACGCCGCATTTATCGTACTGGCGGTGAAACACTCGGCCGGAGTGAGTTTGAGATGAATCGCTGCGATCGACAGGATGAGCTGCATGTTCTGGGTCATCGAGCTCCCGGGATTGAAGTCGGTTGCGAGGGCGATGGGAAGTCCGAGTTCCTTCATCCTGGTTGCGGGGGGTCGTACGGGGAGATCGAGAAAAAAAACGGTCCCGGGAAGAAGTGTAGCAATGACACCAGCGGATTTCATCTGCCTCATTCCCTCCTCTGTCACTGCGACCAGATGGTCGGCACTGCGGGCCCGGAGCCGGGCTGCCAACTCGGCGGCGCCGCTGGGCTTGAACTCATCGGCGTGGAGCCTGAGCTCGAGACCCAGTTCACCTGCACGTTCGAGAATCCGCCGGCTATGCTCCACGTCGAACCAGCCGATTTCACAGAAGACATCACAAAATCGGGCCAGGCGGGCTCCGGTTACTGCCGGCAGCATCTCTTCGATGACGAGGTCGACATACTCCTCCCTTCTTTCCCTGTATTCGGGTGGGAACTCATGTGCACCGAGGAAGGTCGGAATTAGCTCGATCGGGTGGAGTTCGTCAAGAATACGTATCGCCTCGAGCATCTTCAGCTCATCACTCGTGGTGAGTCCGTACCCGCTTTTCACCTCGGCGGTCGTTGTACCGTGGGCGAGCAGAACATCGAGCCTGGGCAGACTCACCCGAACCAGGTCGTCGACTGTCGACGCCCGCACCTGTCTGACCGTTGCGAGGATACCGCCTCCGGCTTCTGCGATTTTCTGATAGGACATACCCCCGACCTTCTGCTCGAACTCCCCTTCCCGCCTGCCGGCGAACACGCTGTGCGTGTGCGGGTCGATGAAACCCGGCGTCACGAGCCTGCCGTCGGCATCGATCAGCTCACGAACCGAACAATCCCTGATCCTTTTTTTCACCTCTTCCGCATTACCGCACGAGACAATCTTCCCATCCCTGACGGCAACGGCGGCCCCAGTCACGATCCCCACCTTCTTCATCCTCTCTCCGGCTCTCGGTCCATCGCCTCCGGCCATGGTGAGCAGTTTGCCGATATTGTCGATCAGGAGATCTATTTCTTCATTCACGGTCATGTCCTTACACAGGATTGTTGAAGATCGTCAACGAGTCGTATTCTGAAGAAGCCATCCATCGTCATACCTGTCGCAAGAGGGAAAGACATCATGATTGCCATATACCGAACCCGGTACACTCCCGGTGACTGATAATCCCTGCTCTGAAGGGTCAGGGGCTATTTCGCCAGGATCATCTTCCGCGTGAAGCTGTTCCCCGGCAGCGCGAGGTGGCAGAAGTAGACACCGGACGGTGAAATAGTACCCCGGTCACCCCTCCCATCCCAGACAACACGATGGACCCCCGCTCTTAACCTGCCGTCCAGAAGCTTCCGGACACACCTGCCTCGGACATTGTAAATCTCGAGGCGAACCGGTCCGTCTTCCTTCAGGCTGAATCCGATGACAGTACTCGGATTGAAGGGGTTCGGCGTGTTCTGCCTCAAAACGGTCTCTGAGGGGACGCCGGCCTCGCTATCCTCGGGTTTGATCCCCACCGATTCATTCAGGTACACGAAGACCACTGTTGGGATAGTAAACCGGAAGGAATCTACATACGTACTCGTTATCGTGAGCTGGATCATGTGGTACCCGGGATCGAGCCCTTCGGTGTTCCACACCGCCAGGGTGTCCTGGTAAACCGGTCCACTCACGGAATCTATCAAAACCCACTCGGCGGACTGGGGATCCACGCCGGGTGCTGAATGGAGGAGATAGTAATCCATGCTGAGCTGATTGTAGGGGCCCGGGGTCATCAGGGCCGTCCCGGTGATGGGGATATCCGCATTCACAGTCGGTGCAGAGGGTAGACCAACTAATGACTCAACGGCCAGAGCGGTATCCCTGACTACCGGCCGCATGACGGGAGGGCTGTTGAAGAACATCATCACCGACGACCCATCGGCCGATATGCTTGAGGACGGGAAGCTCGTCCCGAAGAAAAGCATGATGGAGCGGTTCCGGGAGATGACCTGGGTAAGCATCGATGAATAAAAGGATACGAGTTCGGACCGTAACTCCGTCATGACGTGCCCCCCGCTCCCATCACAGATCGAATTGTAGATATCGGTTCTGGATGAATCGTTGGCCATGATCTCACCGAAGATGTCATTCTCGAGCTTGAGGAGCGTCGTGTCGAACGGGTACAGGTTCCATGCCCCGACATGTGTGTCCACCAGTCTGAGATCCCGATCATCGAGACCGAGCGTGAAGTCAGAGTATTCTGTGTCGTTGATCAATCCTTTGATCAGGACGGTATCGGCGGTCCCCTCCCAGAAAATGATTCCACAGGAGACAATGTCGGAATTCTCTACTGTGAGAGAAACATCCTCGGAACACAGCAATCCGGGTAAGACGTGCGATGTACTGTCGATAACGAAGTGGTAATCGATCCCGAATATCGAGGGTGTTGGAAATTCCCAGTGAGTGATGAGGCTGTCCTTACCGGGCGCTTCGAACGTCCCCCCGGACGAAACTGGAAACGTAAACCAGGTGATGACACTGTCGCAGTTCGATATCGCCACACTCGTGCTGTCCATCGGTATAAACTCACCCGGTTTCATACAGTCCATCAACTCCATCGTCGCCTGCTCTAGCAGGAGTCCGGTGATAATCCCGGAGGGAAATGTACAGTTGTCGATCCGGGCAGATGAGTTTCCTGCGCACGTGAGGCCCCAGTTCTGCCCTCCGAAGGAGACCTGAGAGTTTTCGATCTCGAACCTGGCACTGTCCATCAACAGGCATCTGAACTCCAGACGGAATTCCTCCAGTACGCGGAAGCTTCCGCCGGACACCGCGATACGGCCGTTGTGCTGGACAGTGATGTCACCCACGAGGGTGAAGTCAGCTCCTTCGATGCGCAGTTCACCCCGGTTGAGGATGCATATGTCACCTATGATCGTCGTATCCCGATCGATCACAACGACTTCATCAGGAGAATCATCGCCGACGATGACGACATCCTCGATACCGCAAGGGCCGTCCGGTGCATCCGGGGTCCGTCGGAACCGGCGGGAAAGATCCAGAAGAGGAGAGACGCTGCGTCCTGAGGGATGAGAAAAAACTCTTTCGGGGGGATCGTGCCAGGTGTCGGGCTCACCCGGTGGAAGTGGACGAGTCCAGTTGAGAGATTGGGGAATTATCCGTTTCGTCACGGGGTCCGTCCGGTAGATGATCTCGGGGAGGAGATTCCCGGAGGATTGCTCTCCCCCGGCAACCGGACTTCGACGAGACGGACAGGCGGGTGTGATTCTCATGCTGCGGCTCACACCCGCGGCTGCAAGTAGGCCGGTCAAAACCAGGGTGAAGATGATCCTGTCCGCTCTCATCGAATACAAGCTTCTTCTCTATTCCTGTATCGTTAAACCGGTGTTGCGGTGCATCACGACTCACCGACTTTTTCTGTGTCTCCTGTGTACTTTCGAGATACTTCACCGTCGATCTCTCCATAATAATCTAAACATTTTGTGACTGCCTGGCAATTTCCGTATGCCTTTTTTCCGGTACAGTCCGGGATTCGCCCGAGCCTCATCGTGAGAGAGCAACCTACAGACCATTCAACTCTCCGGTGGAGATGTCACCGGTGAAGATCTTGTTTTCGACTGTGATGACGGCGTCCCCGGAACCGAGATTGATCTGGATATTCCGGTACACGCTTCTCTCGAAGTAGAGATCTTTACCGGTAAACTCGATTTCGGCCTGATAGGTACCGGTGATAGTGCCGCTTATATTCAGAGCAAGGTCCGACCTGTCACCCAGGGGGGCTTTCACGTCGACCAGAATCAGATCAATCACATTGTCCGCTGTTCTGTCCGCTCCGCGTGAGGTGATCTCATCAGATGCACTGCGATGGTAGGTTCCATTGATGGTAGCAACCGGAGTATTCGTGCCGGTAGCGGTAAACTCCGCATCGAGAGCGTTCAGCTCCTGAGCGAGAAATGTGGTCCTGTGCAGACCGTCTCCTTCACGGACAGTACAATTGATCGTAGTCGCCGTGTCGGTATCAACCACCCAGTACTTCTGGGGAGTTCCGTTTTCGGTCAGATACTGCAGCGTGTACACTCTATGGATACTGGCATAGGGATTCCCGGAGGGATTCCCCCGCTCCCTGGAAAGAGTGATGATCCAGAGACCTTCACCTTCATCGTAATTCATTTCGGCCGTGGTACCCGGTTCCGACTCGAGTGAAGCATCCAGATCTTCGAAATCAGAACAGGCGGCAGCCGCCACGATATCTCCGACCTGATCGACTGCACCACCGGTCTCTTCCGCAACTGCACTGGCAACTGAAACAGCGACATCTTCATCTACGCCGGCCTCTCCCGGGGAAACCGCAGGCTGGGTGATATTGTCGGATCCGCACCCTGTGTTACAGAGTACGGTGAAGCCGAAAAGGCCGATCATCGTCAAACGGTACAGAGTAGTAATACCTAACTTCTTCGAGTTCATTGTCTTACCTCCATTGTTCTTAGTTTTTGATTTCCTTGTGTAACGACGTCGTGTTGCCAGTTAGACAACCCGGACGATATATTTATTCCCGATTTTCATGATTCGATTTCAGAAATTCAGAGAAAAATCTGTTCCGCTGATTCCGGGGAAAGGAATACAAAGACGACGGCAAGGGCTCATTACGCAGTGTAACTTTTCAACGGGTGGAATCGTAGATAAAGTGTCTCAAAGATGAGTCCGAAAGAAGGAAATGAAAATTTTCATTTTACTGCAACCTTTTTCCGTTGACAATCATCTAATAAGTAGAAGTGAGGGATGAACACACAATTTGACCGGTTCACAACATCCACTAAAACCTCACCAGATGTTGCCGAACACAACAAGGAGGGACAAGATGAAAAGATTCATTACAATAACCGCACTGCTGGTAGGCGCACTCCTCTGCTGGCAAGCGGCTGATCTCGCTGCGTTCAACATCAGTCAGAACGGTAATTCCAATCAGGTCGGTTTCGGTATCGACGAAGACACCGGCCTTTTCACCAGATTTTTCACCGGTGTGATCAAGAAGGATCCTCCCGGAACCCGGGGCATACAGAAGAAACACGCTCGGTATGTCAAATCGATCGACATTCCTGACACAGTGGATTCTTCTATCATTGTGCTCAGGAAAGCTCCTCCGGGAGTTCAAGTTATTCAGAAGAAGGGTCCTGTGAAAACGAGGTAAGGGGTAAGCCGTTATTTACTTGCTATCGAGCCCCCTGTCGAAACCGGCAGGGGGTTTCCCCTGGGTGAGCGTTCGGATTATTCTCCGCCGGATGTACTGAACACATCGACATAGTCGTACCAGGTTATGTCGAAGATCCCATCTGGATTCATATCGAAGACGGAGAAGAACATATATACGCCGACGGGAAGCGGAGCCTCCAGGAGAGGTATTTCAGAGAAATAGTATAATGGATACTGGCCGAAACTCACGGGAGTTGACGATTGTACCCAGTGAAGGGAAGGATTGATCCAGTAGGTACCGGATATGGTCAGCGCCCCGATCCACCAATCCACATTCACCCCTCGCATGTTGCCCGGGTCGAGAGAGGCAGTGATCCGAACAGACTCGTTATCAGTGACTTCGACCGGACCGTCCAGGCCGTTGGCTCTCATATCAGGAATCGGATCAACGGTTATGTTCATCAGATAAAAATCCCATCCTCCATTGTAATAGGAACCTGTGTTCCCGGCTATGACGTACTCCCCATATCCCGTCTGCCTGACCGACCTTCCGATTTCATCAGCTGCTCCCTCGAAAGCCCATGACCAGGTAATGTTACCGCTATCATCCGTCTTGATGAGATAGACGTCATCGTCACCTTCGCCGAATGAATTCGATTTCCCGGCTGTTATAAAACCGCTTCGTCCCGTTCCCCATACCGAGAAACCCGTGTCGGTACCGTTTCCACCACAGGTCCTCGTCCAGAGTGTATCACCGGCATCATCGGTTCGGATGAGATATACATCTGATTCCCCTGCACCGTAGGACCTGGTTGCTCCAGCTATAATGAAGCCACCGGAGTCTGTCTGCCTGACGGAAAATCCCTGATCTTCGCGATCACCGCCGAAGGTTCGCATCCACTGAGTGTCACCCGAGGCGTCGGTTTTGATGAGATACACATCATAATCACCCGATCCGAATGAGAACGTACTTCCGACGATGACATACCCACCATCTGAGGTCTGCTGGACCTCATAACCTGCCTCGGTTGATGGTCCACCGAACGTCTTCATCCAGTCGATGTCGCCCGAGTCATCGGTTTTCACTAAAAACACATCAGAATCACCCGCCCCGTAAGAATAGGTATATCCGGTAATAATATACCCTCCATCGGCGGTCTGTTGAACCGATTGTCCGGATTCGTTCAGCGGGCCGCCGTAAGTGCGTGTCCAGACGGTATCACCCCAGGCATCTGTTTTAACGAGATACGCTTGCAAGAGGGCATTGTCGCTCGCGAGAAACGTGAATCCGGTAATAATGTAACCGTCATCTCGGGTCTGTTGTATCGATAAACCGTAATCCCTTCCTTCAGTCTGAGATCTCCCGATGGTTTGCGTCCACTGCGTGAATCCCTCGTCATCTGTCTTTACAAGATAGATGTCCGAATGGTGATACACATCAGCCCCGGTCACTCCGGTGAGTATGTACCCCCCGTCCGACGTCTGCTGAACAGATTCACAGAAATCCCAGCCGTCATCGCCGAAGTTCCTGGTCCAGAGTACATCGACCTGTGCTGCGCTCCCGGACGCACCGAGGAGCCCGAAGATCAGAGGTAAAATCAGTGCCGGTTTACTTTTCATCGAGATCCTCCTCACGGTGATGATTATGCTCAGAATGATAATTCTCTCCACAATAATAAGTGTCTCGAAACCGATGA
The DNA here is from genome assembly GCA_964654825.1 of uncultured Gemmatimonadota bacterium. GTDB lineage: Bacteria > Gemmatimonadota > CAZMKB01 > CAZMKB01 > CAZMKB01 > CAZZKG01. The sequence goes on along the minus strand of CAZZKG010000007.1, from coordinate 61,526 downwards.
TTCTAACCCGAATTATCCCTACGATTACGATTCTCGATTATATACCGGGGGGATGAATCTGTCAAATGGGTCAGGTGTGCTTTGAATAATTCCTGTTGCGGGCTGTCAATTTCAAATGGGGGGTTCAGTCCACAGTTTACATTGAGATGGAACACTCCTGGAATGAAGATCACCTCAGTTATTGTTAGAGTTATACCGGAATCAGGACATGAGCATGACGCTGTTGACAATAGATCATGTGTGGGATATAATCAGGACTACTCTGGACGTGTGTTCCGCGAGAGAATCCGCCGTCTGTCGATTGTACCGCTGCCGGCAGGGGGGCGAAGTGAATATAAAAAGCCCGGTGTAAAACATGCAAAACTCCTTCACAGCTGAAAACGGCTTTCGCAGAAGAGCCCCTGTCACCCTGAAGCATCTTCTGGGATACCTCTCACTTTTCGTCCTGTACTGTGCGATCCTGTATCTTTACAACCGCCTGTCAGGAAAATCAAGCGGGTGGGCCGGTTACTATCTCCTCTACATGTCCTTCCCCAACACATTCATCCCGCTCCCCACGAACCCGGTTATCATCGGCCTGGGGAGGACATACAGTCCGCTCTTCATAGGATTTCTGGGAGCAATCGGGACCACCGTAGCCAATGTGAATGAGTACCACCTGATAGGATATTTCAGCTCGAGAAGATTCGCAGACCGCATCAAGCGAAAAAAGCTCTACCGGAGCTTCGATGAGTGGTACTGGAAGAATCCATTCCTGTTCCTGGCCCTCACGAATTTCTTACCCATTCCGGTCGATCCGGTGAGGTGGTTCTCGATCTCCTCGGGCTACAACCGGAGTTCATATGTTGCGGCAACGTTTACCGGCAGAGCCCCCCGGTATTACCTTCTCGCCCTCCTCGGTGAGAAGTTCCAGCCATCGAATACAATCCTACTGGTTATTCTGATTATCCCTGCTGCCTATGTCGGAACGAGGTACCTCATCAAAAAGATTAAACGGGGCGAACCAAACGCAGCAGATCAATAAACTACGATTAATAAAAAAGGGCCCCGACGTGCTGTCGGAACCCCAATTCTACCCCCGGCGCAGGTTTCGCTCAGAGGTTTCGGGGCCTTCTCATTCCCCACCCACGTGGAAGCACATTCCATACCAGACCAGGAGCGACTTCCCCCTTCCTAAAGACAGAGATTTTGAACCAATCGACTCTTCGAGTAACACACGAGGTGGATCCCGTAACAGTCACATTGACAATCTATTGCATTTTCGCCGGAAACTCCTAAGAATTCTCTCCTATCTCCAGCGATCCTTATGAGTGAACACACGAACCGGCTCCTGATCGTCGATTCGTACGAAATCTCGTGGTTTTTGACGTCAAAACGGGCCACTCGTAAATAGGGACAGTCACCATTTAAATCGTCATCATTTTTTGTTACCATTATTAATTTTGTTCAAAAAATGGTGACTGTCCCTATTTAAAGGAGCATTCCGGGACGGGACACTACAGCATGGGGATCTTCACTCCCTTCTCCTTTGCCACCTTCCGGGCTTCCTCATAACCGGCATCGGCGTGCCTGGCGATCCCCGACCCGGGATCGTTGGTGAGCACCCGCATGAGCCTCTCTCCCGCCATTTTGGTCCCATCCGCAACACAGACCTGTCCGGCGTGGAGGGAATATCCGATCCCCACACCGCCACCGTGGTGGAACGAGACCCAGCTCGCCCCGCTCGCTACATTGAGCATGGCATTAAGGAGCGGCCAGTCGGCGATCGCATCCGAACCGTCACGCATCGCCTCGGTCTCTCTGTTCGGCGATGCTACCGATCCGCAGTCGAGGTGATCACGGCCGATGACCACCGGCGCCTTCACCACCCCCCTCACCACAAGATCGTTTATCCTCTCACCGAAGCGGGCTCTCTCGCCGTACCCGAGCCAGCAGATCCTCGAAGGCAACCCCTGAAACGCCACCTTTTCTCTTGCCATTTTTATCCACCTGAGAAGCGCTTCATCTTCCTTGCATTCCTCGAATATGATCCGGTCAGTCTCATAGATATCATTCGGGTCACCCGAGAGGGCCGCCCACCTGAAAGGCCCCTTCCCCTCGCAGAAGAGGGGCCTGATGTACTCGGGAACAAAACCGGGTACATCGAATGCATCCAGGACTCCAACGGAGAGCGCCTGTCCCCTGATGTTGTTCCCGTAGTCGAAGGTGACGGCGCCCTGTCTCTTCAGGTCGAGCATCGCCCTCATGTGGACAGCGATCGAGTCGAGAGATCTTTTTTTGTACTCGTCGGGATTCCTCGAGCGGAGCTCGAACGCTTCAGCGAGTTCCATGCCGGACGGGACATACCCATTCAGCTCATCATGTGCGCTGGTCTGATCGGTGAGCAGATCCGGTACGACACCTCTCCTGGCCAGCTCCGGGAGAACCTCCGCGCAATTGCCGACGAGCCCGACGGAGAGGGCCTCTTTCTTCTCTTTTGCTTCCATGACGAGAGAGAGGGCCTCGTCGAGATCTTCAGACATCCGGTCGAGGTACCTTGTTTCGAGCCTCTTTTTGATTCTTTCCGGATCAACGTCGACCCCGAGAAACGCCGCGCCGTTGAGAGTGGCCGCAAGAGGCTGAGCACCACCCATCCCACCGAGACCGCCGGTCAAAAGAAGCCTTCCTTTCAGATCACCTCCGAAGTGCCGTTTTGCGGCAGCGGCGAAGGTCTCATAGGTACCCTGCAGGATACCCTGGGTACCGATGTATATCCAGCTCCCGGCGGTCATCTGACCGAACATGATGAGACCCAGCGCTTCGAGTCTTCTGAACTCATCCCAGGTGGCCCAGTTTCCGACCAGGTTGGCATTCGCGATCAACACGCGGGGGGCATGCTCGAACGTCCTGAAGATCCCGACCGGTTTTCCCGACTGGACCAGTAACGTCTCATCATTTCCGAGATTCTTCAGACTTCGGATGATAGCATGGTAACAGTCCCAGTTACGTGCCGCTTTACCTGATCCTCCGTATATGATGAGGTTGGCGGGATCCTCCCCTACCTCCAGGTTGTTCATCAGCATTCGCATCGCTGCTTCCTGATGCCAACCCCTGCACGTGATGTCAGTCCCGCGCGGGGCCCTGATGGGTTCGAACGCGCCTTTCTCCATCTCCACCTCCTTCATGGGTAACCAATTGTTTGTCTGTTTCTTTTATCTTTATCAGCAGCCAATTTGTAATCGTCCCCGGTGTATTCGAACCATCTGCCGAGTATGGTGATCATATCATCGCGATGCTTCACGACAAGCGGCTCGACCGGGAGAGCGCGTCTGAGGGCGCTCCCGTAGCGTTTTTCGACGATTCTCCTGTCGAGTATCAAAACCGCTCCCCTGTCCTCACAACTTCGGATCAACCTGCCGAAACCCTGTTTCAGCTTGATACAGGCACGGGGAAGCGAGTAGTCGGTAAACGGATTTTCCCCACGGGCGGTCATACACCCGGAGATGGCCTCGGTCACCGGTTCCGATGGTACGGGAAACGGGAGCCTGACAATAACCACCAGCTGAAGAGCATCGCCGGGCACATCGATACCTTCCCAGAAACTGTCCGTCCCCAGAAGTACCGACCTCCCGGCAGACCTGAACTTCTCGAGCAGGACTTCTCTGGACCCATCATATCCCTGTGCGAGACAGGAGACACCTTCCGACTCGAGCAGCGGTTTGAGCTTCAGATGGACCCGCCTGAGCCAGTCCCGCGAGGTGAACAGGATGAGTGTCCCACCGGGGACCTTCCCCACGACGCTTGCCAGCATGTCAGGCAGGGTTTCGACGAAATGTTCACTCGTGACGGAAGGAACGAAAGTCGGCAGGAGGAGGAGAGCCTGACTTTCGAGCGAAAACGATGTCCCTCCGGAGAAGGTTGTCACGTTCCCGGGATCGAGGAGATCGGTACCGAGGATTTTCGAAGAGAATGAGAAATCGCCGCCGATTGACATCGTCGCCGAAGAGAGGATGACCGATCTGGTCGAATCATAAATTTTTTCCTTCAGGAGAGGTGCGATCTCGATGGGGCACGCACGGAGCGCCAGGAATTCGGAGGCTCCGAGGCCGTCAGCCTGGATCCAGTACACCCAGTCACAGGCCGGGGTCCCTGTGATAAATTCGAGGGTGTCCGTGAGCTCGGTGAGTTCTTCGATAGATCCTGACATCTTTTTGAGGATCGCTTCCGATTGAGTTTCCACCTTGTTTTCACCAAGGTGTTCGACGCACTCGAGGAGAATCCTGCCCATCAGCGATCTGACAGTTTCGAGATCACCAATCCCGTCCTCAGCTCGATTCGACAGCTGCCTTGACAGGTCATCCCCGGGTAGAAACCTCAGCTTCGGAGAGTAGCTCTTCTGCTTCGAGCTGATGAAGTCGGAGAGAGATCCGAAGAACCGTGACAGTTTACTCCGGCAACTCCTCACCGCGTCAAGTAATTCCTTCACCTGCCGCCTCTCGATAGCAGTACCGGATTTACGGAGTTTCCTCGCTGTCTCCAAAAACGATCCTCCCTTTTCGCTGTTACTGAACTGCCGCTCGAAGAACTGGTAAAACATCGGGTAAGCGCTGCTTCTGCCGAGCAGCTCGTATGCCACCTTTTCCAGGTTGTGAGCCTCGTCGATTACCAGGTTATCATACTCTCCGAGGATCGCCCGGTCCATGATGATATCGCTGAGGAGAAGCGCATGGTTGATGACGGTGACATCCGATTCCTGAGCAATCTGCCTGGCGCGGGTGAGGAAACATCCCCTCTGCTCTTCCCTGGACGGGCAGTAGCGGACATCACAATTGATCTTCTTCCATATGGCTGATTCCTTCTGAGGATCGAATGCCCCGTTCTCCGCAATATCTCCCGTTTCGGTATTCTTCGACCAGCTATATACCGGAATAAGCGCTCTGGCAGCAGGGTCCGGGAGCGGGAGGTCCATCTGCCCCACGAGTTCATCGAGCCGTGCCCTGCACAGGTAGTTCTGGCGTCCTTTCAGCTGGCAGAAGGTGAATGGAACGGGGAAGGCCTTCTCAAGCACGGGAAGGTCCTTCTGGTAGAGCTGATCCTGCAGGTTTTTCGTATTGGTCGAAACGACGACCCTCTCGCCGCACCGTACAGCGCGCAGGATGGATGAGACAAGATAGGCAAAGGATTTCCCGGTACCGGTACCGGCCTCGGCAAGGAGTGTCCCGCTGCCGTTCACCGTATCCATCACGGCACCCGCCATGTCGAGCTGTTCGGTTCGGACTTCGAATCCATCCAGAACCGAGGAGAGAGTTCCTCTTTCTCCGAGTATATCTGAGACTTCCTCTCTCAGGACTCCGGCTTCCCGTGCCCTCGAGCCGCGGCCTGTTTCGGGATTCACACCCTGCTCTTTTTTCCTGCCGGTGGGACGAACGTTTTGACCCTGCTGTGCGGGGACATGGTCTAGACTCCTGAAGAGACGGGAGAGATGACGATCGCCCGACAGGAGAAGAAGATTGGATATCCGGCGAGCAGTCGAGACGTCGATTCTCGAGGCCAGCTCAAGAAGGTGAAGGAATATTTTACCGGTGCAGAGCGCAGCATCCCCCCGATTCGGGATGTCGAAGCTGACACACAGGCTCTCGAGGTCGAACGAGGAAAGAGTGGGAGTCACCACCCGGGAGAACAATTCGGAATCGATGTATTCGATATTTTCCAAACCGGTGATGTCGGACAACAGTTGCGGCCGCAGACCATGACCGATAATGGGGAGTGACTCCCCTGCCGCGTCACAGACTGCTTTTTTTCCCTTCCCGGCCCTCCCGGCAGCTTTCCCCTCCTTGAACTGCCTGACCAGGATGGTCCCGGTCTGTGAGGACCCGGGATGAGCTATGGTGAAAAAATCAGGAAGAGACAAAGACATAATGAAGCTCCCGGCTCTGTGCATCAACGTGCAGGATGAAAGATAATCCGGCCGGAATCCATCCACAAGGCTTGCTTCGGCGGAGAGTTACCTGAACCGGTAAGAAACTCCGATACGGTGAGTGTTCCCGAGGTGCTCTGAAAATGGTACGTAGGCGTAATCGACGATAAATTGTTTGTAATACACCCCGAGTCCGGTCGTCACCCCCTGAGAGTCTGCACCACTCCTGTAGCCAACCCTTCCGGAAACGAAATCTTTGTAAGTCCACTCACCACCGACGTTCACCTGGGTATCATCGTCCATTGGAAAGACGAGGTCCACTGCCACACCTGCGCGGCTCGAGAAACCGGGCAGCCGGTGGACGAAGGAAGCACCGCCGCGGTAGGTCCTGGGAGCATCAAAAGGATCACTGATGAATTTGATACTCGGTCCGATGTTCTGTGCCACGAATCCCGCCGAGAGACCCTCGACAGGCAGCCGGGCCAGGACACCGACATCCACCAGCGCTCCATAGGCGGTTTCGGTGTCGATGTCCTCTATGACACCTTTTACCGTCCCGCCGACGTCGACCCAGTCGAGAGGAGAATACGCCGCGCTGAATGAAGCGGCGAGGTCGAATGGTTTGAACTCGCCCCTGAAGTCACCTCTCTCATCCCGCCTCTCGAGAGTTCCGAGGCTGACCAGGTTGAAAGCTCCCCCGATGTGCAGATTGCCGAGATCGGAGGTGACGGCGATAAATTCCTGAGAGATGTCCTGAATGAAAGAGTTGTTCATGAACATGACCTCGGTACCTTCGACTAGTGCCAGTCCGGCCGGGTTCCAGTAAGTGGCGGACGCGTCGTCACTCACGGCGGTAAATGCTTCACCCATAGCCGAGGCACGGGCACCGACACCGATCCTCAGAAAAGCAAGTCCGCTGCCTGTCCGGTCGGCGGCAGAGAGTGTCCCGGCCAGGAGTATCCCGAACAGAAACAGGAGTACCTGTGTTTTCATAATTCGCAGTATCATAACGGAACTCCTTCTATCAGAACAGGTAATAAGATAATAATTTACCTTACGACCGCAAATTTCTTGAACAGCCGTTTCTTCCCTCCGGGGGAAGTGGTGACTTCGAGTGCGAGGATGTACACTCCGCTCGAGAGATCATCGATATCGAGAGTCGCCCAGAAATCTCCACTCTGTTTCGGAGTATTATCGAATAGATCGATCGTCTTTACTTTCCGGCCGGAAACGTCGTACACATATACGCGGGTATCGGTGAACTGGGTATCCACTTCGAAATGGAGTGTCGCTCTCGCATGATCACGGGTCATGTATGGATTCGGATACACATAGACACTGTCCTCGCTCCAGACCGGCGCCTCGCTCGGGATGGCCATGACAAGGCTGTCGATATTGGCATAGGTCCGCCCCGGAACACTTCCGAGCTGACCCCAGGAGATCCGTGTCTCCGCCGTTGGGCTGCCGGTACTCCACGCATACACATACCCTCTGTCATCCGCCGCCATGATATCGAGATCACCATCGCCATCCAGGTCACCGACTACAGGACTCGAGATCATATTGCCCCCGAGGGGATATTCCTTGATGGGAGCCGAAGCTGTTGAAACATCATAGACAAGTACGCGGTCGTCCTGAGTCCCGAAGAGGATCTCTTCGCCGCGGCGATTATTGATCAAACCTGTGTCTATGTCGGCTATCACCGGTGACGAGTAATACTGCTTCGAGCCGTCGAAGGACTGAGTAATGACCTGTTTAGGGAAGTTTCGCACCCTGAGGAGAGCATCGCTCGAATTGTTGAGACGGAAGAGATGCAGTTCCCATGGACTCTCCGTCAGAACGATCAGTTCGACGAATCCATCCCGATCGACATCCGACGCCGCGATCGGTGATCGTATTTGTCCGCTTGTGGACTGCGGTCCTCCCGGTAACTCACCCCCCTCGGCCGTAATCACGTGTACCTGACCCGAAAGCGTCCCGACGGCGATCTCGAGATCGCCGATGACTTCGGCGATGTTGTCTCCGTCCCGGTCGCCATCCCGGTCTAAGTCGGCCAGAACTGGCGGTACCCGTATCTCTGAACCGAGCGACACCTGCCAGAGTACATTACCACGCTTCGAGATCCGGTACACCGTACCTTCCGAACTTGCGAAAACGATGTCGGCACTATCAGCTTTCGTACCCGATTCGATGTGCGGATAAATCACAGGAAAACCCGACGATTCACCTTCGAGCACGAGCGGCCAGCCTTCCAGGGACGATCCGGAGCCGTCTGTTACATGTATCGTGAGTCCGTTCTGGGTAAGCGACGTGGTTATCACTTCGCAGAGTCCGTTGCCGTCCACATCGAAACACAGAGGCCCGTGATGAACCGTCCCCTCGAAGGTCACCGGGAAACCGGGGAGTATCACATCCCCACCGGAGGGCCCCCGTGATGAAAATGCGTAAAGAGAACCGTCGTCTGACAGGAGGGTGATCTCGAGATCGGCCATCTCATCCCCATCCAGATCACCGAGGGCCGGGGACGAGTGCACATTCCGATTCACAGAAGCATAGGGAGTGGGTTCGGATGAGCCTTCCGGATAAAAATTGCCGCTCGAATCTATTACATAGAGGTCTCCCTCTGCCGTTACAGTCACGATTTCGGCACTCTCGTCACCATCCAGGTCGGCAAATGCCATCGAATTTTCTTCGAACAGCGAAGGATCTTCTTCGAAGTCCAGGGCGTCCTCCAGTCTGAGAACAACGGGGAACCCTTCGACCCGTTCCTCGAAACTCACATCTATGCCGACGATTGTGTCAACCAGACTCTGAGAGGGATTTACGGTGAGAGATCGGAAACCGGATATGCTGATATTGGTCGCCATGCCGAGGTTACTCGTCGAAGAAGGATTAGTCGAGGGGCCGAACAGTAGATTGAGAGATGCAAAATCTTTTATCCCTTCCACCTTCCCTCCGTACGAATCGAACGGCGACCCGTAACCTGGATCGATGGTCTGAGGATACAGCTCATCAAGGTGCTGGATGCCGTCAGCCTCTTCGAGATCGACACCCTGCCTGTTGATGTTGCAGTTGAGACAGTTGTTGTTGAAATCCGGATCGAATGCGCCCCGTATCACTTCATTGTCGATGTGCCAGATGAACACCCCCGACCCCGGGAGCGGATCATCAGGGTAGGTGATGATACCGGGGAGAGCGTAATCGAACTCGGTATACGTCCCATCGGGCATGCGGTAGCCATCGGTCTCGAGATCCGGCCAGTTATCACCATCGACATCATAGAAACGGAACTCCCCATCGAAATCCCTGTCACGAACCCGGTTCTCGAGGAGGTAGTATTCGGACGAAGAGATCGGTATCCTGAGAAGCCTGTTCCCCGAACCGACCCCCTCCATCGCTGAGAGTTCCACCCCGGTGGTGTCGGAATTTATCTCGAATGCATCGTCCCAGCCGAGGTAGTATTTTGACCACCCGATCGGTTCGGAGGGAAGCCGTCCGGATGAGTTGTAGGCACCGGTTCCCATGAGACCGAAGTTACCTACGGCAGGTCTCGTGGGATGAGCCGGATCGTACAGATCCGGCAGGCCGAGATGGTGCCCGTACTCATGCAGGACTATCCCGAGTATGTCGAGAAACACGGCTGACGGGTTGTAGACCGTGTCCTGGATGAGCGTCTCCGGCAGAACGAGGGCATTCTTCACGTAAGTGGTCTCGCCCAGGGCATTCACCGTTTTGATCCCCCGGTATGCGGGATCACCCTCACCCAGGTATTCCCTGAGCGCTTCGAACGGGATGTAGGCGGAATGGAGATCCCGTGGGGAATCTCCCGGATAGAGAGGCGGAGGACCGAAATCCGACTCCTCACCGGCGCCGGCGTGAAAGATGATCAGCGCGTCGTAGGGAGAAAAATCGAACGAGGTGAGCGTGTCAGCCATCTGGATGGATTCGTTTACGAAGGTTATCATGTTCTGGGTAAACTCTTTATTGTCGCCGTATGCCCCCATTTCTTTGTTCAACTGGATGATGGGTGAAATGTCGGTGGTTGTGTCCATACCGGCAAACGTGAAGAGCCCACCGGATGCGACCTCGAAGTACTCTCCCGCCCACTGGAGGTGTTTGTAAAAATAGAACCGTGATCTGCTGTTTATGGTGGGATCAACTTCGACACCGAACGTATCGGGTCCGATCGGCTGGAAGAAGGGGAGGTTGCCGAAAAGTCCGTTTCCTGTTGTGCTGTCATCCTGATCCGGCTGAAACTCGACACGGAGAACACCCACGGTGTGGGTGAGACTCTGGGCCTTCATGAGACCGGGTCCGGCCACGAACGTTTCTGCTGCAGGGGCCTGGAGATTGAACCCCAGACATTTCAGCCGATCCTGCCTTACCCCCTGCCCCAAGGTCCATGTTTCATACGCCGGGAGAGTGTGTGTCATAAGAAGCAGTACGACCGTGGACATAAAAACAGATCGAAGTGTTTTCTGCATGAATTGAAAAATCATTCTCCCCTTTCTGACCCTTATACTCCGAAGTGGGTTAGTTTGTTTCACAGCAGAGGGGTATAAAAATGGAGGCACAGGTGCCTCCATGAACAGTGTTCTAATCCGTGGTTCCCTATTCCCTCACTCGTTCTTTGAGAGCTTTCCCCGGCTTGAAAGTCGGGTATCGCCGTCCCGGGATATGAATTGCTTCGTTGGTCTGAGGATTTCTCCCTGTGCGGGCCTTCCTCTGCCTGGTTTCGAACGTGCCAAATCCGGTAAGCTGCACTCTTTCACCTTCATCGAGCTGTGCAGCGATGATCCCGGTCCCTGGATCGGTGCTGAAGAGTGCTTCGATTGTCCGCTTGGCATCTTTAGAGCTCAAGCCTGTCTTGTTGATGAGGGCTTCAACGAGTTCAGCTTTGTTCATTCATCACCTCCGGTCGAAGATTTTGAATCGTTCCACTTAACTTTAGTATTCTCGCACACTTCTGTCAACTCTATTTTTCCGGAAATCTCCTGCCCGCCCGAACACCTTGCAAAACCTCCCAGGTATACTCATAATGATGTATTATGCCCGGGGGTTCCCTGGCCCTGCAGGTGCTGCAGAACCACGCGGCGTATTCCGATTGAGCAGGAGTAATTGTGGAAGCAACAAAAAACGCGACGGGTGAAATAACGAGACCGGAAGGAACCCCCAGGGCGGGTGGACCGGGGATCACGCGTCACATTTTCACGATCTCCCTGTTTCACTTCGTAAACGATGCCGCGGTCGTATCGCTTCCCACGATCTATCCGCTTCTCTATGACCAGCGGTACATCATAAGCCGGTATTCCTACATCGGCACGCTGTTTCTCGCGGGATTGTGCGTCACCATCCTGATCCAGTTTCTCATAGGGACCTATGCACGAGAGGGGTATTTCAGGAAGATCCTCCCTTCCGCGATCATGGGTCTCGGGATATCTCTCCTCCTGCTCACCAGGACGGAGAGGTTTCTCACCTTCCTCCTGATGTTTCTCCTGTTCCGGACTGCGACCAGTTTCTATCACCCGGTGGGGATCGCGTGGATCAATTCCCTCGCAAGGGGGAGGAGGCTCGACAGAGCCATGGGTATCCAGAGCGCGATGGGGGACCTCGGTGTTTTCATGTCCTTCATCACCGGTGGGTTTCTTGCGGAACGAATGGGCTGGAGAGCTCCCCTGCTGACCTGGGCGTTGATCGCAGTCATGGTCAGTGTCTCAGGCTTCGTGTTGAGCTCGCGGACCAGGGCACCGGCCTCACGAGAAGCGGGGACTACCGCCTCGAAAGGCTTTTCCTGGAGAGAATCATTCGGTAGCATCAAACCTCTCGTCCCCGCATTTATACTCGGAGGGATCTCATGGGCGATCGTCATCGGCTACGCACCCTCCCTGTTTCATCACAGGATGGCTGTCTCCCTTTCCCACACCGGTTATTTTCTCGCAGCATGGATCGGCGCCGGTACCATATCATCACTGCTCTATGGAAAAATCGTCCCCCACATGGGGCACCGGGTACTTCTTCTACTCTCATACACGGTCGTCCTCGTGAGTGCGATCACACTCAGCCTGACGCAGAACACCACACTTGCTGTTGCAACAATGGTTTTATTCGGTTTTTTTATCTTTTTGACCTATCCATGTCTGCTCTCATGTGTGGGGAAAAACATACAAGACTCGAGTGGGCCGAGTGCGTTCAGCATCGTTGCCAACCTCCAGATCATGGGAGGCGCGGTGTTCTCTTTCCTGGCAGGATTTCTCTCCGACTCCTTCGGTATCACAAGCCCGTTCTGGATCCTCGCTGCCGTGGCTCTGGTGGTGATTGTCTATCTTTTTGTTCGAGGGAAGTCCCTCCTGCCTGATGGTGCACAAGCCTCTCCATGATGAGAGCAGGTGCCCTGAAGAGAAAGGGCCCATCCCTTAAATCAGGGATGAGCCCGGTTTGCTATTCTGCGGCTGTACCTTTGCTTCACACTAGAAGGAATCCGGCACTGCCGTCGGAGGACCAGTGCACTGATCGATGACATCCGGATCTGAATTCTCTCCGGATGAGGGCAGCCGTACCGTTCCGCCCGAACCGTCCTCGGCGTAAAAGTGGAAGCTGTGAGAACCGACATCGAGACGCGTCGCGTACTCATAGACCCCGTTCGCAGGAGAACCTGACACGAAGGACATCGGGGACGATTCACCGTCGATAGTGACTTCGATCACAGTCGGTGCCTCGTCATCGGCATCGTAGTAGTAGACACCGAAAGTGAAAAGTTTACAGTACTCCCCGACATCAGGTGTCACTTCACCCGCGCTGAACTCCGGTTCGTTATTCACCGGACCGATGTCGGCGAGAATGGTAAACTCATCGACTCCTGCCTCGACCAGCGAACCGCTCCCCTCGTCACTCGCCACGAACTTGAACTGTACCTGATCGGGTGAGGGGAAGAAGGAAACGATATCAACAACGACTTCTAGCCAGGTTTCGGCATCGTCGTTGGTGTTCTCGACCGTCTGCCAGGTGCTTCCGCCATCATTGGATATCTGTACCAGCCAGAAATCCTCACCGGGTGAGGCTCCAAGGTCGTTGGAGTACCATCGTCGGTAGATGGCATTGGCTTCGGTGGCCCCGGCCAGATTATATACATCGGAGAAGAGTGTGGTCTTTCCGTCATCGACATCATTGTCGCCAACGCCGCCCCCGGTGTGCTGACCGGTGATGTAGCAATCGGTACCCGGATCGGGAGTGTAGTCATCCTCCGGCTGGAGCTGACCTCCGTAGTTCGTGCCGATAGGATCGACACGTTCCCAGATCCCGGTGGTGGCGTCATCGTCGGGTGCGCCGATGGTGAAGTTGTCGAGACCCGTCTCGAAAGGCTCGTACAGAAGCGCGATGTAGAAGGAGTGGAATGACGCCGGCGCGCCTTCGGGGTGAGTCCTCGAGTTACCGACGTCGTCCTCTCCGTATATGTAGTAATCGATCTGACTCGGCTGAGTCTGGCCGGGGATGGTCGCCGAGTACTCATCGGGGTTTCCGGTGGCGCTTATGGAAAGGGCCTGCCAGGAACCACCATCCACACGGTAAAACACCTTACTGTTGTCAACGAGGATGTTCCCCTCTGTGGAAACCATGGTCATGAGGACATCAAACGGCGTGTTCTCATCGGTGGTCGTAGTGAGTGGGGTGTGGGAGATAAGGACACCCACGAGGATCTCGGGGCAGTCGAACCCGTGGTTGGTGGCTCCGACGCACAGGTGCTCGTGATTCGGTGTCCCGTTGTCGAGGTTGCCATCGTCATCGTCCGCCACGAATGTCCAGTAGACTTGATCCGGCTGGCTCTGGGGAAGTCCGAGATCCCTGCCGAAGTGCCAGTCGTGGAAGATGACGCTGTCGGCATATTCCTGCGGATACGCCGCAAGCAGCTCCTGCCAGCTGTCCCAGATGAAGCCCGCGATGATCTGGCCGTCGTGGTGCCCCTCCCCGGTGAGGTCATCGGGATAGATTAGGTTGTTCTCTGAATCCCTGATGCCGGAGGTACAGTTGTTGAGGAAGAACCCAAGACCGATGATGTGCTCCCTCGTCAGCAGGTTGGCCACTATATCGGAATTCCCCTCATGAAGATCACCGGGAGGATCGCCAGAGCCGTAGAGGAAGTCGGTGATGCCATGTCCGTACTCGTGATAGACGACATCTCCTATCCGGCCCGTGTTGCCGTATCCGCTCGACTGGTAACACATGTTTATCGAATAGCCGTCCCACCAGGCGTTGCCGGGACAGTACCCGTCCGTCCTCTCGACGTAGGTGGGTAACTCGTAATCCATCCCCGTGTAGCTAGGGTCGATCCCCTTCAGCCAGTCGTGCTCGTGGTTGACGTATGCAAAGCAGTCACGCTCACTGGGTATCGAGTTCGTATCGTCCCAGTCGATGGTGTACGGAGATCCGGGAGTAATGGTGCCGGAATGGCTGGCATCGGAACCGGTGTACCTGTTCACGTTGCACCACGGTCCGAGGAACTGGGCGGTGATGGTCCTGTTGTCCGAGCCGCCGTAGCCGAGTGTGAAATCGCCGCCTTCGTCAGTGGTGGTCGAACCGACTCCGCTGATATTGATGGTCATGTTCTTGATTGGGTAATCCGGAGTGGTGCCGTCACAGTAGCCGTCCCACTCGACATCGGCCTGGACGTGGCCGGTGAAGTCGACGAAGGATCTGACGTGATTCTCCCTCCAGAGGATCTCGCCTGTGTGAGCATCGACGTATGTCGCCCAGAGACCGTACGGGTCCTGAACGAACAGGTCGAAGCGGTAAGTGAGACGAAAATCATCTCCAACAGGGAGGATGAAGCTGCCGGTGTACCTGATCCGGTCCCTGCCGTTAACGAAGCCGATATTCTCACTCGCGATGGTCAGAGCCTCTTCCTCAGTTATCGCAGGTAGAGTCGAAACGTCGATATCGTTGTACACATCCGACCCCAGCGCGAAGAGCCTGCCGCCGTCGGTCATCACCAGGTAGGCCCTCGAACCCCAGATGGGAATCCCCTCGTATGTCTGTTCGAATATGACAGACCACTTCCCGGGAGCCCTCCCGACGTGAAATTTCAGAAGATCCGCGCTGTCGATTTTGAAAAGATCGGTGTTGGCGTCAATAAAACCGCGTGCCACCGATTCGAGAGTGTTTTCATCCTCGATAGGGCGGCCCAGATCGATTCCACTGCCGAAGATGTTATGATACGATCCGGTTTTCAGGTTGACCTGGTACTGCCATCGTCCTCCATACGTCCGGAGAAAATCAACGAGGGGTTCGTCTGCGATGGAGCTCATCCCCGTCATATCCGTCACCCGGGACTCCCGCATTTCAAACAGCGGTATCTCCATCGAATCGAGAGTCGGGTCTTCGACGAACCCCGGGAGAGGGCCGGAGGAAAGGAAGACGAGGAGTGAAAACAGCAGAACGTTCTTTACTAAAGACCTCATAAAAAGCTCCCTCCTTTGCGCGTGAGGCATTCAGTGCTGTCTGAAAGCCCCGCCAGAGTTATGCTGAACGACATACATTTTCTCGGACTCAGCATAGCACAAAACCCATCCCATGTCAAGCACTGTCGCCGATTTGAGTGCCGATCTACCTTACTAAGTGGTCATGTTCATACATACAGTGATGTACCGAGGACGTCGAGTCGACCGAACCACAAGGCGCGAGGAGGGCGAATACTCGGAGAGTATTTAACCGACGAGTAACGCAGCGGGTCGGGATGCATCGTCGGCCGAATGCCAGTGTATTTTTGAATAGGGCCACTGTGGTCCTGTTCATAAATACGGTGATGTACCGAGGACGTCGAGTCGACCGAACCACAAGGCGCGAGGAGGGCGAATACTCGGAGAGTATTTAACCGACGAGTAACGCAGCGGGTCGGGATGCATCGTCGGCCGAATGCCAGTGTATTTTTGAATAGGGCCACTAAGGAGTTTGTGCTGACCTTCTCACTTCGAGTGCCGGGATATCCTTCAGGTTGACCCTGAATTCGTAGCTGAACCGGTCACCGGGGAGCTGCCGGAGTGAGATGTACATCTCCCACCGGTGCAGATCCCTCCTCAGCGTGAGGGACTGGTCCTGAAGCTCTCCGTTGGTGAGATCATACTGGTAGGAGTAGAGGAGCCGCCACTTTCTGGAGGGATTAAAACCGACCGAGTTCCGGATCGACTGGCGCGTGGAGCTGCCAGTCCTCGATTTGCTGAGGTTGTGAGTGATGGTGAACGACCAGGGTCCTTTCATTCCCATACCATACATAGAACCGGTGCCCGGCATGCCCGTCCGGTCACCGTACGCCCGCTGGCCGAGATACTCATCCCCCATGCTGCCTTCGAGACCCTCGGTCTCTTCCGCTTCGACGTCCTTCCCGGAGCCCTTCAGCGTGAAATTGGTGGTCAGGCTTGTCAGGAAGGGGTCGAACCGGTCGTCATCGAAGAGCGAGTGGACCCCCTCGAGAGAGAACTTGAAACGGTCGGAGGGGTTCGACTCGAGTCTCGACGAGAGGTTGCCCCATCCGGGTTTCCCCTCCCTGGCGGTCTTTATATTATAGGTCGTCCCGAGTACGAACCGTGCGAGGGTGAGGTTCTTCATCTCGGTCTTTTCCCCTTCACCCTTCCTGTATTTTGCGTCGAGGTCATTCGAGAGGGTGAGAAACAGAATGTTCGTACCTGTTGAGGAAAGCCCCTGGTAGAACTGACTGTTGCCTGCTCCCACCGTCTGGCTCGCGGGTGAAAAACTGTAGCGCACCTGGGGGCTGATGGTGTGGCGCCACTTCGTGACAGGCCCCAGCCTTGGCCCCTCGAAGATCCCGTAAAGCCTGGTGAAGACGGTGGTGTTCAGAGTATATGTCCCCTGGTTCAATAATCCGACGCCCTCCTCATCGGAGTGGAATAGAATCTCTCTGTACGAGAAACCGGGTGAGACGTTGAGCCAGCCGAAGAACTGCATCGGATTCGTCATGTTGGCACTCAGGTTGCTGTTCTCCAGGTTGGCCCTCACATCCACGGTGTCGCCACCGGTCGTTTCGGTTCGCTTGATATTCTTGTAAGCAAAATCTCCTGACGCTCCATAGGCGAGCTTGCGGTACCAGAGGGGGAGTTCTTCTCCAGGTTTCGGCTTGAAAACGGAAGTCGAGTTTTTGGTGATGCTGAATATAGGAGCCTGAATGATGGTCTGCTCTCTTTCGAGAGAGTAATCACTGTCGAAACTCATATAGTAGGAACCCCACTTCTCAGACCTGTTGTAGGTGACTCTCGATTTGAGTGACCTCTGGAGGACCTGGTTGATGTCATAGGAAAGATCTTTGTATATATTCCGATCCGTCGCGATGTTGAGGTCGACCCTGAATGAGGACTTTTTGTTGAGGGTCTGGTTGTGTTTGACGATGTACTCTCCCCTCCTCCGGTCACCCCTGGAAGTGTCCTTGGTGTAGGAGGAGTAGATCCGCCCATCATAGGAATATCTCTTCTTGTACCTTGCCTCCCCCCAGACCGTCCACCTGAGCCGCTGGTACAGATCGGTACCGACGGTGACATCGTAATAGTCGTTCGCCGCCCAGAAATATCCCAGGTTCGTGATGCTTCTCCCCCTCTCATCATCAGAGAACAGTCCGATATTCGGTTTGAGAATACCCGATTTGCGGCCCGATTCGATGGGAAAGACGTAGAAGGGAAAAATGAAAAAGGGGATGTCCCGCACATAGAATATAATGGGGCGGGCGATCACTTTGTCACCGATTTTGAGCTTGAGCTTGCGGCACCGGAAATGGTAGTGAGGCTCCTCCAGGTCACACGTAGTGAAACGGCTGTCCTTCCCGTAGAGATCCTCGTCCCCTATCTTGCTGATCTTCTCTCCGGTAAAATACCACTCCTCGTGCTGCGTCCGGGCATCGGATATGATACCCTTCTCTTCTTTGAGGCTGTACTCCATCTTCTGACCGTAAATCTCCCCGCTCTTGTCTTTGAGATACGTCTCTCCGGAAGCGGTGAGACTTTCTTTCTCCATGTCGTAGGTGATCTCATCGGCACCCAGGGAAGAATCCTGGTATTTGAGTTCCGCGTCGCCGGAGATATACACGACGTCCTCGGAGGGTAACGTTTCGATTGTATCCCCCGAGTAGGATACCGACTTATCCTCCTCCATGAGTGCCTGCATGATGGTATCTTCAGGTGCAGGTTCCGGTGCGGTAACAGAATCAGCACCGGCGGACCGGAGACTGTCGGCAGTCTGGGATAGCGAATCACTCTCGGCCGCTGCCCCGACAGTCGAGCTGTCGGCAGCTGCGGTGAGAGTATCCGTGTCGGGAGGCTGAATGACGGTAAGATTGTCGAGTACCGGCCCGGTGGGCGGCTCGACTGATACCGTATCGGAGGACGTCGAGTCGGGAAGTTCCTGGCCGATCAGAACTGCTGAAATCCACGCCAGGAACAGGAAGAATACCGGTATCAACCGGCATACTCTGATTCGTTTCTTCTGTATATCATTGCCGAGAGCCATATACTGACCTCGAAGAGCAAAATGAGCGGCAGGCACATCATCATCATGGTAAGGACATCTGCGGGAGTCAGGACAGCAGATAATATCAGTATCACAACGATCGCATACCGCCTTCTCGTCCTCAGCATCATCGGGGTGACCACCCCGATTTTTGTCAATACGACGATGACGAGAGGGAGCTCGAATATGGTCCCGAAGACGAGTCCCATATTCGTAGCAAACTTCAGGTATTCCCTGATGGTGATCATGGGAATCAGGCTCTCAGCCTGGAACGAGAGGAGGAACTTCAGGCCATACGGAAGGACCAGGAAGAATGCCATCCCCACGCCCACACAGAACAGGAGAACGGAGAAAAAGATAGCCGGGAAGAGGACTCGTTTTTCATTCTGAAGGAGACCCGGTGCGAGAAAAGCCCAGAAGTGATAAAACAGGACCGGCAGCGCAATGATGAGTCCGACGAAAAAGGCCACTTTGAATGTGATGATGATGGGCTCAGTCGGACTGAGGAACGTGAGTTTTTCGGAAGCAAGGTACGGAAGAACCGGCCGGGTCAGGAAATGAATCACACCACCCTGTTGAGTGATGACGAATCCGGCAACGGTGGTTACCAGAAGCGTCACGATGCACCAGAGGAGACGCCTGCGTAATTCTTCGAGATGATCGAGGAATGACATACCCGCCGGTTGCTCGTCAATCTGTGCGGCCGGAGAGTGACCGGCTGGTGTTTGGTCGGCAGGCAGTGACGGCTGCCGACCCTTCACGAGATCCCCGCTATGTTCCTCCTTCTTCATCTCTTTCTCCACTCTTCGCCTTATTTTTCCTGTCCCAATCGGACCCCATGCCTCTTCCGAGAAGCTCTTCGATCTCTCTCAGAAATGCCGTGGTGTCTTTGAACTTTCTGTAGACAGAGGCAAAACGCACATAGGCCACATGGTCCAGCGCCTGCAGCTTGTCCATGACCTTCCTCCCGAGCTCGATACTCTTGACTTCTTTGAGCTCGAGACCTTCCAGATCACGTTCGATATCATCGACGATGCCTTCCATCATCTCGGTTGTAATGGGCCTTTTCTTGCACGCGGTGACGATCCCCATCAGGAGTTTCTGCCTGTCGAACGGTTCCCTCTTGTCATCCCTCTTCACAACCATCAGCGGTACCTGTTCGATGTACTCGTAGGTAGTATATCTCTTCGTGCAGTTGAGACATTCTCTCCGCCGCCGCACCGATCGGCCCTCACGCGAAGAGCGGGAGTCGACCACCTTGTCTTCCTCGTGACCACAGAATGGACATCTCATAGTTCACCTCAAATCTGAAAGGTATTCTCGAGCCAGATTAGCTTCTTCGGAATGAGGATATCCCCCGATTACAGATTGAAAATACCTCGAGGCTTCCTCGGTATCATTGAGCTCGTAGTAGCACTTCCCGATCTTGAACAGCGCAGATGGTACTTTGTTCCCTCGCGGGTATTCATCGACGACTCTCTGGAACTCCGAGATAGCTTCATCGAGTTTTCCCATCGCGTAGTAACACTCACCGGTCCAGTACTGAGCATTGTCCTCGAGCTCTTCCCTGAAGTCGGATTCGATGAACATACGAAATCCCTGAATGGCGAGTTCGTAATTGCCCCTGTGCATATCGAGGTAAGCAGTGTCGTAGAGAGCTCTCTTCTGTATCTCGGGAGCCTCACCGGTTACCGCTGGTTCTTCCTCGGCAGGTTTTTCGCCGGGTTTGAGCGTCCCTTCCCGAACGACAGGAGCTTCGTCCTCGGCTGTTTCTACGAGGAGCTCTTCCCCCGGTGTCTGTCCGGGTGTCGAGACGATAACCGGACCGGAAGAGTATTCCCCTTCATCTCCGTATTTCACTATTTCACTGACGGCTTCCATCTGCCTCGCAACCGTCTCGAGGCCTGTTCTGAGCTCGGCGCGCAGGCTGTAGAGAAGGTCCGTCTGCTCGGAGAACAGACTGTCCAGAAAAGTCACCTGCTCCTGGATAGTTTGCTCCCTGTGTTCGGAGGCTTCCATTCTCTCCTCCAGCATTACGACATCCCGATGTGTAGCACACCCTGCTAGTGACAACAGGATCAGAATCGCAAGTACTCCGTATGGACTCAAAGGTTTCATCATTTCTCCCTCTTTCGACTCAAGAGCGGGCATTGAGTTCTTCACCACGGGATAACCACCGGAGACCATGCCGGTGAGTAGTTCTGTCCGCTGTAGGTTATCCTCTTCAGATCCGCCCCATCCCAGGTTATGGTGTAAATGTCATAGGCACCATCCCGGTTCGAAGCAAAGGCTACGTGATACCCATCAGGTGACCAGTCCGGATCGACGTTATCACCGATCGCCGAAATACGCATCAGGTTTTCACCGGAGATTTCGACGACGTACAGATCCGTGTTCCCCTCATCGACACTTCTCCCGACGAACGCGATCCGATCGCCGAGAGGAGACCAGGCGGGGGAGGCATTGTAATTACCGATGTAAGTAACCCTTCGGACATTCGATCCATCTCTATCCATTACATAGATGGCAGGCGTTCCTGCCCGGTCCGACATGAAGGATATCTGATTGCCGGTGGGTGACCATGAGGGTGAAGTATCAATACCTCTGCTGTGTGTGATCCTCCTGATCTTTCCGGTCCAGAACTCGACAATGTAGATCTCCGGATTGCCGTCCTTGCTCAGCGTAACCGCTATGTCCTTCCCATCAGGTGACCAGGCGGCGGCATTGTTGATGCCGGGGTACGCGATGTATTTGCGGACCGAACTGTTCTTCATATTATAGATGAAAAGATCCGGATTGCCGTCCCGGAAAGACGTGAAGATGATCTCTTCGCCGAACGGCGACCAGGCAGGTGAGATGTTGATCGAACGGTTCTGTGTCAGCCTCTTCTCGTTAAAGCCGTCGCAGTCTGCAATGAAGAGCTCCTTGCTGCCGGTCCGTTTCGATATGAAGGCAATCCTCGTCATGCTGATGCCGTGATCTCCGGTCATGGTAAAAATAATATCATCGGATATCCGATGTATGACACTTCGAAACTCCGATCTCGAGGTCCGATACGACTTCTCCAGGATGGATTTTTCACTCGTGGGGCCCTCGAGCGTGTACCTGAGCATAAAATCGTTACCTTCCTTCGAAATCTCACCTCTCACATAAACGTCGACACCCTGGGCGAGCCAGTCTTTCGTGAAGATCTCATTCAGTTTTGTACGATCAGGGTTCGATGTGAACCTGATCCGCTCGTCGAGCTCTGAAACATTGAACCGCAGAGAGAAATCGAGGTCCCACAGGAGAATCGAGTAAGCGATCTTCCTCTCCTGATCGAGCTGACCGGTGCCCGAAACGATCCGAAACGGCTCGACACCGAGTTTTATGACACCTCTCCCCGAGGAACCGATTTTCACCTTGATCTCTTCCTGGCCGGCGGCATCCTTTCCGAGAGAGAACACCAGGACGAAAAAACCAACCATCAACAGTGACACTCTGATGTTAAGGAATGATCTCACAGGTTACTCCAAGATAATCTCCGTTGTACCCGTCAGGCAGGGGGGGGAGCGGATTGGAAGCGAATACGGCCCTCATGGCCGCCTGATCATAGATGAAGTTACCCGAAGCTTTTCTGAGTGCTACGTCGGATATTCTGCCTGTCTTCGTTATTCTGAAATACACCTGAGCGGTCAGAGAAGTTTCAGATTCACCAACGGGATTTCTCCAGTTCTGCTGAATCTTGTTCACGAAAAGCTCGAGGTAGTACGGAAACGGGAATTCCTCACCTTCGAGCTCGATGCCGCCAACACCTTTTTTATCTTCCGACGTCTCTTTGACCTTCGGCCGCCGCGAAATTTCCTTTTTCACCGGTTCCTTCTTTTCCGTCTTCTTCTTTGGCTTGATTTTCTTTACTTTCACCGGAGGCGGGGGCTCGACATTACCCCTCTCCTTCACCGGGGCCTTACTCACTTCGGGGGCCGGTACGGCACTGACGAGTCTGATCCTGTACACCTTCGGGGGCGGTTGTGCGGATCCCCTGCCGAGTCCGCCGACAATGAGAATCACGACGAACAGAAGATGTGTTACGAAGGAGAAGAGAAGCGCCCTTCGCATCGCCGGATCACCCCCTACCTCCTCTTGACCTCAGGTGCCGTGATCAATCCGAGTTCTCCGATGCCGACATCCTTCATGACACCAATGAGTGAGACGACCTCCCCATAAAGTACTTCCGTATCGGCTTTCAGATACACAGGCCCCTGCCGGCTTTCCGTGAGGAGCGTCTGGAATCTCGATCGAAACTCATCCCTGGTCACTTTCTCATTGCCGATGTATACCGTACCATCCTTGCTCAGATTCACGATAATCCCCTCGAAAATATCCTTCTGCTCGACAGTTGCTTTAGGCAACTGGATATCAAACCCCGACTGCATGAGAGGGGCGGTGATCATGATGATAATGAGGAGGACAAGGGTGACATCGACAAGGTTTGTCACATTGATATCCGACAAAACAGTCGGGTGCTTACGACGTCTCACATTATCCCTCTCTTGATGAGTTTGCTCAAAAACTCGCTTGTGAAATTATCCATCTCGTCACCCATCGACTTAACCTTGCTCACGAAATAATTGTACCCCATCACAGCCGGGATGGCCGCACCGAGCCCGGCAACAGTGGTGATCAAAGCCTCGGCGATCCCCGGCCCCACGACACTGAGATTGGCGGAGCCATAAGCGCCGATCTCGATGAACGCATGCATGATCCCCCACACCGTACCAAGAAGTCCCAGAAACGGCGATATCGTGGAGACCATGGCGAGGAAGACGAGATACTTCTCGAACTGAATGAGCTCTCTCGACATCGCTCTGTCGAGGGCCATGGACACATCTTCACGAATTTCCGATCCGGGTATCTCACGGCCGGCTGAATGCTCCATGCGGGCGAATTCCATGAGCTCATCATAGCCCGCGTTCATGAGCCTCAAGAGGTTCGATCCGGAAAACTCCCGGGAGGAGGTCAGGGCCTCATCGAGAGATTTTGCCTTCCTGAACAGGGCCAGGAATCCCCTGTTGTCGCTCCCCGCACGGTTGAAATGGCGGTACTTGTAGTACATGACGGCCCAGGCGACGACCGAGAGGAGAAAAATAACCAGGAGGATGAACTTCGCAAACATTCCCGTCCTGAAGATGATGTCGACAAAACTGTCACCACTTCCTCCCTGCAGGATGATGACGAGTGATATAGTGCCAGACGACATGATTCTGGAAGCCCTCGATCTGCTATTCTCGGAACCAGTTGTACGTTTCCTCGAGACCATCCCTGAACGTAACGCCCGGTTCCCACCCCAGTGTATTTTTCAATCGGGTGTAATCCAGGTAATTCCTGAGGAGCTCCCCAGGTCTCTCTGGAGCATAAACCGGACTGGTATCGGACCCCGCGATCTCTTTCATGAGCGCTGCAAGCTGGTTGACGGTGGAGGGGATGCCCGTCCCGACATTAAAAGCCATGTCGTCAACCGTCTCGACAGTATCTTCTAATTCGGCTTCTGTGACCACCATGTTCGCATTGACGACATCTCTGACAAAAACGTAGTCTCTTTCCTGTTCTCCGTCACCATAGATGGTCAGGGCTTCTCCCCGGTGAAGGTTTTTCGAGAAGATGGCGACGACACCCGCTTCGCCGAACGGATCCTGCCGCGGACCGTACACGTTGCTGTATCTGAGTGTAACTCCCTTGATATCGTGTACCCGGTGATAATAGAACAGGTACAGTTCGGAAGCATATTTGGTAACACCGTAGGGAGAGAACGGCCTCTTGAGGAACACCTCTGTTGCCGGGTCTCCGGGTGTCTCACCATATATTACACCACCGGATGAGACAATTACCGTTCTACCGACATTGTGGCGTCGTACATTTTCCATGATGTTGAGGAAACCCAGAACGTTGATCCTGGCATCTTTCATGGGGTCGGAGACGCTCACCCTGACGTCGATCTGCGCAGCGTGGTGGTTGACGACATCGAACCGGCCATTGGCAAACACTTCATTGAGCTCCGGATCCTGGACGTCCATTTCGAGAAACCGTGCGTCCCCGTTGACGTTTTCCCTCTTCCCGGTCATCAGGTTGTCTACCACGGTGACTTCGTGTCCGTTTTCGATGTACCGGTCGACCACGTGTGATCCGATGAATCCCGCTCCACCCGTGACGAGTATTCTCATTCCGCAAAGCCTCCTTTTATAACTTGATAATATGAGCTTTGGTCTTCCCGAGATCCCTTGTCGCGTTCCTGCAGTCCACAACGAGATTCGATCGGTCCGTGATCCATTGCATATCGAATGTCGAGTGATCGGTGGTGATAACGACACAATCCATCTCCACAAGGAGATTTTCAGTGAGAGGTGTGGAACTCAATGTCTCCCCATCCAGCTTGATTTGAGGGACCAGCGGATCGTGATAGAGCACATCCGCACCGCTTTCCTGGAGAAGCCTGATTATGTCTAGGGCGGGAGATTCACGGATATCATTTATATTCGCCTTATACGCTACGCCGAGGACGAGGGCTTTGGAACCCTTGACACTTTTCCGATCTTCGTTGAGTCCCTCGGCCACCTTTCGTTTGACAAACAGGGGCATGTTCGAATTGATCTCTCCGGCGAGTTCGATAAACCTGGCGTAGTAGTTGAGGCTCCTCAGCTTCCAGGACAGGTAGTGAGGATCGATCGGGATGCAGTGTCCTCCGAGTCCGGGCCCGGGATAAAATTTCATATACCCGAAAGGTTTGGTCGCCGCTGCATCGATCACCTCCCACACATCGATCCCGAGCACATCGCACATCAGGGCCACTTCGTTGACGAGGGCAATGTTGACACTTCTGAAGGTGTTTTCGAGAAGCTTCACCATCTCGGCTGATTTTGCGGTCGACACGGGAAAAACCGATTCGACGACCTGCTCGTAGAAAAGCCGTGCATGAAAAAGACAGCGGTCAGTGATGCCGCCGACGATTTTCGGCGTATTGGCAATGCCGTACCGTTCATTGCCGGGGTCCACCCTCTCGGGGGAAAAAGCCAGGTAAAAATCTTCCCCCGCCCGCATTCCGGATTCTTCGAGAATCGGACAGACGAGTTCCTCTGTGGTACCGGGATAGGTGGTACTCTCCAGGATGATGAGCTGCCCCTTTCTGAGAATGGTTTTTATCCGTTCCGTGGCACTGAGGAGATACGACACATCGGGGTTTTTCGTCTTATCCAGAGGGGTCGGCACGCATATCGCCATGATGTCGGCCTCGGCCAGTTTAGAAAAATCACTGGTGATGGAAAGTGTTTTGTCATCGAGACAGTGGACGAGCTCATCCGGTTCAACGTCCATCACCTCTGATCGGCCATCCTGCAGGAGCGAAATCTTCTCCTGATCGACATCCAGTCCGATGACCCGGTATCCCGCTTTGATATAAGTCAGGGCGAGAGGCAGACCCACATAGCCGAGCCCAATAACGCCAACAAGGCCTGAACGATCAAGAATCCTGCGCTCGAGTGTGTTCTCTTCGGTATCATTCATAAAAAACCACTTATCCTGCTCGAGAATATTCTCCGGTGATGGACTACATGATGTGCACTATGCATTGATGGGGCACAAGTTATCGAAGAAGTTAATACATAGCCTGTGGACTGTCAACTGTCCGCTCCGGTCCTCCCATGCTCCATTTTCTCACTATAAGAATACGCGTAAGCGGTTGAATAGGTTATCCTGTTGGCCCATCACCCGACAGAGGATACCGTACACGGATTTTTAGTCGTGGATATTGATCGGAAGAAAGAAATGTATTATATTCTCAAGCTGTATTCCGATCGATCACGGGAACCTCGTTCTCTGAGATACATAGGAATCAGCGAATTGATGATGAGGAGGATATGATAATGGCGAAAGTGTGCGAAATCTGTGGCAAGAGACCTTCGACCGGCAACAATGTCAGCCATGCAAAAAACAGGACCAAACGGAGATGGCTGCCGAATCTCCAGCGGGTCCGTGTCGTCGAAGGAAAGACCACTAAGCGGATTTATGTCTGCACGAGATGTATAAAGTCAGGGAAGGCTAAAAAATCAGCCTGAGGCTTCTCTTCTAGCATTCTCCCACTCCTCCCAGAGTTTTTCCTTCGTGATATCTTTTCCGTGATCGATGAAATCCCATGGAAACAGTTCATCCTTCTGCCGCTCCCGGTAGAGATACCGATCCTTCGAGATCCCCGCCGCGGCGAGCGCCTGACTGAGGGGTTTTCCCTCCACTGCCGACAACGCGACAGCTCTCCCGACCTTCCGATCTCCCCGTGCAAGGAGCGCCTGATGAGCGGATGAGTTCACCGATTCAAGCTTGAACGAGACCTTTCCCCTGACCAGTGATCTCACCAGATGGATCTTTTTACGGAGAACGGAAGGGTGTTCGAAGGGCGCCCACTGGAACGCTGTCCAGGGTTTCGGGACCAGGGGTGAGAGACAGGCGGTGATCCTGGTTCGGCTTCCGGTTTTTCGAACGGTGCCGGCGATGCGGAGGATGAGATCCGCCATCCCCGTCAGGTCATCCCAGGTTTCACACGGAATCCCAAGCATGAAGTAGAGCTTGAGGTGAGGAAAATTCAGCTCGCCGATCCTCTTGGCAGCTTCCAGGATGCCGGTTTCATCCAGATCCTTCCCGAGCACTGATCTCAACCTGTCCGTGCCTGCTTCCGGAGCCGTGGTAATCGTTCGGACACCGTGGTCTCTCAGTGACCGGAGTAGCTCGGTGCCGAGCCGGTCCATCCTCAAAGACGAGGTCTGTACGGTGAACCCCGACTGACCGGCCCGGGTTACCACCCCGGGAAGACTTGGGTAATCAGAGAGAGAAGCCCCGAGGAATCCCACCCCCCGCAGGCCGGGCCTGACACAGCCGAGTTCTTTCTCGACCGAATCGAGGGAGCGGAACCGGGAAGGAGCATACACAGTCTTCGCCGCGCAGAACCTGCACCGCCTCGGACACCCTCTGCCGACCTCGAGAAGGTGAACATCTCTGAAGTGTGAATCGGGATACGAAAACCGGTTTGCTGCTTCTTCCACACAATCCAGATCGCTCTCACTCGCTACTACCCTCGTTACCATGGTCTGAGAGGGTTCTTCACCATCGACCGGGACGTAGAAACCATCCTTTCCGCTTAGCGCTTCGAGGATAGACCTCTTCCAGCCCTCACCCCCTCCGGAGGCCTCTATCGTGTCGAGGAAGAGCGGGAGAAGCTTCTCACCTTCTCCGATGAACAGAATGTCGACGATCGGTGCGAGGGGTTCTGGATTGATCAGGACGAGGGGGCCACCGGCGATGATAAGGGGGGAGTCGGGAGACCGCTTTTCCCTGAGCGGGTTGATCCCGGAGGAGAACAATGCTCCGACCAGGTGGGGAAAATCGTTTTCAAAAGCGATAGAGAAAGCCACACAGTCGAACTCTCCGAGTGTCCTCCGGTTCTCGAGCGTTCTCGGGGGAGCACCCGCTCTCCCCTTCCCGGAGAAGACTTTTTCACAGGATATAAGATCGTGTGACTCGAGGAGGGCGAACACCTTCCGGTAACCCAGACTCGCCGTTCCGACTTCGGATGTGTTGGGATACACGAGGGCAACACTGATTGAACCCGATAACCGTGTCCTCCTCACTGCTCCCTTTCCGCCGGGGGTAATGCGGAGATCCGTGAACGGCTCTCGACATCCGGCTGCGTGATTGATGCCGGTTGAAGCCGCATTATCAGAACGGCAGCTCGTCTTCCTCGGACTGAGCGGGTATGACCGGACTCGTCTGCTGACCGGCCTCCCTTACCTCGGCTCCCTCCTGCGGAGCCCCACCGAGCATGAGCATCTGATTGGCAACGATCTCCGTGGTGTAGCGTTTCTGGCCGTCCCTGTCCTCCCAGGAGCGGGTCTGTAACCTCCCCTCGACGTACACCTGTTTCCCCTTTTTGAGGTAGTCTCTCGATATCTCGGCGAGCTTACCCCAGGTCACAATTCTGTGCCACTCGGTTTTCTGTTCCGGTTGACCATCTTTGTTGGTCCACATCTCGGTGGTTGCAACACTGAAGGTTGTCACCGATGTGCCTGATGGAGTCGTCCGGAAATCAGGATCCGCCCCCAGGTTTCCAATCAACTGAACTTTGTTCAGTCCGCGGCTAGCCATGGTTCCCCTCACTTTCCTCTGGTTCCTTCACCTCACTCCCAACTGAGCCCCCAGCTCAAAAAACATTCATAATATAAAAATGAGACATATCACCTTCAAAATCAAGGCGAAATATGCCTCTTCATAGTTACCCCTCCGCACATCACCTGTGTAGTAAAGAATCGGGAATGGAAAATTCCGCTCTATTACTTCAGATTATATTTTTTCCTCTTCTCGAGGAGGGTCTTCCTGTTGATACCGAGGATCTGGGAAGCCCGTGTCTTGTTCCAGTTCGTATACTCGAGTACCCGCTTGATATGAGACTTTTCCATCGCCTCGATAGAGAGGAGCTTGAGTCCCGAATCCTGTTCCCTAAGCCGCACGATGTTGATCAGCAGGTTGTCCGGCTGG
Organism: uncultured Gemmatimonadota bacterium; assembly: GCA_964654825.1. Taxonomy (GTDB): domain Bacteria; phylum Gemmatimonadota; class CAZMKB01; order CAZMKB01; family CAZMKB01; genus CAZZKG01. Next base: position 32,575 of record CAZZKG010000007.1, on the reverse strand, counting down.
ATCTCATCCCCCTTGGCAAGAAGCACCGCTCTCTCCACGACATTTTCCACCTCCCTGATGTTGCCGGGCCAGTGATATGCATTGAGGAGTTCGAGAGCTTCCTGAGAAATTTTCTTGACCGGCTTGTGGTGGATCTCACTCCACTTCTTGATGAAGTTGTTCACCAGCGGGAGAATATCTTCTTTCCTATCCTGCAGTGACGGAACTTTGATCGGAGACTGCAGCAGGTGCTGCCGCAACTCTTCATTAAACTTGCCCTGCTCGATGAGACGACTGAGATCCTCAGTTGAAGAACAGATGATCCTGATGTCGATCACATCCTCTATGGTCCCATCACCACTCCTGTCCACCTTCCGCTCGCGGATAAGTTGGAGGAGCCGTGCCTGGCTCTCCGGCTGCAGTTGCTCGATGTGTTCGAAGTAGATGGCGCCTTCATTAGCAAGATCGACCTCACCGGGTATGACAACTTCTCTCATACCCCTGCCACCGGAAAGACCACCGAAAATCTTCCTTACCTGGATATTTTTAGGGATAATACTGACATCCACTTTGATGAAAGGTTTCCGGCTTCTATTGCTGTTGAAATGGATACTCTTCGCGATTGTTTCTTTCCCCGTCCCGTTATCTCCGATAAGGAAAACGGGCCTTTCGTTTTTACTGAAATCCTCGATTTTCCGATAGATCTCGTGCATGATACCGGATGTGAAGCCGTGCTCTTCGATACTGTGCTTTTCTTTGACTTCTCTCCTCAGGCGGACTAGCTCCTGGATCATCTGATACCGTTCGATCGTCCGGTCGATTTTGAGTTTGATTTCACTTTCCAGAATTGGTTTGGTTACGAAATCTTCGGCCCCTTCTTTCATCGCAAGGACAGCCGCGTTTATGGTGGCGAAGGTCGTAACGATAAAAACAGGAAGCATGGGGTGAGATTTTTTCACACTTTTGAGGAGCTCGAGACCGGTCATGCCGGGAAGGATCAGATCTGCGATGACAAGATCGTAATCTTCTCTGTTAATGAATTCGATTGCTTCCTTCCCACTGGTTGCCTTGGTGATATCGAATCCTTTTTCAGACAGAATCATCTCCAGCGAATTGGAAATTCGCGGCTCATCGTCTACGACAATGATTCGTTTTTTCATTATGACCCCTCTTCTGGAAATACTATGGCGTGATTCGTTTTGCCCCGATTATCCTTGATTTTACAAGGATTATAGCACTTTTTTTGAATATAGTCAAGCGGATTTTTCACACAACAAAGTCAGATAATTTTGTTCCCCCCTTTCAAATCACAAAACCTCGTACTTCAACAATCAGGAGCCCCACATGCTGTGGAGTACACAACAGTACCACATTTTCAGGGAGGATCACCTCCCCTCACACCGGTTCGTCTTACCCCGGGAAACGAACCGTCCGTGTTCGCAGAAACGGTCCGTTTCATCCTGACAGATCTCACCTGCCCCTGATGACCCGGCGATCGGGTCATCATGATACGTGGGCCGGTAAACAGATGCCTTGTCCTGAGTGACCCTCATTCTAAATACGATGACCTGGCTGCATCACCTTATCTCGATGAACAGGACCACTGAGTAAAAATATCAGGTAACGAAACCCCGGCAAAACCGGAGCTGTCCGAGCACCCTCTCGGATAGAAGTGTAACAAAATACACTCAAGATATTGTGTTGTACTTGGTAAATGATACTAAATTTTGTTATATTTGTCAAGTTTTTATTTTAGACATAGTTACGCCCTTTTTGGCACTTTTTGACGCCTCGGCCGCCTCCTGAGGAAGCCTACGACAGGAGAAAATACCCTCTGAGCCCTTATCCGGAGCCGTTCTCAGCACGATGGAGGCAGGGAGAGAGAATCACCTCAGCCACATCCGGGTTTTTTCGATACTCATCCGCTCCAGGAGGGCAATGGCTGCAAAAAACATCAGCAGGGACGACCCGCCGTAACTCAGAAAAGGCAGTGGCAGACCGATGATCGGAAGGTAGCCGGTGACCATCGTAATGTTGACGAACACGTGGACGAAAATGAGGGATACAATACCGAAGGAAACGATACTCGCGAAAGGCGTCGGGGCCGCGCGGGCGATCTGGATCGAACGGGACAGCAGGAAGTAGTAGAGAAGGAGGACAATAATAACGCCGACAAAACCCATTTCTTCACCGACGATGGAGAAGATAAAATCGGTGTGCTGCTCGGGGAGAAAGGCAAGTTTCTTCTGTGTCCCATTGAGCAGACCCTTCCCCCAGAATCCTCCGGACCCGATCGCTACCTGTGACTGAATCTTCTGCCAGTCGATACCGAGCGGATCAGATTCGAGTCCGAGAAATGCAAGGAGCCGTTTTTTCTGATACAGTTCAAGCCGGTTCCAGAGAGGTTTGTACAAGAGCCCCACCGTGATGTTCGTCGCGATGACGATCACCGCATCGAAAAAAAACGGTTTCCTGATCTGTATCACCACGACGAGGATGATGAGAAATATGGTAAAGAAAATCGTGTTGGACGATGCAACAAGACTAAATAAGGGGCTGAGGATGAAGAGGAGATAGAGCGGCCTGGCGCCTGCCCAGTAGAGCATGGCGAACATGACCGGTATGAAGACCGAAGCGGTCCCCAGATCGGGCTCGATCAGGATGAGGATTGCCGGGGTTCCCATGATCAGGATCGGTATTATGAAGTCTGCAAGCCGCTCGAGATGACGTCTCTTCCCGCCAAGATACCGGGCGAGTGCGAGGATCGTAAACAGCTTGGCAACCTCTGATGGCTGTAACTGATAACCTGCCAGCTGAATCCAGCGATGAGGTCCGGAAGCAGGGAGAGCGAGCACGACGACGAGAAGAATAACCGAAATCGTATAGAATAGATAGGAGGTCGAGTGTAGTATTTTCGTGCTCACTTTCATCGTGAAGTACAACACGACACTGGCAACGAGAATCCAGAGAATCTGTTTTTTGAAGAGACCGCCGTAAATGGATGAGAATTCGAGTTTGCCGGAAGAATAAATGAGAAGCACACCGATACTCGAGAGCACCAGGCAGGTGAACAGAGGTCCAAAATCAGCCGTCGAGCTGAGTGTTCTGGATTTCAGCGGCATTAGAGTTACCTGTGAATGAGGAAGGAACTTTATTGGTAAAATAATATTCCAGAATTTCACCGACGATCGGAGCAGCTACTGATCCGCCGTGTCCACTCTCCTCGACTATGACGGCGCAGAGTATTTCGGGATTATCCGCCGGCGCATATCCCACGAAGAGGGCATGATCCTCACCATGCGGGTTCTCCGAAGTCCCCGTTTTGCCCGCAACGGTTATATCCCTCGACCGAACTGCCGCGAGATCTCCCGTTCCGTGATCTCCATTTACCGCTTCGGTGAGAGCCGTGAGCAAGAGCTGGAGATTGTTTTCATCGGGTAGCGTGATCCTCCCGCTCGTCAAATCATCGCCCGTTTTGACGATGTGCGGCACTACCAGCTTCCCCCCGTTACAGATTGTGGCATACAGCCGGGCAAGCTGAAGCGGGGTGATGAGGATCTCTCCCTGACCGATCGAGAGATTCATGATGACACCCCTTCCCCAGTTCGAGGGACCGAAGGTCCTGTTGTACCAGTCGAGCGTCGGGATCAATCCCGCCACTTCATTGGGGAGGTCGACACCGGTCTTTGCTCCCAGCCCCAGACCGAGAGCGCCGTGTGTCAGATCTTCGAGTCCGACCCGGATCCCCAGTTTGTAGAAATAGACGTCGCATGACTGGGCAAGCCCCTGGATGAAGTCGATATGACCGTGGCCCATTTCCTTCCAGCAGCTGAATCTTCTCCTTCCGAAATGCATCCCGCCGTAACAGACGCATTCCGGGGCGGTGGGACTGAACAATCCCTTCTCCATTGCGATGAGAGCAGTCACCGGTTTGAATGTGGAACCGGGCGGATAAGCGGCCTGAATAACTCTGTTGAGGAGAGGACTCTTCGGATCACTGGAGATGGCCTCCCACGCGTCGGGCTTGATGCCCCGGGAGAGATCGTTGGGATCGAACGTCGGACTGGAATACAGGGCCAGGATCTCCCCGTTTTTCGGATTGAGACAGATGACGGCACCCTTTCCGTCATCGGGGAACGCTTCCGCTGCAATGAGCTGCAGGTCAGTATCGATCGTCAGGGTGAGGGCCTCGCCGGGCACGGGTTTGTCGATCTCCTTCCCTTCATATGGACCGACCTCCCGCCCCATCGCATCGATCTCGATGTATGCGGCACCCCACTTTCCCCGCAGGTTATCATCGAATCCGGACTCTACTCCAGCCCGACCGATGTAGTCATCGACTTTGATCCCCTCCCACTCAGATCCCTTTACTTCCGCCTGCGTGGCCCTCCCGACATACCCGATCACATGGGAGCAGACGTTTCCATACGGGTAATACCTCAGAGGCTCAGCCTGGATCTTCAGACCGGGCAGCATTTCCCTGTGCTCTTCGAGAACAGCGAGCGCCTCCATACTCACCCTCTCGAGAACCCTGACGGGATGAACCGACGATCCTCTTCTCCGTTCGAGGATCTTGTCTACATCCATCCGTTCACCGGGGAAGACCATGGCGATGATGGACAGCTCTCTCTCGATCAGACCTCTGGGTCCCGGCAGCAGGGAGACTGAGTAGAAAGGTCTGTTGTCCGCCAGAATCTCACCCCTACGATCGACGATCACTCCCCGCGGCGGCATGAGAGGGAACACCCTGAGCCTGTTTTCATCGGATTTCAGCGACAGTTCCACACTCTGCACAAGCTGAAACCTGACGAAAATGAAGAGGAGGAAAAAAAATGCGAGAAGGAGAACCACGTTCGCCACCCGTGATCTTCGATCGATACCGCTGAGATCATACCCTCTTCGCATGGTTACTACACCTTTCTTATCTTACTTCTCTCGAACCGGTTCCCAGGAAAATAGTGATATAGAGGAGCAGGAGACCCAGGACGGATGTGTAGAGAGAAGAACCGGGCGAATAGATCGCGAACTGTGAAACCAGGCTCTCGAAACCGTCGAAATATTTGAACAGCACGACAATGGCATCATTCATATATTTCAGTCCCAGTATGAGCAGAAACACGATCGTCCCCGTGTGCAGAAACACTCTCCCGCCGATCCTTCCCGCTACGAAACCGGCGACTACCTTACTGAAGGCGTTTATCCCGAAATACATGGGGACAAAAGAGTCCTGAGCGAGGCCGAGAAAAAACCCCATCACCACTCCCCAGAGGACACCTCTGCCCAGACCGGCGAAGATTACCGCGAGCAGAATAAAGTCGGGAGCAATTATTTGACCCGAGCTGGCGTTGACGTAGGAGACACCGGGCCTCAGAACCAGATGTAACAGCAGCAGGATGCCTATGATGATAAGAGTCAGTTTTCGGGAAAGCATGGTGTCACCTGTCTCCGACGTTTTGACCGGTTTTCCACATCCACATGAGTGATCCTTTTGCGCGTCTCAACATGGTCGGATCACTGTCCACGTAAGATTCATCGACAAGAATGGCAACGCCGAAGAGTTTTGTGAGTGAGACGCACGGGAGGACTTCTGCCACCTTTTCGATCCCGATTTCATCTTCAAATACCGAGTCGACCCATCCGATGGGGATACCCTCGGGGTACACGCCACCGAGTCCGCTCGTCACAACCCGGTCACCCTCGGACACTTCCGAGTTCACGGACAGTCCGGTCAGAAGCAGCTTACTCCCTGTGGACCTCAGGATCCCCATCTCACCCTTTTCCGGAACCGCTGCCGCCGCACGGAATTGCGGATGGGTGAAAAGTTCGGCAAGGCTCGTACTCGTGTCGACTTCAATTATCTTGCCGACGAGTCCTTCGGTGGTCATCACGGGCGCGTAGACGGTGACACTGTCTTTTGCCCCTTTGTCCAGGAGAACGGTGGTAAGCGGTTCATCGAGGGAGATTGAGATGACCTGAGACGGGAGGAACTCGACCCCTTTCTCCTGGGTGAATTCGAGGAGATGTTTGAGCCTGAGGTTCTCCATGACGAGGTTTTCGGATCGGCTCAGATCCAGAGTCAGCCTGATGTTAGTCGAGCGAAGAGAAGCGATCTCCTCTTTCATATCCTGGATCGATGTCAGGTAGGATACCGTCAACTGGGCCGGGCTCAGGAAGAAACGGTTCAGCTGTTTTACGTAGTTCAGTTTGAGAGATGAAGGCAGGGCTATCAGCAACAGGGAGATGAAGAGAAGGAATACGGATACTGATATATCAGCGTGGTATCTGATGAAGGAGAGAAGGCGTGCCATCGGTATCCCCCGGGCGCAATCCTCAATCCGACGTGCTGTCCATCAGCACCGATGCATACCTCTCGGGATCTTCCAGAATCTTCCCCGTGCCTCGGACCACACAGGTCAGGGGTTCATCATCCACGTGTATGGTCAGATTGGTTTCTTCCTGCAATAACACATCGAGCCCTTTAAGCTGTGCACCGCCGCCCGTCATGATGATCCCTCGTTCAACGATATCCGATGCGAGTTCCGGTGGGGTTTTCTCGAGCGCAGTTCTCACAGCATTCACGATCGAGGTGATGGGTTCCTGGATCGCTTCTCTGATCTCACTGGAATGAACCGTCACCGTCTTGGGAATCCCGGTGATGATGTCTCTCCCCTTCACTTCCATTTCCTGTTCTTCCCCGAGGGGACAGGCCGACCCGATGTTGATCTTGATCTGCTCGGCTGATTGTTCACCGATGAGCAGGTTGTAGTTTTTCCTCAGGAACTGGATGATCGCCTCATCCATTTCATCTCCACCCTCGCGGATGGATGTATTGCTTACGATACCGGAGAGCGCGATCACCGCGATCTCGGTGGTCCCGCCGCCAATGTCGATTACCATGTTACCACAGGGTGTTTCGACCGGTAGTCCGACACCAATGGCAGCGGCCATCGGCTCGGCAACGAGATAGACTTCCTTCGCCCCCGCCGACTCGGCTGAATCGCGGACTGCCCGTTTCTCGACCTCGGTGATCCCCGACGGGACACAGATGACGAGTTTGGGCCGCAGCGGCAGAAACCTGTCCTTGAGTACCGTCCGGATGAAGGTACCCAGCATCTTTTCGGTGATCTCGAAGTCGGCGATGACGCCATCCTTCAGGGGTCTTATCGCTATGATGTCACCGGGTGTTTTTCCCAGCATCCGCTTCGCTTCACATCCGACAGCCATGACCTTCCTGGTACTCTTTTCTATCGTAACCACCGACGGCTCGTTGAGCACGATCCCCCTTCCGCGGATGTAAGCAAGGGTATTCGCAGTCCCGAGATCCATTGCGATCTCGCAGGAAAGGAAACTCTTCGATTTGAAAAACGAGAAAACCATTCTCCTTTTGCCCTCAGAACAGTCTTCGATACAGACTGGTACCGGTCAGTTATTAAAGTACAATGAACGTCGCTGTTTTTCAAGTAGAAATATAAGGCTTAGAAGATACACTTCATTTACCTTATGAGCAACATTTTCCTGGTGAAAGAGTATGCCCCCCGGAAAATCCGGGAGAACGAGAACCCGGAGGAGACTCCCCCTCCGTTCGATCATCACCGTATCTTGCGCAATCTGCGTACCAGCCACGAATCACTCGATCTCTCTCTCCTCAGATTTCTCACCGACGATTTTTCTCCGTATCTCATCACCGAGTTCACGGTAGCACCGTGCTCCCAGACTCTCCGCGTCATACTGGAAAATGGTCTGTCCGAATGAAGGGCACTCGATGAGTCCGACACTTTTCTTGATGATCGTGTCGAAGACCTTGACACCGAACTTCTCTCTCAACCGATCGACAACTTCCTGCACGACCTTTGTGCGTGAGTCGACAAGTGTTAGCAGGATCCCGAGAACGGAGACGTCGTGGAGCATGTTATTCTTTAGTGTCAGCAGTATGTTTGTCAGTGCTTTGAGTCCACGTATGGAGAGAAACGCCGGAACGGTTGGAATGATAAGATAATCGGTCGCCATCAGACTGTTAACCAGGAGCATGTTCATGCTCGATGGTGTATCGATAATGATATATTCATACTCTTCCTCGAACTCGTCGATCGCATTGGCAAGGATTTTCTCCCGGCCTTTGACTGCTGCAAGCACGAGATCGGAGTTGGACATGTCGAGCGTTGCGGGTGCAATGTCAAGATTCGGGGTGTTCGTGTTGAGCACGATCCGGTCGAGACCCCCTCCATCGAAGAGGACCTTACTCAGACTCTCATCGAGTCGGGCAGGTTCGAAACCGGCGTATATGGTGGCATCGGCGAGGGGATCCATGTCGACGAGCAGGACTCTAGAACCCTCGAGCGCAAAAAAGGCCGAGAGATTTACGGCAGTCGTGGTCTTCCCGGTCCCCCCCTTGAGATTCACGATGGATATGCGCATGAAGACTGCCCCGTATCATGAATTGTCAGATACGAACTGGAACTACCGCTAATCTTCTCTGACCCTTCTACTAGAGGAATTTATGACAATCGACCAGGGACATCCCGAATGCGGACGCCACTCCCGGATGGGTCACCTTGCCTCCTATGACATTCAAACCGAGTGATAGCGCTTCGTCTTCCCGGCAGGCCTCTTTCCAGCCCTGATCGGCTATTTTTTTCGCAAATGGCAGTGTCGCATTGGTCAACGCGAGCGTACTGGTGTGCGGGACCGATCCGGGCATGTTCGCGACACAGTAATGGATCACCCCGTCCACCTCGTATGTCGGCTTCGAGTGAGTCGTCGGCTTGACCGTCTCGATGCAGCCGCCCTGGTCAACGGCTACGTCGACGATAACAGAACCATTTTTCATGAGGGCAAGGTCTTCTCTGACCACCAGTTTGGGGGCCTTCGCCCCAGGGAGCAGAACGGCACCAACGAGCAGGTCCGTCTGTGTCAGGCAGGTCTGAATATTGTGTTTGTTAGAATACATGAGAAAAACATTCTTCGGAAGAACATCTTCGAGATACCGAAGCCTGTCGAGATTTACATCGAGAACGATGACCCGTGCACCCATTCCTGCAGCTATCTTGGCAGAATTAGTACCGACGACGCCACCCCCGAGAATGGTCACCGTGGCCGGAAGCACCCCGGGGACCCCACCGAGAAGAACACCTTTTCCCCCCATCACCTTTTCGAGATACTTGGCCCCTTCCTGCACCGCCATCCTCCCCGCGACTTCGCTCATGGGGACGAGCAGAGGCAGAGAGCAATCCTCGAGCTGTATCGTTTCATAGGCGATACACACTGCTTTGGAGTCTATCATGCCACGCGTGAGCTTCTCATTTGCGGCGAAGTGAAAGTAGGTGAACACCACCTGATCTTTTCTGATGAACTTGTACTCCCTCGGGAGAGGTTCCTTCACTTTTACGATCATTTCGGCTCGATCGAACACCTCTCTGGCAGTGCGTACGATCTCTGCCCCGGTGCCCGCATAATCCTCATCCGAGAATCCGCTCCCCAGTCCGGCAGAACGCTGAACGAGCACCTCATGACCGGCACTGATCAGTTGACTCGTCCCTGCAGGGACGAGAGCAACACGGTTTTCATCACTCTTGATTTCCTTCGGAACTCCGATTATCATGGCCTTCTCTCTGTCTGGTGTTTTGATTTTTTTCGTCTTTAAGGGCTGCTTTGCGACTCAATTTCACACGGCCGAGGTTGTCGATACCGATGAGTTTCACCTTGATCCTGTCACCCATCCTGAGAACATCCTCCACCCGCTTCACCCTGCCTTCAGCAAGTTCAGAGATGTGGACCAGCCCTTCCTTACCGGGAAGGAACTCGAGAAAAGCACCGAAGTTGGTGATGCTTTTCACTGTGCCCCAGTATGTTTTTCCTACTTCAGGACCGACCGTAATCTCTTTCACTCTCTCGAGTGCAAGCTCACCGGCTTTCTGATCAACCGAAGCGATCGTCACCACTCCATCATCCTCGATATCCACCTTCGCACCGGTTTCTTCAATGATCTTCCTGATGATCTTCCCGCCCGGGCCGATGATATCTCTGATCTTTTCCTTTTCGACAGTGATGGTGATGATCCTCGGAGCATAGGGTGAAAGATCCGGCTTCGGTTTGGAAATACAGTTACTCATCGCATCGAGTATCCGGCAACGGGCATCCCTGGCCTTCATCAGCGCCTCTTCCAGTAAAGTGAAGTCGATGCCCTGTGTCTTCATATCCATCTGAATCGCAGTGACGCCTTCCCTGGTTCCGGCGACTTTGAAGTCCATATCCCCGAGATGATCCTCGACCCCTAAGATGTCCGTGAGTATTTTGTAATTGTTGTCTTCCTTCACGAGCCCCATGGCGATGCCTGCGATCGAATCCTTCACAGGGACTCCCGCATCCATTAGAGACAGCGACCCGCCGCAGACGGTAGCCATTGAAGAAGACCCGTTGGATTCGAGTATGTCGGATACGATTCTCACCGTGTAGGGGAATTCCATTTCATCGGGGATGATGGATTTGAGAGCACGCTCGGCGAGGTTTCCGTGCCCGATCTCCCTCCTGCCGGGGCCTCTGATCATACCCACCTCACCGACACTGTAGGGAGGGAAATTGTAATGCAGCATATAAGATTTGTGCGAGATACCAACCAGGTCATCAATCATCTGTTCGTCTGATCGTGTACCGAGTGTCACGACAACCAGTGCCTGGGTCTCCCCTCGCGTGAAGACGGCTGATCCGTGGGTGCGGGGAAGGTAACCGATCTCACAGCTGATAGGACGGATATCGTCCATACCCCGACCATCCGGCCTCCTGTTTTCTTCGAGGATCATCTTCCGCATTTCGTGTTTCTCGATCTCCTCGAGGATCTGACCTATCTGAGACTCCGAGTCGGGTAGCTCTTCAGCCAGCTGTTCGACATACCCGTTTCTGAGTATCTCGAGGGCTTCGATCCGTCTTTCCTTTTCAGGAATAGATAACGCTTCGATTACTTTCGTCCTGGCGGTTGACTCGATACGTGCTTTCAGATCCTCGTCCACCAGAAACGTCTGGTATTTTTTAACTGGTTTGGCACACTCATCCACCAGCCGGTTCTGAAGAGCGATAACATTCTTTATCTCTTCATGTGCGAGTTTGAAGGCCTCGATGAGTTGAGTTTCGGAGATCCCTTCCATCCCACCCTCGACCATCACGATGGAAGATTCGGTCCCGGCGACTGTCATATCTATCGTGCTCTGATCAAACTGCTCGTTGGTCGGGTTGATAACGATTTGCCCATCCACCAGACCGATCTTCACAGCGCCGATCGTTGCTTCAAACGGTACTCCGCTGATCCTGAGAGCGGCCGAGGCGCCAATGACACCGAGGATGTCCGGATCGTGCAACTGGTCATACGAAAGCACGACGACCATGACCTGAACTTCATTCAGGTAACCCTTCGGGAAAAAGGGTCTGATGGGTCGATCGATGAGTCTGGCATTGAGGACTTCCTTCTCAGTCGGTCGGCCTTCTCTTTTAAAAAACCCTCCAGGGATCTTTCCCGAGGCATAAAATTTTTCACGGTAATCTACGAACAGCGGGAAGTACCCACGACCCGGGTCCGGCTCCTTGGAAGCCACAACGGTAACCAGCAGAACGGTCTCCCCGTACTGCACGACCACTGCACCATCAGCCTGTTTTGCTACTCTGCCCGATTCCAACGACAACATGGTGCCGCCTATTTCCATTTCCACCCTTGATATCATTCAACAATCCCTCCAGAATACATTCCGATACAGGAGAACTGATCGACCGTGAGCTTATTTCCTCAGATTGAGTTTCTTGACAATCGTCTGGTACGCTCCCAGGTTCTTCTCCCGCAAGTAATTGAGTAATCGCCTCCGCTGGCCCACCATCTTCAGTAATCCTCTCCGTGAATGGTGGTCCTTCTTATGAGCTTCGAAGTGATCCCTGAGATGCTCGATCCGCGCTGTGAGAAGCGCTATCTGTACTTCTGTAGATCCGGAATCACTATCGTGCACTTTGTACTCCTGAATTATTTCCTGTTTCTTCTCCTTTGTTAAGCTCATCCTCTGTGGACCTCCTGCTTACAAGATTCGACGAGTTTTCTGCCTTTTTTCTCATCATTCATGAGTTGTTTTTTCAACTCCTCCGCGGTGCCGAATGTAATGATGTCGCGTATTCTTTCGATCACGTGTACTTTCAAAATATCCGCACCAATATCATCATCGAAATCGAACAGGTGGATCTCAATAGTCTCCCAGTCTTCCTGGAACGTCGGTCGGGGACCGATATGCATCATGCCTCCCGTAATAGTATCCTTCACCTCCACCATGGCGGCGTAAATACCCCATGATGGAACCAGCTTCTCCTCGTTCTCGACCACCAGGTTCACCGTTGGAAAACCGAGACCTCGACCGCGACCCTGCCCCTCGGTTACACGGCCTTTGAAGGAATAGAGTCTCCCGAGCGCACAGGCTGCCCAGATCATCTCACCACGAGTGATCGCCTTGCGAATTAGAGAACTCGAAACCTTCCCTCCTTCCAGCAGGAAAGGCTCCATGACGTTGAAACCGAACCCGAGCTCGGATGACAGCCGCCGGGCCATTTCTACGCTGCCTTCCCTCTGCCTCCCGAAACCATGATTGTAGCCGATTATGTACTCTCTCATCTCCAGCTTGTCGTAGAGAAAATCCCTGAGAAAGCTCTCCGCCGACATCCTGGAAAACTCGAGGTCGAAACTGATGACTTCCACCCGGTCGAGATCGAACGTAGAGAGAATGTCGAGTTTCTCCTGAAGCGTTGTCAATAGCGGTGGTGCCAGGTCCGGGTTCACAACTGTGACCGGGTGAGGGTCAAAGGTCACGAGAACGCTCGAAAGGCTACTGCTCTTGGCAATACTGATGAGTTTTTCGAGAACCTTGCGATGTCCTAGATGGACACCGTCAAAGGTACCGACAGTTACCGCATTGCCTCTCTGCATTCTGTTACGAACCTCACTCCGTTATCAAACTGACAACCCGGCAGCGATCACTTTTTCAGGGTAGAGGACGTATGACCTGGCACCTGCCGGCTCGATCCTTCCTACTCCGAGAAACGTACCGTTCACTTCCCATATACCGACCCTGCAGGGAAAAGTACCCGGTTTTTGCATGCCATCTATATAACTGTCACCCACGACCACCTTCGATCCATGCACCAGCCGATATTTCGATGAATCATCGATCCTCACTTTCGACCAGTTTCTCAGAGGCAGCTCTATCGGCAGAAACATCTTCCCCATCCCCTCTTCCTCAGCCCTCTGCATCGCTTCATCGAGGGGAATCGCTTCCTCGACGGTCAGTGACCCCACCGCATTCCGCTCGAGGCAATGAACATGAGCACCTACACCGAGGTCTCTCCCGACATCCCGTGCGATCGCCCGGATGTAAGTCCCGGTCGAGCAGAGGATGGAGAGATAGAGAAAAGGTGGCTTCCAGGACAGAAACCGCATCTCCTTCACCTCGACCCGGCTTGGCTGAAGATCGACTTCCACACCCATCCGCGCCAGTTCGTACGATCGTTTGCCCTTGACTTTGCGAGCTGAGTAAGCCGGGGGGACCTGCTGAAAAACACCGGTGTACCTATCGAGTACAGCCTGGATCCCGTCTTCGGTGAGTGCGTCGACGGTACCTTCGGGAGCTCTCGAGAGAAGCTCACCCTCGCGATCGCAGGTGTCGGTATCCTCACCGAGAAACAGAGTGGTAGTGTACTTCTTGTCCTCCTCGATCAGGTATTGGGCGAGTCGGGTAGCTCTCCCGAAACACAAAATTAGGAGGCCTGTGGCCAGCGGATCGAGGGTACCAGCGTGCCCAGCTTTACCCCTGTACCGGCCTGCACGTATCATGAGATCGAGAACCTTTCGGGAAGTCAATCCGCCCGGTTTGTTCAGGAGTAAAAATCCACTCTGCTCTATTTCACACTTCACTGTTACTGATCCTCGTGGATATCTTTTATCAGTTTATCGATCCTCTTCACCCTGTCCAGAGATGTGTCAAGGATAAAATCGAGCTCCGGCAGATTTTTAAGACGAAGGTTCTGACCGAGCCTTTTCCGTATAAAACCAACCGAGCTCTTCAGTCCATCGATACTCTTCGCACGCTCGGCTTCTTCGCCCATGACACTCACATACACCCTGGCATGCCGAAGATCCTTCGACACTTCAACACCGGTCAGCGTGACGAACCCGACCCGGGGATCTTTCAGTTCACGCTTGATGAGCCAGCTGATCTCCTCTAGCAGCAGTTCGGAGACTCTCTTCGATCTCGGATAGGGGCGCATCGCTACCGATACATCTCCTCCTGATTCTATAAAAACTGCATATCTGTCTTGACGAGCACTGCTTCGGCTTCACACCCGGCAAGGCTTACAATCTTCGAGAGAACCTCATTGGCATGACGCTTCTGTTTCGAAACCGTCACGACCGCCAGTTGTGTCCTCTGCCACAAATCGAGGTAATCGACCTCGGCGATGGAAATATTAAACTTGTTCGACAGCCTCTCCTTGAGGCTCTTCAAAACGAATCTCTTCGACTTGAGAGAGTGGCACATCGGGAGATGGAATTCAAGTGTAACTATGCCAATCACCATCGCATCTGCTACAGTATCAGGAGAGTTTTCGTTTTTCACTCTCTATCCGGAAAATTTCTATAACATCGCCCTGGGCTATGTCGTTCCAGTCCTGGAGGGCTACTCCACACTCTAGACCACTGATGACTTCTTTGACATCATCCTTGAATCTCTTGAGGTTGGCCACCCTCCCGGTGTATATCACCTCTCCATCCCTGAGGACTTTAACCATAGAATCCCTGGTAATAACACCCTCTTTCACGAACGATCCGGCGACCGCACCGGTTTTCGGAAGGTTAAACACTTCCTTCACTTCGACGAGACCGACGAACACCTCGAGTTCTCTCGGAGCGAGCAGTCCTTCCATGGCCGCCTTCACGTCCGAGATCACTTCGTAAACCACTTCGTAGAGCCTGACATCCACCCCTTCCCTGCTGGCTGCGATCCTCCCCCCGACGTCGGGTTTTACCTGGAATCCGATCACGATGGCATTGGAAGCGGCTGCGAGCAGAATGTCTGATTCGGAAATCGACCCCACACCTTTACGGATGACATCGACACCCACTTCATCAGTACTGAGCGCGACGAGAGAATCGGAGACGGCCTCGACCGATCCATCAACGTCACCCTTGATGATCATATTCAGAGTGCGAACCTCTCCCTGTTTTATCTTTTCGTAGAGCTCGGACAGGTTAAGACGCTTGACACGCCTGAAATCCTGTTCTCTTTTGAGCCTCTGTCTCACCTGGCTTATCTCTCTTACAGCCCGGTCATTTTCCATAACGATGAATTTGTCTCCGGCCTGAGGTACCCCTGAGAAACCGAGAATCTGCAGCGGTGTCGAGGGAGGCGCTATTTTGATGACCTGATTCCGCTCGTTCAACATAGCCCGTACCTTACCGGAGTAAAGACCACTGATGAATGGATCACCGACTCTGAGAGTGCCGGCGGTGATCAGGACCGTAGCTACAGGTCCCATTCCCTTGTCGAGCCTCGATTCAATCACCACACCGACGGCAGGTTTGTCCGGGTTCGCCTTCAGCTCCAGCATCTCGGACTGAAGGAGTACCAGCTCGAGGAGATGGTCGACACCGGTACCAAACTTGGCTGAAATCTCGGCGCAAAGAACCTCGCCTCCGTAATCCTCGACCAGCACCCCGTGCTGAGAAAGCTCCTGTTTGACCCGATCGACAGTGGCAGTGGGTAGATCTATCTTATTTATGGCGACGACGATCGGGACATCGGCTGCTTTTGCGTGATCGATTGCTTCGATCGTCTGCGGCATCACCCTGTCATCAGCCGCCACCATGAGGATCACGATATCAGTGACCTGCGCACCCCTCGCCCTCATGGAGGAAAAAGCAACGTGGCCGGGTGTGTCGAGAAAAGCGATCCTCCCCTGTTGGAGGATGACCTCATATGCACCGATGTGCTGCGTGATACCACCCCGTTCACCGGCGATGATGTTCGACTGCCGTATGTAATCCAGCAGTGAGGTCTTCCCATGATCGACGTGTCCCATTATCGTGCAGACCGGAGGCCGGGGTTTGAGATCCTCAGGTTCGTCCTCTTCGAGGTTCACATCAGTAACGAGGTATTCATCCGAAAGTTCCGCACGGTAACCGAATTCTTCGCAGATGACATTGATGTTCTCGAAATCGAGTCTCTGGTTGATGGTGACCATCACACCGAGTTCGATAAACGTCGAAATGATCTGATTGGGAGGGACTTCGATGAGGTCGGCCAGCTCGGCAACGGAAACGAATTCGTTGACCTTGATCGCCGGCTGGGTATCTTCCCCTACCTCCTGAATCGGTGAGACGGTCTTTTTCCTCTTTCGTTTTCTGACACCGCGATCCATGAGAGCCAGTGTCTTTTTAATATTGCCCTCGATTACCTTCTGATCTATCTGCCTCTTCTTCCGCTTCTTCTTCACCGTATCCCGATCGAGGAGTCCCTTGAGCATCTGTTCGGTTACCCGAGCAGGCTGCTTTTTCTTCGGTTTAGGCTTCACGGCCCTGGCCGGTGCTTTCGGCTGAGTTTTCTTCCGGGGAGCGAACTTTTTCTTCTTTATCTCATCTTTTTTCTTCTCTGCTTCTTTGTCCTTGTCAAACTTCTCTTTGACCTTCGGTATGATATACTCTTCGATGCTGGACATGTGACTCTTGACCGGCACACCAATTTCATGGAGAAGCTTAACCATGGCATCACTGGAAAGGTTGAACTTTCTCGCTACCTCGTACACTCTGAATTTAGCCACGGTTTGTACCTCCAAACATTACCCGAGCTCCTTTGTATCCTGTTTCTCTTTTTCAAGCTCTTCCTCATCCACGGCACCCTCTTCTTCTTCCTCACCGGTGACTGCATCGGATTCAATCTTGTCTGTGGCGGAATCGAGAGCCTCGTCGGCCTCTTCCTCCTCTTCCTCATCCTCCTCAGTCACTTCTTCCTCTTCCTCATCCTCACCGGCAACCGCATCGGATGCAGTCTCGTCTGCGGCGGATTCGAGAGCCTCGCCGGCCTCTTCCTCCTCTTCCTCATCCTCCTCAGTCACTTCTTCCTCTTCCTCATC
>CAZZKG010000007.1:6189-15354 GCA_964654825.1 uncultured Gemmatimonadota bacterium | reverse complement strand
CGGCCTCTTCCTCCTCTTCCTCATCCTCCTCAGTCACTTCTTCCTCTTCCTCATCCTCACCGGCAACCGCATCGGATGCAGTCTCGTCTGCGGCGGATTCGAGAGCCTCGCCGGCCTCTTCCTCATCCTCGATCGCCAGCTCATCCGAGAGGTTGGTGATGATCGCGATGAGTTTCTCGGCTGTCTTGTTACCGATGCCGGGGATCTCGAGAAGATTGCTCTTGTCGATATTCAAAAGATCAGCAAGGGTCCTGTAGCCCGCATCGGACAGCTGATTTGCGGTCCTGGCACCGATACCGGGGATCCTGGTGAGCTCGTAGTCTTCGAGACTGATCATCTCGCCTTCCTCTTTGCGTGCCTCGCGTTCCTCGTATTCCTTCGAAGTGAGGAGATCGATTTCCCAGCCAGTGAGTTTTGATGCAAGCCTCACGTTCTGTCCCGCCCTGCCGATGGCGAGAGAGAGCTGGTCCTCTGCGACGATCACCGTCATCTTCCGATCTTCCTCATCGGGAATCGTCCGTGTGACGGATGATGGGCTGAGGGATCTTCGCACGAATATGTTCCCGTCCTCGTTGTAAGGGACGATGTCGATCCTCTCGCCGCCAAGCTCGCTCACGATGGCCTGCACTCTTGATCCTTTCAAACCCACACAGGCCCCGACAGCATCGACGTTCATGTCATGAGACAAAACGGCAATCTTGGTACGTGATCCCGGTTCTCTCGATGTCCCCTGTATTTCCACTATCCCCTGGGAAACTTCCGGGACTTCGAGTTTGAAGAGTGCTTTTACAAATTCGGGGCTGGCCCGGGAGAGTATCAGCTGCGGCCCCCTGGATGTATCCTGTACATCAATGAGGCATGCCCTGATGAGGTCTCCCTGGCGGTAGTGCTCCCTCTTCACCTGTTCGCGCTGCGGGATGATGGCTTCGGTCGACTTGTCGATGAAAATGATGAAGTTTCCTCTCTCTATTTGCTGTATGGATCCGGAGATGATCTCGCCGATCCTCCCGGAGTATTCTTTCAGCACCCGTTCCCTCTCTGCTTCACGGACCCTCTGGATGACGACCTGTTTGGCCGCGAGGATGGCATTGCGACCGAATGAGGCAAACTCGACCGGGATCTCGACCACATCGCCGGCTGCGGCGTCCTGATTGTACTGTTTTGCGTCCTTGACCGAGATTTCCACAATCCCATCGAGTACCTCGTCTGTGACCTGCTTCCTGAGTACGATGGAGATGGTGTTACTACCCTCTTCGATTTGTACGACCACGTCAGCCTGAATACCGTATTTTTTCCTGGCTGCAGCAGCCAGGCCGGCTTCGACCATGCCGTGAACTGTGGCCCTGTCGAGGTTCTTTTCTCTGACCAGGTCGTTGAAAATGTCGAGTACATTAAAATCCATCCGGACTCCTCTTCACCACTCTGTTCCAGTCCAGGTAGAGTCTGGCTTTCCGGATACTCCCGAGAGGGATGGTGACTTCTCCACCGTCCTCTGTGTCCAGTTTGAGAGAATCTCCGTTTGTGCCGATTATGGAACCGATTACCGTGCTGATGCCACCGTCATCACCTGAATACTCGACCTTCACTGCTCTGCCGATGAATACGTCAAATTCTTCTTTGCTCTTGAGAACCCGCTCCGCCCCGGGAGATGACACTTCTATCGTATACCGGGATGGAAAAATGTTCAGATTAGAAATCACTTCTTCCAGCTCTCTGCTGATCCTCGCACAATCGTCAACCCCTACCCCCTCGGGCCTGTACATGTATACACGCACGGTCGATCTATTTCGTGTGCTGTTGATTTTCAGATCCACGAGGGAAAAACCCGATGTTGTGACGACGTCATCAATTGTTTCTTCAAGCAGTTTCTCATCTATCATGTTCACAAACCCGTGACCTGCAGAATATCTGAAAAAAAAGAGTGGGAACCGCCCACTCTTACAAAGCTGTAATATATAACACGATAATTAAAAAATCAAGAGCAATAGAGAATCGCAGATCCCCGGGATTCTCAATTACTTTTTTCCGTAATGACCACCGAAAAAACCCCGTTTCGGGTATTCATTTCGAGGCTTTTTTCGTCCTCTTTGTCGTCTTTCCGGTTCCAATCCCCTTTTTTAGTTTCGTGATCTCTTTTTTAAGCCTCGTAACGTCGCGGCTGAGTTTGTCGAACTCCGCCCTCGAAGGCAGCTTGAATTTCCGGACAAAATTCTTCACCCCATCCTGCACCGTCTTATCCAGAAATTTCATCTCCTTTTCGAGGTTTTTCTCGGCATCCCTGGCCCATTTCTTCGCTTCGGTCCGGGTGAGCTCACCTCGCTTCACGAGTTCGGCAGAAGCTTTTTCCAGTTTGTCCCTGGTAATGGACAGAAGCCCGAACCCGAGGTTCATGGCGTTTTCTATGAAGGATTTTTCTTCTTTCATCGCTGCCTCCTTACATGTTCAAGAAGCTGGAGATACATATCCGACTGCAACCTGCCCCGGGAATGCCCGTAGGCGATGTCACCCCGGTATTCTGGGTCAGGGCCTGGTCTCTATCCTCAACCGGAAATCGATGATTTCGCCTTCGTAATAATCCTTCGAGAACTCATACAGCCAGTGTGCGCATGGAGCGAGAGGAAAATAGTCGTTCAGCCCGGCACCGCTGTCGAAGTCCTCGTTGTCACCGGCGAACCCGACGAGTGATGCCATGGTGGTAATCTCGCAGCTGGTGTAGATCGAGTATATGATGCCGACGTTCGGTGCGAGATACACCGCGAGGGAGTCGGTACCCTCGTTGGCGGTGGCCTTGTACTTGATGACGTCCTCGTACGATTGAACTGCGGTACCGTCGAGCAGGATATCGGCATTACCGACTTCGGTGACGTTGTACGTGAAGTACCGCTCCACTTCATCCTGGTCCGGACAGGTCTGGAACACCGTGTCGGAGTACCAGAACTGGCCCGGATCGGTCGGGAAAGCGATATAGGGCTCGGCCGAGATCGGTTCGAAGATGTTGAGCGCCACACCGGCGAAAGCACCGAAGATACTGTGCTCGTACTGGCCCGTCTGGCTGTTGTAGCTCCAGGTGTCTCTAACCCGCAGCCACCCGTCCTCCTTTACGAGCTCAGCCCTCCCCGCCAGCTCCTCGACTGCTGTGCCCCAGTTTGCCCCTTCCCAGTAATAGCCCTGGCCGCCCCGGGCGCTCTCATCGACGATGAAGTGTAGGTAGAGCCCCTCGGGCTGGACGAACGGGGTCATCTCGCAGGGTGTTGGCGGTACTGTTATCGGATCGCTCCCGCAGGCACCATATAGAATCATGAGGACCACCGGATACACCAAGATTGTTCCGAAAAAGCTCGAACCGGTTATGTGTTTGATTATACTCACTTAAATTCCCATCACATACTACACGTTGTCCTCTCTTGCGTTCCACAATGGAAAAATAGTAGATTGCAGGGAGAAACGCAAGCCGGCCCGGGGACAGGAATTCACTCACCGTACCGTACCCGGTGATCCCGGACCCGCAGTACCGGCAGGAGGAAGAGATGCTCTTTATCGGCACGTCAGGTTTCAGCTACGATGACTGGGTCGGTCCCTTCTATCCCGAGGGGATGGCGAAACGGGAATTCCTGCACTTTTATGCAGGCGAATTCTCCACGGTCGAGCTCAATGTCAGTTATTACAGGCTGCCCGATGCGAAGTTCATCTCCACTCTTTCTGACAAGACACCGGACGGATTCGAGTTTTTCGTGAAAGCCTACCGGGGTCTCACCCACAAGATCACCGGCAGCACCCCGGCGGAACTGAGACTGTTCAAGCAGGCTCTCGGACCCCTCCGGGCGGAAGGAAAACTGGCCGGTGTTCTGGTTCAGTTCCCGTATTCATACCACCGTACGGACTCCAATCTCGAGCACCTTTCCTCTCTCCTCGATGAGCTCCGGGAGTTCACTCCGGTTGTCGAGTTCCGGAACAGGGAGTGGCTCACGGAAGACGTCCTGTCGCTTCTTTCCGACAAGGATGCGGGTTTCTGTTCAGTCGATCAGCCCGGACTCCGCGGCCTCCTCCCATCGGATCTGATCATCACCACGCCACGCGTCGGTTATGTCAGGTTTCACGGCAGAAACAGGGAGAAGTGGTGGGATCACAAAGAGGCATGGGAGCGGTATGACTACCTGTACAGTGAAGATGAACTCGCCGAGTGGGCACGGAAGATACGGGAGGCGGCGGGAAAAACCGGGAAGACCTTCCTCTTCTTCAACAATCACCGAAACGGGCAGGCGGTGAGAAACGCCCGTCAGATGAAACTCCTGCTCGAGGATTTCTCCTGAGTGTACCTGTAGGACTTCCCCTGAAGGACGGACCGACTCCGGTCCAGAGGGTACAAAGTCACTCAGCCTTCTTCTACATCAGCAACAGAGACAAGAGACGGTTTGTGATGGATTTCCCCGGGCGGAAGGTCCAGTATGCCTCTTTTCAGTTCCATCACCGTAACGTGATCGGGCTGGAAGTGTCTCTTCAGACAACCGATGGCTGCATCCTTGTCCAGATCATCTCCACAGGTGAATACATCAATCGCGGCATAACCATACTCCGGCCAGGTATGGATGGTGAGATGCGATTCTGAAATCACCACTATGCCGCTAACACCATGTGGATTGAATCTGTGGAAACGGGTGCCGACGATGTTCGCCCCGGCAACCCGCGCAGCCCCTGTCAGGGCATCTTCGATCAGTCTCTCATCATCCAGCAGCTCGTAGCGGCAGCCGTAAAGCTCGAGGATGATCTGAAAACCTAAAGCTTTCAACGACGCTTTTCTCCACTCCAGAGGTGAAAAAAAGTGGCTTGCCGGTCAGACCGGCAACTGTTTCAGCGGTCTCACCTCCCACACGAACAGCGAAGGCAAGGGTACAGAATGTTATCATTTCCCGGTAAAATGTCAATATTTTTTTGAAGAAAATCGTGGACGGAATTAAATAGGGACAGTCACCATTTATTTTAGAAGAAGATCTCTGGAAAATGTCCCTCGGAGCGAATCACGGAGTTCTGGGTACCGTACTTGGCAAAGCGAGCGTCCCTCCGGGAGGGGGCGATTTACGCCTATCTGAGCGACGAAGTCGCAAGTTCGGAAATCGAGCGAGCCGTAGAACGGTCAGAGCTGAGTGCCTGAGCGAGAGGGACTTTTTCAGAGGTCTCAATTAGAAAATATGCCCGCTCTCAAATAAATGGTGACTGTCCCTATTTATTTCGCTCTCAAATAAATGGTGACTGTCCCTATTTATTCTATTTATTTGCTCTTCACGGACGGAGGCGGGTTATGGTTCGGGGAAACGGTATCGTTTCGCGGATGTGTTTGAGACCGCAGATCCAGGCGATGGTTCTCTCGAGCCCCAGGCCGAAGCCAGAATGAGGGACCGATCCATACCGGCGGAGGTCGAGATACCACTGGTAGTTATCCTCGGAAAATCCCTCTTCGGCTATCCGCTGTCTCAGCACCTCCAGGTCGTGGATCCTCTGAGAGCCGCCGATGATCTCACCGTACCCTTCCGGGGCGAGCAGGTCATCACAGAACACCACCTCGGGCCTTTCTGGATCGGGAGGCATGTAGAACGCCTTCGCCGCTTTCGGATAATTGTAGACGAACACCGGTTTACAGAATTCTTTCGAAATCACCTCTTCGTGCCCGGCGCCGAGGTCTTTCCCCCACTCGACCTCCATCCCTTTTTTCTCGAGCATCTTCAACGCCTCATCGTAACTCAGCCGTTCGAACGGAACCGTGACATTCTGCAGCGGTTCGGTGTCCCTCTCGAGCACCTCGAGCAGATCACCGGCTTCTTCGAGAGCCCGCTTCACGATGTAAGCGATGAACTCCTCCTGGAGCCGCATGTTGTCTTCGGAGTCGCAGTAGGCGACCTCCGCTTCTATCATCCAGAACTCGGTGAGGTGCCTCCGTGTCTTCGATTTCTCGGCTCTGAACGTGGGCCCGAAATTGTAGACCTTTCCGAACGCCTGGCAGGCGGCTTCGAGATAAAGCTGTCCGGTCTGAGCGAGGTAGGCTTTCCCTTCATGAAAATACTCTGTTTCGAATAGTTCGCTGGCGCTTTCACCGACGGCCCCGGTCAGGATCGGGGTGTCGACGAGAACGAAATCCCTCTCGCTGAAGAAGTCCCTGATGAATCGAATCACCCGGTCCCGCATGAGCAGGATTATGTGAGGACGGCTGGACCGTAGATACAGGTGCCGGTGATCAAAGAGAAAATCGGGACCGTGATCCTTGAGGCTGATCGGATAGTCCTCGCTCACCTGAACGACGGACACGTCGGTCAGTTCGAGCTCGTACCCGCCGGGGGCGCGTTTGTCTTCGCGCACCATGCCGCTCACCAGGAGTGAGCTCTCCTGACTGATTGAATCATAGCTCTTGAACGCTTCGTCACCGGTGTTCCCTTTGACGAGGACGCACTGCACGGTACCGGTACCGTCCCTCACGAGGAGGAACCGGATCTTCCCGCTGGTTCTCTTGTTGTAGAGCCACCCCTTGACCGTCACAACATCCCCGACGTGACGGCTGAGGTCCTTCACATATACATGTTCGAATTCATCTGACTTTTTCATGAAACATATCCCTCCGTTAGACAATATAATAATAAGGCGTAAAACGACAAGTCAACGATTACTGCACAGTTCTGTGACCCCGCTTTGTTGACAGAGCCGATGCGAAGATTATTCTATTAATGTGGGGTCGGAATGCAACATGCGATCCATTATCATCAATCAACGTGAGTGCAATGAAGCATCGAATACTGTCTCTTTTCCTCTTGTTCAACTCCCTTAGCCTGCTCATCGTAACCGCTCACCCATGTGCTGCTGAGTCCTCCACCAACACCCCTTCCACCCCGGATCTACGGCAGACTGAGTGGGAAGTCGAGATCGGAAAAGGTCTGACCGTCCGGCCCGAAGTGGAGAACGAGAAGGCACTCGCACTCAGTACCGACGGCTGGGCAGCTCTCGTGGACTGTCGGCAGGGTAACATCATCTGGCGGCGGAAGGCCGGTTACGGTTTCATCTCGCGGGGAGTGATGATCGAAGATGTGGTGTACGTTGTTTCCCAGGGCAACAAGCGGTTCCTGGCTGCCGTATCGCTCCAGACCGGTGAGACGTTGTGGAAAACCAAATGTGGCCGCATCAGCTCCGGTCCCGTCAAGGCAGGCAACACTCTCGTGATCCTCGAATCAAGCGGTCTGTTAAAATGTTACGAACGGTCATCCTCTGATCTCAGGTGGACAGCCGACACCGGTGCACCCTGCCTCGATGCGCTCTTCGTGAACGGAGACAGGATCTTCACCTCATGCACCGACACGTTTTACGTTATCGATTCAAAGACGGGGGCTCGCAGACGCAGTATTCACTTCGAGGACGCGGAAGTGTTTCACACGATCGATGGCGGGGACAACATACTAGCGGTGAGGCAGAGCGGTGAGGTGTGCCTCATTCAGATCGACACAGGAGAATCGCTGTGGTCGATTAAAATACCCTCGGCGGCCGTTTATTTTGTGACCGTCGAAGACGACTCCAATGTCGCCTGTGTCACGGCAGGCAGAGATCTGAACATAATCAGGCTGGAAACGGGAGAGATCCTCTGGAGGTACCGGCTCCCCTCCCCCGCAACCGGTCCACCCGCACTCACTTCCGACTTCCTGACAGTCACAACGATTCACGGAGGGCTGTATATCCAGGATCTCGGATCGGGGAGCATCATAAGCTCGATCGAACTCGGTCAGCCGCTGGATTCCTCTCCTGTCATCAGCTCCGGACGGGTCTACGTCGCCACACAACTCGGGACGCTCGTTTCTTTCCCGATCGATGAAGACGGACTGCTGCACCCGACCGGCAGCGGGGGTGGATCATGAGTACCGGCAGGACATCTATACCCTTTCTCTTCGGTCTACTGCTGCTCCTCGGAGCGTGTCCCGCCATCCGCGGCGAGGCGTACCTCGAGCTGACCGGGGCTGACGGAACTGTGATCATCGAAGGAGACACAACCAAGGCGGGAAGACTGACCGGCCCGATGGACCCTGGTGTTTACCATCTTAACTATCTCCCCATTCAGCACGGCGCGGCGTGGGAGACTCCCCTCCTCTCTTTCGCCCTTCACCTCACCGGTGATGAGACGCTGCATGTCGAACTGGACCGGATGTCCACCGTGCGACTCGAGACACAGCCGGCAGGTGGTGAAGTCTACCGTGACGACACCTGGATAGGACGCACTCCATTGTATCTTGCGACACTGGCCGGGTACCCGGACACACTGACGATCAAAAAGGCCGGATACCTCACAACCGGTATCTCCCTGACACAGTTCAGCGGCATTGAGCAGGAGAGGAACACATACCATGTAAAACTGCTGCCGATCGAGTCGACGGGATATCAGGGAAGCAGCACCGCTTCCATCGGCGGAGGCGGGACGGGGACTTACATCAAGTACATGACCCTCGCCGCGACGATCACGACCATGTCTCTGGGGTTCTGGTACAAGAGCAGGGCCGATTCATATTATGAGGACTACCTGACACGAGGCGATCCGGACGAGATAGAGAAATTGTATAACAGATCAATCGAGCTCGATGATCGCGCACGTGTATTCTGGATAGCCGGCGAGGTCGGTGCCCTATTAACGAGTTACCTGTTCGTCAAAGAATATTTATTTCCTCCCGATAACAAGAACATAACGATACAGGAGTGACCGATCATGATTACTTGCAATAGAATAGTCTGCGCTCTTCTTCTCTCGGTTCTACTGGCAGCCTCGTGCACCAACAGGGAGAGGAGAAACCCGTTCGACCCCAACAATCCCGACACAGGCGGAGAACCATACCTCTTCGGCGCGATCGCGGATGATCAGCGGGTTCATCTCTCCTGGTCGGACAACAACCTGACGGACCTCCAGGGGTTCGAGGTGGTACGTAATGTTATCGACGGCTCGCCGGGAGATACCGCCCGGTACCAGTTCGGCGTCGAGCGGACGTCATTCCTCGACAAGGATCTCACAAACGGTTCCACCTACCTGTACCGACTCGGGTTTCTCTTCACGGGCAACACGTCCTGGGCCAACTCCGACACCGTGACACCCGGTTCGGCGGTACCATGGGTCCTCGACGGATACGCGGGGATCCTGATCCGGCTCTCTCC
>CAZZKG010000007.1:3888-6089 GCA_964654825.1 uncultured Gemmatimonadota bacterium | reverse complement strand
ACCACGGGAGGATTCAACGCTCCGAAGGAAATCGCCTTCGACCACGTCCGCCACACCGCATGGGTCGCTACCCGGACTGCAGTAGTAAAGCTCAACAGTGACATGAGCGCTCTTCTGAGTGTTGACGGATATAACTCTCCGGAGGGGCTAGCGGTCGACAGCCAGCGGGGCAACCTCTGGATCGCCGACACGGGAAACTCGAGAGTCATGAAAATTTCGCAGGACGGCGATTTCCTCGCCAGCGTCACCGGACTCACCGAACCTTATTCGGTAGCCATCGACGAGGCCAGGGAGGAATGCTGGATTACCGATTCATATCAGGGCGAGGTCATCCGGGTTTCGGCGTACGGAGAGTATCTTAAGGTGAAAGACGGATTCCTGAGCCCGTTCGGAATCGGCATCATCCCCTGATCCCCACAGGTGAATCAGTAGTCGTACCCGATCCAGAAATCGGTATAAAGTTTCCCGCTGACCGACTCGAAGTCTGTCCTCTTGGAGAAATCGAACCTCAGGATGAACGGACCCGCGATACCAGCTCTCAGTCCAAAACCGAAACTGCCGAGCGCCTTGGATGTCTCAACATCAGGATCCCACGCGTTCCCCACATCGAAGAACAGGGCGCCTTCGAGAGGTGGCAGCCACATCGAACTCGCCTTCGGCCCCCGGAGCACATTCCTCAGCAGGAGAAAGCGCCACTCCTGGTTGAGGAGAAAAGCACGGGTTCCGATGATCGAATACCTGGGATAACCCCTCATGCTCCAGCTGCCACCGAGAAACGACCTGTCCGGGAGACTCCCTTCGCTCATTCTCGCCTGGATTCTCACGGCATAGGTGCTGGCGAGTCCGGTCCTCATGTAACGACGGTAATCGACATAGAATGACACGTTCTCGGGCTCAGCTCTCGAGATATCATTCTCGAGTGTCACCCCGAGGCTGTACCGCTCCCCCTCTACCGGCCCGAGCGGGAACCAGACGGTGTTGTCTCTGGTGACGGATACCGTGTTGGCGGCTATGAACGAATCACGGTCGAAGGTTTCCGCCACGTCCCTCCGTTTTGATCTGTAGAGTGACAGGCCGGTCTCGAGTCTCAGAAACTTCGAGAAGGGATAACTCAGGAGCAGAAATCCTCCGTACTGCTGCTCTCTGAATGGGAAATCGGATTTCCTGAAATCGACGAACTGCCCCCCGGAGTGAAACGCACCGAGGCCGATATCGAGCCTGTGCTTTCTGTTGAGGTAGGCCGCGGTCACATTCATGCTCTTGAGGACATCACTGAACTCGGTAGCGGTGTTGTTGATCTGCAGCAGGATCAGCCTGTCACCGAGCGTGTCGGAGATGAGGAAACGGGCGCCCTGGCTGGTGCCGTAGGCACTGGAGAACCCGACGCCGCCCGTGGCGATGTCGAACGAGTAGTGGGGCTCGTACTCGTGAATGTTCAGGTCCCCTTCCTCCGAATCCTCCGGTCCCGGGATCCAGGCGCTCAGGTTCCCGGGTATCTCGAGCTCGAATGTGCTATCTGCCGAGGGGTCGTAATCCATTTTGTTAACGCTGATCGACAGGTCATCGAGCAGGGAGAAAAGGATCTGGTCCCCTCCCGGACTCCAGTCTGCATCGAACACCCCCTCCTGGAGCTCGACGACCGGTCTTCCACTGCCGAATTCATCGACGACGTAGACACTCCTGTACCCGTCACGATCGGACATGAAGAGGATCTCCTCACCCGTGGGTGACCATCTGGGTCCTGTGTCGTTCCAGTTTCCGAAAGTGAGCTGACGAAGCAGGCCGGTGCGGAGCTCGGCCAGAAAGAGGTTCGAGTACCCTTCAGTCCCATACACCGTCCTGTCGGACGAGAACACGATCTTTTCGCCGTCGGGGGACCAGTCGGGATCGCGGTCGGCGTAGAAATCGCTCGTGATCTGTTGCAGCATCCCGGTCCCGGTGTCGTAGACGTAGATGTCCTGCATGCCAGACGGTGCGAGACCCGTGAAGGCGATTCTTTTCCCCGAAGGTGAGAGTGCGGGTGATTGAATCTCGATGAGCTCGTCGAACCGGTACTCTTTCGTGACCTTCCCCTCTTCCAGGTCCCAGAGGATGATTGCATCCCGGTCGTAGTGCTTGGAGGAGAAGGCCAGGATGCCGCCGGGCCCCACATCCATTCTGCTCCCGAACGGATGAAGAGATTCGAAGGCAGCCTCTTTCCC
>CAZZKG010000007.1:1710-3788 GCA_964654825.1 uncultured Gemmatimonadota bacterium | reverse complement strand
TCGACGAGCCGGCCTTCCCCGTACTCCCCCACGACGAAGCGGATGAATGACTCGCCGGCCTTGTACACGGGAAATGAACCCCCGAACTTCCACAGCTCGCCGACCCCTCTGAGTCTCTCGTGTACGACCATGTCCCGGAGGAACATCTCATCCCTCGGGGTAAGGACCGAGGAGTAGTACTCAGCAAGCCCTTCGGTAAACCAGAGCGGCGGCTGGCTGATACTGATCCGCCGGAAGAGCCTGTGCTGGCGGGAAATGATGTCGTTCTGAAATACATGGACGAGTTCGTGTCGTATAACCCTGTTGAATTCGCCCACGGAACCGCCGAAGGGGATCGCCACCCTGCCCTTCAGGTACTCTGTGAAGCCGAGGACTCCTTCCGGGATCTGGTAAGAGATAACGTTGGTCTGCTCGAAGTGCTCGTGGGAGGAGTAGACTATGAACGGCACCCTCCTGATGATCTCGTGATTCATTTTCTCCCTGAGGAATTCGTAACTCCTCTCGGACTCGAGGAGTGCGAGCCTGGCGACGTATTCCTCCTCCCGGTAGTAATAGATGTCGAAGTGTTCACTCTTCATCACCTTCCAGTCGAACTCGGTGTAGCTGACCTTGTTTTTCCCGAAAGCGGATGTCTGAGCTGAGAGGTCCGACGCGGAGATCACGGAGATGAGCAACACGATAATCAGTGTAGAGGGGTACTTCATGATCGGACCCTACCAACGGGCATCAGGTAGAACGGGAAGAGACCTTCGGGAAGACCCAGCATATTCGCCAGCCGGTCGTCATCGAACGCGCCCACCGCCACCGTTCCGAGACCGAGAGCTTCCGCTATGAGGTAGATATTCTGACCGATGTGTCCGATATCCATGTGGACGTATCGTATACCTCGTTTCCCGTAGTGTGCGGTGGTCTTCTCGACGTCCGCCGACACGACCAGCACGATCGGTGCCTCGCCGAGAAACTGCTGCGAGAGAGATACATTTACCAGCCCCTTTCTCGCGTCCCCTTCACCGGTCAATACGATACTGTGCGCCTGTGGCTGGTAGTGATACACACCGGAGTCGATTCCCCAGACACCACCCGGAGACGCCACAATGTGGATCTCCGCTGAGTAGATGCCTCCGGCAGAAGGTACGGTCCTCCCCGACCCGCTTTTTTCACGGTAGCCGAACGCGGCCCAGAGCAGTACCGACAGCTCGTCGCGGGAGAGTTGGGTATCTTTGATAAACTCCCTGCGGCTCCTTCTTCTCCGGAGGAGTTTCGCGATGGAGACATCGGGAAGCCTCTCGGGGACATCCAGTCTGATTACGCTGTTCGATTCCATACCTCTACTCATTTTCGGTCATGTACTGTTTCAGATCCTTCTTCACCCACCCAGGGATGACCGTCGGTTTCGAAGTGCGGTCGGTAGAGATGTGTACTGTCCTCCCCGTCGCGAGGACATCGCCTTCACGGAGAGCACGATAGGTGAACACGACCTGGCGTGATTTGATCGCCTCTACTCTGGTTTCGATGGTGATGACATCGTCGTAGAAGGCGGGATGGAGGTTTCGACAGAAAGCTTCCGAAACAGGGAGGTACACGCCTTTCTCTTCGAGCCCCTTGTAGCTGACCCCTCTCTTTCTCATGAAATCGGTTCTCCCCGCTTCGAACCAGATCAGGTAGGTCGCATGATGCACCACTCCCATCCTGTCCGTCTCGGCATAGCGGACCCTGACATCAATGGTACCAACGCCACCTCTGTGTTTGTCGATGGTCAATGAAACCTCCCGGAGTATGACACAGGTGTTCGGCTGTCATTCGGTAAACCGGTCTGCCAGCGAAAGAGCTTCGGCGATTTCCTCACCTGTAGCGCCAACGTTTTCCGCGCCCCTGATGTGCGCCTCGAGCTGAGGGGTGCAGTCCAGTGCCTTTAAAATCGCCACGACGCAGAGCTCTCTGGCCCTGACACTCAATCCAGGCCTCGACAGTACTTTACCATACCCTTCCCTGATCATCCATGTTGCAAGATCTTTGTGCAGAGTTCTCATGTTGGAGAGAAGACTCGGAAGACTCTTCCCGTAAATGAGCTTCATCAG
>CAZZKG010000007.1:0-1610 GCA_964654825.1 uncultured Gemmatimonadota bacterium | reverse complement strand
GAGAGAGATCAATATCAGGTGAAGATCTTTCTGTGTCAGGCTCTTCCCCCGGCTTTCCTTCATAACCCTAAGATATTCATGTACAAAGCCTCAGTCAATCCCGCGAGGGGAAGCACCTTCCCAACCTGCAGAAAAAGGTTTGCCAACTCCGGCGGCACATTCTATATTCTTCGTGTATATATAAGGACGTAATTATTTCTCGAAACAGGAGAGTCTGCGTTGTACGAACAGATGAACAGCTACCGGGAGAAGAAGACCGGAGATTCACTGTTTTTCATCTCTGACGTCCACCTCGGCCGCGACGATCCCCGGCTGGAGACGATGAAAAAAGAAAACCTCTTCGCCTTCTTCGAGATGGTCCTCGAGGAAGGACAGGGGCTCTTTATTCTCGGAGACCTCTTCGAATTCTGGTTCGAATACAACCGTGCCATTCCCGGGAAGCATTCGGGAGTACTTTCGTGGCTCTGGCGTCTGCGGCGCAGGGGGATCGAGATATACTACGTCGTCGGGAACCACGACTACTGGGCGGGCCGATTCTTCGAGGAGGAACTCGGTGTCCACGTGCTGAAGGAGCCGACCGTTCTGCGCCTCCGTGGAAAGAGAACCTTCATCACCCACGGGGACGGCCTCGGGAAGGGCGAAATCGGCTACAAGATCATGAAACGCGTCCTGAGAAACCGGGTGACGATCTTCCTGTTCGGCCTCCTGCACCCACGATTGGGGTTCTTCCTCGCCAGGCTGACCTCGGCCGCGACGCAGGGTGATTACGAGCAAAAGGCCGTCAAAGCCTCTGCTGCACTCAGAGCTTACGCTCTCGACCGTCTCAAAACCGACAACATCGATCTCTTCATCACCGGTCACACCCACACACCCGAGCTGACCGAGTCAACGGGCAGGTGTTTCCTCAACACCGGCGACTGGATCCGGCACTTCACCTACGCTGAGATGAAAAACGGGGAGATCAGGCTCATGAGATGGGGTGGCCGGGTAGAGAAGATCGCCGCCATGGCGGTCAGGTCTCGGAAGGACGCACTCGAGTAGCTTCGACATTCAGTAAAGTCTGAACGACACCTCCACCTCACCACCCATACGTACCTTCTCCTCGAACCGGTAAAGATGTGCGTCGATATAGGCATCGAGCCCGCTCATGAGTGTCGTCAGGAGAGCCCAGCTCAAAAAATTGTCGGCCCTGTCTCCGTGGTCAATACTGCTCGTGAGGAAGACCTGATTGGCGGTCCGTTCGTATTCATCGAAATCACGGTCTCGGGCTTCTCTTTCGGTGAACCAGAGCGCGAAAAGTGTCACCTCGGCACCGCCGATCAATATTCCCTTGAGCCGGTTTTCCGTGTAGAACTGCCCCCACCCCGGTACGACGAGCGACCGGACAGCTGCCCCGAAGGGGGATTTCTCGACCGGCTGTTTCTCTTCCTCAGCAGAGATGTCGGGTGGTGGTAACTCCCGTTCGACGGCGGGTGTCTTTATGTCGGCGGGGAGCGCAGGTTCGGTAGACGGGTGCTTCTCCTCCAGCGGGAGTCCGTCGCCTGGTAGATGAGCGCCCTCTTCTCCGGGAACAGTGGTCCTGAGAGAATCCTGACTGGTACTGTCCCGGT
>CAZZKG010000006.1:69853-97381 GCA_964654825.1 uncultured Gemmatimonadota bacterium | reverse complement strand
ATATTCTTATGCTCCATACCAGGAGAGCCGCTGAACGGTGTAGACGAACACCGTGCCGGGAGGTATCTTTTCGGGGTCCAGAAAATCGGTGTCGAAGGACCAGTTTCTGGTAGGAGCGGTGTAGTAGTTGCCGCCGTAATACCACGGCCCTGTCGCGTGGACGCTCTCCCATACGCAGATGAGTGATCCGACATAGGTGAAGGTCCGTCCGCTCCAGTACTCGAGAAATCGTGGAAAGTTTTCCAACCCGCCGTTGTAGTGGCCCCAGGTGGTCTCGGTGTTTCCGGCCATGATCGCGGCGTTTACCCGTGTGTTGGTCGCGATCCGGTTCGAGAGAGACTTGTCACTGTTTGCGTCGTCCCAGTTGTTGGAAAGGATGTTGATCGCGTCACCGATGAGGCTCGCGGGCCGTTTACGACGCTTGTTGTAATCGCCCTGGACATACAGCGGATTGTCCGTAGCAATGGTGAGCCCTGTCGATGGCAGTCGCTTTCCGTTGATCAGCCGGATGACCGCATCATCCGCCCCCGGAGTTGTCTCTGTCGCCGAGATATAGATGATCCCGTTTGCGGGGTTCTGATTGGCATCTTTCAGCGCCCCGATATCAATCTGCGTCGCGGTCAACCACTTGCCTTCCCGGAAATTGTAGAAAGTCGCGGTTGTGATGATTCCCGGATCGAGGGTTACAGGCATGCCCTCAGCGTCCGTTGCCACCCCATCTATGATTTTTAAGCCGGCTTTCCAGTAGAACATGATTTCCTGCAGCTCGGGAGGGTCGGACTCACTACCACGCTGGATGAGATCGACGAATTGGACCTCATACGGGATCGGTAGAGTGAGCGGTTCGATTCCGTGGGCTTCATCCTCAACCTGGCCGCCCCACGTCTCCATCGACAATTCGAGCCAGTCGGGATCAGTGCTGTCGAACGTCATATCCTGATACACGCCCTGGTTGTCCTTGATCCTCACGGTGCCTGACGGGATCTGGGTTTTATCCTTTCTTCTGTGATAAATATGGCCTCCCGAGGTCACCTTGCTGTCGAACGACAGGGTTGCCCAGGTAGCAAGATAGAGGTCGCTGTTGGTGTGCACCCTCCCCTGGAATGTCATGTTCGGTCCGGGGAGAATCTCGAGGTCCCCGTTGTAGAAGACTCCGAATGCGAAAATGGGGATAAGCAGGTGCTGGATGTTCTGTTCGACCTCCTTACTTGCACCGGAGGGACCGCTCACTTCCGATTCTATATTGTATTCCTGAATCAGAGCCAGGAGCCCCGAGTAAGGCCCGGCGACGACCGTCTTGTATTCCGGGCCTCCATTTTTGGCAATCTCGTATTTCGTGAAGCTGTAGTTGTCGAACTGGGGCGGGTCCTGGCTCATCTGCGCCAGCTGTCCATCCGTCGGAATCTGGCCTGATGAGAGTAAAGCCCCTAGATCCGCCGTACCTTTCTCGACTCCTGCTTCCGCCACGTAAAATGCCTGTACGGCCGATTTGTGG
The DNA here is from genome assembly GCA_964654825.1 of uncultured Gemmatimonadota bacterium. Lineage (GTDB taxonomy): Bacteria > Gemmatimonadota > CAZMKB01 > CAZMKB01 > CAZMKB01 > CAZZKG01. The sequence continues at coordinate 95,886 of CAZZKG010000006.1, read as the reverse complement.
TTGTTGGAGATACGAATCTCAGTGGTGGCAATGGTAACCGCAGACAGACCGAGCATTACCAGGAGGACGGAGATGAGAAGTGTCAGGGTGAGAGCAAAACCGCGTTCATCACTTTTTCTTTTTAATCTCATGACTTCTCACCTCGATTTTTTATCTGTTCAGGTTCCTGACCTGTACATCGGATTGCAGTGTCAGCCTGCGGTATTGATCCTGGGCCCCGGTCAACGAATGCACACCGTTGTTCCACTGCGGGTCGGATGAGTCCGTCCGCCCGATCAAGGTGATAGTCGCCTTCCGGATGGCCTGTGGGTTGTCCGGGTCCGGCAGGTCCTTCTGTCCGGTGAGCAGATCGTACACGATCTGCAGGTTCTCGATGTTCTCCGCGATGACGACCGGATCGAGTGCGTTCTCCTTCAGCATCAGCTTCGGATGTTCGCTGTCGGAGCTGTCGATGTAATATATGCGGAAGTCCACCATTATCACGGTAGCAGGTATGACATACGTGCAGTTCAGCTTCTGATCATCGTTCCAGGGTGCACTCGAGTTGTGCTGCAGCATGTTCTGCCCGTCATCAGAAATGTGGGTGATCTGGAACACCTCTCCCGATTCACCACACTCCACTGTTGCACCGGATATGATCGCGATCGCTCCTTCAGTGAAGTCGCTCGCATCTGCCAGCTTGATCTCGGCGCTCTCGTTGGGCATCGGGGCGGCCAGATCGGACTGTATGTTGTTGAAGGAAGCCAGTACGATCATGGTGTCCGGAAGACCTTCACCTCCGTCTCCCGGCTGCACCGCACTTAAGAATCCGATGTTGGAATACACTCCTCCGGTGGGGACACCCGATCCGGCGATCCTGAGATCCCTGACGAGCTGGTCCATGGCAACCCTGGTGCTCTGCTGCATGTCGACTACTTCAACCTGCTCCACGAATACTTTGTGGTCTGCCTTGAATATCTGATATGAGAACAGTGTCACGAACATGGAGATCGTCATTGAGACCATGATCTCCACCAGGGTAAAACCGATCTGTTTTCTATATGAATGCATGCGCCCCTCGCTGCTACAGTACATTGTTTCTCATTCCCTCGAGTTTTACCTCGTGCGCGACTTCGGTATCATTGAACCTCACGGTCACCGTGGCCCTCGACAGGTTCGATCCGTAATTGATGTCGATTTCCCCGTACCCTCCAGGCAGCTCGTTCTGGATCATCTGCTTCCACTCACCACAGTAGGACTGCGCCGGCTCGGTACCCGGCGGTTCTAATCCTGTGTTGAAATTATCGAAGTCGGGCAGGTCGATATAATCTATTTCCATGAGTTTTTCTACCATATCAGTGGCTATATTCGTCGCTTTCGTGTAAAGCCTTCCGGAGTGGTTTCCCGTGACCTCGGACATCATTAGTCTGACCGTCAGGAGCATCACCACGGTCAGCATAACGAGGGACATTAGCACCTCGAGAAGAGTAAATCCCCTTTCCCTGCGTCGGAGGGTCGACCCGGGGTTCTCAATCGTCACCTCCGCTCGTTGCTCTGCCGGGTACATTCGATCAGTATTCATTTATCCTCCCGGAAGCGGAAACTTCCACGGTCCTGCTCTCACCCTTTTCGCTCAGGAGCTGAATGGCGCCAGGGGGATTGGCCTTTCCAAGGTAATCAAATTCGACAGGAGCGGGGATCTGTGAAAAAATGATACCCCTCCTGCCGTGGTCGCTGGTGAAGTTCACTTCGTTACCCGCAGCCGTCCAGTTGTTGTTGACGAATTTCTCGAGCTGGTATCTGCGTTGATCGATGAAATTGAGCCTGACAGGCCGGTTCTCCTTAAGAGCCATATGACGAGCAAGCCGCAGGTCCGATACCAGGCATCTCGAAGCCGTATTCAGCCGGTAATGAGACATGTTCCTCAAAAGACCCGGTGTGGATAAGGCAGCGAGGAGGCCGATGATCCCGATGACCAGTGCAGTTTCTATCAGGGTCACCCCGCGTATTCCCTTTCGGTTTCTCATTGGTCCCGACTTTCCTCCCCCTCGTCTATGTAATTCGGGTAAAAGTGAGAGATTATGCCTCACCACCTGTGCAATGGAGCAACAACTGTGCCATCTTTTTTATTATCGGGGAATATTTACACACACTCTATCTTCATATTTTATAAAGGGTTAGAAAGAAGGCCGAGTTATTCGAAAAAAGTAGAGCAGGATATCAGCGGGTGGGATTATGAATAATTTGCGATGTGGGTGAGAAAGCTCCGGAAATTCGAAATATTGCGAGAACCGCGCTCCGATCCCCCTTTCCCGTCCTTGAATGAAACTTCCTCTCCGCACCTGGTGGATCGACAGACAGTAATACGGCCCCGGCGATGGCCAGCCGATTCATCCTTGAGTCGATCCGGGGACCTCCGAGTATTCGCCCTCCTCACGCCTCGTGGTTCGGGTGCATAGCCGGCCTCGGTGCGTCACCGTATTTATGAACAGGACTTTCGTGGCCCTATTCATAAATACGCTGGCATTCGGCCAGCGATGCATCCCGATCCACCGTGTTGCTCGTCGGTTAAATACTCTCCGAGTATTCGCCCTCCTCACGCCTCGTGGTTCGGGTGCATAGCCGGCCTCGGTGCGTCACCGTATTTATGAACAGGACCACACTGAGACAGGAAAAAAGTGCATACAGGTATAAATTTGTCACATGATGGTGAGAAGATAGGTGCAAAACAAGCGTAATCATAAGCATTTTTGTTGCTCTCCGATGGCATAAATGTTGCTATTTGTAGAAGCATTAGTTTATCCTGCGCTTATATTTCCAGAGGGTAACAGGCGGAAGATCTGCCGGTATAGACCGGGGGAAAATCTCGTGGCAATCTTTTCCGGTAAAAAGAAGATCCTTGGACTCGATATCGGTGCCAAGCTGATCAAGGCGGTAGAGATCGAGCACCTCAAGGAGCAGTACGAGGTAACTAACGTCTCTATCGGTATGACACCCGAGGGAAGTGTCGTCGAGGGTGAGATCGTCGACAGGACTGAGATAATCGCTTCAGTCAAATCACTTCTCAGTTCGAGTGGTATCAGAACCAGGGACGTGGTTACCGCTGTTTCGGGCAAGGACGTGATCATCAAGAGAATCACCATGGACAGGATGGAGCCTGAGGAACTCAGAGAGGTGATTGGCTGGGAAGCAGAACAGCACATCCCGTTCGAAATGGAAGATGTGGTCCTCGATTTCCAGATCCTGCAACCCGTCATGAGCGGGGGACAGATGGACGTACTGCTGGTAGCGGCAAAAAAGGAGAAGGTCGATGAGAAGGTTGAATTGATCTACGACTGCGGACTCGTCCCTTCCGTCGTTGATGTGGATTCATTCGCTCTGACGAATGTTTTCGAGTACAACCATCAGAACGAACTCTCCGGCATCAAGTGTCTGATGAATATGGGTAAGGAACTGACAACGATTGTCATTCTTCATGACGGAATCCTGCTCCTCGCGCGGGAAGTCACCACCGGTACGGAGGTCCTGACCGATGAACTCCAGCGGGTACTTGGCGTTGATCGGGAAAATGCGGATTCCAGCCTCCTCGGCGTGATTCCGGAGGGGAAGACCGCCGAAGAGGTGAAGACGATCATCTTCGGACTCTCGGAAAGAATTCTCCGGAACCTCGAGCGGGCCAACAGTTATGTGAAAACTGCCGGACTGGGTAACGGTATCGAGACGCTCTACTTGAGCGGCGGCGGGGCCAAAGTCCCCTGGCTGAGTTCTTTTCTCAAAGACCGTTTGAACAGAGAAGTGTTTGTAGCCGATCCGTTCAGGGCGATAGGGATGAAAGAGGGTGTTGTCGAGGAGAGAATCAAGAAAGAGATGGCTCCAATCGTTATGCTCTCCGTTGGGCTTGCTATGCGGAGTGATGATTAGGAGGTTGAGCAATTGAGGATTGAGATAAATCTCATACGGGGCAGGCCGCGGCGGAGACGCGTCTCGATGAGACTCAAGGGGCTGAGGCCGGGCAGATTTATCAAAGCTCCCCCAATGTTTTTCACATTTCTGGCGGTCGGGATACTCCTCCTGATGCTGATTCTACATTTCTACCAGAACCATAGAATAGACTCACTCGATGAAGAGCTGGGTATTGCCCTGGCCGACTCTGCGGCTCTGTCCAGTACGATCCAGATGCTGAAAGAAATCAGGGAGAAAAAACAGGAGATCTTACAGCGGATAGATATCGTGAAAGATCTGGACGGTCGACGGTACGTTTTTCCCAAGCTGATGGACCAGGTGAGTGCATCCATTCCTGAGCTGCTCTGGTTGACCAGGTGGGTCCCTGTGAAGTCCGACTCCTTTCCATTGTTCGAACTACAGGGAGAGAGTTTTTCGAACATCCGTATATCGGAGTTCATGACCAGACTCGAACGTACATCAATGATAGATGAAGTGATCCTCCTGAACATACACGAAAAAATAGAAGAAGGGGTTTCAACCATGGTTTTTACTCTAAGGTGCCGTTACAGGGATAAACTGAAAACGTGAGGTAAGTCTGATGAAATTTATGAACAATGGGAGAAGTATTTTCACACTCACAGCCCTGGGAGTGTTCCTCCTGACCGGCTCATGTACCCACCCGAGGAATACAACCAGTTACGCGATCGTGACCGGCCACGTGCTGAGATCACCCGATAATCCTGTTGGAGTAGAGGGTGTCACTGTGTGGCTGGAATCAGACAGCGAATCAGATCTTCCTTACTACGGAGGGGACCTGACTGTCACCACGGATGCCTCCGGTGAATACTATGCCAGAATATTCATCGGATTCATCACAGAGGAAGATCAGGGTTCATTTTCTTTCGATCCAGAACAACCACAGTATGTCGGGGATGCCCGGATACTCCTCTTCTACGAGGACAAGTACCTCGATCTCGGTGGTGGGATATCCATTGAGCTGGGGCAGACGATGAGGATGCCGACATTCTACCTGAGCCAGTTTCTCCAGTTCGGAAGTGATGGGAAATAACCTCAGTTTCTCAAGGGGGAAGTGAAGAGGGCCATGGATCTGAAGGATCCCAGGAAACAGAAGATCATTCTCATGGTGGTAGCGGTCATCGCCGTGATATACGCATACTTCGTCTACGATTACGCGCCGAAGTCCAGAGAAATTAATCAGAGAGAAGTCCACCTCATCGGACTGAAATCACATATCAGAACGGCGAGAGCCCGTATCGAGAAGAGCGACGAGACCAAGCTCAGGCAGGAGCTGCGAACTCTCGAAAGAGAGCTTGCGCGGATAGAACAGCTGCTGCCCCTCGAAGAAGAAGTGCCGGGATTACTCAGAGAAGTAGAGAACAGAGGGCTTCAGTCAGGTGTGAGCTCGGTCCTGTTCGAACCCAAAGAGAAGACCATGGAAACTCTATATATGGAGCATCTCTACCGGGTATCGGTACGCGGGGGATATCATAATATCGGGTTGTTCCTGTCCCTCGTGTCCGGTATGAAGCGTGTCATTTCGCCCTCAGAAGTCTCTCTTAAAATCTTTCGTGATAATCAGCGGGGATACCAGGAAGAAGAAATATTAGATGATGTCGTCGCAGAGTTCGACATGCGTACATATACCACGATAACCGGACAACCCGAATCACGTGAGGCCGAGGAGCATCGGAAATGAAGTCGATACTGCTGTCGATAAAACGGAGTGCAATCCTGGCTGGCCTTCTACTTTTTGTGATGAGTGCACCCTCCTTTACCGGGAACACTGGCACAGAGGAGGCAAAGAAGGTACCGGACGTCACGAATGATCTGGATCTGACGAAACCCATCCGGGTCCCTCTCCTGAGACCATTCCGCTACAATGATATGGGAAGAAGAGATCCCTTCATCCCGCTCCTGAGTCAGGATATAGATGAGAATGCCCCTTCTGTTGCAAGCCTTACGTTGACAGGTATCATCTGGGATCATCAAAAGAGCCTGGCTGTTCTGGAGGACACGAAAGGCCGCGGGTATCCCATGAGGGTTGGAGATCGTCTCGGGAATGCGACCCTGGTAGGTGTTCGCAATGATGCAGCCATTTTCAGAGTTGTCCTTTATGGAGAAGTCCATATGCATACGCTGAAGCTTCAGCCTAAAGAGGAGATGTAATGATGAAGTCCACCTATCTGTTGAAAATACCACTGATGACGGTATCGTTCTTTCTGTTCTTGATGGACCCGCTCGGGGCATATGGAGTAAAAGGTGTCAGAGTTGAGCCCTTCGAGGAGCTGACCAGGATCTTCATTGAGACCGATGACACTTCATTCACATACAATGATTTTACTCTAGACGATCCGCACAGAATCGTGGTCGATTTCACTGACGCAGAACACCGGATACCGAAGATGTTCTATCGGAACCTGAAGATCGGTGGTATCGAGACCATCAGGAGCAGTCAGTTCAAATCGGACCTGGTGAGAGTGACCCTTGTACTGGCAGAGTCGAAGGAGTATTCTCTGACTAAAAACGGCAAAAATCTCATCATAGATTTCGCCAATTCTGCCGGCATGTTTCGTACCTGGGACTCCTCGGTCTCCGTCCCTGCGGCCGACAATCCTGAGAGATCAGAAGAGCCCGAGAAGAAGACCGTGTCTCTACCCGATGCTGATCTCTCAAAATCGGATGTGGTTACGGAAGAGACCGCGCCTGAGAAAAACATCGCTGCCGAGAAACCAGAAGTGGAAAATGAATCTCCTTCTCCCCGGGCGAAAGCCTCTTCCGGCAAAACAGTGAAACCGGAGAAGAAGGAAAGCACCGGGCAAACCAATACGTACAGTTCATCCAAGAAAATATCCATAGACTTCGAGGACGCTGGAATCAAAGTTGTGCTCCGGGCTTTCTCTGATTTCAGTGCTCAGAGCATCGTCGCAGGTAGGGACGTGGAGGGGAAGATCACGGCGCGGATCACCGATGTCCCCTGGGACAAGGCACTTGGTATGATCCTGAAGGCACAGGGATACGGTTTTGAATACAGAGACGGGGTTTACGTCGTCGACAGATTGGAGAACCTCAGAGCAACCGAACAGCTCGAAGGGCTCCAGCCGACAGTCTTCCAGCTCAATTACCTGATTGGATCCGACATGCTGGCCACCGTCCAGGACATGCTGAGCACTCGCGGAACCGTCGGTCTCGACGAGAAAACCAATTCACTCATCGTGACGGATGTCCCCAGCAAAATCGACGAGATCAAGTCCATCATCCCGATACTCGACAGAGAGACAAAGCAGGTAACCATCAAGTCGAAGCTAGTTTTCGTGAACACGCTCGATCTCTTCCAGGTCGGTATCGACTGGAAAGTCGGCAACCTGACCAATCCCCGTGTGGACGTGCATGGACAGGCGTCGACGGCAGGAGCACGGCTGACCGATCCGTTCCTCGAACTCTCGCTCGGGACTTTCCGTTCGGGTGTAAATGTTTCAAGTATTCTCCAGGCTCTTGAAGAAAGTCAGATGATCGATGTGCAGGCACAGCCGCAGATCACCACACTCGACAACCTCAAGGCCGAGGTGTTCGTCGGTGAGCGGACACCAATCCGTGTGATCGATGTGGGTGCCCAGACAGAGGCGGCGGCAACGATCCAGCTCATCGAAACAGGGATCAGGTTGACTGTCACCCCGCATATCACAAACAATGACAAAATCGTCATGGACTTGAAAGCGGAGAGAAGCCAGGCGGTGACCGATCCTTCAGAATTCGGGGTGAAGTTCCAGACTCAGGAAGGAAAGACGACCCTTCTCGTAAATGACGGACAGACAGCCGTCATCGGGGGGCTCACTACACTCGATTCAGTCGAGAGCGAGAGAGCCGTACCCTACATCTCGAAACTGCCACTGGTCGGCAGGTTGTTCAGGTACAAAAGCACCAGTACCCAGAAGAAGGATCTACTCATACTCGTTACTCCCTACATCGTACCGGTTGAAAAGGAATCATAGGAACTTTCTCCACATCCGTCTTACACATTTTTCCCAATTGTCTTCGAAGGCTTGATTTTGCCTGTCCTCACATGTAACTTATGCTTCAAGCCGCCAGAAGATGCGGGAGGAGGATGGAAGATGGGAGAAGAAACATTTTTCGAGATTGTCCTGTTTCTTGCCGAGAAGTTCAGTGAAATCTATCCACAGAAATGGGAGCTTGATGAAGCGACTGATTTTCTCAGAGAGCTCGGTTACGAGAATACCGAGATAAAGAGGGCCCTTTCCTGGTTTTTTCTTCAGGTAGAACCGGATACACACGAGGCTGTCCCTACTGCCTCACGGCGTTCTTCGAATGGATTCAGGATTCTCAGCCCTCAGGAGATGAACCGGATTACTCCCGAAGCCCACGGGTATCTGATAAAGCTGAGGAGGCTCGGTGTGATAGATGATGACGGCCTCGAAGATGTCATGGAAAATGCGATGGAAATGGGTGATGATGTCATCGACAGGGATGATCTGATCCAGATCATCAATCGTGTCGTTCACGGGCTCTGTGAGGAGGATTTGAACAAGGCGAGGGAGATGTGTAATGAAGAAGTCCCTGGTGATAGTTGAGTCAAAAACAAAAGCAAAAACAATAGGCAAGTATCTGGGTAACCGATTTGCGGTCAAGGCCTCGAACGGCCATATAGTAGACCTCCCCAAGAAGGAACTCGGCGTCGAAATTAATAACGGCTTCAAGCCGAAGTATATTACTATCCCCAGCAAGCAGAAAGCGCTCAAAGAATTGAAGACCGCCGCCGAAAGTGCGGAAAACGTCTATCTCGCTATGGATCCGGACCGCGAGGGTGAAGCGATTGCTTACTTCATAGCTGAGAAACTCTGCCTCGAAGACAGGCCGTGCCATCGGGTACTCTTCTTCGAGATTACGAGGAAAGCTGTGGAAGATGCGATGCAGAACCCTCGATCGATTGATGAGCAAAAAGTGAATGCTCAACAGGCGAGGAGGGTTCTCGACAGGCTGGTTGGGTACCAGGTCAGTCCGATCATCTGGAAGATCATCAGGCCGGGTTTGAGTGCAGGGAGGGTTCAGAGCGTAGCCCTTCGATTGATATGCGAACGGGAGGAAGAGATCGAGCGGTTCGTCCCCGAGGAGTACTGGTCCATCACCGCTTCTCTCGCCACTCCGCGGGAGGAGGACTTCGAGGCGAAACTCGTCAAGATCGATGGGAAAAACCCCGAGATCCCGAACGAGGAAGAAGCAGACAGGATTCGGGACGAAGCCGGAAGCAGCCCTTTTGTCATCAAAACGATCACGAAGAAGGAGAGAAAACGGAATCCAGCCCCGCCGTTTATCACCAGTACCCTTCAGCAGGAAGCTTCGAGGAGGTTCGGCATGTCCTCATCCCGGACGATGAGGATAGCGCAGAACCTTTACGAGGGTATAGAGATAGGCGAAGAAGGAAGTGTCGGCCTCATCACATACATGCGAACTGATTCTATCAGGATCTCAGACCTGGCTCTGACCGAAGTGAGAGATTATATCAACTCCAGCTACTCATCCGGCTCTCTCCCGAAAACTCCCAATAGATACAAGCAGAAGGGGAAGGTCCAGGACGCTCACGAGGCAATCCGTCCGACATCGGTGCTGAGAACACCGGATTCGGTGAAGAAATTCCTCGCTCCCGAGCAGAGAAAGCTATACAATCTCATCTGGCAGCGATTTGTCGCTTCGCAGATGACCCCGGCGGTGTACGACGTGACCACGGTGGACATCCCTGTCGGGAGGTTTCTCTTCAGAGCAAACGGTTCTGTCATCAAGTTCGACGGTTTCCTCGCAGTCTACCGTGAATCCGTCGAAGAAACCGATGAGAAGGAAGTGGAAGGTCTGCTTCCCCTCATGGAGGAAGGCGAGGAGCTTTCTCTCAAGGAACTCACTCCCGAGCAGCACTTTACCAAACCGCCTCCGAGATTCACCGAGGCCTCGCTCATCAAGGAACTCGAGACCGACGGTATCGGTCGACCGTCGACGTACGCATCGATCATGGGGACACTTCTCAACCGTACTTACGTGGAAATCGATAAGCGAAAGCTCATGCCGACCGAGCTCGGCAGGATGGTTAGCAAAATCTGTGTCGGTGGATTCCCCGAGCTGTTCGACGTCGGGTTCACCAGGGAGATGGAATCCAAACTCGACAGTATCGAGCGAGGAGATCGCGGCTGGCAGGAAGTGCTCGCGGAGTTCTATGGTCCTTTCAGTGAGGCTCTCGACGGTGGAGGGGGTCGTGCACAGGAACTGCTTCTCAGGGAGAGTGGTAACGAGAACGCTGTTTGTGAAAAATGCAGCCGCCCCATGGTGGTGAAGTGGAGCAGGGGAGGGTTGTTCCTGGGTTGTTCCGGTTACCCCGAGTGCACCAATACGAAACAGATCGACGGGCAGGATCAGGAGCTGGTAACGACCGACAAGAAGTGCCCGTTGTGCGGGAGTGACATGGAGGTGCGGAGAGGGAGGTATGGTGCCTTTCTCGCCTGCTCCCGGTACCCTGAGTGCAAAGCCACCCAGTCACTGGAAGAAGAAGCCGAGGGTGTCGATGAGGAATGCACCGAATGCGGCTCTCCGATGGTCGTGAAAAACGGAAGGTTCGGAAAGTTCCTCGCCTGTTCCAGATATCCCGAGTGCAAGTACACCAAAACGATCACGCTCGGCATACCATGCCCTCGGGAAGACTGCGACGGTGAACTGTCCCAGAGACGGACCCGGAAGAAAGGGAAGACGTTCTATGGGTGTTCCCGTTATCCGTCATGCGATTTTGCCGTCTGGGAGAAACCGATCGAGTTCACCTGTCCGTCCTGCGAGTACGGGTACGCGAAAATGAAACGCACACGAGGGCGGGGTCAGAACAAGCTCGTATGCCTCAAATGTGAAAGAGAGTCTGAGGTGGATGAATAAATCGAAGGATGCTCCTCCTGTCAGGGTTATCGGTGGGGGCCTGGCAGGGTGCGAAGCAGCCTTCTGGCTGGCGAAGAGGGGTCTTCATGTTAGCCTTTCCGAGATGAGGATTGGTGGTGGGAGAACTCCCGCTCACCAGACACAGGATCTCGCCGAGCTGGTCTGCAGCAATTCCCTCAAATCGATCGATCCCGTTACTTCGAGCGGTATTCTCAAAGAAGAACTCAAGCTCCTGGGCTGCTCACTCCTCGATCTGGCATTCGAAACACGTGTCCCGGCAGGTGGAGCGCTGGCCGTTGACAGGAGGAACTTTTCCCGACAGCTGACCGCGCGACTGTCTTCTTTAGACGGCGTATCGGTGGCAGGAGAGGAAGTACGAAGCCTGTCACCGGAAGTACCGACTATTATCGCTTCGGGTCCTCTGACCTCGGCTTCACTCGCTGCATTCCTGGCAGACCTTCTCGGAGCGGACAATCTTTTCTTCTACGACGCCATATCCCCTGTCCTGGCGGCTGATTCGATCGACCGGACCAGGGTGTATGAAACATCCAGATACGGGAAGGGCGGTGACGATTACCTCAACTGTCCCATGGATCGGGGTGAGTACGAGCGATTCTACGAAGCACTGCTCACTGCCGAATGCTCGATTCCCCGCGAGTTCGAAAAAAAGCATCTTTTCGAAGCGTGCCTTCCCGTCGAAGTCATTGCCGGGAGAGGGAAGGATGCCCTCCGATTCGGACCCCTGCGACCCGTCGGCCTCAATATACCGGGGACTGGAAGGCGGCCTTTTGCCGTTGTCCAGCTCAGGAGAGAGGACATACAGGGAAGTATGTGGAACATGGTAGGATTTCAGACAAGGCTGAAGTATCCCGAACAAGAGCGGGTGTTCAGGATGATACCCGGTCTCGGGGAATCGGAATTTCTCCGTTACGGAAGTGTGCATCGGAACACCTTCGTGAACTCACCCGGTGTGCTGACACGGTTTTTCCAGCCCCGCCACCCCGGGTGGGAGACTGTTTTCCTCGCCGGTCAGCTAACCGGTGTCGAGGGGTACGTCGAATCCATTGCGTCGGGCCTCGTCGCTGCTCTGAACGTATCGAGAGTCCTCGAGGGCAAACAACCGGTGCTGCCGCCGGTGTCGACGATGACCGGCGCTCTGCTCACTCACATCGGGAATTCCGACCCCGCCGGCTTTCAACCGATGAATGTAAACATGGGCCTGCTCCCCGCACCGGGGACCGGGAGAGGCAGAGAGAAGAAAAAACTTCAGTCCGGGCGGGCCATAGAGGACATGCGGGAGTGGGTGATGGAGGTGCTGTCGTGAGTGAACAACGATCAGAGATTTCCAATTTCCTCACGTATCTCGAGAAAGTGAGGAATCTCTCTCCTCACACCATATCCGGCTACCGACTAGACCTCAAGCAGTTCTGCGTTTTTCTGCAGAGTTTCCTCGGCCGGCATGACTGCAAATTCAGTGACGTCGACCACCAGACGGTGAGGTCTTTCCTCGGGTATCTGGGGAGGGAGGGCTGTGGCCGCAGGACACTCGCAAGGAAGCTGACATCTCTCCGGACGTTCTACGATTTTCTTCTCCGGGAAGGTTCCGTATCAGGCAATCCAGCGAGAGCGCTCCACACTCCCCGGCAGGAGAAACCTCTCCCGGAATTACTGAGTATCGACGAAGTGAGACTGGTGATCGAGTCAACTGAAGGGGATCAGCTGTACCAGCTCCGGAACAGGGCGATTGTCGAGGTGATTTACTCCACGGGGGTCCGGGTGAGTGAACTGGTAGGGATGAATATGAGTGATATCGATTTCATCGGAGAATCGATCAAGGTGCGGGGCAAGCGTAAAACGGAAAGGTTCGTTTCGATCGGTTCCGTTGCAATCGAATCACTGATGAGGTATATTTCATGTTGCAAAACGCGGTCCCCCGGGTTGGTGATGAGAGGGGAGAACCCGGTTTTCCTCAATCTGAAGGGGAGAAGGCTCGGCGTCAGACAGGTTCAGAGAATCGTCGGAACGTGTTTCGAAAAGGCTTTGAGGCGAAAAGGTTTTTCACCACACAGCCTCCGGCACGCCTTTGCGACTCATCTTCTCGAAAAAGGGGCGGATATTTTCAGTGTAAAGGAGCTTCTCGGACATGCGTCGCTCTCATCCACTCAGATTTACACACATCTCACCCCCCAGCGCCTGCTCGAGGTTCACCGAAAGTCCCACCCTCGTAAATGAAAAAGGTTGCAGGATGATCAGTACGACTATAGTTTCAGTGAGGTGCAGGGCTGAGGTTGCCATGGGTGGTGACGGTCAGGTTACCCTGGGTGATACGATCGTCAAAGAGAAGGCCTCGAAGATCAGAACTCTCAGAGAGGGAAAGATCCTGGTCGGTTTTGCCGGGGCGACAGCGGATGCTTTTACTCTCTTTCAGAGATTCGAAGAGAAGCTGGACAAGTATTCCGGTAATCTGCCGAAATCCGCCATCGAGCTTGCTAAAGACTGGAGAACCGAGAAGTACCTGCGCAGGCTCGAAGCCCTTCTGGCAGTCGTCGATGAGAGTTACAGTTTCCTGATATCCGGCAACGGTGATGTCATCGAGCCGGATGACGGCATCATTGCTCTGGGTTCCGGGGGGCCATATGCTCTGGCTGCCGCGCGCGCGCTCATCGACAAGACGGAAATGGGTGCAAGGCAGATCGTCGAGGAATCTCTGAAAATCGCAGCAGGAATTTGTGTCTATACGAATGAGAACATCGTGACGATGTCCATAGATGTGAGGAAATAAACTATGCAGATGGGTCTGAACATGGAAGCGGAAGAGGGGGTCGCCCCGTCCGGGCAGTGTGATGAGGATGCGATCCTCACTCCCACACAAGTCGTCGCAGAGCTCGACAAATACGTCGTCGGGCAGATGAAAGCAAAAAGGGCTGTCGCAATCGCTCTTCGTAACAGGTGGAGGCGGAGAAAGGTAGCTCCCGAGCTCAGAGAAGAGATCATGCCCAATAATATCATCATGATTGGCCCGACGGGTGTGGGCAAAACGGAGATCGCCAGGAGGCTGGCGAAACTTGCAAATGCCCCCTTCGTGAAAGTTGAGGCATCCAAGTTCACCGAGGTCGGGTATGTAGGGCGGGATGTCGAATCGATGATACGGGACCTCATGGAACTCTCCGTCAACATGGTCAGACAGGAGATGGAAAGTGAGATCGAGGACGTGGCGCTGAAGAATGTCGACGAACGACTGATCGAGCTCCTCCTGCCACCACTTCCCGAGGGTACCTCGGGGAAATCCGGTAGGCGGAAAGGGGGTTTCAGCGAGCTTCAGCTTGCCATCGAGAGGGATGAGGGAGATTACGATGAGGATGATGAACTGGAGAAGCTGCTTCTCTTGAGGGAAAGCAGCCGGAAAAAGTTTAAAGCACAGCTCGATAAAGGAGATCTGGAAGACAGAGACGTCGAAATCGAGGTGAGCACACGGTCTGTTCCGTTTGTCGAAGTTCTATCACCGATGGGTCTCGAAGAACTCGATCCCTGTGTCCTGGATATGCTCGAGGATGTCATCCCGAAGAAGAAAAAAATGAGGAAGGTACCGCTCAAAGAAGCCCGACGGATCCTGTACCAGGAGGAGGTCAAGAAACTCATCGATCTTGAGGATGTGGTCCAGGAAGCCATGGATCGGGTCGAAGATACCGGTATCGTGTTCATTGACGAGGTTGATAAAATAACCGCGTCACGGACCAAGGTTGGGCCTGACGTGTCGAGGGAAGGTGTCCAGCGTGACCTCCTGCCTATTATCGAAGGGTCCAACGTGCCTACCAAATACGGGCTGATAGCGACGGATCACATTCTGTTCATCGCCGCCGGGGCGTTTCACGAGTCCCGTCCGTCCGACCTGATCCCGGAGATGCAGGGCAGATTCCCGATCAGGGTCGAGCTCGACAGGCTGAGCGAAGAGGATTTCGTCCGCATTCTCGTCGAACCCAAAAACGCTCTCATCAAGCAGTACAAAGCTCTTCTCGATGCCGAAGGCACTATGGTCGAATTCCACCAGGACGGGATACAGGAGATTGCCCACATCGCTTCCGTGGCGAACGAGCGGATGGAGAATATCGGAGCCAGGAGGCTCCACACCATCATGACCATCCTTCTCGACGACTGTCTATTCAGCCTCCCCGAAAGCGGTGTGAAGAAGATCGACGTAGGCAGGGAATACGTGATAAACAGGCTTCAGAGGATTGTGGAGGATGAAGATCTTCGGAGGTACATCCTGTGAGAAAGGATTTTATCTCTTATGAGGGTGTTTCCCGGGAAGATGTGCGGGGACTCCTCGATCTGGCCTCGCAGTTGAAAAAAGACCCCGGGGCATACCGGGAGACACTCACCGGGCAGACTCTCGGGATGATCTTTCAGAAATCATCCACCCGGACGAGAGTTTCATTCGAAGTAGGGATGTACCAGCTCGGCGGGCTTGCACTTTATTTCCGGGGTGGTGAACTTCAGTTGGGTCGAGGGGAGACGATCGCCGACACGGCCCGGGTCCTTTCACGCTATCTCGACGGGATCATGATCAGGACGTTTGATCAAGCCGAAGTGAAAGAACTGGGCGAGTACGCTACGATACCCGTGATCAGCGGTCTCACGGACCTCCTGCACCCGTGCCAGATCCTTGCCGACCTCCTCACGATCGAGGAAGCTCTCGGACGGCTCGAGGGTGTGAAGCTCAGCTACGTCGGTGACGGCAACAATGTGCTGAACTCCTGGCTCGAGGCGGCCGCGATAATGCCGTTCACTCTGAACATCGCTGTCCCGGAGGGTTCTGAACCCGATGATACGATCTACCGGAGAGCGATAAATAATGGAGTCGGTGAGATACACCTCACTCACTCCCCGGAAGAAGCTGTTTCCGGAGCCGACGTCATTTACACTGATACCTGGGTAAGTATGGGGCAGGAGGAAGAGCGATCCGAGAAACTCGGCAGGTTTACCGGGTTTCAGGTGAACTCCGACCTCTGCGCCCGAGCTTCGAACGAGTTTGTCGTGATGCACTGTCTGCCGGCCCACCGTGGTGAGGAGATAACGGATGAGGTCATGGATGGCCCTCATTCTGTGGTTTTCACACAAGCCGAAAACAGGCTCCACGCCCAGAAAGCACTCCTGGTCAAGCTGCTGGGAAGGAGGTGATACGTACAGAGAGGGTACGAACTTTTCGAAATCGCACCGGTTCAAAAATGAGCCGAGGGTAACGACACTTCCAAGACCTTAAGGGGAGGTCGATATGAGAAGATTGATAGTTGTAACTGCACTCCTGTCCTTCACGATGATCCTTGCAGTACAGGCCGGCTTCGCGGCATCGGGTGTACCCATCACGAGCATCAGCGAAGCCAGGGGGATCGCCTGGGACGGCATGTCGGCCATGCCGGTCGTGAATGGTCCGGTTCAGCCGGTGATGGTCCAGCCACCGGAAGGTCTCCTGGTCGATTCGGGTTACTATGACTACCAGGAAAACGGTTCGGTACCGAAGAGGATCGTGATCACTCCCGGCGGGGCCATGCACCTGGTCTGGTTCTCGTCCCCGGATTTCGATGCCGGTTATCCCAACAGGAACTGCTGGTACTATTACGCAGCTGCCGGGTCAGATCCGGCAAAGCAGGGCGAGGTGAGCCTCACGAGGAGCGGTTTCCCCTCACTGGACATCCTTCCCGACTTCCTGGGCGCCGGTGCCGCGGCCGTCATCGGCAACCACAGTTCTGATCAGCCGAGTGGAGTACTGACCAGCACCCTTTTTACCGATGCTTTCGAGGGCCTGGGCGCTTTCTCTCCGCACTATGACAACATGCAGGACAACACGGGTGATGATTACTCGCTTATCTGGCCCAAGATCGGTGTGAACCCGACCAATGCCGGGGTGACAGTCGGGGCGAATCAGTTCGCCGGCGGTCCGGACACGCAGTGGATGTCCTACCTGTCTCCCGACAGTATCGTCACCGGCAACATGCAGGCCTGGTACGACCTGACACCCGATCTCAACATCTTCAACGACAACACTGTCGAGTGGCCGTCCATAGCGACATACGATGACGGGACGGTCGGTGTCCTGGTGGGTGACATCGGTGGCGACATGAGACTTTACGAGTCGCCGACCGGCGATTTCAGTCTCGAAGACTTCACCATGACCAACCTGACCAACTTCGACAACACTCTGCTCGACACGGTGGATTTCGGCGGCAGCGGTGATGTTGACACGACCAAGCTGGGTTTCAGGCCCTGGGAAACCGCGGACTTCATCTACGACATCAATGGTACTCCACACGCCGTCTGGGCCGAGGGCCGGGCTGCGGTCAACCTTTCGAGTGACCAGGTCAGTCTTTTTGCGGGGCTCACCGTCGGAGGCGAACCGTGGGGTCTCAACTACCGGATACAGCACTGGGATCCCAACACCGGTGTCTCGACAGTCTATACGTCGACGAGACATTCTCAGGATTCGGTCGCAGTACCGGTCAACACGCTTCCGACGAGTTATCCCACGATCGGCGTGAGTGACGACAATTCCACTCTCTATGTCGTGTTCCAGGAGATGCGGGATGAGTGGAGGGATGACGCGCCTCTGGATTTCGGTTTCGGTGAGCTCTTCTGTGTCGCCGCCGACAATGGTGACACTAACTGGACTCTATCCGAAAACATGGTGAACTGCTCCAACGCTCCGCTGATGGATGACCGGTACCCCTCGGTCGCACGGGTGAACTCCGGTGGACAGGTACACCTCATGTACGTGAGCGACCCCGAAGGCTCGAACTTCGCCTTCACCGGTGGTGGCGAGGAAGCTCCGATCACCTGGGTGTATCTCATGTACAATGCCTTCGACCCGCCGCCTCCGGCTACGGGCATCGAGGACGGAGGAGAGAAGTCATCTCCTATACCGAAGGCGACGGCGCTCATGCAGAATTACCCCAACCCGTTCAATCCTCAGACCACTATCCGTTACAGTCTGGCCGAGGATTCGAATGTGCTTCTCACCATCCACAATCTGAGAGGTGAGGTGGTGACGACACTGGTGAACACGAGCCAGTCGAACGGGGACCATGCGGTCACCTGGGATGGACACAATGAGAGGGGAGAGAGCGTCTCGAGCGGGATCTACTTTTACCGGCTCAAGCTGGATAACGGGAGCTCGGTTACGAAGAAGATGGTGCTCCTGAAGTAAATGACGGAAACGGGTTCATCGAGCTCTTCGTGCCGACAGCCCTTTTCCAGGGATGAACCTTGCGGGGTTTTTTGTACCGAAAAGGTATGAGAGACCCCGTTCTTTTAATTCACAGCCATTTTTCATTGGCCATTTTTCATCGTTGACACATACTCATGGGGAGGGTAAATTTCGTGAGGCACGATAACTTTCAAGGAGGCGGCCATGAATCGATTCCCCATCATGTGGAAAACTCTTCTCGTCATAGGATTCCTGATTTTTCTCGCAGTACAATCCGGTCACACCATCATCCCTCCGCGTCCCGGGACCGGCCTGACTCTGCCTCTGACCCAGGCAGAACGTGACGCCCTCCAGCTGGGTTTCGCGGGCCCGGTACCCCGGAGGTTCATCGTTGTAGACAGCGAGGGAAACGAAAAGCCGAGCGTCGAAGGGGTTTACCCGGTTCCGGTACTCCTCGGTGACCACCCCGGTGAGTCGGGCACGTATTCTCAGCCGGAATTCCAGGAGCTTCTGTTCGACGGACCAAATCCGACCGGGACGATGAAAGATTTTTACGAGCAGAATTCTTACGATCTTTTTACGCTCGATGGTACGGTACACGGCTGGTTCACCCTTCCCGAGTCACGGGGCTACTACGAAGGCGGTAATACAGGTTTCGGACCCTGGCCCAACAATGCCGGTAGTTTCGTATATGATCTCTGTGTCGTATCGGATACGGATGTCGACTTCTCGCTATATGACAACGACGGTCCCGACGGTATCCCGAATTCCGGTGACGACAACGGATATGTCGATGCGATTTTCGCCGTGCATACCGGTGACGGCGGAGAGTGCGGCGGGTCACGGATCTGGTCACACCGGTCCAGCATCACCAACATGGGAGGCCCTTCCGGCGGGTACGAAACAGACGATGCTTCGGCCAACGGCGGATTTATTCATGTGAATGATTACATCATCATGCCGGAGATGAGCTGCGGCGGAAACGGCCTGATCGAGATCGGCGTCTACTGCCATGAGTTCGGTCACTCGCTCGGGCTCCCCGACCTGTACGACACGGACGGCTCATCCGAAGGGATCGGGCAGTGGGGATTGATGGGATCCGGGTCCTGGGGCGGAAATGGCGGCCAGCCGGAACTGCCGACTCACATGGGTGCCTGGTCAAAGGAACGGCTTGGATGGGTCACTCCGATCGAACTTTCATCGAACACGGATATCGTCCAGATCCCGCAGGTCGAGGATTCACCTACCGTGATCAAGCTCTGGCATCAGGGAGATTATTCGGGCCTCGAGTACTTCCTTGTAGAGAACCGGCAGAAGGTCGGATTCGACGCGAGTCTCCTCATGCCGGGTATTCTTATATGGCACATCGACAACTCGCGTTCGAACAATCGTAACGAAAACCACAAGCTCGTCGATGTCGAGGAAGCTGATGGCACAAACGGTCTGGACCATGCCGGAAACAGGGGCGATGCCGGTGACCCGTGGCCCGGTTCGACAGGGAACACGACGTTCGACTGGTTCTCCCAGCCGGACAATTTCTCGTACAGCGGTTCCAGGACGGAGGTGTCGGTCACAAAGATCGGTGAAGCGGATTCTCTGATGGATGTGAAGTTTACAATCAGTTCTGCTGTCATCGATTCTCTGGCGTGGAATCTGGATGATTCTGAAGGTGACGGCGATGGAATCTGGGACGTCGGTGAAGAAGTAGCCATGAACTTCGTCGTCCGCAATGACAGTCCCACACCTGCCGAAAGTCTCTGGGCCGTGGTTTCGAGTGAAGATGCAACAGTCCAGTTCGTGACCGACAGTGTCTTCCTCGGCACTCTCGAGGGTGAATTCATGATCGGGAACGAGAGCGATCCTTTTGCAATCACCACAACTCCTGATGCGCCCGTGCACCGGAGCGAACTGGTGCTGACCCTGCACGGTCTTGACCATTTCCTGTGGGAGACATCACTCCAGGTCATGATCGGACACCCATCCGTACTGATTGTCGATGACGCGGAATCCGATTCCGATTACCTGAAATACTACACTGCGACGCTCGACACTCTCGTCGTCCCGTATGTGACCCGGACCGTCTCGACACAGGGGAGTCCGGCCGACTCGCTCGAACCTTTCGAGCTCGTCATCTGGTTTACCGGACAGGAACAGAATAACATACTCGATTCCCTCGATCTCACTGCTCTGAGAGACCACGTCGAAAGGGGTGGACAGCTCCTCCTCTCGGGACAGAATATCGCCGAAGACCTTCACAACAGCGGCGAGAGCTTCCTGAGCGAGACTCTCAAAGCGGACTGGGGCGGGACAAATCTGCTTCCTTTCGCCTATGGCCTCAGGGGCGATCCGGTAACCGATTCGGTGTTCGTGATCATAACCGCCGGTACCAACGGTGCGAACAACCAGACATCCCGGGACATACTCCTGCCACTGTCGGGCGGTTCACCCATCGCCGTGTATGATTCCACCAACTGGGAAGATGTCGCGGGAGTCAGGGTTCAGTTCACAGAGTACGGCTCCAAACTCATCTTTCTCGGTTTCGGATTCGAGGCGGTCAACAGGCCCTCCTCGGCCCATGAACAAGTGACCAGAGTGGAATTTATGAAGAGGATGCTGGACTGGCTCTCATCTCCGGTGGGTATCGACGGAGGGGACGAGCCGACCGCCGATATGCCAAAAATCCTCGGGCTCGGTCAGAACTATCCCAATCCATTCAATCCCACGACAACTATCGTCTTTGACATCCCGGACGGAGGAGAGACGGAGACCACGAATTTGGTCATTTACAACCTGAGAGGAGAACAGGTCCGGGTTCTCATCGATGATCGGGTGGAACCGGGGAGATACGAGGTCGTCTGGGATGGGAGAGATGAAGCAGGCGAGAGAGTTTCATCCGGAGTCTATTTCTACAAACTCACCCATGGAGAAAAGAGCGTAACGAGAAAGATGCTGGTTGTCAAATAGAATCACGAAGGGAGGTGGGCATGGAAGGGAAAGGTGATCTGAGGAAGACACCTCTCTACAATGTTCATGTTGAGTCCAACGGCCGTATGGTGCCTTTTGCCGGTTACAGCATGCCGGTTTCCTACAGCGGTATTGTCGATGAACACATGGCTGTCCGTAAAAGGGCAGGTCTCTTCGATGTTTCCCACATGGGCAGAATCGAAGTTCTCGGCGATCGGGCGGTGGAGTATCTCGATTACATCACCATCAATCACGTTGCCCTGCTGAAGATCGGCCAGGCCCAGTATTCCGCCATGTTGAACGAAGACGGTGGCATCATCGACGACATCGTCATCTACCGGTGCAGTGACCGGTATCTGGTCGTGGTCAACGCGGCAAATCACCGAAAAGATCACAACTGGATGCAGAAGCACCTGAGGGGCGGTGTGACCCTCCGGGATGTCTCCGAAGAAGTGGCGCAAATTGCTCTGCAGGGGCCGCTCGCGCAGCAGATCCTCTCACGCATATCCACCGTCTCGCTCGACTCGATCGATTACTACTGGTGCGGCCCGGGTGAGGTGCTCGGTGTGCAGTGTCTGATCGCGCGGACGGGATACACCGGTGAAGACGGGTTTGAGCTCTACATTCCCGAGAAGGATGCGGAGAGAATCTGGGCAGAACTGATCCGTGCCGGTCGAGACGAACAGGTTGTCCCCTGTGGCCTGGGATGCCGGGACACGCTCAGGCTCGAGATGAAGTATTGTCTCTATGGTAGTGATATGGACGAGACATCCAACCCGCTGGAAGCCGGCCTCGGGTGGATTACCAAACTGGACAAGGGCGAGTTCATCGGGCGGGAGGTTCTCGTCGAGCAGAACAACAATGGGGTCGGGCGGAAACTCATCGGCTTCGAGATGGAAGAGAGAGGCATTCCCCGTCACGGATATCCGGTCCATTGTGAAGGCCGTAGAGTGTCAGTCGTCGCAAGCGGGACCAGCTCCCCCTCACTGAAGAAGGGGATCGGCACCGCCTACCTGCCGGTGGAATTCGCCAAGTCGGGGACTCAGATCCAGATCGAGATCAGAAATAAGCTCCTGGCTGCAGTGGTGGTGAAACCACCCTTCTACAAAAACGCTTCTCATCGGTAATGTCCTGATGATTGAATAGAGATTCTCCCCCCGTGTCCGCCGCCGGGATATGGTGAGGTGGTACTGCGCCTTCCTACCGGAAATCGAAGAGCAGGGGGAAACCGAAAGTCACGATCACACTCCATATCGTATAGATCGGGATGTATCCCACGATCCATCTCTCCAAGGGAGCAAATAGATGTCCTCTTCGAATACAACAAACGTAATGATACGTAATGCCTGAAAGGTGAAAACAGATAAGCAGATTTGCCCCGAGTACAGCGATACGGTTTGGTGTGAACCCATACGACGCCAGTCGAAAAAGGATCGCCGAGAGGGCGAAGATATCGATAACCAGCGTCATCACTACCAATCCAATATTCACCATGTCACCGAAGCCGGCGGACTTCTCCGGAATACGCTCTGAAATCGAAAAAACAGAGAGTGCCAGGACGGTTAAAAGTAAACCGTTGAAAGCGACGAGAAATTCTCTGTCATGGTAAGGGCTCTTCTGTTTCACTACCATTATCAACAGGTAGGAAACTACCGTCAGGAGGAAGAACGGTGTAAAGATCCTTGCGAGCAGCGGGGCGATTTTAAAGTGTTTCGTAAGTATCCTGTCCACGAGAAATGTTGCGACAAGGGGTGCTGCTGCCACTCCGTACACAACAACATTTTTCATGTACCAGTGTCCCATTTGTGGATCGATCAGATCGAAGAGGTTATAAGTGAGACCGGTGAGGATCACACCGCCGATGAGGATGATAGTGGTGTGAATCAGGAGTTCACCGTTGAAACGTATGTAATCCATTCTGCCGGATAGATCCCGCCAGCGGCCATTCAGAAAAGCAACTCCGAGAAGAGACCACATGAAGATTGGCATGTGTATGCAGGACAGGATTGTTGTCTGCGACTGCGGATTGTGAGGCAACGTCGTAAGATATACAGACGAAGCAACCACGAGTGTCGTAATCGTCAAAATGACCTTCGTCCGGCAGGTCTTCTGGATACAGAAATAGGTAATGAGTGATGTGATAACGATAATCCCTGCATATCGACTATAAAATTGTCCTTCATCGGGTATCGAAAAAATATGGGGTAGATTGACGAGCGATCCTGATATGAGAGAGAGAATAATCAGTCGCAGGATATCCCGGACGGACCACCTCGCGGCAGGTAGAAGTTTCTTGTCGTCTGACAGCGGCTGGTAATACAGTCTCTCATGCCAGACTTTCAAAATTAGGGAGTCCGGGTGAAGCGCGAAAATCTCGGGGAAGACGCGGGCAAATCCCCGCGGGTCTTTCCGGTAAAGGGCTTCTACCTCCTGCGGGGAGTCAATCACTTTGAGAATCTGTTCCTGGAGTGTCATATCATCCGTTCAATGATCTGATATTCATCAGATACAAGCTCACTACCGAGGATGTATACAAAAACAGTGGACAAATTCAGACCTGATACTCGTGAAGATGATTCCAAATGAAATACTACTTCAGAATGTATTTGAGTGCAAGAGTATCTCGTGTTCCGTCCCGGAAGTTCATCACCAGTTTCAACGGCTCTAGGGCCCTGGCTGCGTGGTTCCTCTCGAAGTGCTTACTGCCTTCCCCGTCTCGGCTTCATCTTGACAGATGCGGTAGAATATATTACTTTTACTATGAGACTGCCATTATGGCAGGCTAAGTTGCTGCCTGTCCCGCCGATACGATAATCAGAACGAGGGATGTATGACAGAGGGACAACAATCCCGGATATTCATCTCGACAGCCGAACCTGAAATTGCCCTGAAGCTCAGGGAAGGATTTCATTCACGCGGTTTCGATGCCGAAGTCCTCGAGTCGGTGGATGAGCTCGGGAATGTCATTCTCACTGATGAATTTGATCTCATCATCCTGACCGGCGACCTTCACGATGAGCGAATAAAACGACTCCTTCGAAAGTTCAGAAATACGTCATACCGCGGGGCAGTCATCGCTTTCTGGGAGGGAGGTCCCATCGAGGAGGAAGAGAAGATCAGAATGCTGGGGGTAGACCGAGTACTCCATAAGCCTCCTGATATGAAAGAAGTCTACCTCGTCGCGAAACTTCTCCTCGAACGGGAGGCGCTGTTTACAGAGACCGGTATCATCGGTAAATCCGAGGTCATCCAGGAACTCCTCGAAAAGGTCGTCCGCTTCGCATCGGTAAACTCCACGGTACTCGTCCTTGGAGAGAGCGGCACAGGGAAAGAGCTCGTCGCGCGGGCTCTCCACAGGCTCAGTCCCCGCCGGCACAGGGCTTTCATCGCGGTAAACTGTGCCGCACTGCCGGAGGGGGTGCTCGAATCGGAGCTGTTCGGACATGAGAAAGGTTCATTCACCGGGGCATCGTCTTTGCGCAAGGGCCGATTCGAGATCGCACACGGCGGTACTCTCTTCCTCGACGAGATTGCTGAAATGTCACCATCCACCCAGGTGCATCTCCTGAGGGTTCTCGAGGAGAGAGAGATCATGAGAGTCGGAGGATCGACCTCGATCTCGGTAGATGTTCGGGTTGTTGCTGCTACCAACCGGGACCTGCGTGAAGAGATGGAAGCCGGAAGGTTCAGGAGGGATCTCTACTATCGCCTCAAGGTTCTGACGATCGAAGTCCCTTCCCTGAGGGAGCGACGCACCGACGTCCCGTTACTGGTAAAGAAATTCATCTCCGATTTCTGCGAGCAGAACAGGCAGACTTTTGCCGGGCTCACGGATGAGGCGCTGGAAGTCCTGAAGAACTACGATTGGCCCGGAAATGTGCGGGAACTCAGGAATCTCATCGAGAGTATGCTGGTCCTCTCCCCGGGTGATAAAATCCAGGCGACCGATATCCCTGAACATATCTATCGGAAAGGTGATCCAAAACGCCTCCTTCCCATGCTGGTATTTCCGGAAATTCCGCGGGGGAGGGAATTCGAGGCTGTGCTGCAGGCTCTCCTCGAGATAAAACGGGATCTCGAGGAGTTGAAACTGTCTGTCACGTTGCTGGGCTCTCAGGAGATATTTCCACCTGACAGCGGAACCGACCTCCGGGAGATGGGAGATCATGACGGTTACCTCAAGATCACACCGGGGGCTTCTCTGGAGGACGTGGAAAAGCAGCTCGTGGCGGCAACATTGGAGATGGTGAACGGGAATCGGAGGATGGCATCCGATTTGCTCGGAATTGGGGAGAGGACACTCTATCGCAAGATAAAGGATTACGGGCTTTCATGAGGTTTGTATGATAGGGCTCAGAAAAACGATATTTCTAGTCACCCCGTATTTTCTGGCGGGATCTCTGCTCCATGCCCAGCTGCCGGATTTCCAGCGTACCGATATACCGACACGGGACGAGCCGACGTGGGTAATCACCATAGATGTCAATGGAGATGAACTGCTGGACCTCGTAGTCTCCAACAGCGTCCTCTATGATGAAAACCTCACCATCTTCCTCAAGGATCCCGAAGGAGGTTATGTCATATCAGAAGACATTCCCATCCCCGGAGACGGTGTATACGAGTTTTCATCGGGCGATTTCGACGGCGACGGGAAGCTCGATCTCATCGTACCCTGTTTTCTGACAGACAACGTCTTCCTGTTTCGCGGAGATGGTGAAGGCAGCTTTGCCGAACCGGAGGAGCTCTGGGCTGGGCTGAATCCGAATCCAATAATCGTCGGAAATCTGAACAACGACGATTTCCCGGATTTCGTCGTGTCGAGCTGGGCCACCGGTTATCTAAACGTCATGCTGGGTAACGGCGACGGTACATTCGATGGGCCGTTTCCCTATTTTGTACGTGGCGGGCCCAACTACTCCACCATCGGGGATTTCAATGAAGACGGTCTGCCTGATATTGCCGTGGCCAACGCGACGTATAACGACGTCGCCCTCCTGCTGGGGAC